>JAZNJD010000020.1:0-45218 GCA_045577835.1 Acutalibacteraceae bacterium | reverse complement strand
TTCTCATCTCTAATATTTCTTTTTCATATTCGTTTATATGACGATAATTTCTTGACATAACAAAACCTCCTATGGTAGTTGTTTTAATTCTACCATAGGAGGTCGCTTTTTTCTATTGTCCGTTTTTACTGGACTTGTGCCAAAAAAGAGGGCCGATTTTTAAATTTTTTGTTGACAAATGCGTTTTTTGATGATATTATATTTTAGCGTGTGAAAATGCGTGCATTTTCGTTATGCCAAAATTTAAAAGAAAGGAGAAATGGAATAGTGCCAACCTTTAACCAGTTAGTTCGCAACGGTCGTCAGACAATTGAGAAGAAGGCTAAAGCTCCTGCTCTACTTAAGGGCTTTAACTCTATGAATCGTCGTTTAACCGATAATGATTCACCTCAAAAGCGTGGCGTTTGCACAGCTGTTAAAACCTCTACACCTAAGAAACCTAACTCTGCACTCCGTAAAATCGCAAGAGTACGTCTATCAAACGGAATCGAAGTTTCTGCTTACATTCCAGGTATAGGCCACAATCTTCAGGAGCACAGCGTTGTTCTTATCCGTGGCGGTCGTGTTAAGGACCTTCCTGGTGTGCGTTACCACATCGTAAGAGGTACCCTTGATACACAGGGTGTTGCAAACAGAATGCAGTCCCGTTCCAAATATGGAGCAAAGAGACCAAAAGCAGGTGCGAAGTAATTAAAATGAAAGAATCTCTGCTGTATACCACAGCGGCGTTTATATATATTATATTCGCCTTGCTTGGTTCTACGGGGAATTCAAAAACTCGAGTACCTATGATATCATCACTATGAAGGAGGGAAGTAAAGTGCCAAGAAGAGGCTTTATTGCAAAACGTGATGTATTGCCGGATCCTATCTACAATTCAAAGAAGGTTACCCGTCTTATCAACAACATTATGCTTGACGGTAAGAAGGGTGTAGCACAGAAGATAGTTTACGGTGCTTTCGACATTATCAGTGAAAAGACCGGAAAGGACCCACTTGAAGCTTTCGATGCAGCTATGGAAAACATTATGCCACAGCTCGAATGTAAGGCTGTTCGTAAGGGTGGTGCCACCTATCAGGTGCCATTTGAGGTTCGTCCGGAAAGAAAGCAGACACTAGCTCTGCGTTGGTTAACTATGTTTAGCCGTGCTCGTAATGAGCGTACAATGAAGGAACGTCTTGCAGCTGAAATTTTAGATGCAGTTAACGGTTTAGGTAACTCCGTTAAGAGACGTGAAGAAATGCACAGAACTGCAGAAGCAAACAAGGCTTTTGCTCACTACAGATGGTAGTATTCTGTCAATGCTAATGACCGCTTAAAGCGGATGGAGGTTAAAATGCCAAGAAAAGTATCACTTGAAATGACAAGAAATATTGGTATTATGGCTCACATTGACGCAGGTAAAACTACCACAACAGAGCGTATCCTTTTCTATACCGGTATTAACCGTAAGTTAGGTGAAACTCATGACGGCGCGTCAACTATGGACTGGATGGAACAGGAGCAGGAGAGAGGTATTACCATTACTTCTGCTGCTACCACTTGTTTCTGGAAAGACCATCGTATCAATATCATCGACACCCCTGGACACGTTGACTTTACAGTTGAAGTTCAGCGTTCACTTCGTGTACTTGACGGTTCTGTAACCGTTTTGTGTGCAAAGGGCGGTGTTGAGCCACAGTCTGAAACCGTATGGCGTCAGGCTGACGAATATAAAGTACCACGTATGATCTATGTTAATAAGATGGACATTATGGGTGCTGACTTCTATCGCGTTCTTACAATGGTTAAGGACCGTTTCAACTGCAACGGTGTTCCGATTCAGTTGCCAATCGGCTCTGAGGACACCTTCAAGGGCATCATCGACCTAGTTGAAATGAAGGCTATTGTTTATTATGATGACCTTGGTAAAGATGTTAGAGAGGAAGCTATCCCTGAGGATATGTTAGAACTCGCTAACAAGTACCGTACAGAACTCATCGAGCACATTGTTGAGCAAGATGAAGAGCTTATGGAAAAATATTTCGAAGGCGAAGAGCCTACAACAGAGCAGATTAAGAAGATTATTCGCGTATCTACCATTAACAACACAATGGTTCCTATCTGCTGCGGTACTTCTTACAGAAACAAGGGTGTTCAGCCACTCCTTGATGCTGTTGTTGATTATATGCCTGCTCCTACCGACGTTGAAGCTATCAAGGGTGTAAACCCTGATACCGATGAAGAGGAAGTTAGACATTCTTGCGACGATGAGCCATTTGCAGCTCTCGCATTCAAGATTGCTACCGACCCATTCGTAGGTAAGATTTGCTTCTTCCGTGTATATTCAGGTACCATTGATGCAGGTACAGGCGTTTACAACTCTGTTAAGCAGAACAGAGAAAGACTCGGCCGTATTTTACAGATGCACGCTAACCACAGAGAAGAAATTGAAACCGTTTACTCAGGCGATATCGCTGCTGCAGTAGGTCTCAAGAACACCACAACAGGTGATACTCTTTGTGATGAAAAGCATCCTATAATACTTGAGTCTATGAACTTCCCTGAGCCTGTTATCCGTGTAGCTATTGAGCCTAAGACCAAGGCTGGTCAGGAAAAGATGGGCTTATCTCTTGCAAAGCTTGCAGAAGAAGACCCAACATTCAAGGCTTACACTGACGAAGAAACCGGTCAGACCATTATCGCTGGTATGGGTGAGTTACACCTTGAGATTATCGTTGACCGTCTACTTCGTGAATTTAAGGTTGAGGCTAACGTTGGTGCACCTCAGGTTGCTTATAAAGAAAGCATTCGTAAGAAGGTTGACCACGAAACCAAGTATAAGCGCCAGTCAGGTGGTTCAGGTCAGTACGGTCACGTTAAGATTATTGTTGAGCCTAACGAGACAGGTAAGGGCTACGAATTCATCAACGCTGTAACAGGCGGTACCGTTCCTAAGGAATATATTCCTGCTGTTGATAACGGTATTCAAGGCGCATTACAAGCAGGTGTTCTTGCAGGTTATCCTGTAGTTGACGTTAAGGTAACCCTCTATGACGGTTCATATCACGAGGTTGACTCCTCTGAAATGGCGTTTAAGATTGCCGGTTCTATGGCATTCAAAGAGGCTTGCCGTATAGCAGATCCTGCCCTCTTAGAGCCTATTATGAAGGTAACCGTTCTCGTTCCTGAAGAGTATATGGGCGATGTTATCGGTGACCTTAACTCTCGCCGTGGTGAGATACAAGGCTTTGAGGACCGTGCAGGCGTTAAGCAGATTAACGCAAGAGTACCTCTCGGCGATATGTTCGGTTATGCTACCGACCTTCGTTCTAAGACACAGGGCCGTGGTCAGTATGTAATGGAACCAGACGGTTATAAGGAAGTTCCAAAGAGCATCGCTGAAAAGATTATTTCTTCAAGAGCGAAGAAAGATTAATAAAACTATAAATAATGCTTGAAATTTTAAGTATTATTTGGTAAACTATGATTATGTGATAAATAACACGATATTTAAGGAGGAAAATCACAATGGCAAAGGCAAAATTTGAAAGAAACAAGCCCCATGTTAACATTGGTACAATCGGTCACGTTGACCATGGTAAGACAACCCTTACCGCTGCAATTACAAAATACCTTTCTCTAAAGGGTCAGGCATCATTCGAGGATTATGCAAACATCGATAAGGCTCCTGAAGAGAGAGAGCGTGGTATTACAATTAATACCGCTCACGTTGAGTACGAGACAGACGCTCGTCACTATGCACACGTTGACTGCCCAGGACACGCTGACTATGTTAAGAACATGATCACCGGTGCTGCTCAGATGGACGGTGCTATCCTCGTTATCGCTTCTACTGATGGTCCTATGGCTCAGACCAAGGAGCACTTACTTCTCGCTCGTCAGGTTGGCGTTCCATACATTGTTGTATTCATGAACAAGACTGACCTTGTTGACGATGAAGAGCTTCTCGAGCTCGTTGAGATGGAAATCCGTGAGACTCTTGACAAGTACGAATTCCCAGGCGATGATACTCCTATCATCAAGGGTTCTGCTTTCCAGGCTCTCGATTCTGCTTCTACCGATCCTGCTGATCCTGTATATGCTCCTATTGCTGAGCTTATGGATGCAGTTGATAGCTATATTCCAACTCCAGACCGTAAGGCTGATATGCCATTCCTTATGCCTGTTGAGGACGTTATGACCATTTCTGGTCGTGGTACCGTTGTTACCGGCCGTGTTGAGCGTGGCCAGTTAAACGCAGGTGACGAAGTTGAAATCATCGGTCTTACCGACGAGAGAAAGAAGACCGTTGTTACTTCTATGGAAATGTTCCGTAAGACTCTTGACTACTGTGAGGCAGGCGACAACGTTGGTGCACTTCTCCGTGGTGTAGGCCGTGACGAAGTTGAGCGTGGTCAGGTTCTCTGTAAGCCAGGCTCTATCAACCCACACACCAAGTTCCATGGTCAGGTTTACGTATTGAACAAGGAAGAGGGTGGACGTCATACTCCATTCTTCAACAACTATCGTCCTCAGTTCTACTTCAGAACTACCGACGTTACCGGTGTTGTATCTCTTCCTGCAGGTACCGAAATGTGTATGCCTGGTGATAACGTAGAGATGGATGTTGAGCTCATCACTCCTATCGCTATTGAAGAAGGCTTACGTTTCGCTATCCGTGAAGGCGGCAGAACCGTTGGTTCAGGTGTTGTTACTAAGATTAACGATTAATTATAATCTTTTTCTTAAAATTAAAGGGCTTCCCGAAAGGGAAGCCTTTTTTGTTGGTAACAAAACTGTAGTTTTTGTGACAAAGCTGTAACTTTACATATTAAAGGGCATATGCTACTATGAAGTTGCAAAGGCAATCACACAGTTAACTCATGTTAAGGAGGAAAATTATGAAGAGAATTATAACTTTTTTTATTGCTATGGCTTTTATCTTTAGCTTTTCGGCATGTAAAAACTCTGAACCCTCATTAAGTGAAAACAGTAGTGAGCCTATCAAGCAACAAAGTGCTGATGTAGAAAATGTTTGGAGTGAACTTTCGGGATTTTGGAATAACGCTGATACTACTACTCAAAATGGAAATTGGCCAAATTTATTTGTAACCTTAGGTATTGATGAGAATGAAACAAAATATTTTAATGAAGGTATGTATGAAACGGATTTTTATAATGGTCAGGGCAGGGTTACAAAGCTTACATTTGATGGAGAAGATGTGATTAAAGCTGAGCTTTTCTATGAGGCTAGAGAAGCTACCGAAATGAACGGGGCTGTGCCCGAAACTACAAAAATTTTGATTATCGATTATTCAAGCAAAGAAAATGGTACAATTAAGGTTAAAATCGATGACCAAAAAGAAATAGAATATGCCTTTGCAGGAAAAGACTTTGACCAAGCTTTTAAAACATATTCAGATAATATAAAAAGATAGAATTAAAATAGAAAGTTATTAAATATTAAAAGGGCTACCTTTGTGGCATAATCCGTATGAGAGTGCGCCACAAGGAAAAGCTCTTTTTTTATTAATAAAACCTTAATAATTTATCCCCTTTATTCTTAAATCTTTTTCTGTTATACTTAAATTACACAAAAAGGGGATGTCAATATGTATAATATACTTGTATGCGACGATGAAAAGGATATAGTTTCTGCCATTAAAATATACCTTGAGGCCGAAGGTTATAATGTTATAACTGCTTTTAATGGTAAAGAGGCACAGGTTTTAGCCGATAGTATACAAATTCAGCTAATCATTATGGATATAATGATGCCTGTATGTGATGGAATAGAAGCGATGCTTAAAATTAGAGAAAAGCATAATATGCCGATAATATTACTCACCGCAAAGTCAGAGGACAATGATAAAGTTCTAGGTCTTAATATAGGCGCTGACGATTATGTGACCAAGCCTTTTAATCCCGTAGAGCTAATAGCAAGGGTGCGGTCTCAGATAAGACGTTATACAAAGCTTGGTGTTGATGAAAGCAGTGCTTCTAAAGATGTTATAATAATTGGTGGCGTCGAGCTTAACGATAAGGCCAAAATTGTTAAGGTTGACGGATGTGAAACGACACTCACACCAACCGAATATAAGATACTTAAACTCCTTATGGAAAACAAAGGAAAGGTGCTATCTCAAAGAGAAATTTACGAAAGCATAAGAAATGAAAACGGATTTGCGGCTGAGGGTGTTATTGCAGTACATATAAGGCATTTGCGAGAAAAAATCGAAGTAAACCCTGCAGAGCCAAAGTATATAAAGGTTGTTTGGGCACACGGATATAAGTTCGAGGCGGTGAGATAGATATGGAGAAATTAAAATCTTCTATTTGGGCAAAAACCCTATCACTAATTTTATTATATTTTTCTATAATGCTAACCATTATTAGTGCGGTAAGTATTGGTCTTATGGTATATTGTGATTTTTATACAAGAAGCAAGGACGATATTTGCCAAACGGTAATGGGTGCTGCTGCTGCAAGCGAAATTAACAATGCGTATAATAGGTATCTTTACAAAAGCGCCGAATATTATTACAAGGATAAAAATATTAGAATATCTGTAGAGGACGCTTCTGACAAACTGCTTTATTCAAACTATAAAAACGAAAAAATTATAGCTAAATCAAGCGGAGAATATTATGTAGAAAAATTTGCTGATAAAAACGGAAATATATATACAGAGGATGAGGTTTATTCATCATATAACGGTACCGTGAAGCTTTTCTCAACAGAAAACAATGTAATTGTACAGCGCATAGAAAAAGAACTTATAAAGGTCAATGTTTATGTGCTTGAGAAAATGGAGTTTACCGACCGATTTTTTGTGCTTTACAGTATAACAAAAATAGGCTATTCAATGCGATATGCTATGCCGTTTTTACTTCTCATATCAATCGCTTTAACTATATTTTTAATTATATTTTCTTTTAGTGCGGCAGGCCATACCAAAAAAAGCGAAGAAATAAGTCTTAATTTTTTAGACAAAATCCCACTTGATTTATATCTTGCAATTCTAACAGTAATAGTTTGCTTTTGTATTACGCTGATAGATTTTATAAGCGGTTGGTTTTTAACGGTTGTTTATTTCTTAGGTTTTTACACAGTAGCCTATGTTTGTGTATTCGCTTTCCTGTTAAGCCTTGCAACCCGAATTAAATGTAAAAAGCCTTTAGAAAACACTATTATTTACAGAGCTTTAAAAATAATTTTACTAATACTAAAAAAGATTTCAAGGCTTTTTAAATTTATTATAAAAAGAATTCCTTCTGTTTTAAAAATAGCACTTTTTATAGTGCTTGTCTGTATCGCTAATATGCTTGCAATACTTACGTTTAGGTTTGATACCGATATGCAGATATTTTCGGTGATGGGTGTAAATGTAGCTGCGGCAGTTCCGGTGCTTGTATATGCGATAGGACTTAAAGAAATAAAAAAAGGCAGCAAAACAATGGCAGAGGGTCATTTAGAATATAAAATAGACGAAAGATACTTATACGGTGATCTTATAGATTTTGCCGATAATCTTAACAGTATAAATGATAATATTTCGTGTGCTATCGATGAAAAGCTTCGCAGTGAGAGACTTAAAACCGAGCTTATAACCAATGTATCTCACGATATAAAGACTCCGCTTACATCTATTATCAACTATGTTGATTTGATTAAGAAAGAGCAGTGTGATAATGAGAAAATTACAGAATACGCTGAGATACTTGAAAAACACTCGCTTCGTCTTAAAAGACTAACAGAGGATTTGGTTGAGGTTTCAAAGGCGCAGACAGGTAACCTCGAAATCAGAAAAGAGCCTAGTAATGTCTATGTGCTTTTAACACAGGCGTTAGGTGAGTATGATGAAAAGCTAAAATCAGCACAGCTTGAGGTAGTGCTTAATTTTAATTGCAATAACTGTATTATTTTGGCGGACGGGCAAAAGCTTTGGCGTGTGTTTGATAATCTGCTTAGTAATATCTGTAAATATGCTCAACCGCTCACTAGGGTATATTTGAACCTTGAAGAAACAGATGAGGATGTTATAGTTACCTTTAAAAATATTTCTGCAAGTCCTCTTAACATTTCATCCGAAGAGCTTACCGAACGCTTTGTAAGGGGAGAGAAGTCACGAAATACCGAGGGTAGCGGTTTAGGTCTTTCTATTGCTAAAAGCTTTGTTGAATTACAGGACGGAAACTTTGAAATATCCATAGATGGAGACCTCTTTAAAGCAAAGCTGACCTTCGAAAAGGTAAAAAGGTGATTTTGATGGATTATAGACAAAAACAGCGATTAAAAAGAAAACGAATAAGAAGAGCAAAACTGATTTTTAGATGGACAATGCTGATATTATTGCTACTCGGTATAATACTCGGTTCTATAAAGCTTATTGGTGTTATCTTTAAAAAAGATTTACCAAAATTAAAAAAACAGTCCTTAAATGTGCAAACACTTACTGTACCTGACTATGTTGACGTCCAGTTAATATCAAATATTACAGCTCGAAGCGGAACAGAGCTTAAAGAAATTAAAAACATTGTAGTTCACTATACGGGAAATCCAGGCACTACCGCACAAAACAATAGAGATTATTTTAATAGATTTACCACAACCGTATGCTCGCATTTTGTGGTAGGACTAGACGGCGAAATTATACAGTGCTTGCCAATAGATGAAAGGTCGGCCGCAAGCAACCACAGAAATAAGGATACAATATCTATCGAGGTCTGCCATCCCGACTCCACAGGTAAGTTTAACGATGCAACCTATGAGTCCCTTGTGAAAATTACCGCTTGGCTATGTAAAAACTCTACTCTTGACAAAAACGACATAATAAGGCATTATGATATTACAGGAAAAAACTGTCCGCTTTATTTTGTAGAAAACGAAGAGGCATTTGAAACCTTTAAATCGGATGTAGAAAAGGAAATGGATAAGATTTGAGTAAATTTACGGGGGAAAAGCATTTAACCGCAAAACAAAAGAAATTGTTTGGCGGTATAATGGTAGCGGTAATGCTTATATTTGTATCGGTTTTAACCTTACTAATCGGTAAACCTATGATTGAATTTATTTCAGAGCCTGAGCGCTTTAGAGAGTGGGTTTCGTCATACGGTTTTTTAGGTAAACTGATATATGTGGGTATGGTAATAATTCAGGTGATTTTTGCCGTAATCCCCGGAGAGCCTTTAGAAATCGGAGGCGGTTATGCCTTTGGCGCCTTTGAGGGAACAATACTTTGCCTTATCGGTATAACGGTTGGCAGTATGATAGTTTTCGCTTTAGTTAGAACGCTAGGTGTCAGGGTAGTGGAAATATTTTATCCTATTGAGCAAATCCGCTCCCTTAAATTTCTTAAGAATACAGAGCGTTTTAATGTTGTAACCTATATTATCTTTTTTATGCCCGGTACACCTAAAGATTTACTTACCTATTTTATAGGTCTTACCGATATGAAATGGCAAACATGGTTGTTTATAACCTTTTTTTCGAGAATTCCTTCGGTTTTAACCTCAACACTCAGCGGAAGTGCATTAGGAGAAGAAAAATATATCACAGCGATAATAGTGCTTGCTGTTACGGTTGTTTTAAGTGTTGTTGGTATTATGATTTACCATATAGTCTGCAAAAAACACGACAAATAAAATAGCGTCAACACCTAATAGTGTTGGCGCTAAAAATTTTTAAAAATCACATTGACAAAAATATCACATTATAGTATCATACTAGTTAAATGACTATTTTCGATTATGGGGTGGAAAAACTATGTATCAGTTTAATAATGATAAAAAAGAAATAACCATAAAAAAATTTAATCCGCCAACACCTTGGATGAATTACCTTTCAAACGGTACATTTCATACAATGATGAGTCAGGCGGCGGTGTTGCTTTTTATAAATCACCGCAAATATGGCGTATCAATCATTATAGATTTTTCCATCTTCCCACTGATAGAAGCGGTTTTTATACCTATATAAAGGACGGTAACGATGTTTGGTGTCCAACCTCATCACCTGTTGATACAAAGCCTGAAAAATGGCAAGCAACTCATGGTATGGGTTATACTCGCTTTGAAGCAGAACGAAACGGTGTAGGCGTTACTGCAACATATTTTGTAGGCAAGTATGAAAACTGCCTTATCTGGAATTTAAAGCTCACATCTAAAGAAGATAAGAAAATAAAAATATTTCCTTATGTAGAGCTCGGTATGATGGAGTTTATGCGTGAGCTTCAGTGGCAGTGCTACAATAAGCATCAGCTTGAGTGCTATAATATGGACGATGTTTTAGTATACGAATACGGCGTTGAAACACAGCCAAAGCCCGATGAAACACCTCTTATCTATTTTGCCGCAAATGTACCTGTTACTAATTTTGATTGTGACCGTGACGAGTTTATAGGCGGCTACAGAAGTGAAGAAAATCCGCAAAGAGTAGAAATGGGTGCCTGCAGCGGCTCCACTATGTGCGGAGGCGACCCCTGTTTTGCACTAGAGCTTGATGTTGAGCTCAAAGCAGGTAAAGAGACCACAGTTAATATCTTCCTAGGCTCTGCTATGACCGAGGATGACATTAAAACTAGCGTTGCCCATTGCAGAGAGTCTGATTTTGTTGATAAATCCTTCAAGGCTTTAGGCGAGCATTGGGAAAATCATTTATCTAAATTCAGAGTAGAATTCCCTGATAAAGATGCCGAAACAATGATAAATATATGGAATCCATATCAGGCAGAAAGAAACTTCCAATTCTCCCGTAATATAAGCTATTATGCAACCGGTACATTTAGAGGTACAGGTATACGTGATACAGCACAGGATATTTTATCTATGGTGCCTTTTGATTTAAGAAGGGCAAAGGATAAATTAAACCTTCTTTTTTCACATCAGTATAACGACGGACATTGTAACCACTATTGCTTCCCAAATGAAGGCTGGGAGCCGGTTACAAGAATACATTCAGATAACCATTTATGGCTTGTTATGACCGCCTACCATATTGTTATGGAGGAGGGAACACTTGATTATCTCGACGAAAAGGTTTCATATTATGACGGCGGTGAGGCTACCGTTTGGGAGCATATAAATAAATCTATTGATTTCACCGAAAGTCATTGCGGCTCTCACGGTTTCCCACTTATGCTCGCATCCGACTGGAACGATATGCTGTTTAAGGTATGCCGTGAGGGTAAGGGTGAGAGCGTTTGGACAGGTATGCAGTTCGGTACCGTGCTTCGCCTTATAGCAGAGCTTGCCCGCCTTAAAGGTGAGGATGATTCAAGATTTATAAAGCTTTACGAAGCGCAGAAAAAACTTGTAAATGAAGATGCTTGGGACGGCGAATGGTTCCGCCGCTGTATCACCGATGACGGAAGATACATAGGCTCAAAAGCAGAGCCACAGGCTAAAATCTGGATTAACTCTCAAAGCTGGGCAGTTCTTTCAGGACTTGGCGATCCTGATAAGCAGATTATCGCTATGGATAGTGTTAAAAAATATCTTGATACAGAGCTTGGTATCAAGAAAATACACCCCTCAATGAAGAACTATCCATCAAAAGAGGACCCGTTGACCTACGATAAACCCGGTTGTAGTGAAAACGGCTCTATATTCTGTCACGCTAATACCTGGGCAATTATTGCCGAGTGTATGTTAGGCAGACCTGATAACGCATATCACTATTATCATCAGTTACTTCCTATGATAGCACAGAAAAAGGCAGGGGAGTGGAGATATAAGGCAGAGCCTTATGTATATTCTTCTAACATCTTCGGTCCTGAAAGCGATAAGTTTGGTCTTGCGAATGTAAGCTGGCTGTCAGGTACAGCTTCTTGGATGTATATCGCCGCAACACAGTATATGTTAGGTATTAAACCACGTTGGGACGGTCTTGAAATCAGTCCTTGTCTACCTAAAGAGTTATTACCTGCAAAGGTTACAAGGGTGTTCAGAGGCAAAACCTATGAAATAACTATTGAGAATAATGATAAACAGTTTATTCCTGTAAAGTAACAAAAAATGGCGTTGCTATTTAGCAACGCCATTTTTTTGTATCAAGAAAACCACTCGCTAAGTGAGCGGCTGCCCGAGATGGTAATGCGTTTCCAAACTTTTGAGGTTCCTTTCAGAAGCCTAGTCAGTAGGAACCCCTTATAGTAGCTGTGCATAGCACTAGTTTACTAGTGGTTATGATTACTGTTAAATCATATAAAGCAGAATTGAAAGGAAATGAGATATACTTCCAAAAACTACAAATATATGGAATACAGAATGCATATAACAATGTGCCTTTTTAGCCGCTATTCCGTATAGCACAGCTCCTAAGGTGTAGAAACCGCCACCGATTAGTAAAAGTATTAGCGCAGGCTTAGGAATGTGATCGAGAGCGAATTTGCCAGGCAATACAATGCACCAACCAAGTGCAATATAGCAAATCATTGAGAAAACTGAATACTTTTTAAGGTCTATCGCATTAAGTGTAATTCCAAGCGCCGAAACACCCCAAACAACGCCAAATATAACCCAACCTAATACCGCATTTTCTTTTCTTAAGAATCCTAGAGCTATAGGTGTGTAGGTTCCTGCAATTAAAATAAATATGGTGCAGTGGTCAATAATTTGCATAACCTTTTTTGCGGTGCCAATATGAAGTCCGTGATAAACGCTAGACATTGTATAAAGCGCAACCATCGAAAAACCGAATATAAATGCGCCTACTATTTTATAGGGGTCGCCAACAAAAAATGCTTTGATTACACAAAGAGCCAGCGCAATAACACCAAAGCCTCCGCCGACTATATGGGAGACCATATTGAAAATTTCTTCTCCCTTTGTATAGTCAGGCAGTAGCCTGTCTCTAAGTTTTGTTCGCTTCATTCTGTCACCTAGTTACCTAATAGCCTATCCATTATTGACGGGCCGTGCTCAATAAAGATACCGCTATTTTTAGCAGTTTCTTCAGTAAAAGTATCTGCACCTGAGTATTTTTTATTGCTGTCATAAATAAGATAGGGAACAGGCTCACGGGAGTGTGTCTTAATATCAAGCGGTGTGGGATGGTCAGGCATAATAAGAATTCTGAAAGCCTCGCCGCTATTTTCAAGATACTCAAGACAGGGCTTTAATATCTTTTGGTCGATAAGCTCTATAGCTTTAACCTTATTTTGAGCCTCGCCTCTGTGACCGCACTCGTCAGGCGCTTCAACATGCAGATATACTAAATCAACACCCTCTTTAAAAGCGCTTATTGCAGCATCTGCCTTGCCCTCAAAGTTTGTATCAATATATCCTGTAGCACCGCACACTTCGGGCGTTTTCATACCTGCGCACTTGCCAATTCCTTTTAGTAGGTCAACCGCACTAACAACACAGCCGCTAACACCGTTTTTATCCTTGAAGTTTCTGATTTCAGGTTTGGTGCCTTCACCCCAAAGCCAAATGGAGTTGGCAGGGCGCTTGCCGTTTTCTATTCGTTTTTTATTTACAGGGTGGTTTTTGAGTAAATCGTAGCTTTTCTTCATAAGGTCAATGAGTGGTTTTGCGTTTTCAGATTTACTTAAATACTTGCCTATAACCCTACCGCTTATATCGTGTGGCGGAGTCATTTCACCAAGGTCGGTTGTGCCGTTTTCCACTACAAGACAGTGTCTATAGCTAACACCTGAATAAAATGAGAATTTTTCGTTACCAAAATGCTCGTCAACCGTTTTAATTATCTCGGCAGCCTCTTCGGTAGAAATATCGTCGGCACAATAGTCCACCATAGTTTTATCTTCATAATTTTCTTCATCAGATAATGTTACAAGATTGCATCTAAGGGTTACATCGGTATCCTTTAGTGCGATTCCGATAGAAGCCGCCTCCAAAGGTGAGCGACCTGTATAGGAAACAAGAGGGTCATAGCCCATAACCGAAAGGTTTGCAACATCACTTCCTGGTTTTAGAGAATCGGCAACAGTTTTGCAAAAACCGAGCTCTGCACTTTTTGCTAAAGCATCCATAGAGGGCTTGTTAGCACATTCCATTGGTGTTTTGCCGTCTAAAATAGAATTTTTTGTATCTGCCATACCGTCACAAAGCAGTACCATATATTTCAAAGTAATCACTCCTTATATTTTATAATTTATATTATTATATCAAAAATTAACTTTAAAGTAAAGAAAAAAGACTTTATATTTTTAAGTGTTTATAGTATTATATTCATAGTAATTTAAAGTGAGGTTAGATAATGCAGACTAAGGTTTTAGAGGTGCTATCGCCTGTTGGCTCATACCAAGCGCTCGAAGCCGCTGTTAGAAGCGGGGCGGACGCTGTATATCTTGGCGCAAAGCAGTTCAGCGCCCGAAGAAATGCCGACAATTTTGATAATCAAGAGCTTAAAAGCGCAGTTGCCTATTGTAAGGTAAGGGGCGTCAAGGTATACCTTGCGGTTAATATAATGGTAGGGGATAGCGAGCTAGACGAAGCGCTTGAAACTGTAAGACAAGCTGTAGAGTGCGGCATAGATGCAGTAATTATTGAGGATTTAGGTCTAGCATATTTAATCCACAAATCTTTTCCTGATTTGCCACTTCACGCTTCAACACAGATGACAATACATTCTATAGCACCCCTTAAATTTTTAAAAGCTTTAGGCTTTTCAAGAGTTGTTGCCGCTAGAGAAATGTCAAAAGAAGCTCTTGAAGACTTCTGTAAAGTGGCTAATGAGTTAGATATTGAGGTAGAAGTTTTTGTTCATGGAGCGCTTTGTATGTGTGTTTCAGGTCAGTGCCTCTTGTCCTCAGTAATAGGCGGCAGAAGCGGTAATAGGGGCCTTTGTGCAGGTCCTTGCCGCTTACCATTTAAAGTTAATGGCGGAACAGGCTATGATTTAAGCCTTAAGGATTTATCGCTCCTTTCGTATGTTGAAGAGCTCTTAGAAATGGGTGTGGCATCACTAAAAATTGAGGGAAGAATGAAAAGACCCGAATACATAGCTGCCGCTACAACTGCTTTTCGTCTTGCGGTTGATAAACAGCCAATACCTGATGAGTTAACAACTGCACTCAGCAGCGTTTTCACTCGTTCAGGCTTTACCGACGGCTACTATAAATCTAAACTAGGTAAAGATATGTTTGGAATAAGAACAGAAGGGGATGCAGAACTTTCAAAAACTAGCTATGCCTATCTTCATAGTCTTTATAGAAATGAGCGAAGCAGCGTTCCTGTAAATATAACCGCTGAAATCAAAAATAACACACCAATATCTATTACGTTAAAGGACGGAAAAAACAAGGTTTCTGTTTTAGGTGAGATACCGCAAAAAGCTCAAAACAAAGCGGTTAGTGAAGAAGATATATTGAGGGCGCTTAAGAAATTCGGCGGAACTCCGTATTTTGTTGAGGGTATTGATATTGCTATTGAGGAAGGCTTGTTTGTATCCGCTTCAGAACTTAATAATTTAAGAAGAAAAGCTACAGAGCGTTTAAACGAACTAAGAGCTAAAATAGTGCCTATTAAACAGTATCCTACTAAAACACAAAAAGGAAGCAGTAATGTAAATAGCAAAAGAAAAATATATGCAAGGTTTAGAAATGCTTCACTTATCCCTGAGAACTTAGAGCATATAGAAACCGTAATTTTACCGCTTGACTCAGAAATACCTGAAAGGCTTATAGATGGGAAAAGATATGCAGTGGAACTGCCAAGGTGGATAGAAAACGAGCAAAATATTTCAAAAGAAATTTTGCGTTTTAAAAAAGCAGGCTTCACCGCCGCTCTTTGCGGAACACTTGGTGCGGCGGCACTTGCTTTGTCGCAAGGCTTTGAAATCATTGGCGGTATGGGGCTAAATGTCTACAATAGTCAAAATGCAGAAGTTTTAAAAGAGCTTGGCGTAAAAGAAATAGTTTTATCTGCCGAAATTTCAATAAAGGATGCTAAGAAAATTAAAACAGAAATAAATAGAGGTTTATTTGCCTACGGTAGATTACCGCTTATGATGTTTAAAAACTGTCCCTTAAAAAACGGTGATGGATGTAAAAGCTGTGATGGTCTAGGAACAATTACCGACCGAATGGGTATATCTTTCCCCATAATCTGCAATAGGGGATATAGCGAGCTTTACAATTCGTCACCTACCTATATGGCGGACAAGCTAGAGGATTTATCCTCGTTTGATTTTGCTTTGCTTTATTTTACTGATGAAAATAAAGAGCAAAGTAAAAAAATCATAAACGACTACATATATGGCGGTGTGCCCGAAGGCAATTTTACCCGAGGACTTTATTACCGAAATATACTTTAAAAATAAATCCAATTTTTTGTAATTTTTTTCTAAAAAATGCTTGACTTTTTTGGACGAGTGGTATATAATTAGTCATTACTAATAATCATGGGGGATTTTGCGCCTTTTTTGTCTTAAAGCGATAAATTTTGGGGCGAAAATTACCGAAAAACCATGATTTAACGTGATTTTAAAGGAAACGGATTTTAATTCGTAAAATTTAGAATTACAAAAAATTTTTAGGAGTGATTGTGAACCTATGGATTCTAAATCAATGGTAAAACCTGTCCAATTGGGTAAAAACACTCGTATGACATTTTCTAAGATCAATGAAGTTATTGATATGCCTAACCTCATTGAGATTCAGAAGGATTCATACCACTGGTTTATAACCGAAGGCTTAAAGGAAGTCTTCAAGGATATGGACGCTATTACCGACTATAGCGGTAATCTAGAGCTATCCTTTATTGACTACCGTATTGATGAGCAACCCAAATATGATGTAACCGAGTGCAAGTCGAGGGATACCACCTATGCGGCTCCGCTTCGTGTTACCGCAAGGCTTGTTAATAATGAAACAGGTGAAATCAAGGAAAGCGAAGTATTTATGGGCGATTTCCCGCTTATGACCGAGTCGGGAACGTTCGTAATTAATGGTGCTGAACGTGCCATTGTTTCTCAGCTTGTTCGTTCTCCTGGCGTTTATTTTGACGTTAAGGCTGACGAAAAAACAGGTAAGAAACTATTTTCTTCTACAATCATTCCAAACCGCGGTGCTTGGCTTGAATATGAAACATCTCCAACAGATGCTTTGTATGTTCGTATTGATAAGAACAGAAAGCTTCCTATTACGGTATTCTTGCGCGCATTAGGTCTTGAAAGCAATCAGCAGATAAGAGAGCTTTTAGGAGAGGATGAGCGCCTTAGCGCCACACTTGAAATTGACGAAACCAAATCTCAGGATGATGCACTTATTGAGGTTTATAAAAAGCTTCGTCCAAGTGAGCCTGTAACCATTGAGGGTGCAAAGACATATATTGCTCAATTATTCTTTGATGCTCATCGCTACGATCTTTCAAGAGTAGGTCGATATAAGTATAATAAGAAGTTAGCTATTGGCGCCCGCCTTAGAGACAAGGTGCTTTCTCGCCCTGTTGTTGATCCACAGACCGGCGAGATTATAGCAGAGCCTGATACCACCGTATCAAAAGAATTAGCAAATCTTATTGAAACCAGGGGCGTTAGTGAGGCATACATTAACGTTCAGGATTTCGAGGGCAATGTTACCGAGGTTAAGATTATTTCAAACGGTATGGTAAACCTTGCTGATTTTGTTGACCTAACTGCTGATGAGCTCGCTGAGCTTGATGCTCAGGGCATCAACGAGATGGTAAGCTTCAATGTCTTAAAGGAAATTCTTGCTGAAGATTTATCTAAGGATGAGCTTAAAGCTGCTTTAGTAGAGGCTGCTGATGCTCTTATTCCTAAACACATAACACTTGATGATATTTTTGCATCGGTTAACTATTTCCTCGGTCTTCCACACGATGTTGGTAACATTGATGATATAGACCATTTAGGTAACCGTCGTATCCGTTCTGTTGGCGAGCTTTTACAGAATCAGTTCCGTATAGGCTTTTCAAGAATGGAAAGAGTTGTAAGGGAAAAAATGACCTTACAGTCACAGGATGCTGAAAATATCACTCCTCAGTCACTTATTAATATCCGCCCTGTAGTAGCGGCTATTAAAGAGTTCTTTGGTTCATCACCTCTTTCTCAGTTTATGGACCAGACCAACCCACTTTCAGAGCTTACACACAAGCGTCGTCTATCAGCACTCGGTCCTGGCGGTCTTTCTCGTGACCGTGCAGGCTTCGATGTTCGTGACGTTCACTATACACACTATGGCCGTATGTGTCCTATTGAGACACCTGAAGGTCCTAACATCGGTCTTATTTCCTATCTTGCTACCTTTGCAAAGATCAATAAATATGGATTTATTGAGGCTCCTTTCCGCAAGGTTGATAAGGAAACCGGCAGAGTAACCGACGAGGTTTACTATTTAACTGCTGACGAAGAGGACGATTACATCGTAGCTCAGGCTAACGAACCACTTGATGAAAACGGCTACTTCGTTCACAAGAAGGTTAACGCGCGTTTCCGTGACGAGTTCCAGGAAATAGAAGCTACAAAGGCAGAGTTTATGGATGTTTCGCCTAAGATGGTTGTGTCTGTAGCAACTGCTATGATACCATTCCTTGAGAACGACGATACCAACCGTGCGCTCATGGGTTCAAACATGCAGAAGCAGGCTGTTCCGCTTCTTCGTCCTGAAAACCCAATTGTAGCAACCGGTATGGAATACAAGGCTGCTATCGACTCAGGCGTTGTAGTTTTAGCTCGTCGTGCGGGTGTTGTAACCTATGTTAGCGCTGATACTATTAAGGTGAGAGCTAAAAACGGTGAAATTGATGAGTACAAGCTTATCAAGTTCCTTCGCTCTAACCATGGTACCTGTATAAATCAGAAGCCTATCGTATCGGTAGGTCAGGAAATAGTAGAAAAAGAAGTTATTGCCGATGGTCCTGCCACCAGCAACGGTGAGGTTTCTCTCGGTAGAAACGCACTTATCGGCTTTATGACCTGGGAAGGTTATAACTACGAGGACGCTGTTCTTATCAATGAGCGTCTAGTTCGTGATGATATTTACACCTCAATTCATATTGAAGAGTATGAAATTGAGTCTAGAGATACTAAGTTAGGCCCTGAGGAAATCACACGTGATATTCCAAATGTTGGCGAGGATGCTCTAAAAGACCTTGACGATAGAGGTATTATCCGTATCGGTGCAGAGGTTACCGCAGGTGACATACTTGTAGGTAAGGTAACACCTAAGGGTGAAACCGAGCTTACCGCTGAAGAGAGACTTCTTCGTGCAATCTTCGGTGAAAAGGCTCGTGAGGTTAGAGATACATCTCTTAGAGTACCACACGGTGAATACGGTACAATTGTTGATGTTAAGGTGTTCACCCGTGAAAATTCTTCTGAACTTTCTCCCGGTGTAAACGTTGTTGTACGTTGCTATATTGCACAGAAGCGTAAGATTTCTGTCGGCGATAAGATGGCAGGCCGTCACGGTAACAAGGGTGTTGTATCCAGAATTCTTCCAAGTGAGGATATGCCATTCTTACCCGACGGTACACCACTTGATATAGTTCTAAACCCACTCGGCGTTCCTTCCCGTATGAACATCGGTCAGGTACTTGAGGTACACCTAGGTTATGCCGCAAAGGCACTTGGCTGGAACATCTGCACACCTGTATTTGACGGTGCTCACGAGTCTGATATTCGTGAATGCTTCAAGATGGCAGGTATGTCTGAGGATGGTAAGGTTCAGCTTTATGACGGTAGAACAGGTGAGCCTTTTGATAATAAGGTAACTGTAGGTTATATGTATTATCTCAAGCTCCATCACCTTGTTGATGATAAGATTCACGCACGTTCAACAGGTCCATACTCTCTCGTTACACAGCAGCCACTCGGCGGTAAAGCCCAGTTCGGTGGTCAGCGTTTTGGTGAGATGGAAGTTTGGGCACTTGAGGCATACGGTGCTGCTTATACACTACAGGAAATTCTTACCGTTAAGTCGGACGATGTTGTCGGCAGAGTTAAGACCTACGAGGCAATCGTTAAGGGCCAGAATGTTCCAAAAGCTGGTGTTCCTGAATCTTTCAAGGTTCTTGTTAAGGAATTACAGTCTTTAGGACTTGACGTTAAGGTGCTTGACGGCGATAACAACGAAATTGAATTAAAGCAGAGCTATGACGATGATGACGATATCGGTCTCTCAATTCCAATTCAGGAAGATGAGTTCCCAACCGATACCGCACTCGTTGAAAGCGAGTTAGCAGCTAGTTTCGGCTTTGAAGACGAAAACGGCGATGCAATAGCATTTGGCTCCGAGCAGGACGATATGCTCGGCGATGATGAATAATAAGGAGGGCGGCATAATATGGCTATAGATAACGAAAAAGAGTTTGAATTTGAATCCATAAAAATAGGCCTTGCTTCTCCCGAACAAATAAGAAGCTGGTCTCACGGCGAGGTTACCAAGCCTGAAACCATTAACTACCGTACACTTAAGCCTGAAACAGGCGGTCTTTTCTGTGAAAGAATTTTTGGACCACAGAAGGACTGGGAATGTCACTGCGGTAAGTATAAGAGAATTCGCTATAAGGGTAAAATCTGCGAGCGTTGTGGTGTTGAGGTTACCCGTGCTAAAGTACGTCGTGAGCGTATGGGTACAATCGAGCTTGCAGCCCCTGTTTCTCACATTTGGTATTTTAAAACCATTCCTTCAAGAATGGGCTTAGTTCTCGATATTTCACCTAAGGCTCTAGAGCAGGTGCTTTATTTCTCACAGTATATAGTAACCGATCCAGGTACTACACCGCTTGAGAAGAAGCAGTTACTCAATGAGAAAACCTATTGGGATATGCGCGAGAAGTATGAAGACGATTTCGAGGCTGGTATGGGCGCAGAGGCTATTAAGAAGCTTCTTAGCGAAATCGACCTTGAAAAGAGCTGTGCAGAGCTTCGTGAGGAGTTAGTTGATGCAGCAGGTCAGAAGCGTGTTCGTATCCTTAAGCGTCTTGAGGTATTAGAGGCATTCCGTCAGTCAGGTAACCGTCCTGAATGGATGATACTTGATGTAATTCCGGTTATTCCACCCGATCTTCGTCCTATGGTACAGTTAGATGGTGGCCGTTTTGCAACTAGTGACCTTAATGACCTTTACCGTAGAGTAATCAACCGTAACAACCGTCTTAAGAGACTTTTAGAGCTTAATGCTCCAAGCATAATAGTTCGCAATGAAAAGCGGATGCTTCAGGAGGCTGTTGATGCCCTTATTGATAACGGCAGACGTGGCAAGCCTGTAACAGGACCTAACAACCGTGCCCTTAAGTCACTTTCTGATATGCTAAAGGGTAAGCAGGGTCGTTTCCGTCAGAACCTTCTCGGTAAGCGTGTTGACTATTCAGGCCGTTCGGTTATCGTTGTAGGACCTGAGCTTAAGATGTATCAATGCGGTCTTCCTAAGGAAATGGCACTAGAGCTCTTTAAGCCATTCGTAATGAAGCGTCTTGTTGAAACCAAGGCAGTTACAAATATTAAGTCTGCAAGAAAGATGGTAGACAGAGCATCTGCTGAAATTTGGGATGCTTTAGAGCTTGTTATTAAAGAACATCCTGTTCTTCTAAACCGTGCTCCTACACTTCACAGACTTGGTATTCAGGCATTTGAACCTGTACTTGTAGAAGGTAAGGCTCTTAAGCTTCACCCACTTGTTTGTACTGCATACAACGCCGACTTTGACGGTGACCAGATGGCTGTTCACGTACCGCTTTCTGCAGAGGCTCAGGCAGAGGCTAGATTCTTAATGCTAGCTGCTAACAACCTTCTAAAGCCTTCTGACGGTAAACCTGTTGCTGTTCCTACACAGGATATGGTTCTCGGCTCTTACTACCTAACACTTGTAAAGGCTGATGAAATAGGTACTAATAAGGTATTTAGAGATAAGAACGAAGCTATTATGGCTTATAACGACGGCGTAGTAGGTCTTCACGCTCCTATCCGCGTTCGTATGACCGATAACGAGGGCAATTCTGCACTTGTTTGGTGTACAGTAGGTCTTATAATCTTCAACGAGTCTATTCCTCAGGATTTAGGCTTTGTTGATAGAACAGATCCTGCACACAAGTGCGACCTTGAGTGGAATTTCTCACTCAAAGACCCCTCTAAGAAGATGGTAGAGTCTAACGACGATATTATTCAGAATAAGGTTGGTAAGAAACAGCTTGGCAAGATTATTGACCACTGTATCGACCTTCACGGAACAAGCCTTTCGGCTATAGTTCTTGATAAAATTAAGGCAACAGGCTTTAAGTATTCTACTAAGGGTGCTATCACTGTTGCAGTTATCGATGCTGTTATTCCTCCTGCAAAGAAAGATATTTTAGCAGAGGCTGAAAAGCATATAGACGAGGTAACAAAGCTTTACCGCAGAGGTCTTATCAGTAATGATGAGCGTGGTCATAAGATTATTGAAATATGGAACAAGGCTACCGAAGATGTTGCCGATGCACTAAAGGGCAACCTTGATGAATTCAATCCTATCTATATGATGGCTGATTCAGGTGCCCGTGGTTCTATGAGCCAGATTCGTCAGCTTGCAGGTATGCGTGGTCTTATCGCAAATACCGCAGGTAAAATCATTGAGGTACCGATTCGTGCTAACTACCGTGAGGGCCTTAATATACTTGAATACTTTATTTCTTCTCGTGGTGCTCGTAAAGGTCTTGCCGATACAGCGCTCCGTACTGCTGACTCGGGTTACCTTACCCGTCGTCTTGTTGATGTATCACAGGATGTTATCGTTCGTGAGCTCGACTGCGGAACAGAAGAGGGTCTTACAATATTCGACATCAAGGACGGCAATCATATGCTTGAAACCCTTGAAGAGCGTCTTGTTGGAAGATTCTTGCTTCATCCTGCAGTTCATCCCGAAACAGGCGAGGTTATCTGTGATAACGAGCATATGCTCACAAAGGCAGATGCTAAGCGTATTGTTGATGCAGGCATTGAGAGAATTGAAATTCGTTCAATCCTTACCTGTCATAGCCACCACGGCGTATGTCAGAAGTGCTACGGTGCAAACCTTGCTACCAATAAGCCTGTAACCATTGGTGAGGCTGTAGGTATCGTTGCTGCACAGTCTATCGGTGAGCCTGGTACACAGCTTACAATGCGTACCTTCCATACCGGTGGTATTGCATCTACAGAAGATATTACTCAGGGTCTTCCACGTGTTGAAGAACTCTTTGAGGCAAGAAGACCAAAGCACTGCGGTCTTATTGCTAAGATTTCAGGTAGAGCTAGACTTGTTGAAGAGAAGAAGAGCAATACAATTGTTATTAACAACGAGGAAACAATGGAGGAAGAGAAGATTTCTATTCCTTACGGTGCTCATATTCTCATCAACGATGGCGACTATGTAAACGCAGGTGACGTACTAGTTCCAGGCGCTAAGTATCCTCAGGATATTCTTGAAGCACAAGGTCCTGAGGCAGTGCAGGAATATATTATAGCTGAAATTCAAAACGCATATCGTACACAAGGTGTTGATATCAACGATAAGCATATCGAAATCATTGTTCGTCAGATGATGAGAAAGCTTAAAGTTTTAGATCCAGGTTCAACCGAGCTTCTACAGAATGTAAGCTATGAATATAAGGAAATTGCTGATGCTAATAAGAAGGTAGACGAGCGTATTGCCGCCGGCGAGGAAGGCTTAACCCACGCTGCCTACAAGGCAACACTTCTCGGTATTACCAAGGCTTCTCTTGCAACCGAAAGCTTCCTCTCAGCCGCTTCCTTCCAGGAGACTACAAGAGTTCTCACCGAAGCCGCAATTAAGGGTAAGGTTGACCCACTCTTCGGTCTTAAGGAAAATGTTATTATCGGTAAGCTTGTTCCTGCAGGTACCGGTATGAAGTGTCCTGAAATTTGTCCTGAGGACGAGGAAGAGGTTGTAAGCTTAGAGGCAGTAGAAACTGAAAATGTAGCAGAAGAAACTGTTTTGGCTGAGTAATTAAGATCTAATTTAAAAAAACTTAAATTTATACTTGCATTTTATACTCATTTGTGATAATATTACAATGTTAACGATTTGAAAGGAGTGACAAAGATGAAGGAAGGTATTCATCCACAGTATGAAAAGGTAACAGTTAAATGTGCTTGCGGTGCTGAATTTGAGACCCGTTCTACAAAGAAGGACATTCGCTTGGATATTTGCTCAAAATGTCATCCGTTCTTTACAGGTAAGCAGAAATTAGTTGACACCGGTGGCCGTGTTGACAGATTTAAAAAGCGCTTCGGTATGGAAGATAAGTAATTACCTATTTCCGCAGCTGCCTGAAAAGGCAGTTGCGGTTTTGCTTTTTACTAGAGGAGGGAGTTTTTTGGAGGGCTATCTAACAATCACCGATATAACAGAGGGTGAATATAGCGAGAAACGCTCAAGATTTATCGGTATTTTAAGCCCGTGTGATAGCGAAGAAAGGGCAAGTGAAATAATTGCCGCCACAAAATCAAAATATTTTGATGCAAGGCACACTGCCTTTTGCTATATACTTAAGGACGGTACATCCCGCTTCTCTGATGACGGTGAGCCTCACGGTACGGCAGGTAAGCCGATGCTCGATGTTCTTGAGGGTAGCGGCATAAGGGACGCTATCGTAACCGTTACAAGATACTTTGGCGGTGTATTACTTGGCACAGGGGGACTTGTGCGAGCATATTCAGCCGCCGCAAAGGAAGCAATATCCAAAGCTAATGTTTTGGAAATGTGTGCTTGCACTGTTTTGTCGGTTAGCTGTGACTATACCTACCATTCAAGACTTCTTTCTCTTATTGAAAATAGTTGCGCCGAGGTAGTAGATACCGAGTTTACCGATAAGGTAAAGGTGATTTTTCGTATGCGTAGCGGCGACACAGATACCTTTAGGGCAAATTTATGTGAAAATTTTGCTTCTAAACTTACTGCAACTACAGAAAAAGAAGAATTTTTTCCTTTTAAGATAAAAAAATAGAGGATTTTGCAAACTTTTTAAATATATTATATATAGAGAGATAAAAAGGCGGTGTTACGATGGAAAATATAAGAATTTTAAGTGAAAAGATAGAAAAAGAAACACTATCTCCTTATGCGGTGCTCAGCCAAAACAGTAAAGGCAGAGCTGTGTTTGAAAATCAATGCGAGCTTAGAACAGTTTTTCAGCGTGACCGTGACCGAATTATCCATTCAAAAGCATTCAGACGTTTAAAGCATAAAACGCAGGTGTTTTTATCTCCCGAATTGGACCATTACCGTACAAGACTTACCCATACTCTAGAAGTATCCCAAATAGCCCGCACGATTTCAAGAGCGCTAAGGCTTAATGAAGATTTAACCGAGGCAATAGCATTAGGTCATGATTTAGGGCATACACCATTTGGTCATGCAGGGGAGAGAGCACTAGCCGAGCTATCGGATACAGGCTTTACCCACTATGAGCAAAGCGTGAGGGTTTGCGAAAAGCTCGAAAAAAACGGCAAGGGATTAAATCTTACATACGAGGTGCTTGACGGTATTTTGCATCATACCAAGGATGCTTGGGCAAATACTGCCGAGGGTAAGGTAGTGCGTTTTAGCGACCGTATCGCCTACATAAATCACGATATTGACGATGCGATACGTGGCGGTGTAATATCTAACGACGATATACCCAAAGATATTACCGAAATATTAGGTAATACAAAAACAGAGCGTATAAATACCCTTGTAAGCTCGGTGGTTAACAATAGTTTAGGTGCCGATATAAAGATGGACGAGGGGATTGAAAAGTATTACACAAAGCTTCATTCCTTCCTCTTTGAATATGTATACCGTAATCCTGCGGCAAAGCACGAGGAAACAAAGGTTTTGGGAATAATAGAGGGAATTTATAAAGAGTTTTGTAAAAATCCCGAAAAATTACCTGATGAATACAGAAAGATATGTGAAAATGAAGGTAAAGCCAGAGCGGTTACCGATTATATCGCAGGTATGACCGACCATTTTGCAGTTATGACATATTCGGATATCTATATTCCAAAGTTTTGGGATATATAATTTAAAAGCTTTTAAGAAAGGTAGGTGTTGATATGGCAATTCCTGAAAGTGTTATAAGTGAAATTAAATACCGTAACGATATAGAATCTGTAATATCACCCTACGTAAATCTTAAAAGACGTGGTAAAAACTTAGTAGGACTTTGTCCTTTTCATAATGAAAAAACACCTTCGTTTACCGTTTACCCCGAAAGCAGTTCTTTTTATTGTTTTGGTTGCGGTAAGGGTGGAGATATATTTACATTCACCTCGCTTGCTGAAAATTTGGATTATATTGAGGCTGTAAAGCTTTTAGCTGAGCGTAGCGGCGTTAGCATACCTCAGGACGGCTATGATGACTCAATGCAGCGCCTTAAGGAAAATATATTTGAAATCAACCGTCAAACCGCTAAATTTTATCACACTTACCTTATGAGTGAGGGCGGAAAATGGGCGCTTGATTATTTAACAGGCAGAGGACTAGCCATAGAAACTATCAAGCATTTCGGTCTTGGTGCTGCCCCTGATTCTTGGGATGCACTAATTAACCACCTTAAAGCAAAAGGCTTTTCTATACAGGATATGGTTGCCGCAAATGTTGTTGGAAAAAGTCAGCGTGGTACGTATTATGATAGATTTAGAAAGCGTATTATGTTCCCGATTATCAATATCAGGGGAAAGGTCATTGCCTTTTCTGGCAGAGCGATGCCTGGAGAGGATAAGTCGGGCGGAAAGTATGTAAACACCTCCGATACGCTTGTTTATAAAAAGAGCGAAAATCTTTTTGGTATGAACTTTGCCAAAAACTTTTGTGATGAGCGAATAATTTTAGTTGAGGGAAATATGGATGTAATTTCTCTGCATCAGGCAGGTTTTGAAAATACTGTTGCGGCGCTCGGTACATCATTTACACCCGAACAGGCTAAAATTATTTCTAAATATACAAAGGAAATAGTTTTGACACTTGATGCCGATGAGGCAGGACGAAAGGCGGCAAGAAGAGCCGGAGAAATTCTTAAGGCTACGGGACTTAATGTCAGGGTAATCACAATTCCTGACGGCAAGGACCCTGACGAATATATTAAGAAAAACGGACGTGACAGATTTAAAGCGTTGATAGAAGGCGCTGTTAGTGAAATAGAATATAAGTTGCTTAGTGCGGTAGAAAATATCGATGTAAATAGTGATGACGGAAGACTTAAATACCTATCTCTTGCAGCTGAAATTATAGCCGAATCACCCGATGTGATGACTAGGGATATTTATATCGGCAGATTGTCCGAAAAATACGGTGTTTCAAAAACTGCCTTGCAGGCTAAGGTGGACGAGCTTCGCAAAAAGAATATTAGAACTGCCAATAAAAAGGTGATTTCAGATATAATAACACCTAAATACAGCAGTATCGATATAAACCCTGAACGTCGCACCTATGCGGCGGCAGCATCAGCAGAGGAAACGGTTATAGCTGTTCTTATGCAGCATCCTGACTTTTTTGAAACTGCATACGAACTCTTAAAGCCTGACGATATGCTGACCTCACTTAATAAGCGAATCTATAGTATGGTTTGCGATTGTGTGAGCAAGGGTAACGCACTTGATATTTCGTATTTTGGTCAAAAGCTGACCCCCTCGGAGTTAGGCTTCCTTGTTTCGCTTACAAACGGTGAAAAAGCAGGAAAAAATCCCTTAATTGTATTAAAAGACAGTATTAAGGTAATATTAGATGAGGGAATTAGAAAAAAGGCACTTGATGTAAAAGATGTTTCTGACGAGGATTGGGCAGAAAATCTTAAAAAGCTAATAGAAAATAAACAAAAGGGGAACTAAAGATGGAAAAGAAAAAGAATCAGAAGGTTGAAGAAATAAAAAACGAGCTTCCAAACGATGAGTTTGAAGCAGAGAATGAGAAAAAAGATTCTTTAGACGATATTGAGAACGCTCCTGAAGATCTTGACGAGCTCTTTACCGAGCCACCGCTACTTGATATTGACTTTGACGAAGAACCAAGTGACGAAGACCTAAAGTTTGAGGAGATGGACGTTGACAATCTCGAGGACGACCTTAGCGTTGATAATATGTCTTTAGATGATCCTGTTAAGGTTTATCTTCGTGAAATCGGCCGAGTTCCGCTTTTATCTTCGGACGAAGAAATTAAGCTTGCAGTTAAGATTTGTGAAGGCGACGAGCTTGCAAAACAGCGCCTTACCGAAGCAAACCTTCGTCTTGTTGTAAGTATAGCAAAGAAATATGTTGGTAGAGGTATGTACTTCCTAGACCTTATTCAAGAAGGAAATGTAGGTCTTATTAAGGCTGTGGACAAGTTTGATCATACCAAAGGCTTTAAATTCTCAACCTATGCTACATGGTGGATAAGACAGGCTATAACAAGAGCTATTGCAGATCAGGCTAGAACTATCAGAATTCCGGTACATATGGTAGAAACCATAAACCGATTAAAGAAGGTACAAAGCCAGCTTCTCCACGAAAACGGTTACGAGCCGAGCGAAGAGCTAATTGCTGAGAAAATGGATTTACCTGTAGAGCGTGTTCGTGAAATTATGCGCGTAGCACAGGAGCCTGTTTCAATGGAAACACCAATAGGTCCTGAGGAGGATTCTCGCCTTATGGACTTTATTCGTGATGAGGATGCGCTAGCACCAGATGATGCTGCCCTTAAAACCATTACCAACGAGGATATTGATAGTGTTCTCCATACCTTAACCCCTCGTGAAGAGGCTGTAATTCGTCTTAGATTTGGCCTTAAAGACGGTCGTTGCCACACACTTGAAGAGGTTGGTACCGAGTTTAATGTTACAAGAGAGCGTATTCGTCAGATAGAGGCAAAGGCTCTTAGAAAGCTTCGTCATCCTGTAAGAAGTAATAGATTTAAGGACAGATAAGTTCTGTCCGAAAGGAATAAATTTAATGAAATTTACATATAAAACTAAAGGAGTATGCTCACAAAGTATCGAGATTACCGTCGAGGACGATATAGTAAAAGAAGTTTCCTATTACGGTGGCTGTAACGGTAATTTAAAGGGCATAGGCTTGCTAGTGAGAGGTATGAAGGTCGATGATGTTATCGAGAGACTAGAGGGTATAAGATGCGGTTTTAAAGCTACATCCTGCCCTGACCAGTTGGCAACGGCACTCAAGGAATATAAGAAAAAACAAACGCCAGAAAAATAAGGGTGATTAAAATGTGCATTGATAATGACATTAAGATAGCGGGGGATAAGCCCTCCCTTGAAATAAAAAAGCAACGAGAGCAAACTAGCACAGTTTCTATTGATGCAGAGCTTAAAAGAAAAGCAAAACAAATAGGCAAAGAGGTAGCACAAATCTTTGCTGAGGATGCTAAAAGTTCTGATATTGGCGATATGGAAAACTCGACCGAGGAGTTAGTAGCACAAAGGAGATTGCTTTTGTCCTTTACTGCTACTGCAGGCTTTGAAGAGTATATTAAGGACGATTCATTGGTAGGTTTTGCTCAAAAAAGCTTCCTTGATACTCTTAAAAAGATAGATGTGTCACTTTTTAAATCCTCTTCCGATACAGGCGCATTTTCATTTTATTATCTAGCATATAGAAGAGGCTCTGAAACCGAGCGCAGAATAGGGCAGACCTTTGCAATGCTTTGTTCTCACGATGGCGACCCTATTTATCAAGAACTTGGTGAAGCGCTCTACTGTTGGTTTATTTCCGAGGTTAGAAATACCGTCCGCAAATACTTTTAAACATAAATCCTCCTTAACACTTCATATACTTGTTAGTGTAAAGGAGGATTTTTTATGCCTAGAATTTATCTTAGTCCATCTACACAGGAATTTAATCCTTATGTTATAGGCGGAAACGAAGAATATTATATGAATTTAGTAGCCGATGCTATGGAGCCATATCTATATGCTTCGGGTATAGAATTCACAAGAAACACACCTGATATGACCGCCGCATCCTCAATAGCCGCATCAAATGCGGGAAACTACGATTTACATTTAGCACTCCATTCAAACGCCACCGCCACAGGAGGCGGCGAGAGAAGGGGAAGTGAGGTCTACTATTTTCCTACAAGTCAAAACGGTAGACGTCTTGCTGAAATAATAGCTAATAACCTTGAAATGATTTATCCTGTGCCTAACGGGGTAAAAACTGTACCGACTACTACACTCGGCGAGGTTAGAAGAACAAGGGCACCCTCGGTTTTGGTCGAGCTTGCCTATCACGATAATGTAGATGATGCCTCTTGGATTAGAGATAATATAGATTCGATAGCTAGAAATCTTGTGCTTTCACTTACCGATTATTTTGGTATACCCTTTAGAGTTCCATAATACTGAAATTAAAAACGGCTTTTCGTAGTTTACGAAAAGCCGTTAATTTATTTATTTACTACATTTTTAGGATTACCGTTTTTAAAGGATAACAGATTATCAAAAACTATATCTAAAAGCCTTTTTCTAGTGCTAAGCGGCGCCCAAGCAGTGTGTGGTGTAATTGTGAGGTTAGGCGCATCCTTTAATACACAATCTTTACTCATAGGCTCTATTGTTAATACATCAACCGCCGCCGCAGAGATTTCACCGTTTACAAGGGCGTTATAGAGAGCTGTTTCGTCAACCAAACCGCCACGTGCTGTGTTAATAAACAATGCGGTTTTTTTCATTTTGGAAAATGCATCGCTATTAAACATTTTAGCATTTTGGTCGGTCAAAGGGCAGTGGGCAGATACTATGTCACTGTTTTTTAGCAACTCATCAAAGCTTACAAACTTAACGGTATTATCTTCCTTTATAGTTCTTGTGTATACTAAAACATTCATATCAAATGCTTTGGCTATCTCAGCTACTTTTTGTCCGATAGAGCCATAACCTATAATGCCTATTGTTTTACCGTATAATTCATCGGTAGGGCAACAAAGCATTGAAAAGGTAGGGGAGGAAATCCAATCACCATTCTTTACTAATGCAGAATACTTATCCACCGAAGAAAAATGTGCTAAAATATATGCAAAGGTCTGTTGTGCTACCGCGTTTGTTGAGTAGCTTCCCGCATTGCAAACTGTAATACCTCTCTGTTTTGCATAGGCGGTATCTACATTGTTGTAGCCTGTTGCAAAAAGACCTACATATTTGAGTTGTGGTGCCGCATCAATAAGCGCTTTATCAATAATTGTTTTATTGCAGAGGATAGCGTCGGTATCCTTTACTGAATCAAATAATGCTTCGCCTGTTAAATTTTTATAGATAAAAACCTCTCCTAAATCGTTTAAACGATCTATGGGGAGGTCGTTATTTTGTGTGAGCGTCGCAGAATCGGTTATAACGATTTTCACTGTTTTGGGCCTACCTTTCGCTTTGTGCCATCGGGCTCAACTATATAGGTGTTTTCAAGCTGGGAAATAAGACTTTTTTTAAAGGATTCAATATATTCTCGCCTTAAAACCTTCTGTTCAGCTAGTTCCTCTTCTGTGAGACCCTCTGCTTTTTGCTTACGGGCTAAAAAATTTATTCTGTCAATTTTTTCCTGTGTCATACTATATCTCATTTCTGCCTTCAAGCGCTCTTGCTAGGGTGTATTCATCGGCATATTCAAGCTCACCGCCTACAGGAATACCGTATGCTAAACGGGTAACCTTAACGCCCATAGGTTTAATAAGGCGTGATAGATAGCTAGCAGTAGCCTCTCCCTCAACGGTGGGGTTGGTTGCCATTATTATTTCCTTTACCTCACCTGATGATAAACGCTTTAAAAGCTCTTTAATTTTAAGCTGTTCGGGGCCTATGTTATCTAGCGGAGAAATAACTCCGTGCAAAACGTGATAAAGTCCCGAAAATTCCCTCATGCGCTCAAAGGCGATAACATCCTTCGGCTCTTCAACAACGCAGATAACCGAACGGTCACGCTGAGGGTTTGAACATATCTGGCAGACGTCAAGGTCGGTAAGTGCCTGACAGTTACTGCAAAAGTGAATTTTTTCCCTAGCTTCAACCAAAGCGTTTGCAAACTGCTTAGCCCTTTCAGGCGGCTGTTCTAAAATGCTGAGCGCCAAACGCTGAGCGGTTTTCTTGCCGATGCCCGGTAGACGTGAAAATTGGTTTATAAGCTCGGTTAACGGTACTATATTATATCCCATTAAAACATTCCCGGAATATTGAGGCCGCCAGTTACGGCACCCATTTCTTCCTCTGCGTTAGAAATAGCCTTGTTTATAGCCTCGTTTACAGCAACGGTAACGAGGTCTTCGAGCATCTCTGCATCATCAGGATCGACAGCGTCAGGATTTATTTTAATAGACTTTATTAAATGCTTACCGTCAACCGTAACAGAAACCATTCCGCCACCCGAAGTTGCGGTATATTCTCTCTGCTCAAGGTCGGCTTGAAGAGTAGCCATATCCTCTTGCATTTTTTGTGCTTGCTTTAACATCTGATTCATATTAGACGGACCTGATGAATTTGGAATTCTTACCTTCATAAATATATCTCCTAAAAATAATTATTTATTTTCAAGCTCTTTGAGCTTTGCTGCAAAGCTAGCTAGGGGGTCTATGCCTTCGTTTTCAACCTTTTTTCTATAAGGCCCTAGCTTATAGGTTACACCTAAAACCTCGTTTGCCGCATTTCTTATTGAATCACGGAATGTTGGGTTAGAGCTGTTAAAGAGTGAGCGGAACTGTGAATTATCGGTGTCGATAAGCAGTCGGTCGCCTTCAATATAAGCCGCTGAGCCCTGTAAAACTCCCGCAATTAGCGGACAGGTCTTTTTAAGAATACTGAGTATCTCATTCCATTCAGCAATAGGATCTGAACTGTCTGTAGAAATGGGTGAAGAAGGCTTATTTAAAACAGGTTGTTTGATTTCTTCTTCGGGGGTTAACTCCTGAATAGGTATTTCTTCTACCGCTTTTTCTTCCTGTTTTTCGGCAACCTTTAAAGGCGCTACACGCTTGGCACTTTCAAGGGCGGCTATTCTGCTTATTATAGAATTTATATCGGTTGCTACCTCTGGGTTACAAAGCTTTATAACAATCATTTCCATTTCGCATCTGCGGTTTGCAGACTGCATATTAGAAGCAGAAGCCTGTAAAACGCCTAAAACAGCCATAATTTCTTTAAGGGTAAAGCCATCTGCCTGTTCTCTTAAAAGCTTCATTTTAGAAGCAGAGCAAACTATAGGCGGATTTTCGGTTTTTACAGTTTTGATTATCATAAGGTCCCTAAAATGACGGGTAAGCTCAGAGAGAAGCCTTAGCATATCAACAGAAGAATTATGAAGCTCATCAAGCAGCATAAGTGCGGCTTCGGTATTTTTTTGCTTAATATAATCGGTGAGCTTTAAAAGATACTCATTGCCCGCCATAGAGCAAACAGAGGCTACGGTATCCTCATCAATGTTAAGCGATGAAGATGTACAAAGATCAAGAATAGAGAGGGCATCTCTCATTCCGCCATCTGCCGCTGCGGCAATAAGGGTTGCCGCCTCGTCTGTAACTGTAAAGCCTTCGCGAGAAGCTATATCAAAAATTCTGCCTTTGATTACCTCAGGGTCAATTCTTCTAAAATCAAAGCGTTGACAACGAGAAAGAATAGTTTCGGGAAGCTTATGAATTTCTGTGGTAGCTAATATAAAGATAACATAAGAGGGCGGCTCTTCAAGTGTTTTAAGAAGCGCGTTGAATGCGCTTGTGGATAGCATATGCACCTCGTCAATAATATACACCCTGTACTTAGCCGAAGCAGGCGCAAAGTTTACTTGGTCACGAAGTTCTCTTATATCCTCAACTCTGCTGTTTGAGGCGGCATCTATTTCACTGATATCGGTTATAGTACCCTCAGCTATTGCCTTGCACATTTCGCATTCGCCACAAGGGTCTCCGTTTACAGGATTTAAACAGTTTACCGCTTTTGCAAGAATTTTAGCACAGGTGGTTTTACCTGTACCGCGAGTACCTGTAAAAAGGTATGCGTGAACAATCTTTCCCGAAGCTAGCTCGTTTTTTAACGTTTCGGTAATATGCTCCTGACCTACAACATCAGAAAAGGAAGTAGGTCTGTATTTTCTGTAAAGCGCCTGATATGCCATAAATTCACCTCGTATATCTTTAATGCCTTTTGGGGACAATGAGCCAAAAGACACCTAAAAACCACCCTTTAAGGCTAGTTTGGGCTTAGATGCTTTAACTAACATTAAAGGCTTGTATACATAGCCGCACGAATGAGCCGATTTACTGCGTGCACAGGATAAACTGCTTAATGCTGCTCGGTTCCCCGCCTGACATGGTTCGCAGCCTCCCGTCACACAGGACCCGCCCATTCGCACGGCTTTATATGCAAGCCCTGAAATAGATAATATATAATAAATTTAATCTGTAAAATTATTATAATACAAAATTAAAATATTTACAATACCTAAAATATATAAATGTTGAAAAAATTTAATATTTCTGTTATAATGAATTTGTATAATGTGTTTTATTAAGAAAAATTGCGAAAGGGTGACCAAAATGGAAAAAATGTCGGTAGAAGCTTTGTTGTCAACAGAGCACACTATAGCCGCATCACTTTTTCAGAGAATTAGTTATCCTTTTGAGGTTTTGCCCTTTATAGCGGACTATATTAAAGAACTTGCAAAAACACTTGATAAGAAAGTTTATCAAAAAAAGGGTGATAATATTTATATAGCCCGTTCTGCTAATGTATCCGAAACAGCTTTAATCAAAGGACCCTGCATAATCTGTGAGGGTGCTACTGTAGGTCACTGCTCTGTGATTAGAGATGGCGTTATAGTTGGAAAAGAGTGTGTCGTAGGAAATTCTGTTGAGATTAAAAACTCTATTCTTTTTGATAACGCTACAATTCCTGCTTTTAACTATATTGGTGATTCGATTTTAGGCTATTATGCAAATTTAGGTGCGGGCGCTATTACCGCCAATGTTAAATCGGATAAAACCTTGGTTACGGTTAAAACCGAGGATAGCAGAATAGATACAGGTCTTAAAAAGTTCGGCGCTATTGTGGGAGATTATGTTGAGGTAGGCTGCTCGGCAGTTTTAAATACCGGAACAGTTATAGGAAAAAACACAAATATATATCCTCTTTCTAATGTAAGAGGCTTTATTCCGGCGGATAGCATATATAAAAATGCCGGAGAAATTGTGGAGAAACTTTAATTATGATTACAGAAAAATGGGATATCCTTGATGAATACGGTAAAAAGACGGGGAAGACTACGCTGCGAGGCAAAAACTTTTTGCGTCAGGGCGAGTATCACCTTGTTGTTCATATATGGATAATATCGGACAAAGGCGATTTTCTTATACAAAGAAGGTCGGACAGAAAAAAACTTATGCCTGGTGAGTGGGCGGCTACGGGCGGTGCCGCAGTTTCAGGTGAGAATTCATTTGTTGCGGCAAAAAGAGAGCTTTTTGAGGAGTTAGGAATTAAAACAAATTCCGATACTATTTTAAAGCTTTTAAGAATAAAAAGAAGAAATTCTTTGCTTGATGTTTGGGTAACAACCTTTAACGGAGATTTGAGCACCCTAAAGCTTCAAAAAAGCGAGGTAGCAGAGGTTAAATGGGTGAAAAAAGAAGAACTTGAAAAAATGATAACCGTTGGAGAATTTCACAACTACGGTAGAGAATATTTTGACAGAATTTTTGAAAAAATTGATGAATACAGAGGAGCTTGTGTATGAGTACCGATATAAACGGAAAGAAGTGTGCTTGTTGCGGCGCATATCTTTTCGACGAAGATGATGTTGTTTTCTGCCCTGTGTGTGGGGCTCCTCATCATAGAGATTGTTATAACGCAAAGGGTCAGTGTGCTTTTGAGAGCCTTCACGGTACAGACCGTCAATACGATAAAACAAACGAGGAAACCTCTGAAAACAAACAGGAAAATCCACAACCCGAAGAACAAAATAGAAGCTCTACTTCTATGCCTTTTCCCCAATTTGATATGTTGGGCGGAATACCCGCAGATTTTGATTTAGGTGATGGCGTTACCGCTACCGAAGCCAGTCAATTTGTTTTTTCAAATTCTCATAGATACATTCCTAAGTTTGCTGCTGCAAAATACGGAAAAAAGGCATCTTTTAATTGGCTTGCTTTCCTCCTTCCGCCTGCTTGGTTTTTATCAAGAAAAATGTATAAATTAGGTATATTTATATTGGTGCTTTCGGTATCACTTACCGTACTTACATTTCCTTTTATGTTTGAGTTGCAAAACTATATAAGCGGCGATGAAGTTTATAACTACTCTGTGTTTGCCAAGGTGCTTTCTGAAAATCTGCAAAATTTTGAAAAAACTGCAATGATAACATTCTTTGTTTCAACTTTAGTCAGCGTTTTAATTTCGGTTTTATGCGGTATTTTTGGAGACTATTTATATAGAAATCATACAATTGCATCAATTAAGGAAATAAAAAAAGAAGGTCTTGATATTACCGAAAATATTCGCAAAAAGGGCGGTATAAGTCTATTTGCGGCTATAATAGCTATTTTTGTTGTTGAGTATCTGCCTTCGATAATTTACGGATTTATGATTTAAGTGTTTTAATTAGGGAGTTGCATTATGGATAAACGTATATGTGATGTATGCGGTACAGAAAATGAAATGCATTATCAGTACTGTAAAAATTGCGGAACAAAACTTCAAAAACCTACAAACAATGAAAATCAAACACAGCCTCCATATCAGCAGAATAATGTCTATACTGCATCTCAATACGCTAAATACGGTCAGTATGCAAATCAAGCCGATGCTTTTTTTGATCAAACCTACGGTATTACCGAAATAGACGGTGTTAAAACCGAGGATTTAGCGGCATACATAGGTCCTAAAAACAGAAATATAATAAATAAGTTTGCAAAAATGGAGCTATCAAATTCTAAGGTTAGTTGGTGTTGGCCCGCTGCTCTATGGGGAATTTTAGGACCTGCGGGTGTAGCTGTGTGGTTTATATATCGCAAAATGTATAAGCTTGGTATTATACTGCTTGCTATCAGCGTTATGGTTAGCATTGCAGTAACCACTGTAAGCGGAGAAAAGGATAGTGTTTTTGATGACTTTTCTATAGCCGAAGAATATGCAGAGCTAGAAGAAATTCCTGAAATTGAAAAAGGGGAAACACATAATAGTTGGCGTTCTAAGCTTGCGGTTATTATAGATGATATGGTTGTCTTAGCATCTATTACGCTTGCAGGATTGTTTAGTATGTACGCTTATAAAAATCATACAATAAACAAAATAAATCATTATAACATTGTTAATGCATCTGAGCGATACCGTCAAATAGGTCTTATGGCAGTAGGCGGTACTTCGGTTGGTATGGCGGTGTTGGCACCTTTCGTATGTTTGTTTGTGGAAATAATGCTTGATGAAGTAATATATATGTTTTTTTAAGGTGATATTATGAAGGTTAAAAAGGCTATTATACCGGCGGCAGGACTAGGTACTAGAGTTTTGCCTGCCTCTAAAGCACTACCAAAGGAAATGCTTCCAATAGTGGATAAGCCTGCTATTCAGTATATAGTTGAAGAGGCTGTGAAAGCGGGAATAACCGATATTCTTATAATTACCAATCGCGGCAAGGGCGTAATAGAGGACCATTTTGACCACTCTGTCGAGCTTGAAGCAATGCTCGAAAAACGTGGTAAGACGGATACACTACAGCAGTTAAACGATATTGCCAACCTTGCAAATATCTATTATATAAGACAAAGAGAAACAAAAGGTCTTGGCGATGCTGTGCTCAGAGCTAAGGATTTTGTAGGTGATGAGCCCTTTGCTGTGCTTTATGGTGACGATGTTATTGTAGGCGAAATTCCTGCTATTTCTGAGCTTTGCGAGGCGTATGAAAAATACGGTAAGAGCGTTGTAGGTATAAAGGAAGTAAGCGACGAGTTACTTGTTAAATACAGCTCATTAAAGGTTAATAAAACAGGTGATAACGAGTACCAAATTAGTGATATGATTGAAAAACCAAGGCTCGAAGAAAAGTTTTCGAACTATTCGGTACTTGGTCGTTGCGTTCTTGACAGCAAAATATTTTCTATCCTTGAAAATACACCTTACGGTGCAGGCGGTGAGCTGCAGTTAACCGATGCTATGGCAGTAGTAGCACGAAACGAGGGTATGATAGGCGTTGATTTTTCAGGGACACGCTTTGATATGGGCAATAAACTTGAGATTTTAAAGGCAAATGTAGAGGTTGCTCTTTCTCACAAGGAAATAGGAGAGGGCTTTAAGAAATACATTAAGGAGTTAGCAGAAAAACTGTGATAAAATATACAACCATTTATCTTGATTTAGATAATACGATTTTTGATTTTTTAAAGTCTGAAAACAGGGCGGTAAAAACGGTGCTAAAGGCGCATAATCTGCCCTATGATGAGCAAACCGCAAAGCTTTATTCTAAAATCAACCAAACCTGGTGGGAACGCTTTGAAAAGGGCGAAATTGAGAAAAAAGAGATATTTGCAGGTAGGTTTGCAGAGCTCCTTGAAACTATTAAAAGAGAGGGTAATCCTGAGCTTATGGCAAAGGATTATTTCAATGCATTATCTTGCTGTCACGATTTGATGGACGGTGCTCTCGAGCTTTTAGAGAATTTGAAAAAAGCAGGATTTACACTCTGCGCTACCACTAATGGAGTATCGCTTACACAGTATAAAAGAATAAGCGAATCGGGAATAGATAAGTATTTTGATTACATATTTGTATCCGAGGATGCAAAGCATCAAAAACCCGAAAAAGAGTATTTTGACTATGTTTTAAATAATAGCAACGAAAAGGATAAAGAAAAGATACTTATAATAGGTGATTCAATGTCTTCTGATATTTTAGGCGGTATAAACTCAGGAATTGATACTTGTTGGTATAACCCTGAAAAAAAGAAAGGTCAGTATTTTACAAAATACGAAGTGAGCACCTTAAAAGAAATTGAAAAAATATTAGAAATTTAAAGAAAGCGAACCTTGAGGTTCGCTTTTTTATTTTATCACAGGCTCAAGCTGTTTTCCCTCAAGTGCCGCTTCTACCGTTTCTTTAATAAGAGAAAAATCGCAGACCAAAGAGCTCATTTTACTGTGAGGGTCATCTTGAGAGTAGGGGACAAAATAAATATTTTTGGTGTTGTGTAAAAGCCCTATGTTTTTAGCGGTAGCACCTAAAGCATCGTTAGTAGCAATACCAAGTACTACAGGTTTATTGTTTCTAAGATGTGCCTTAACCGCCATTGTTACAGGGGTATCTGTAATTCCTAACGCTATTTTTGAAAGGGTGTTGCCTGTACAGGGCGCTACAACAATCACATCTAATAAATTTTTAGGACCTATTGGTTCCGCACCATCAATGGTGTGAATAACAGGCTCTTTGCAGAGCGTCTCAACCCTCTCTTTGAGTTCGCTCGCTTTAATAAATCTAGTATCGGTTTTATAAACAATATCGGACATAATAGGTTTGATTTTTATATTTAATTGGGATAATTCTTCAAGTGCTTTAAGTGAACGCTTTACGGTGCAAAACGAACCGCAAAATGCATATCCCAAGGTTACATTTTCCATTTGCCATTCTCCTCATTTAGAATTGTTTTTACAGTTTTTGCCACAATTTTTCCGGCGCTTTCGGGGGACGTTTTACCTGGAATACCGGGTAATTTTACAGCTTTTAGTCCCCTAATTGAAGCCTCATTAAAATTAAGACAGCCCTTAGAAGAAATATCTATCACTATACTGTTTCTGATTTCCTCACTAGGACTTAAAAGCTCGACATCAACAGTGTTAAAAATAATATCAAACCTCGATGCATTATCTTTAACATCGTTTGTATGAATATGCTTTATATTAAGTGAAGATAGCATTGAAAAGTCTTGTGCCTTTCGTGCACTTACCGTTACATCGCACTTAAGACCTATAAGTCGGTCGGCTAAAATTTTTCCGCATTTGCCATAGCCTATAACTAAAATTTTACTGTCAAAAAGTGTTTTGTCCGATAGTTCAATTGCCTTCATGATAGCACCCTCGGCAGTTGGTATCGCATTAAGCAGTGAAAAATCATAGCGGGATAGGTAATCAATATATCTTAAACCGTCAAAAGCATAGCCGCCGCTTAAAATAAGGCTATCACTATATAACTCTCTAATATGAGCAAGCGGTATTTTACTTTCTGTTAATGGACAGTTTACATTAACACCGTCTCGAGTGGTTGGAACAGGCAAAACAACTATATCGTATTTTTTTGCAAGCTTAGGATAGCCGTCACCCTCAAAAAGACCGTAGCTTGAAACCGTAAAACCATCCTCTGAAAGAACTTTAAAAGCATAACGTGAGCGTAAATCTCCGCCTACGAATAAAATGTTTTCCATAAAGAAATCACCAACATAGGATAGAATAAAAAATAAAAGCGCCGAATGTATTTTCTATACATTCTATGGCGCTTTTATAAATTAAGTTACAGATTAAGCAGTATGCTTTTTTTATTAAGTTCTTTGTTTTCAATTACCTTTTCTAATAAAAAGTCTAGTCTTTCTTTTATTTCTTTCCCCTTAAGACCTAACTTTTTTAAATCTTCACCTGTTATACAAAGGTCGTTTATTTTATAAGGCTCGTTTTGTTCTAATATTTCTTTGGTCGTATCTGTTATAAAAGAAGTGTCCTTGTTTTGTGTGACTCCTATAAACTCGGCGGCATCAAATAAAATTTGAGGTTCTAACACCTTGTTTAAAAGCCTTTTAATATCAGCTTTAGTACTTGGCTCATTTTCTAAACAAAAAGCTAATAATTTAAAATAATCCTTTGTTTTATTAGAAGATTCAAGCAGATTAAGTGTTTTTTCTGGGTCAGCACAACAAAAATAAACCAATGCGAATAATTTAAGATTTTCATTTGAAAGCTTTGTTATAAGTTCGGCATTTTTAAGCTCGCTAAATCCTAGAAAGCTCAAAGCACCCGTATCAAAAAGCGGCTTGGAAAGATGCAAATATTTACCCTGTGAGAGTTTTTTAAGCTCTGTGTAAATTCGTTCTACACTTATTTTTTCAAGTGCTAAAGAGCATTCTATAGCAGCCTTTTGGGTGTTTTTTTCTATATCAAAGCCTAAAACAGAAGCGAAACGGAATAACCGCATTATCCTAAGGGCATCCTCACTAAATCGTTTTTGTGGGTTTCCGACTGCACGAAGTGTTTTTGAATTTATATCTTTAATTCCGCCGAATGTATCAACAAACTGAGTTTCGGGATTATATGCTATGGCGTTAACCGTAAAATCTCTGCGGGATAAATCCTTACTTATATCGGTGACAAAGGTTACCTTTTCAGGCCTACGAGAGTCGTTATAATCACCTTCGATGCGAAAGGTAGTGACCTCAATTGGAGTTTTATCAATTATCACCGTAACCGTTCCGTGCTTAATTCCTGTATCTATCGTTCTTTCAAAACAGGATTTTGTCTGTTCGGGTGTTGCCGATGTGGTAATATCATAGTCTAGAGGGGAGATGCCTAACAGCATATCCCTAACACATCCGCCCACCAAAAAAGCCTCAAATCCGTTTTTCTTTAAGGTGCTTAGAACAAATAAAATATTCTTGGGTATGATAATTTTCAAGTTTTATCACCAACTTTAAAAAAATGGTTTATTTTTTTAGGAAAAAGATGTATAATGTTTAATATAATGCTTTTTTGAACTTAAATTAAAAGGAGAGTAGTTTATGAAGGAACTTAAAACCGAAGATAAATTGCTTGAAGGTATAAAAAGAATTCATATGATAGGAATAGGCGGAAGCGGTATGTGTCCACTAGCCGAAATACTAAACGCAAAGGGCTATATCCTATCAGGTTCAGATAATAACGAGAGTGACCCTCTAAAGCGAGTGAGAGCTTTAGGTGCTACCGTTTATATGGGGCACGATGCAAAGAATATTGACGGTGCTGAGCTTTTGGTATATTCTGCCGCTATAGCACAGGATAACCCCGAGCTTATAGAGGCTAAAAAGCGTGGTATTCCAACAATGGAGCGCTCACACCTTTTAGGTGCATTAACACGAAAATATAATAACGTTATAGGTGTTTGCGGAACGCATGGTAAAACCACCGTTACATCTATGATAACACATATTTTGATTTTAAACAAGAGAGAACCTAATGCTGTTATCGGCGGAAGATTACCGCTTGTTAATTCAAACGGTGTTGTAGGCAGTTCCGAAACACTGGTTTGTGAGGCTTGCGAGTTTGTTGATACTTTTTTACAGATGTCACCCGATGTATCGGTGCTACTTAATGTTGATAACGACCATCTTGATTATTTCAAAACAATGGATAATCTAGTTGCTTCTTTTTCTAAATTTATTGGAATGTCTAAAAAAGCCTTTGTAAACGGTGATGACGTGTTAGCCTTAAAGGCGGCAACCGCTACAAACGCAGATATTATAACCTTTGGCTTTGATAAGAAAAACAACTACTATGCAGATAACATAACAAAAGGTAAATTTGGTTTTTGCTTTGATGTTATGAAAAAAGGTGAGAAAATAGGTCACCTTGATATGCATATCCCCGGTAAACACAATATCCTTAACGGACTTGCAGCCTTTAGTGTTTGTGACGATATGGGTGTTGAGGCGGAAGGTATAGCCAAGGCAGTAGCAACCTTTACAGGTGCGGGCAGACGATTTGAGTTTTTAGGCAAAATGAAAGGCTTTACTTTGGCTGATGATTATGCTCATCATCCAACCGAAATAAAAGCGACACTTTCAGCCGCAAAAGAGCTTGATTATAACAATGTAATAGCAGTTTTTCAGCCCTTTACATTTTCAAGAACCGCACTGTTAAAGGATGAATTTATTGAGGCTTTAAGCCTTGCAGATAAGGTTATTTTAACCTCAATAATGGGCTCTAGAGAACAGAATACCTATGGTATTTATTCCGAGGATATAGCGGCGAAACTTAAGGATGCTATTGTGGTTGACGGATTTGAAAATATAGCCGATAAGGTAGTAGAAATAGCTTCTGATGGAGACCTTGTAATAACAATGGGCGGCGGCGATATATATAAGGCGGCTCAAATTTTATGTAAGAGGTTTGAAAAAGAATAATGATAAAATTATATGATAATGACGCATATATAAAGGAATTTGAGGCAGAAGTTTTAGAATGTAACGAGTGTAAAAAAGGCTTTGAAATTCTACTCAATAAAACTGCATTTTTCCCCGAAGCAGGTGGTCAACCGGCTGATAAGGGAACGCTTGACGGTATAGAAGTTATCGATGTTCAAATTAAAGAGGAAACGGTATATCACTATATAAAATCACCTTTAGAGGTTGGTAAAACCGTTAAGGGTGTGCTTGACTTTCCTCGCCGTTTTAACTTTATGCAAAACCATTCGGGCGAGCATATTATTTCGGGTATAGTAAACTCGAAATATGGTTTTGATAATGTCGGTTTTCATTTATCGGAAGAGTTTGCAACCCTTGATTTTAATGGTATACTTGACCGCACTCAGCTAGACGAAATCGAGTTCCTTGCAAACAAATGCATTTGGGAAAATGTAGATATTAAAGCATATTATCCAACCGACGAAGAACTAAAAAACATAAAATACCGCAGCAAAAAAGAGCTTGACGGTGCTATAAGAATAGTAGAAATAGGCAACACCGATATTTGTGCTTGCTGTGCGCCTCATGTTAAGAAAACAGGCGAGATAGGCATAATTAAACTACTTGATTTTGAGCGTATGCGAGGCGGTATAAGGATAGTGTTCAAGTGCGGCAAATTTGCGCTTTTAGACTATCAAAACAAGTACAAGAATATAGCCGAAATATCGGCACTTCTCTCTGCTAAGCAGAACGAAACTGCTTTAGCAGTAAAGCAGCTTGACGAAAAGCAAACACTTCAAAATCAAGAAATACAAAACCTTAAAAAACGAATGATAAACATAATCGTATCGTCTTTTGATAGGGATAAAAATGTCGCTTTTTATGAGGAATTTGATGTTAAAGAACTACAGCTTTTAGCCGATAGTCTTAATAAAACCTATGGCGGATTAAAGGCGGTATTCTCAAAAACAGAACAGGGCTTTAACTTTGCGATATGTGATGAAGCAGAGCGCCTTGACGAGTTCTTTAAAGGCTTTAAAGCAAGCTTTAATGTAAGAGGCGGCGGCAGAAACGGCATGGTGCAGGGAAGTGTACAAGCCTTAGAGGACGAGCTTAAAACTTTTTTTGAAAATTAGAAGGGTAAAATATGGATTGGACAGAAATTAAAGTAACAGTACCTACAGATAAGACCGATGAGGCGGCGGCAATAGCCAATATGACAGTGCCTTACGGTATTTACATTGAGGATTATTCAGAACTTGAAAACGATGCTTTGGAAATAGCGCATATCGATTTGATTGATGAAGATTTGGTTGCTAAAGACAGAACAAAATCGGTAATCCATATGTATATTGCCGATAGCGATAACGCAATAGAGGCGCTAAGCTACCTAAAAGAAAGATATAATGCGGCAGGAATTGATTTCTCGCTTGACAGCACATTGGTTGACGATGCCGATTGGAACGAAAATTGGAAAAAGTATTTCAAGGCATTTGAAATTGGTGAGCATTTAGCGGTTTGTCCTAGTTGGGAAAACTATGATAATAAGGATAAGAGAACTGTCATAAGCATCGACCCCGGTGCCGCTTTCGGTACAGGAACACACGCTACTACATCGCTTTGCCTTGAACTTTTAGAGGATATAATAAATGCTGACAGTACAGTCTTAGATATAGGCACAGGTAGTGGTATTTTGGGTATAGCCTCTATACTTCTAGGTGCTAAAAATGCAGTAGGTGTTGATATTGACCCACAGTCTGTAAAGACTGCCATATCCAATTCCAAAATTAACGGTGTTGCCGAAAAATGCGAGTTTTTAGTAGGAGATTTAGCCGATAAGGTAAAAGGTAAATACAACGTGCTCTGTGCTAATATCGTTGCTGATGTTATTATGCGACTCTTTTCAAATGCCGCAGATTTTATGACCGACGACGGCGTGTTTATCGTTTCGGGAATTATAGATATCAGAGCCGCAGAGGTTGAAAAAAGCGCTATAGAGCACGGCTTTAAGATTGTTAAAAATCTAGTTCGTGAGGAATGGCACGCATATTTGCTTATTAGCCAGAGCATCTAAACCCGAACCAGCCTTAAATGGCGGTTTTTAGGTGTCTTTCGGCTCATCTCAACACATAGGCGACAGCCTTATGTGTCTCGTTTCACCAAAATCCATACAAAAAACTGCACATTTAAGGTCGTAG
>JAZNJD010000019.1:0-6299 GCA_045577835.1 Acutalibacteraceae bacterium | reverse complement strand
ATATAGTTTTTCATGTCATTCACAATTTCTTCTATAGGCTTGTTTACACCAAGATTTATGAAATATTCAGCCGTTCCTTTGACACCCAAAGGAGTAACTATCTTAATAATATCATCATTATAAGCTATGTTATTATCGTCCTATATCTTAAGGATTGCCGAAATGTATGTAGGCATAGAATCTACAAGCGTGCCGTCAAAATCAAAAATAAATGTATTCATATTATTTTTTAACTCCGAAAGCCTCTTTCATACGTCTGAGCGCTTCTTTAATATCTTCATATTTTGAAGCATAACAAATACGAATATAGCCTTCACCTAAAGGTCCAAAAGCATCACCAGGGGAAGTTACTACATGTGTTTTTTCAAGTATGTATTCTGCGGTTTCTCTTGAAGACATGCCAAAGGCCTTTATGTTTGGAAAAACATAAAATGCACCTTTAGGCATAAGACAGGAAAAACCATTGATTTCATTAAGTCCCTCAACAATTAAATGTCGGTTTCTGTCATAATATTCTACCATTTCTTTTACATCTGCTTCGCCATTATACACCGCTTCAACAGCCGCCATCTGCATAGGCTCGGGCACGCTTGCAACCATATTTTCATGCAATTTTATAAGATTTTCCATAATCTTTTCGTTAGCACAGATATAACCTACTCTAAAGCCTGTCATAGCAAAGGTTTTTGAAAAACTGTTGATTGTAAGAACATAGTCTTCTATACCCTCTATTGAAGCAAGACTTTTTTGTGTAAAACCATCGTAAACCAATTTTTCATATGGTTCATCCGAAATAATAAAAATTTTATATTTTTTTACAAGCTCAGCTATTTTCTTTAAATCTTCATAATCAAGCACACCGCCTGTTGGGTTTGACGGTGAATTTATAATTATAAGCTTGGTTTTATCGGTTATAAGCGGCTCGATCACATCGGCAGTCATTTTAAATTCGTTACTTTCGTCAACCTTTGCATAAACCGCCTTTGCATTTACCATATCAATCTGTCCCATATAATCAGGCCAATTAGGTCCCTGCAAAATAACCTCGTCACCAGGGTTCACCAAGGTAACCATAGCAAGCATAAGCGCCTGTGTGGCACCAGCTGTTACGATAAGATTTTTATCAGGGTCACACTTTATTCCATTTTCTTTCTCAAGCTTATATGCAATAGCATCACGAAGCTCTTTTATACCTGCATTTGGGGTATACTTTGTTTTGCCTGCCTTTAAGGATTTTATACCAGCCTCAATAATATGGTCAGGTGTTATAAACCCTGGCTCGCCAAGGGTTAAATTTATAGAATCAGGATATTTTTTTGCTAGTTCAAACATTCTCCTAACACCCGAAGGCATTGCATTTTGTGCCGCTGTACTTAAAATATTTCTATTTATCATAATTACACCTCATTAAAAATTCAAAACATAATCAACAAATGCTTTTATCGCTGTTTTCATTCCACTTTCGTCAAGCTTAAAATCATTACAATGCGCAAGGGTAGTACAACCCACCGCTTCATTACGAGTACCAAAACGGAAAATCATACCCTTTGATTTTGTTAAATACCAACCGAAATCCTCAGAACTCATTCTTTGTTCCATAGTTTCAACCCGCAAACCGTTTGAAACTGCAATGTTTTTAAAATTCTCTGTTATTGTCTTATCGTTATGTACAGGACCTGTACTCATATTCCAGTCAATCTCTACCCTACCGCCGAATTCTTCTGCTATTTGGTTACATATTTTAAAGGTTGCTTCTTTTACACGCTCTGCAAATGCCATATCGTAAAATCTGAAAGAAATATCCATCTCACTAAAATCTGCAATTACATTATGTGCAGTACCGCCCGAAAATCTGCCAACCGACCATATATAACGCAAATCACCCGCAAGTTCCTTTACAGAGTCTTTAAGCCTTGCATAAGCCATATGTGCCATAGCCACGGCATCAATTCCCTCATGTGGCAAGGTTGCATGTGCAGTTTTACCGTAAAATTTAATATTAAGTGGTACACAAGCCGCCAGATAATCGCCAACACAAACGCCTATTTTACCGCTTTCAAGCAAATTTTCACAATGAGTGCAAACAATATGGTCAACTCCGTCCATAACACCATTTTTCACCATCATCTCAGCACCGCTTACAGCACACTCTTCACTTGGTTGAAAAATCAAGCGTACACGGCAATTAAGTTTATCTTCAACTGATTTTAAATATTTTGCAACACCTAAAAGTATTGCGGTATGTGCATCATGACCGCAAGCGTGCATTTTACCTTTTATTTTTGAGGCATAGGATAAATCGGTTTTTTCTTCAATGGGAAGTGCATCCATATCCGCCCTTAACGCTAAAATCTTTTCACCAACGCCTATTTCGGCAACTATACTTGCTTTACCGTATTTTTGAGTATAACTAATACCCATTTTTTCAAGCTCGATCGATACTAATTCCACTGTTTTAGGAAGGTCGAATCCCGTTTCAGGATACATATGCAGTTGCCTTCTTATATGTACAGCATAAGAAAAAATTTCTTCCAAAATTTTATTATTCATTTTAAATTCTCCGAACACCAATCACTCAAACATCTCGTTTATTTCATTGATGGAACATCTGGTATAAAGATCGCCACCCTCATGGCCGACATTACCACTCGAAAGATACGCACTGTAGTGGCCTGCTTTTTCTGCCTTTTCAGTAGGCAAATAGCCGCTTGATCCACAGCAAAGTTGAACTATAAACGTCTGATGTGCTTTGCTTCTTGCCTTTATTATGTTACCAAAATCAAGATATAATTCAAATGGGTTAGTAGTGAATGCAATATCTCCGAAACGAATAATATGATACTCAACGGAATAAATTTCTTTAAACTGTTGTTCGCGGAAACGAAGAATTGTTCCTAAATGAACATAAAGTTTTGCTTTGTCTTCAAAGTTAAAAGCACCTTTACCTTTGTTTTGCTGAACATAGTATTCAATTTCACGAATTGCATCGTTATATTGCGCAATAGTGGCTTTGCGCAGAGGTAAACTAAGAGTATTAACTTTATGTATAAACACAGCCTCATCTTTAAGCTCTGTAATTTCTTCATAAACAGAAATAATTTCATTTGCAATCCGCTTACCAACACGGTTACAACCGCTGATGTCGTACATAGAGGGATCTGCCTTGCGCTCTAAAGGATTAGGACGTTTAACATTCGGGTCATCAATAGGAGTTTCAGGCTCCACCCAACGAACAAGGTCACGTGGACACTGGTCACCTGCCGCACCGCAAAGACCTAAGAGAAATATATCGTTACCTAATTTCTCGCGCAAAATGTTCTTTGTTCTACCCCAATAGTCTCCTGAAATAAAACTTCTCTGCTCTAAAATCTGTGCAGGACACGCAATATTAGCAACAACTCCTGTAAGCTTTTTATTTTTATCAAAGGTATAAATAAGTTCTATACCTGAATCATTACCGCCCTCAAGTGATACAAAATTAGCAGTATTAACATCACCCCACATCTGTGAGGTACCGTCATCATAGTGAACACGACGACACATACCGACTGCCGCTCTACCAAATTCATTTGTGTAAAAGGCCTCGGTTCTGTTTTCCCAAGCTTTTTTAGCAGCAAGGACAATTCTGTCTGTTACAAATTCGGTTGCCTCATAAGGAGTCATTACACTTTCATCGGGTTTTACAAATTTTTCATATCGGTTTTCTTCGGGGGCGAACTCATTCATAAGGTCTTCTATGGTTAAAAAAGCATCCTCTACATCAGGTGAACCAAGTGTGTGTGAAGTGTGTGTATGAGTTGCCGCTAACATAATCTTTTCCGGATTAACCTCCGAACAAATTGTAGCAAACTTTTCCCTAACTATCTTTAATAAATATGTTGGTATAGCCGCTATATCCGCTGATATCATAATCATACAATCGCCATCAGCCTCAACAGCCATAGCAGTAGCGGTAATTTCGGATTCTACATACTCAGAAATTCTTTCAAAAAATTGGCCCGAAAGGCTTATCTTTTTTTCAGGCACAAGACTTTCTTCTGCCCAACCGATTAATACTTTACCCATAATAATAACTCCTTCTAAAGCGTTAGTAATTTTATAGCAAAGAAATAGCTTACGGCAAAATTGTTGGTTGCAATTTATGCTCCATAAGCGACAACATTGTATGGCTTCTTACAACCGCCTTTTGACTCTTTAAATTCAAAAGCTTTTGTTCAAGCGCCTCAACATCCGAAGCGCATACCTTTATGATATAGTCATACTCGCCTGTTATTGCATAACACTCCAAAATATCAAAATCATCATTTACATATTCAAGCAGAGTATCAACACCCTGCCCGTACTGTAAAACCACAAGCACAAAGGCAATTACAGATTTATCTACTTTTTTAGCATCAGTAAGAACCATATAAGATTTTATAACCTTTTCGTTTTCTAACTTTTGTATTCTTTTATTAACTGCAGGAACAGACAAATTCACAACTGCGCCAATCTCTGTTGCAGTAGCTTTTGCATTTTTTGATAGTATTTTTAAAATTTTTCGGTCAATTATGTCCATAACCCAAACCTCCAAATCCTTTTTAATCAATTTTATAACTTAACCGCTATTTTTTCAACCCTAAGAGAAAAAAAAGATTATTTTTAAATCATTATGCGCTTTAAAGTTAAATTTCAATAAAAGTAAGCATACCGACTGACAAAAATCAGTCGGTATGTATTTCTTTTTAACATAATGCATACCATCCCACCAAAAGGCGTTTTAAGCTAGTATGCAGGCTTGTATTTTGTAAATAATAAAGCCGTCGTGCTTATTGTATTCCTCCATAATGGATTTAAACGGACATTCAACCTTTAATTCTTCAAGAATAGATTTCATAATAATTTATCTCCTTGTTTAGTATTTTATTAAATCTTTAACTTTAGCGTTTTCTCTTATGTAGAGATCTCTTTCTATGGTCAGTCCAAAAGGCAACTGGACATTCTTTAATTGGTTCAAGGGTACATAGCCCCATTCCCACTCAAAGATATGCATATATCCGAAAAGAAGCCAGTCACCGTCTTCTTGCTTTTCTGCCTCGGTAATGATCCAAGTACCTGCACCCACAGGATTAAAATATTTGACAAGCACATCACTTTCAAGGCCCTTTCCGTTTTGCAAAATCGGGCTACCCGACACTAGTGTGTCAAGGCAGATACAACACTTTTTTCAAGTGCTTTTCAGCCTATTTTTACCCCAAATACTCATTTTAGCTTGAAAATGAGTAAATCTTAACCCATAAGCGTGATTTTGGCTGATTTTTGTATCATTGTTCATCCGGTACCACACCATTTGTTTTGTTATAATCCAAGACACATAACCGTCCCCTGTCTACAAAATTGCACCTTTAACGCAAAGAAACCGCACCGATTAGGCACGATTTCTTTGTATTATAGGAAATCAAATTTTTATTGCGAGGCATAAGGTTTAGATGCAACTTATTTTAGAAGCAAGTTCGTATCAAGTTAGGCGAACAGTGAATAATAAGAACCATCACGAAACATAACGAAATCAAAGATTTCTATGTTTCGGAGAACCTTGATACTCGCAAGCTCGTATTAGGACCTACTACTTTTTCCTGATTTTTTCACTAGATTTTCCTTAAACACTTTTCCTTAGAACCCGCGAGAATACTGGATTTTCTCGCATCCGATAGTATATGTAAATATTATAAATCGGCAAACTAATGTTTTAAATTGTATGGACTTGACACGAGTAAAAATATATTATTTTCCACTGATGAGAAGCACATTTTCAACGAATGATTTTTTGCTATTTTCGATAAAACTATGAGTTGTATGTTCCATATTTTCATCAATTGAGCAAAAAGCATAGTATCCGTCCAAACTTTTTTCAAGCAAATAATAACTGAATTTTTCTGTTTTAGAATTATAAACAACTGCAATATAGTTACTCAAAAGCATTTTATCCAGTTCCGGCACTTTTAAATTGTCGTATATTTCTGCCATACTAAATAAAATCATATAGTTATCTTCTGATACTTTAACCGCATCAACCTCATAGTTTTGATATGCATGTAATGAATACTTGTCAGAAAAATCCTTTAAATATTTATAAATATCATCTTCACTTGCAATAACGAATTCTTCATCTGATTCTATCATATATCTGATTATTACAGTATTCATGCATTTTCCCCATACTTCATTATCAACATACGTTAAAAATGCTTCAGGATCATTCACGAATGCATCACTTAATAATTCTGAATTTTCAAACAAACTTTCGGGAAATGCAGACT
>JAZNJD010000018.1:0-23631 GCA_045577835.1 Acutalibacteraceae bacterium | reverse complement strand
GTTCTTTGGCTATGCCGGTGATAATGCAAACTATTCTGGCAAAAAAATATATCGCAACGGTCAGGCACCTACTACATGGGATATTTGGGGTGGAGAGACCTACAATGCAGAGGTAAATAATAATGGTGCAAAGACCTATGAGTTTACCTTTAAAAGCAATATTCCCGAGGATGCCGAGGCTTTATTCGGCTTACACATTAGATCTCAATCATCAGGCAATGTATCCATTTGTGTAGATAACCTTGAAATAACAGTTCTTGAAGATAATAATCCTCAAGAGCAAGGCGGTATTTTTGATTTCTCGAGTGCGGATCAAATATCTGCAACACACGGCGACGTAACTGTTTCAGAAGGTGCACTTAATATTAATATTGCAGCAGCATACGGAGCAGCAAAAATAAGATTGCCATTTGAACTTGAAAACGGTAAACATTATATGGTTAAATACAAGTTTAAAGCTATGCAGTCTACATGGTATGTAACCCTTCTTGGAGCATATGCACATAAGACAAATTCAGGCTATGAAATTCTTAAAAACGATGCTTCCGATTCTTCTCAGGTATTCAATAAAACAAAGCTTGAAAATTTAGCAGCTGATAAGTGGAATGAAGTTAGTTTTTACTTTACTTCAGCCTATCCCGCAAATTACAACTATTTTGGTTTGTTTCTTCAGTCTGGAGTAGCAGGTAGTTATCTTATTGACGATTTAGAGATAACAGAAGTAGAAAGCATTCCTGAGGAAGGCGGCGGTGATGATCTTAACGAGGAGCTTGACGCACTTTTAGATTTCTCCGATTCGGCTCATATTTCAGCAGTTGACGCACCTGGCGGTTGGAGTATCGAGGACGAAGCATTTAAGTTTGATATAGCTACTGCTTACAGCTATATAAAGGTAAGATTTCCTGTTAAACTAAGACAGGGAGATACCTACAACGTAAGATTTAAGATAAAGGCTGCGCAGAACACCTCAAACGCGACCCTGCTCGGTGCATATGCTCATGAAACCGCTACCGGCGCTAACATTCTTAAAAATTCTCCTTCTGATGACCCTAAATACATATTTAATAAAACTAATGTTCAGGGACTTAAGCAAAACAAATGGAAGACCGTTACCTATACCTTTACTGCAGACTATGCAGAGAATTACAATCATTTTGGGTTGTTTCTTCAAACCTACGTTGTTGGTTCCTATTATATTGATGATATAGAAATCAATAATAAGAAAGATTCCCCGTTTGAACCCGAAAAAGAACTTCTTATTTCAGATTATGATTTTTCTAACGAAGACCAATTAACCTACGCAAGTGATAACGCTAAATTAGAAAACGGTCAGCTTAAATTTAACTTTAAACAGGCTTGGGATGCAGCAAAAACTCGTTTCCCGTTTAAGTTTGAAAACGGGAAAGCATACGAGGTATCCTTTAAAGCAAAATCCGATACTACAAATAAAAACACATATATGTGGATTGGTTATGCGATGGATATAGATAGTTGGGATGTTATTAAGAACAGTGACAGCAACTATATAGCAAGTAAAAAGTCTTTTGCTTTCAAAGATAACGACTGGACAGATGTAACCTATACCTTTATTGCTAATTCCCCCGAGGAAAGATATCAGTATTTAGGTATCTTTATACAGGCAACTGAAAAATGTAATATTGCTATTGATGATATGCATGTCAAGGAAATTAAAATTGTTAATTTAGTTGCTAACTACAATGGTACCAATATTGATGTTGCCCCTATAAATGCTCCCGTTACTGGCTCTATAACACTTCCTGACAAGCTTACCCAACAATTCAGCGTTGAAGGATGGTATTTAGATGAAAACTTGACAAAGAGTACAGGTTTTAGCCTTGTTACCGATGAAAAGGTTACAACGGTTTATGCGAAGATTAAGTACAATAACAAGTTTGTAATTGATTTTGAGAGCGAAGATCAATATAAAAAATTATTCCTCGGTAACAGCACTACTGTTAAGTTTGAAAATGCAGGAAATAACAGATATTTAAGTTTTAATGTTGCTGTCGGCTACGACGGTCTTGGAATATTGACCGATTATGTTTGGCTTTCAAATCACAGCTATAAGTTAACAATGCGATATAAGTTCAGCGATTTGGCAGAGATGGTACAAATGGGTCTTTTGTATGCAACCTCTTCGGGTGATTCGAATACAGGATTCAAAAACCTTGTCGATTATCCCATGAACGATACATATCGCATGTGTGATTGGACCGAATTAGTATTTGAGTTTAATACTAAAGATTTGACCTTTGACGATGTTTATAAATATCTTAAGATTTTTACTTGGATTAAGAAACCTACTCAAGGATATTTAAGCTTAGATGATATTGTTATCGAAGATTTAGGTGTCTATAAAGAGACAAATTTCATTCCTCATATTGACCCGTATACATGGGATGAATTTAAGGAAGATTCATCACTTTACGGTGATTGGACTAAATGGCAAAAGGTAGATTCAAAATCGAATAAACCAATCGGCTCTAATCCAATACTTGATAGTTCTAATATCAGTTTAGGTATCATAATTCCTGTTGCAATTGGTGTAGCAGTCGTTATTTTAGGCGGTGTGGTAGCGATTTTAGTAATCCGAAAGAAAAAACGGAAATTATAGCAGTTGATTTTTTAGCGGAAAGTTTCTCAGAATTTAATTTATATCGGCAATAATCTTGTTCAGGGTGCTTTCCAAAAAAATCAATCAGTCTTTAATTTTTATAAAATTTATTATTGGAGGGAAACTCGATGAAAAGAAAATTTAAAAGTTTTATCAGCATCATCTTGTCCTTAGCAGTAGTTATCACAAGTTTAACTTGTGTTAACTTCTTATCCTTTGCCGAAGAACCAAGCGAAGAGGTTATAGTAAAGAACGGCCCGTTTGATTTTACTGACCCTACCGACCTCGCTTACGGCACTAGCGCAGAAGTTCAGAACGGTAAACTCAAAATTGATATTACTTCAGATTATGGCTCTTCAAAGTTAAGAATACCTTATGAACTTCAGAGTGATACCGCATATTCAATTAAGTTTAAAATGAAGGCAAAGGTAACAGCAGATACCTACATTACATTAAAGACGGCTTATGCTAAGAATGTTGATGATTGGTCCGGAGTTTTTGACCATACGTTAGCCGAAAGTTTTTGTGCTTCCGAAAACTATAGTGTAAGCACCGGTAAAAGCAATCAGTGGTTTGATGTTGAATACACTTTTACAACAGGTGAGCTTACTGAAGATGCTAAGTATTTAGGTTTCTTCGTTCAACCAAACAAAGCTAGCAAAATTTATATCGATAATTTACAAATTTCAACCGTAAACGATGAGACAATAAAGTATGATTTCTCCGATTCTTCACATGTAAAATACACCACCAATTATTTAGTAGCGGTTAAAGACGGCGAACTTACATATACATCTACCAGTTGGGGAAGCAACATGTCCGCAACCCTTGATCGTTCCATACGAAACAACAAAATGTATAAGGTTAAGTTTGACATACACGGCACAATAGATGGAAAATTATATTTTGGTTATGCTGGCGATAATGAAAACTATGCGGGCAAAAAAATATACCGTAACGGTCAAGCACCTGCTACTTGGGATATATGGTCGGGCAGTTATAGTGCCGCAAACAACGAAAACGGTGTTCAAAATTATGAGTTTACATTTGCAAGCAATATCCCTGCTGATGCCACTGATTTGCTTGGATTGCACATTTGCTCCCAGTCGTCTGCTACGGGTACTATTTATGCAGATAATCTAGAAATATCAATAGTTGAATCTGTAAACTATGATTTCTCAGATCCTTCCCAGTTGCAGTATAGCAAAAATAACGCATCTGTAAATGAGGGTAAGCTACAGTTTACGGGTAGCGGTTGGAACAATATCTATGCAACTTTTAACTTTGTTATTGAGAATAACAAGGAATATAAAGTTAAATTTGATTTAAGTGGAACTACAGGCGGTAACGTTCGTTTTGGATATGCAGGAAAGGCAGACGAAAACAGTCCCGCTCTTGTTGAGACAGACTATATATATGAGAGCAGTGGTTTCCAAGGAAGTGAAACTGCTCAGACCGTAGAATTTACTTTTACGAGTAATCTTCCTAACGGCACTTATAATCAGTTAGGCTTCCACGTAACAACATGGAATGCAGGTAACATCTATATAGACAATCTCGAAATAACACTTCTTGAAAAACGTGAAGGATACTATGATTTCTCAGATCCTTCCCAGTTGCAGTATAGCAAAAATAACGCATCTGTAAATGAGGGTAAGCTACAGTTTACGGGTAGCGGTTGGAACAATATCTATGCAACTTTTGATTACGTTATAGAGAACAATAAGAGATATAAGGTTAAGTTTGAAATGAGCGGAACAACTGGAGGTAACGTTCGTTTCGGATATGCAGGAAAGGCAGACGAAAACAGTCCCGCTCTTGTTGAGACAGACTATATATATGAGAGCAGTGGTTTCCAAGGAAGTGAAACTGCTCAGACCGTAGAATTTACTTTTACAAGTAGTATTCCTAACGGCACTTATAATCAGTTAGGCTTCCATGTAACAACATGGAATGCAGGAAACATATACATAGACAATCTCGAAATTGTATCCGCAGAGGATCTTCCTCTTGCTGTTTATGATTTCTCAAGCACCTCACACGTTGCTTATAACTATAATACAGCAGACAAAACAAATTCTGCTGTTGAAGATGGAAGCTTACATATTCATTTAGCAGGAGCCGCTGCACGAATTCGACTTCCTTTCGAGTTTACACAAGGTGCTAATTATGCGATTTCTTACAAGGTTTCAGCAAGCAAAGCGTGTACTTTGGAAGTAGCTCCGTCATATGCAAGCGCTGATAATGATTGGCAGGTTACAGATAGTCAGTATAGAATCGAACCTAAAGCAATAAATCTTACCGAAACTCCGACAGAGGTTAATGTAAGCTTTAAGGCAGAAAATACCGACGGCAAAAATTATCTTGGATTCCAACTTCCTTCACAGGGAACAACTGCTGAAAACCCAATTGATATCTATATTGACGATGTTATAATTAGAGTGGCATTAGATGAACCTAATGCACCTGATATCGCAAGTGTAACAGAGAATACTATTACACTTATGGATATGGACGGATATGAGTATAAAATAGAAGGCGGCGAATGGCAGACCTCTCCTGTGTTCACTAATTTAGTACAGGGCGAAGTTTATTCATTCTATCAACGAATTCTGGGTAATGACAAATATGGCACAAGCCCTGCAAGCGAAGCTTTCGTATACTTTATTGCCCTTTACGGAGACCTTGACCGCGACGGCGACGTTCTTGCAACAGACCTTGCTTTATTGTGTCAGTATATTCTTTCTGAAAATGTTGAATTTGATGAGTTTGCTGCCGACCTAAATAAAGACGGCAAGATAAATCTTCTCGATTTCGTTGCACTTAAGAAAGAATTAGCAAAAAAAAAAATCCAATAACTCCTGATTTTTTAGGTAGCAATTATAAACTCGCTTGGAATGACGAATTTGAAGGTACTTCTTTAGATAGTACAAAATGGAACACAGGTACTTACACTATTGCAGATAATGGTTATAATGGTGTAACTCATGTTGCTGCAGATAATAATGCAGATGTTTTAAATGTTTCAGATGGTTATTTAAAGCTTAACAATAAAGCTGTAGCTAACTCAAACGGTGGAACCGATTATTACACCGCTGAAATATGTACCAATAAAACATATAATTTTAGTTACGGATATTTTGAAATTAGAGCAAAGATGGCAGCGGGCAATCCTTTCTGGCATTCTTTCTGGGCTTGCGGAAAAAACACCGAAGAAGCACCATACAGGGCAGAAATAGATGTTTTTGAGACTATGTCAGCAAACGGAAAGTATAATTATACAACTCATTTATGGTGGGATACTACCGCAAACAACCTTCCTACAGCGTTAATAAACAATAAAGAGGGTTGTATCAGCTCTTTGCTTACTGGTTCTGTGACAAACAGCACCTTAACCTCTGAGTTCCATACATACGGTTGTAAATGGACAGATACTTCGCTTACCTATTATTTTGATGGAGAGATTATAGCAGAGGTTGTTTATAGCCAATCGGCAAATTCGGAATATTTCATAGCGCTTAAAAATGGCAATCCTATATCATTGTTTTTAAGTTTTTCTACCGCAAGGAAATACGCAGGTGTTATCGATAACGTGGCACTCAGCGAACAGATAATGTTAGTTGATTATGTTCGTGTATATCAAGATACTTCCATTGGCGGCTAATTATTAAATACGGTATGTGGCTTGGTTTTCAAGCCACATACCACATACCTAAAATTTTAGATTTTATATAATGTCTGCTGAGCAACTCTGATTCAGCAGAAAAGGCAAAAAATTAAAGTTTATAAATTGCACAATTTAGGGTTGTGCAGCAGGCACTATATAAATATTAACAGGCAGGTTAATTCTATGAAAAATATATTCAAAATTAAGGCAATCAGTTCTCTTGAAAAGGTATTTTTAACAGATGAATTTGATTCTAAAAAGGAAATCAATAAAATTTCTGTGTTTAAAAACGAAAAGACATCTTTTCAAATACTGTATCAATACATAGGGGAAATAAAGGATACTCCTCTAGGAACGCTTGAAGTAAACTCCGAAATAGCTGACATTATTTCGGTAAATCAGGTGGTTTCAGTGCCTTGCCATATGCCTGTAAATCCCGCTAAGGTTGACGATTATTATTTAAAAACCGAGCCGGGATTATATCCTGATTTAATAATGCCAATTCACTATAACGGAAGAATAAATTTTTCGGCTACACAGTTATCTTCTTTGTGGGTTGATATTGATGTGCCAGAGAATTACAAAGCAGGAAACTATACGGTTAGTTTTTCTGTTTCTGACGATGACGGAAATTTATTAGGTGAGCAACTTATAGAAATCGAAATATTTGATGTTGTTTTACCAATATATGATTTTCATCATACAGAGTGGCTGCATTGTGACTGTATTGCAGAGCAGTATAATATTGAAATGAACAGCGATAGCTATTTTGAAGCGGTTGAAAACTATATTAAGAACGCAGTAGATAATTGTATAAATACTATTATGGTGCCTATTATTACGCCCTCGCTTGATATTTATAAGGGCGGAGAAAGAAAAAACACACAACTTTTAAAAATTATAAAGAACGGTGAAAAATACAACTTTGATTTTTCACTTGTTGACCGCTTTGTTGAAATATGTGACAGAGTAGGTGTTAAACATCTTGAAATGCCACCTCTGTTTTCACAGTGGGGTGCAACATTTGCGCCTATAATTTATGCGTTTGAGGACGGATTTGAAAAACGTATCTTCGGTTGGGATACACCATCTGACAGTGCGGAATATCAGGACTTTTTAGCACAGTTTTTGCCCGCGATGCTCGATTATTTAAAGTCAAAAAATAAGATGGACGATTGTTTTTTCCATATTTCAGACGAGCCTGAACTTAAAGATTTAGATACATATAAAAAGGCTACTGAAATAGTTAGAAAGCATTTAAACGGACATACCATAATAGATGCTTGCTGGCACGTTGAACTATATGAGCAAAAGGTTCTTATAACCCCTGCTGTTTCTATAGGTGTTGTAGACGACTTTGTTGATGCAGGCGCTAAGGATTTCTGGGTTTACTACTGCGGCGCTCACTATACCGAGGTTACCAATAGATATATGTCTCAGCCGTCGGCAAGAACCAGAATAATCGGTGTTCAGATGTATAAATATGATGTTAAGGGTTTCTTACATTGGGGCTATAATTTCTATCATAATAGATGGTCAAATGATGTGATAAATCCTTTTCTTGATACATCGGGCGAATATTTCATGCCATCTGGCGATGCATTTTTAGTTTATCCCGGTGAAAAACTATCACCACTTAATTCAATAAGGATCAAGCAGCTTCGTGATGCAATGCAGGATATATATATGCTCAAGCTTTGTGAGAAGCTCTGCGGCAGAGAATATGTTTTAAAACTTATCGATGAGGGATTAGAACAGCCGCTTGATTTCAAAAAATATCCGCATAACGACCAGTATCTTACCGATTTGACAGCAAGGGTAAGAAATGCAATTATTGAAAAATCGGAAGGTTTATAGGAGTAACTTATGCAAACAGTATGGATTGATGCTTTAGACTTTGAAGAATATGGCGGTTTTGTGCGCGAAACACAGTTTGTCAGGGAAATGGGACAGGGTTATTTAATTGCTGACGGTGTAGGTCAGCCTGTTTCATCTGCTAAAACCACCTTTTCTGTAGCTGAAAACGGTATGTACAGGTTTTTTATAAGAACTAAAAACTGGTGCACCGACTATTCACCGGACGGTCTGCAAATTGCCGTTGATGGTGTTAAATCAGAGCATATTTGCGGAAAAATGCACACTCAGGGCTGGTATTTTGAAATAGCCGCTGATTTTAAACTTGAAGCCGGTGAGCATACACTCGAAGTTTTAAATACTGAGGGCTGGTTTGCACGCTTTGCGGCAATTGTAATTACTAACGATTATAATTTTTATCCGTCGAGAGAGGTTGCGAAATTACTTGAACAGCGCTCTCTGATTAAGGGGATTAAATCCGATATATTCAAAAATGAGTTTGAACTGATTATCGTAGGCGGTGGAGTAGCGGGAATCACAGCGGGAATCACAGCGGCTCGTTACGGTGTTAAAACTGCGCTTATAAACGACCGTCCGATTCTTGGCGGTAACGGCTCTGATGAAGCACATGTAACACTTGAAGGTTCTGCGCATAAGGGTTACCACGAAACAGGCGTAATTTTTGAAATTAAAAATTACAAGGAAAACTATAACCTTACCTGGTCACAAACCTTTGAAAAGTTTTGTGACTGGGAAAAGAATTTAACTGTATATAACAATCTTTTGGTGGATGGTGCTAAAAAGGCTAATAATAAAATAATTAAAATTACCGCAACCGATACAATTTGCTATCAAAAATATGTTTTCACAGCCGATAATTTTGTTGATGCAACGGGCGATGCGTGGCTAGGTTATTATGCCGATGCTGAATATAAAATTGGTAGGGAAGCTAAATTCGAATATAATGAAAGTGCAGCTCCCGATTTAGCGGACGGAAACACAATGAGTGGTTGTGCTACACGTGCTGTTACCGATAATTCGGACACCATTTGCAGTTATTTTGCTGAGGAAACCGATAAGCCTTGCGAGTTTGTAGCGCCAAAATGGGCATTTAAACTGCCTGAGGGCGATGCACTCGGCAGAGAGCCGCACTATATAGACCGAGGTCATTGGTGGCTTGAAATGCCTAATGATTATGACGATATTTGGGAGTCTGAATTTGTAAGAGACTCTATGCTTCGAATGTCGGTAGGATACTTTGATTGGCTTAAAAATTCTTGGTCGCAAAAAGAAAAGGCGAAGAATTTTAAACTTAAAAAACTTGGTCTTTACAACGCAAAAAGAGAATCAAGACGTCTTATGGGCGACTATGTTCTCACAGAAAACGATTATGTAGCAGGAAAGCAATTCGAGGATGCAGTTTGTTATAGCGGTTGGAATATAGATGTTCATCACGTTGGAGGCATTTTCTCAGGTAGTGAAGGTATGTTCACCATCGATAAGAAGGTGCCGATTACACCTATTCCTTTCAGGACGCTTTATTCTAAAAACGTTAAAAATCTTATGATGATAGGCCGCTGTATAAGTGTTAGTCACATAGGTCTTGGTCCTATCCGTGTGCAGCTTACGGGCGCTACTATGGGACAGGCAGTAGCTACCGCTGCATATCTTTGTAAGAAATATAAAAAAACGCCTCGCGAAATAGGAAAAGACTGTATAGAAGAATTACAGCAGCTTATTATAAAAGACGGACTTATGATCCCTTATGTTTCAAACAATGACAATAAGGATTTAGCAAGAAAAGCTACAATAACAGCCGATTCATTTTCAAAAAACGGCAACCCTCAAAACATTACAAATGGCAAAACACGCCTTACCGATGGAGAGGACTACGCCTGGATTTCAGAAGCAGGCTTGCCTCAAGATATTATTCTTAATTTTGCGAGAGAAATATATTTTTCAGAAATAAGAATTACCTTTGATTTTCCATTTAGTGAATATAAACAATGCTTCTTGCCGTCACCAAAGCCTGTAAATCTTGTGCAAGACTTTGATGTGGAGGCATTTATTGACGGCAGATGGGTAATTATTTCTTCAGTCAGGGATAATTTTCAGAGGCTTTGTGTACTTAATTTTAATAGCATCAGAACTTCCAAAATTAAGGTTAAAGTTATTAAAACGATAGAGACTAACATTGCTGTTATACCTGAAATAAGGGTTTATTAATTGCAAAGGAGTGTTTATAATGAAAAAAGAATTGATAGTCAACACCTATAGCGGTACATTTTCGGCATCTGGTAAGTGGGATTTTAGTGGTGTTGTAAGAGGACCAATGCGCTCCTATCCCGAAACGCTATGGCTTGAAGGTGACAATACGGGATATGCTGATTACTGCCCGGAAATAATGGCGGTAGGAAAGGTTCGTATATCAGCTTTTATCCCCGGATATATAAACCAGGACCCGGAAATTAAAATCGAAGTTCATCATTCGGATAAAATTGACGAGGTTTACGTTGACGGCACCAACTATCCTGAAAATGGCGGTGATTGGTTGATGTTAGGGACTTTTGAATTCGCAGGCAAAGGCGATGAATTTGTAAGAATAGCAAGAGAATCTGGAAAGGGAACAACACGAATTTCTACGGTGCTCTTTGAAATTCTAAATTCAGCAGGAAGTATCGATGTGTGGCAAAGTGTATATGTTGGCCCAACTCGAGTTTCACTTGCTAAGAAAAATCTTGCTACATTCGATGCTTTCTGTGACCTTGATGACAGCAAATACAAAAAAGAAATAGAGTATTTGGCTTACAAGGGTGTTATTCCAAAGTTAGATGTGAAATTCAAACCTGAAGATGCAATCGCTGCCAAAGATTTTTTCGAGTGGCTTAGTAAAATAGTTCCCAATTATGTAAGGCCTGATGTTGAAACTATCAACAAGAATAATGTTATAAAAATTTTATACGATACAATTGGTTCAAGCGGCTTGAATACTGAACATATCGGTGAGTGCACTGAAAAGTTAGAGGCTTTGCAAAAGTTGCATATAATTTATGATGATTTTGCTGAGACGAACGATATGTTAACTCGAGCAGAAGCTGCCTATATATTGAAGAATCTTTATTACTTTATGCTTGGTGGAGTTAGTGCTGATAAATGGGAATTAACCTTTTATGATGATTTTGAGGGCGACTCTATAAACAATCAGGTTTGGGCATGTGAAAATGCAGCATCACCTCACATTTTAAGTTCACGTTGGAGAGAGAATGTTGCTGTAAGTGACAGTAAACTGAAGCTGGTTACCAAAAAAGAGGTCAGACCGGAGTGTCCTCAGCAGAATTGGACCACAGGTTGCGTTTCTGTATATAGAAATGTATTTTCGCAAATGTACGGATATTGGGAAGCTAGTATGAAAATAAATAAGTCACCCGGTATAAATAATGCTTTTTGGATGGTAAATAAGAATTTTGAAATTGATATTGTAGAGGCACACTATATTAATGTAGTTAACTCAACATATCATCATGATGGAGGGGCACAGGGTGTTAGATATCGTTCCGAATATGATTTGAGTGACGATTTTCATATTTATGCACTCCAATGGAATGAAAAAGAGTTAATTTACTATTTTGATAACAAGGAAATTTTTCGTGTTGAAAACTCAAATGCGCACGAATCGGTTCATCCGCTTTTTTCATCCGCAGTTCTAAATTGGGCAGGAGCGATAGATGAGGATAATGCTGACGGTTGCACAATGGAAGTTGATTGGGTAAGAATTTATAAAGAGAAATAATATAAATTTTTATCAACCATATATTATGGGTTAATTGCAGTCTTTTATAGGAGTGCGATTTGAATATTTATTTAATCAAAGGAGAAATTAAAAATGAGTGATAAAATTATTCGATTTGCTGTTGTAGGCGTTGCAGGTTTAGGTAACGGTCATATTAATTGCATACTTAAAAATAAAAATGCTGTTTTAGCTGCTATTTGTGATATTAATGAAGAGTTTGCTATTGAATGTGCTGAGAAGTATGGTCTTAGCAGATACTATACCGATTTTAATAAAATGCTTGCAGAAGAAGATATTGATGCTGTAATCGTTGCTACTCCGGACCAGGTACATAAGCAGAATACAGTTGATGCACTTAGAGCTGGTAAACACGTTCTTTGCGAGAAGCCTATGGCATTGTTGCTTGACGAATGTAAAGAAATGATTGCTGTTGCTAAGGAAACCGGCAAAAAACTTATGATAGGTCAGGTTTGCCGTAAGGCACCAGGATTTGTTAAAGCAAAAGAATTGATTGATTCCGGTGCAATTGGTGAACTTTTCTTCGTAGAGAGCGAGTATGCTCATGATTATTCTCGTATTGAAGGTAAAGGCGGCATTAAATGGCGTACTGACCCTGTTAAGCTTCGCCATCCTGTTATCGGCGGCGGTTGTCATGCTATTGATTTGCTTCGTTGGATAGTAGGTAATCCTACCGAAGTTTTTGCATACGCAAATCACAAGATGCTTACAAAGTGGCCAGTTGATGACTGTACTATTGCAGTTTTAAAATTCCCGAACGATATAATTGGAAAGGTATTTACATCAGTAGGTTGTAAGCGTACGTATACTATGCGTACTGTGCTTTACGGTTCAAGAGGTACCATAATTACCGATAATACTTCACCAGAAATAACTCTTCAGCGTGAGGTATTTGATATTGATGGAAATTTTGTTGAAATCGATGTTAAGCAGGTTCCTGTTGAAATTAACAGCCACAATCTTACCTCGGAAATAGAAGAATTCTGTGATATTATTCTAAACGATAAACCGGTAATTACGGATGGCGTTGAAGGTGCTTCTACAGTTGCTGTAGGATGTGCCATTGTAGAATCGGCTGCCAAGGGTGAAACGGTCAAGGTTGATTATAACTTCTAATATGCATCTTGACATTTTTGCTATACCATAACGGAAAGCGGTAGATAGAGTGGTTTCTCACTACCGCTTTTATCTTAAGTGTAAAAATTCAATCTTGATGTGTTATTTCATTCGTAAATCTAAGAGGGATGATATAAATGGTATATAGAAAAATACCTCATTATGTGTTCAAAAATCTAAATTTTCTTAAAGTGGAAGATAGTGAGTTTTTAAATAAGAATTTTTATATTGCCTTACCAAAACTTAAAAAGGAATATGATAGAGAGAAAATTTTATTTTCAGTAGCTGATTGTTTTGAAATCAGAGTGATAAAACGTTCCTACTCTGATAAAAGTGAAGATATGTCTTCTATTTTAGAGGAAGGGTGTTTCTACTTTAATGAAGAAAATGAATGGATATTAGAAGTCCGTTTTCTAATGGCTTTTTTCGATGGATCAAATAGTGCAAGATATAGGTTGCGGTTGCCTCTTTCTGCGCCATTTGTCGAAGAATCTGAGATTGGGATTTACTTTGATGGAACTTGGCTTAAATTTATGGCAAACGGAGAGATTTTGAACGAAAATTCAGGTCTTGAACGTTTTGATATAAAGAACAATGAAGTTTTTGTTGAAAAAGACTTTGAAGGTATAAAGGTTGCCGTTGTCGAAGAAGTTACTTTATCGTATAGAGAAGAAACGTCAAATGTTTCTCCTTCTTTCTTTTTTCCATACGGTTGGAATACTTATGTCGGAGACGTTATGAATTTTTATCACGACGGGACATATCATATTATGTATCTTTTTGACCGTAGGCATCATGGTAGCCGTAATTATTGTGGAGCACATTATATATGTCATCTTACAAGTGAAAATCTGATTGATTGGAACGAGCAAAAGCCTATAGCAGAGGTTACAAAGCCCTGGATTACATATGGTACAGGAACTATGTTATATCATAACGGCAAACACTATATGACTTATGGTTTGCATACTGAGCGCTTTGAAAATTTGTCACCTAAAATTACTCCGGAGTTTGACAACGATACGGAAACTTATAAGAACATTACTTTTGAAGAAGTGTTCCGAAAAGGCGGTTTGCCTACAGGAGCAACATTCTCATATAGTGATGATGGTATTAACTTCAAACCTAGCAATATGCTTATACAAAGTGCACGAAATCCAAGCGGCTATAAAAACGATAAAGGAGGTATTACTCTTTATTGTGGTTATGGTGGTGTAGGTATTTACGAATCTGAAGGATTTGATAAACCTTTTAAAAAATCAAAAGAATCTTTCGATTTTTTAAAAAACTCTATTATGCAAAATAGCTCGGAGTGTCCTGCTTTTTTTGATTGGAATGGATATAAATATTTAATAGTTGGTTTTACAGGGTATTATAGAACGATAGTAAAGAACGACACAAAGCTTGTAGATGTTGCGGCTCTTGGCGAAAATATTTATGAAGGGCTTTCTGTTCCAATGGTATCTGAGTTTAAGGATAATAGAAGACTTATTGCGGGTTGGGTTCGAAGTCCTTTAGGTTGGGGCGGTGTGTTAATGCAAAGAGAACTTGTTTTTGAGGAAAACGGTAAACTCGGTATGAAATGGATTCCAGAACTTGCACCAAAAACTGATGGGACGAATCTTATAAAATCAAGTGATGAGCTTTTAAAAGGAAAATCTATTGATAAGTATAAGGATTGTTACTTAGAAGTAGAAATAGAACCTCAAAATGCAAATCGTTTTGGTTTTTCTTTAAGTGATGAAGAAGAGAAAGCATGCGCTTTGGAGATAGACTATAAAAACAGTCGTGTGCAGATAAATAATGCGGCTATCGATGATTTTGGCAAAAAACTGCCTACAATGCTTGAACAAATTAAAAGTGGCGTTGAGGATATAAGAAAAGAAAATAAAGACACACCGCAAAATGCACGAAATTATGCACTGTCTAACATTAGAGAAATTGACAAGCCGTTCACTTTTAAAGTTTGTCTTCGCTATAGCCGAAGACTGCGTAGCACGGTTATAGATGCGGAAATTGCTGGCTGCAGAACTTTAATATCGGTTCGTGGCGATTTTTGTCCGACACGAATTAAAGCGTTATGCGACGGGGAGCAAAGAATACTTTCGGCTTACCTTTCTATTTTAGAGTAATATATTTAAAGTAAAAAATTATGAATTAAATTGAGGAATAATGATGAGAATTTTATCTTTTGGCGAAGTTTTATGGGATGTTTATCCGGACAACAAATATATTGGAGGAGCCCCTCTGAATTTTGCGGCACATTTGGCAAAGCACGGTCACGAAGTATTCGTGTTGTCTGCACTTGGTAAAGATGTTTTGGGTTATGATGCTCTTTCTAAACTGGATGAATGGGGTATCAAACAAGATTATATATCGCTTTATAACGATATTCCTACTGGTAGCTGTATTGTTACATTAGACCAAAATCAGGTGCCAACCTATAAGTTGATGTCGGATGTAGCATATGATAAAATTCCTTATAAAAAGCTTTATAAAAAGTTTGACGTTTTATATTTTGGAACCTTGGCACTTAGAAATGAATATAACCAAAAAACATTGCAAGAGCTTTTAAAAACATATAATTTTGCTGAAGTATTCGTTGATATAAATATCAGAAAACCTTTTTATACAGAACAAACAGTTCGTTTTTCAATTGCAAATGCAACAATTTTAAAAATAAGTATTGAAGAGATGCTGATTGTTGCAGAACTTGCTGGTATTGATACCTATAATGATTATATTGCTTTTTCAAAAAAATTAGCGGAAATATATGACAATCTTAAATATGTAATTGTTACATTAGGCGAAGATGGTGCATACGCTTTAGATTGCAAAAATAGTATCAGTTATCAATGCAGTAGTGTAAAAGTTGATGTAGTATCAACGGTTGGGGCTGGTGACAGTTTTTCTGCCGCATTTTTGCATCAGTATTTATTGGGTAATAATATTGATTTTTCTATGAATTATGCTTCCAAAATAGCAGGGTTTGTAGTATCCCAAAAAGATGCGGTCCCTAATTATAAACCTAAGGATTTAAAAGGAAAATGGTTTTTATTAACCTAAATTATCTTATAGACTAAAAACTTCTAAAGATAGAGTACAATAGGGGGTACTATGAGAACTTATACCATTTTGCCAAAATCAAAAACAGGGGATTGGAATGATATTCCTATCGCTCCTATAGACACACGGCTTTGGAAAACTGAAATTAACATTGTAGCTACAGCACAGATCTGCAACGATTCGGAAACGCTTTATGTGCGTCTTACTGCAAAAGAAGAAAATATACGTTCGGAAGAAAAAGGACCTCTCGGCATGCCTTGCAAAGATAGTTGCTTAGAATTCTTTTTCTCTCCCGTAGAAAGCGATAATAGATATTTTAATTTGGAATTTAATCCTCAAAAATGCATGTATTTGGGAATTGGTACATGCCGTTACGATTCAGTTAGATTGTTGCCTAACATACCTCTTGTTTTTAGTCCTTGCACAAAACGTATAGGTGATCAATGGGAGATTTCCTACCAAATACCCTTTAATTTCATTAAATTATTTTTTAAAGATTTTGTTGCTGAAAGCGGCAAAAAAATGCGTGCTAATTTTTATAAATGTGGAAACTGTACTGTTCAAAAACACTATTTTTCTTGGAACCCTATTGATAATCCTACTCCTGAATTTCACTTGCCCGAATATTTTGGTGAATTAATTTTTGCTTAAAATTAACCTAATATGTAACAGTATTTTGATTTTTCAAAAATAGTATTTTTTTCGAAATATTCACGGGATAGTTTTTTAATTTATTTTATAATTTTTGCTTTAATTTCACACAAATCCTCCTTTCTTAAAACAAGTAAATACTATCCCCACAAAAAACACCAAGCTTATGGCTGAAATAGTCAATAGTTAGTAGACACGAAAAACACAATTAAGCTCCCTGTTCGATTCTATATTGAACAGGTGGTTTTATGATTCATTTACAACTCTTTTTTCTGCTTTTGGCAAGAATAAGATGTTGTATTTTTTGCTCATTTATTTTAAACTTTTATTACAGTTAGGTGTATAGTGTAATATTTTACTTTTGATTTTTAAATTTATTATTAAACACTGCACTAAGCTATTAAAGGAATTAGGTGAATATAAGTGATAGCAATAAAAAACGCTACCCTTGTTATGCGAGACCATTTTATACCTCAGGCGGTCCTCTTTGTAGAGGACGGAAAGATTGTAGATTTTGGGGAAATGCGCAAAAAGGAAATACCCCAAAACTGCGAAATTTTCGATGCTAACGGTTTGTATGTTGGCGCAGGCTTTGTAGATATCCACACCCATTCGGACGGTTATGTTTTCTTTCAGGATGAACCTGAAAAAGCAGCTTTACACCATTTAAAGCACGGCACTACAACCCTTTTCCCTGCACTATATTTTAGTATGGATACTAAAGCTTACGTTGAGGCTATAAATAAGCTTCGCGAGGCTATGAAGTCACCTAACTGTAAAAATATGGCGGGACTTTATATGGAAGGGCCCTATCTTAACCCAAAATTTGGTTGTGACAGAGAGTCTAACCCTTGGAAAGACGCTGTAAACAAAGAAAAGTATCAACCGATTATAGACGAGGCTTGGGATTTAGCTAAGGTTTGGGCATTAGCACCTGAGCGAGAAAACATTTTAGAGTTTGTGCTAGCAGTAAGGGAGAAAAACCCTAACGCTGTTTTCTCGGTAGCTCATAGTGAGGCTTCTCCGCAGCAGGTAGATGCACTTATTCCTTACGGTCTTAAAATCGGCACCCACCACACCAACGCAACAGGTGACAGACAGATGTATCCTGAATGTAGAGGCGTTTGTGTTGACGAGGCGGTAAATTATAACCGTGAAATATTTGCTGAGCTTATATGCGATAGCAGAGGTATCCACGTTGACCCTTATATGCTTCGTCTTGTTCGCAAAATAAAGGGTGATGACAGAATAATCTTAATATCCGATGCATACGCTTGCGACGGTCCAATACCCGACGGCTATGACGATGTTGACGATATTAACTTTGACCATACAGGAGAAATAGCAGGAAGTAAAATGACACTTGACATTTCCTGTAGAAATATGATTAAGCATACAGGCGCATCTCTTGTAGATGTATTCAACTTTGCTTCGTATAACCCCGCAATCGCTACAGGTCTTTATGATAGAGGCGAAATTGCAAAGGGAAAACGTGCTGACCTTGTAATTGTTGACCATAATATGAAGGTTTCAAGTGTTATGATAGGCGGTGAATGGGTAGATGAAAACTTATAATATTGTAAAAACTGAGGATAATCCCAATTGGGAAAAGATAGAAAAACTGACTATGGATTTTTCTTATTTCGATACCCCAAAGGATATTTCTGCAAACGCACAACTTTGCTATACCGATAATGAAATTTTAGTTCATTTGGTGTCTTTTGAGAAGGAAATAAGAGCATTAGAAACAGGACTTTTAGGTGCACCCTGCAACGATAGCTGTCTTGAATTTTTCTTCTGCCCCATAGCTAACGATAACCGCTATTTTAATATTGAATTTAATTCTAACGGTTGTATGTATTTAGGCATTGCTTCCGGTATAGGCGACCTTGTAAGGCTCATTCCGCAAAAGGAAAAATACGATATATTCAGTCCTAAAATAAATGTATTTGATGGCGGTTGGGAAATTTATTACTCTATTCCTTTTGACTTCATCCGTCGCTTTTTCCCTGATTTTGAAATAAACAGCGGAAAAGAAATAAGGGCTAACTGCTCTAAGGTTTGCGAAGGCTCTGACCCTCAGCAGTTTTTAACCTGGAGTAAAATAACGAATAAGCCTTTTACCTTCCATCAACCACAGTCTTTTGGCTGTATGAAATTTGTTTAAAAATTTAGATAAAGGAGAAAAAACAATGAAAGATTTTATTGTAGATCCCGCAACAAAATTTAATTTTGAGCCTGCTGAATTTGTTCCTTTTAAGGACAAAAAGGTTTGTGACTATGTTCGCAGTCTCTCAGGTACAGATTTAGAGAAGCGTGAGCCTTGGTGGCACCCTGAGTTTACCGTTAAGGTAATGATGAATCCTCACCCTGTTCTAATCGCTACTCTTTTTGAGCGCCTCCGAGCCGCTAGTGAGGCAGGCAAAACCTTCACCATGATTTTAGGTAACCCTGAGCCTGATACATATATTCCACTAGCTCAGCTTATTAACTATTTTAAGGTTGACTGCTCTAAGGTTCACCTCTTTGCAGAGGACGAGTGGGCTGACCAGGACGGTAATATCGCACCTATCACCTACGAAGCAGGCTTTGCTCATTCTATGATTAAGTATTTCTACTATCAGATTGATGAAAAGCTCCGTATGCCAATGGAAAATATCCACTTCCCAACAAACGCTAATATCAAGGATTATTCTAAGATTATTAACGATATTTCAGGCGGCGGCGCTGATATTGCTTCTACCTCTCCAGGTTGGGCAGGTCATATGGCTTTCGTTGACCCAATTCCTGAGTTTATCGGCAGCGGTGACATTGAAGAGTGGTTAAATCAGCCGGCACAGCTCGTTAAATTACATCCAATGACCATTATGCAAAACTCACTTAACGGTACCTTCGGTCAGTCAGGTGATATTGCAAATGTTCCTCCAATGGCTGCAACTATAGGACCCTTAGACGTTTTACGCGCTAAAGAGCGTATCGAGGTTCACGCACTTGCAACCTGCGGCACATTCTCTTCATGGCAGAGAATGACCTCACGTCTTTGCACACATGGTCCTATTACTCCATACCTACCTAGCACAATGCTTCAGACCAAGAAAACTCAGGTTTATATAAGCGAAGAACTCGCAGCTCCGTTTGAGTGTTGGGAAAAGGTTGGATATTAAGTATAGGTTAATATAAAAGCATTTTATATGTATCCGAAAAGAAATTTTCTTCAGATACTGAGGGGATAGGCAACTAATAGCTTTTTAAAAATTTCGCTTTAATTTTACTTCAACCCTCCTTTCTTAGAATTTGAAAAGCCTATCCTAAACCAAACAACACCAAGACATATGTCTTGCTGTTGTTTGGTTTAAAGTTTCGAAAAGAAATTAATATAATTTTTATCATTAAAATTATTAGCTCCTTCCTCATACGCAGAATAAAAAATTATACATATCGGCTTATACCTACAAAAAGCTCGGAAATATATTAACATGCAGTTTAAAATGCTGGGTAAAAGTTTATTATCCCAATTATAATCAGTGGTATCGTATTGTAAACTATGAACCTTATTTTAAAAAAATAGAGACAACAAATACCATTTGGCGACTATGATGCAAAGTATGAACCAAAATGGTATTCCAAGTTTTATTCCATATTTAAAAACCTATGTTGCAACGATTGAACTTTCTGGCATTGCACCGTTTATCCTATTAATTAAAATTTGAATTAATCCTTAATTTTGTTCATTTTTGCTTTATTTTCCGTTTTAAATGATTTTTCAATAATAATCTATAAAAATGATTGTCCGTTCGGGATGATTAGAGTTTGAGAGCCTTTTTGCGGCAAGTTATCGCTTTGATAGGACTCTCTTTTTTGCAGCAAAAAGTAACGCTCAGTTGTCAGATAATTATCTTTTTACTATGACTTTATTGAGCGTTACACTTTCAGTTTTTATGACAGAAAGAGTATTATAGTTTCGAGGTTGACAAGAGGGGGAGTAATCTGAGCATCCCAAAGAGATGGTCATCTTTTGTTAATCACAAAACGACAGTCATAAAATCGCCCGAAATGATAGTCATTTATTCTCTCAAAATGTCAGTGAACTCCTCATTTAGAAAACGATAGTTTTGCCTAAAATTAATCTTCTATTAATCTATAAAAAATCTATGACTGTCATTTGCAAATGAGTATCATACTATCATCGTAAAGAGAAAATCATCATAATAATAAACTGACACTCATATAAAACTTATTCCAAAAAGAGCAGACGGTCCGTGCCGAAAGGTGCGGACCGTTTAAGTTTTCTTGAAAGTGCATATTAACCTTACTTAAATTTTACACGCGCCCAAGAGAAGAAATCTCACGTAGTCAATCTTTTCTTGAGACTCGAAAAACATTCCGCATATTCTTCATAAGATTTTCGTTTTAAAAATATTCCACTCTGTTTGTGAGCGAAAATTTTTGTTGCGGCACAAAGTCAGGGAAAGCAGCTTTGTGTACTAAAATGTTTTTTCGCAGCAGGCACAAGCTTAGCTGACGTAGCGAAAACATTTTCGTCAGCAAAACAGGCACAGGTAAACAGTCATAGCGCGATGTGCCTAACTACATATCTTTTATTGATAACTAAAAATGATGAAGGAGAAATTCAAATTATAAAGATATGAATAAAGGAATTTATGGACAAGAGCAATCTTGGATTCCGTGTTTTGTATTAAACCGCTCAAATTTTGTCCATAATTATTTCAGAAAGGAAGGTAGCATACTTTGAAATTTAAAGTTCGAATTTTTATGGGCGACAAAGAAATTACCCACGAGGAACTGAAGAATTATGTCATCAAAGGTAACAATACGATTGATCGTATTGTTAATAGCATTGTTGACAGAGCCATCGTTACGGAAGACGGCGAGGTAGTATTGCCTGAGCCTTCCCGTGACAAGAATCCGGCCTAAGTTTTAGGCTATTATAATCGAAATCCAACCGATGCAGCTTTGCATCGGGATACATAAACAATTTCGACAAAATATGGCATTTTGTCAAAATGCCTTGTGTTTGGTGTAAAAGTATGCTAAAATAATAAAAAAGAATGAAAAGGGGTGTGCTAATGGGTTGGCTTGAAAAGAACTTGAATTTAGATAAGTGGACAGAGATTTTATTTGATACCGATAAAATCGATACCGACAGCGACGGAAACTTTTTGATTAACGTTGCTTACCGCCGTGTTTCTACCGATAAGCAGGCAGAAGAAGGCTTCGGTTTAGATGTTCAGCGTAATGACATCATACGATATTGTCAGTACAACAACGTTAATAACTGTGTCCTTTTTACTGATGATGGTGTCACCGGTACCACGATGGACCGTCCCGGTCTTAATCATTTTGTTGAGCTTGTGGACCGATTTAACCGTGGTGCTTCAAAAATTAAAATCAACTGTTTTATCGTACCGAGGATTGACCGACTTTCCCGTTCGTTGCTTGGTACACTTCAGTTCATTCAGGATTATATCGTTGACCGCAAGGACAGTAAAAACAGCCTTGTTAATACAAATACATACGACATCAACTTCGTAAGTATTGCCGAACCTTTTGTCAGCGTGGACAGAAACAATCCCACTTCTAAACTGATGTTGGTCTTGTTTGCCGGTCTTGCCGAGTACGACCGTGACCAAATCGTTTATAAAATGAAGCGTGGTCGAGAGGAACGCATAAAGTCGGGTAAGCCGATGGGTGGCGGTAATCAGCCCTATGGCTACAGATATAACCGAGAAACCGGAAACTACGATGTTGTTCCCGAAGAAAAAGAAAAGGTGCAGGAAATCTTTCGTTTGTATGTTGAGGAAAAGATGCCGCCTGCAAAAATTTCTGATTTGTTGGGCTTTAAGGGTGAGCGTATTGTTGTGCAGATATTAAAACGTCGCACTTCACTCGGATATTTGGTCTACAAGGGTAAGGAGTATGCAGGCAATCACGAGCCGCTTATTGACGAAAAAATCTTTTATGAGGCACAAGAGGAGATGGAACGCCGCAGCATAACCTATGCACGTTCACAGTATCTCTTAAGCGGACTTTTGGTTTGTGGAGATTGCGGTGCCAAAATGCGCTATCAAAAATGGGGCAAGAGTGTAAAAATCGTTTGCTATTCTCAGCAAACTACAAAACAGTATCTTATAAAGGATCCGGATTGTAAGAATCTAAAATACTTTGCCGAGGATGTTGAAGATGCAGTTGTGCAAGAATTGTTCCAAATGTCTTACCTTAATAATAAAAACACCAAAAAGACCGTTTCACAGTTTGAGGTTTTAGATAACCTTAAATTAAAGATCCGCCGCAAGCAGGAAGAGATTAAACGTCTTTATAACATTTACGCAGAAAAGAGTACTGAACAGCTTTTAGAGGTTATCAGTGAACGTGAGCAAGAAATCGACCGATTGCAAGAAGCAGTCGAAAACGAAAGCAAAAAATCTACTATTGCTATTAAGGTTGAGCGTTCACGGGAGCTTTTACGTGACCTTCAAAAGTCTTGGGGAGTAATGAGCATTGAAGAAAAGAAGCATGTGTGCGACCAGCTTATAGACAAGGTTATCATCAGCGGTGCTAACGGAGAGCCGAGTATTATGGTTAAATTTAAACTGCAAGAGTATCTTTTAGAAGCTGCTAAATAATACTAATAATAATTTGAGGACACAGTTATTTAGACTTGTGTCCTCAATTTTTTTGTGTAACGAATACTACCGGCAGTGCCGGTAGTTCCAAAAAGCTTTAGCTATGCGTAGAAAAAATATCCTCCTTCGTCTAAAATAGAAGTGGGTTTGCCAACCACAACAAAAAGACGAAGGAGGAGTCAAGTATGAA
>JAZNJD010000017.1:0-28699 GCA_045577835.1 Acutalibacteraceae bacterium | reverse complement strand
ATCAATGATCAATTATGGACTAGTTTGTCGAATATTAATTCTACAAAATGCCAAAATGCTATAGCAGAAGCTATCAAGAAGATATCTTGTATAGATACAGGTGATCTTATTCAAAAAAATGCAACCTTTATGCACTATTTGCAAAATGGGGTTGAGGTGGCATATTATGAAGGCGGTGAAGCAAAAAATGATATTGTGTATCTTATCGATTATGAGAATGTCAATAGGAATACTTTTCAGGTTGTAAATCAATGGACATTCATTGAGCGGTCGGAGAAAAGAGCTGATGTTATAATATTTGTTAATGGTCTTCCTCTTGTGGTAGTCGAATTGAAGTCCCCATCCAGAGAGGAAACGGATGCCTCAGCAGCCTATAGGCAACTTAGGAATTATATGTATGAAATACCATCATTGTTTACGTACAATGTTTTCTGTGTAATGAGTGATATGATGTGTTCAAAAGCTGGAACTATTACTAGCAATGAAGATCGCTTTATGGAATGGAAAACAAAAGACGGCAATTATGAAAACACTGCATATGCACAGTTCGACACCTTCTATGAAGGAATGTTCCAAAGAGAGCGTTTGCTTGATATTATCAAGAACTTTATTCTCTTTGTCGGTGATAGTCAGAATCCTATTAAAATTCTTGCCGGATACCATCAGTACTTTGCTGTTAGAAAAGCGATTGAAAAAGCAAAGCTTGCAACCACCACCGACGGCAAGGGCGGTGTATTTTGGCATACTCAGGGAAGCGGCAAATCGCTTTCGATGGTGTTCTACGCTCATTTGTTGCAAGAAGTATTGGATAGTCCCACAATCGTTGTAATGACAGACCGAATTGATCTTGACGATCAGTTGTATTCTCAATTCTCTAAGTGTGCAGAGTTCTTGCGCCAAACACCTGTACAGGCGGAAAGCAAAGAGCACTTGAAATCACTTTTGGAAGGCAGGAATGCCAACGGTATTATCTTTACAACAATGTTCAAGTTCGAGCGTGGCGAAGAGCCACTCTCTACACGTCGCAATATTGTTGTTATGGCTGACGAAGCTCATCGTGGACAGTACGGTATGGATGAAAAGGTTATCATGTCCGAAAACGATGATGGCGAAGCAGAGGCGCGCATTGTTGTCGGTAATGCACGTATTATTCGTGATGCGCTGCCGAACGCAACATTTATCGGATTCACAGGCACCCCGGTATCTTCCAAAGACCGCAACACACGTGAAGTATTCGGCGATTACATCGATATTTATGATATGACACAGGCTGTGGAGGATGGCGCAACTCGCCCCGTCTACTATGAGAGCCGTGTTATTCATCTAAAACTGGATCAAAATACACTTGCCCTGATTGACTCCACCTACGATGTTTTAGAGCAGCAGGCAGACTCTGTCACCATCGAAAAGAGCAAGAAAATGCTCGGTCAGATGGAAAGCGTTCTCGGCGCAGACTCCACTATAGAATCACTCTGTACGGATATTATTAACCACTACGAAAAGAACCGTGCAAATCTCTTGACGGGCAAAGCGATGATCGTTGCATATTCTCGCCCTATTGCTATGAAGATTTACCGCAAAATTCTTGAGATGCGCCCGAATTGGAACGAAAAAGTCGGCGTTGTAATGACCAGCGGCAATAACGATCCCGAAGATTGGAAAGAAATCATCGGAACGAAAAAGCATAAAGAAGATATGGCTCGCAAGTTCAAGGACAATGGCGATCCTATGAAAATTGCAATTGTTGTAGATATGTGGCTTACCGGTTTTGATGTTCCTTCTCTTGCTACGATGTATGTTTACAAGCCGATGCACGGTTATAACTTGATGCAGGCGATTGCACGAGTAAACCGTGTGTTTAAGGACAAAGAGGGCGGCCTTGTCGTTGACTATGTAGGCATTGCTTCTGCTCTGAAAGCGGCAATGAACGAGTATACCGCCCGTGACCGTGCAAAGTACGGCGATATGAACATTGCAAAAATTGCTTATCCGAAATTCAAAGAAAAACTTCAGGTTTGCAAAGACTTGATGTATGGCTTTGATTTTAGCGGGTTTGCAACTGGCACTCCACTTGTGATGGCAAATCTAATTGCCGGCGGCACAAACTTTGTTTTGGATTCTACCGATAAAAAGGATTTGTTCTTAAAAGAAGCCCTTCTGCTGAAACAATCCCATTCTCTTTGCTCCAGTATGACCACTGAACAAGAACGCCACGATGCAGCATACTTTGAAGCAGTTAGAGCAATGATTATGAAGATTACTATTGGAGGTCAAGGTGGCAAACCATTATCTCTCACAGAAATCAACAAACAAATTAACGAACTTCTCAAAGCAAGTATTCAAAGTGAAGGCGTTATCAATTTGTTCGACAGTAAAACTGTTGGCGAAAACTTTTCACTGTTTGATCCTAACATCTTAGAAGAAATCGCTAAGATGAAGGAAAAGAATATAGCAGTTGAAATTTTGAGAAAATTGATGGCCGAACAAGTTGCGATATACAAGAGAACCAACGTAGTAAAATCTGAAAAGTTCTCGGAAAAAATTGCTAAATTGATGAACGCTTACTATAATGGACTTATTACTAATGAGGAAGTAATTAAAGAACTCTTAGAAGCGGCTCAGGAAATTGCTAATCTTCATAAAGAAGGCGAAAAACTCGGTCTTACAACCGAGGAGCTTGCCTTCTACGATGCTCTTACAAAACCAGAAGCAGTTAAGGATTTCTATACAAATGAAGATTTGATTGCAATTACAAGAGAACTTACGGAAATGCTTCGTAAAAACCGTACTATCGACTGGCAGAAGAAGGAAACTGCCCGTGCAGGTATGCGCAAGATGGTTAAACGACTGTTAAAGAAATACAAGTATCCGCCTGAAGGTATGGACGATGCCGTTCAAACTGTTATGACACAGTGTGAACTTTGGACTGATAACATGGAGGTATAAGATGATAAGCTTAGGACAGCTGAAAGAGATAAAAGATCTTCGTAAAGTATGGCCACACGAGGCGCTTGACTTCACTCCATGGTTAGCGGAAGAAGATAATCTTGCGCTACTTGCAGACGCAGTAGGATTGGAAATTACCGTGGATGAAACAGAATCCAAAGTTGGCGATTTTAATGTTGATATTTATGCAACGGAAACCGGCACGGATCGCAAAATTATTATAGAAAATCAGCTTGAAGATACCAACCACGACCATCTTGGGAAACTGATTACATATGCTTCTGGCAAAGGTGCCGACATAGTAATTTGGATCGTTAAACGCGCAAGAGAAGAGCATCGTGCTGCAATCGAGTGGCTTAATGAGCATACGGATGAAAATATAAGTTTTTTCCTTATTGAAATTAAGTTGTATAAAATCGGCGATTCTTCCCCTGCTGTCAAGTTCGAAATTGTTGAGAAACCGAACAATTGGACGAAGGAAGTTAAGAAACAGAGTTTAAATGCGCCTAGGCATCAGTTCCGTTTGGAATACTGGACTGCGTTTAATGAGTATGCGTTCACGCAGACAGCTTTTGATAAGAACTTCAACAGACGTAAACCAAGCACTGATCATTGGATGACGCTTAGCTTAGGCTCGTCGGCATATCATATAGACATTTTGACACTGAAAAACCGTGATGCGGTCTCCGTAGAATTGTACATCAGTGACGATAAATCTATATATCATCAGTTATTGCAACATAAAGGCGAAATTGAAGCAGAACTTGGGTTTGAGTTGGATTGGAGAGAGTTGCCCGACAAGAAAGCAAGTCGTATCATTATTGAAAAGCCAGTAAACCTGGACAATCACGATGAGTGGAATCAGCAGTTCGACTGGATTGTTGATGTTTGCATTAGATTTAAAAAAGTATTTAAGAAATATTTGTAAAATGCATACTATATGCTGTATCTTTAGTCAAAAAGATAAAGGAATTAAATGGTTAAAAAAGTAATACACGATCCAATATTTCTCGCAGGAAAGTCGAAGATTGCTACGAACGAAGATTTGCAGGTGGCACAGGATTTGCTTGATACGCTTATGGCGCACAAGGATAGTTGTGTCGGCATGGCGGCAAATATGATTGGTATGAAGAAGCGCATCATCGCCTTTCTTGATGAAAGCGGACGAGCTCCTACATATACGTTGATGCTCAATCCTGAAATCATTAAAAAGGATGGTGCGTACAACACCGAGGAAAGCTGTTTGTCGCTTCTCGATGGCCCTCGTCCGTGCAAACGCTATAAATCTATCAAGGTCAGGTATCAAACTACGGAGATGCAGTCTCGTATCAAAACCTATACCGGATGGACTGCACAGATCATTCAGCATGAGATAGATCATTGCGAGGGTGTTTTAATTTGACATGCATAAGGAGAATAAATATGAACATTTCGGAGATTTTAAAAGCCAATTTAACCTCTGAACAACATGCTGCTGTAATAGATACTAGTAAAAACATATTGTGCTTAGCATGTGCTGGGTCAGGAAAATCCCGCACATTGGCCTATAAAATTGCTTATTTAGTATCTCAAGGTGCTAGTCCAGATAGTATCGTTGCATTTACATTTACAGAAAAAGCGGCTGAATCAATTAAAAGACGCGTTGCTGAAGCATTGCATAAATTTGGGTTTCCCGAAAACTATATTGGCGCAATGTTCATTGGAACCATAGATTCGTTTTGTCAAAAACTACTGGGTAATATTAACGCTTCGTACAGACAATACGATATTTTAGATGCAAACGGCTTGATTTTGTTTGTCATGTCACGTTATCGTAAACTTGGTCTTGCTACTGGCGCTGGTTATTTTAAGCGCATTCAAGATTTAACTTCTGCTTGGCAAACTGTGAATAATGAAAACATAGCTTATGAATCTATTTCGGCAACAGATCCGGCTCTTTACAATTCGCTTCTACAACTAAAAGAAACACTTGAACACGACGGCTATATGGATTTTTCACATGCTATTCGTCTTGCGGTAGAAGAATTGAATAAGATTACAGATAAAAATGGAACTGACATTGAAAAGTATCAGTATCTTTTTGTCGATGAATACCAAGATATCAATCCTATTCAAGAGGCTTTTATCAAATCTTTTTCTAGATTTTTAGACACTCTTTTTGTCGTAGGGGACGATGATCAAGCCATATATGGGTGGCGTGGTGCCAATGTTCAAAATATCCTTACATTCGAGGATCGATATGAGAATGTATCGGTACATAAACTTCTTGTTAATTTTAGAAGCACCAAAGCAATTGTAGAAACTGCGAACAGTTTTGTACAGACAACTTTGAATTATGAGCGATTAGCGAAAGACATTTCTTCTCATTCAGACGGCAATATTCAGGATATGAGAAATCTTTGGTTTGACAGTCGCGAAGACGAAGCAAAATGGATTGCCGAAAGAATAAAATCGTTAGTTGGTACAACATATATCGAATACAATCCGGATGGCACAGAAAAATCTCGTCGAGGATTGACCTATAGCGATTTTGCGATTTTGCTACGTGGTATTCGAACTCGTAATGGCGAAAACAGAGACGTACAATTCGTTAACGCTCTTAAAGAACTTGGCATACCTGTTAAGACGACTGGAGAAGGAGGAATTTTCGATAGACCGTATGCCCAATCCGTACTTGATACGATGGAATTATTACGAGAATCGAATACTACTCGGGAAAAGGCGGAACTTCATTTTAATAATTCTGTATTGCCTGTGTTTCCTTTTGCTGACAAGCCTAAATATTTTGCTGTTCTTCAAAAATGGCACCAGCAAATACACACTCCTCGCGCAGAAGGGGCGAGAAGAAAAGTTTATCCTCAGCAATTCCTTCATGATCTCTTAGATGCATTTATGATCCGTAATATGGATGACGAAATCGCATTAAGGGATTTGGGACTTTTTAGCAAAATAATTCTTGATGTCGAGCAAACCTATGTAAGTATAGATGATGTTTGGAGATATCGTGAGATGCTGAACTATTTTCAGCAAATTGCAAAGAACAGTTATGAATTAGAACCAATTGATTATATTACAAGAGATAATGCAGTTAATATTTCTACCATTCATAAAGTAAAAGGGCTTGAATTCCCCGTTGTTTTTGTGGCAGATTTAGTTAGCAGAAGATTTCCGATGGATATCTCTCGTTACGACGGTATTGTGCCAGCATCCCTTATGAATGATGCAATATCTAGAGGCGCATATGGAACTCGTGTTGAGGATGAAGCAAGATTATTTTATACAGCAATAACTAGAGCTGAGAGAATATTATATTTGACTGGAAGTGCATGCCATCCAGGACTAAAGCGGAGAAAAACGCCGTCAAGATTTACCGTTAATCTTTCTCATAAAGACATGAGAAAAGATTTTTCCTTTGACGATTTGTGTGAAAAAATTGAACCCGCTCCTCGTTTTGATGAAGGTGAATTCCCGACAGATTATTCTTCCGTGAAAAGTTATTTGTCGTGCCCGTATTCCTATAAACTTTCTACCATATACGGCTACAACGCCGCTGTACCTGAACTTTTCGGTTTTGGAAAAACAAGCCACACCACGCTAGAGAGATTGCATCAGCGTTTCAAGGACAGAACTCCGACTTTAGATGAGGTTATTGAAGTAGTGGAAGGCACTTTTATGTTAAAACACGTCTTCCCGAGTAAAGATCCCATTAATCGACCGGGATCTTACGAGAGAGCGAAGAGTTTATTACAAAGGATTTTGATAGAGTACGCCGATAGATTTTCTTCTGATTTTGGAAGATTGCGACAGGACGAGGCTCGATTCGAACTTTCGGTAAAAGACGCTTTGATTACGGGTGCCATTGATTTATTGCTTAAGGAAGAACCCGAGCGTGGCATAACAACTGCTGATGTAATAGATTTTAAAACAATGGAGTTGCCAGATGATTCTATTGACTATGATTGGCGTGATATGTCCATACAAGTTCAGTTGTACTCAAAAGCAGCTAAAGAAATAATGGGCGAAAATGTGGAGACAGGGTATATTCATACGCTAAAAGACAATAAACGAACTGCTATACCAGTTGATGAGAGTTCTGTTGAAAAAGCCATTAAGGCAATTGAATGGGCTGTCAGCGGAATTCTGTCTAATGATTTTCCAATGCGTCCTTGCAAGACAAATTGTGATAGGTGCGATTTCAAAGCAATGTGTGCACGTAAAAAGCAACCATTTGCTCGAACGGATACAGCGCCCACGATCAGTACTCCTACTGGTGAAAAAATCATCGCAGCATATGATATGGAGGGGGACGACGATGGCAATCAAAGCAATTGACCTCTTTTCAGGTTGTGGTGGTGTTTCGTGTGGTCTTACTCGTGCTGGTCTGACTGTAAAGGCTGCTGTTGAAATTGAGCGAGATGCTGTCGAAACTTACTTAAACTATCCTCCATTAGCCAATGTTAGTGTTCTACAGAAGGACATTCGTAAAGTGTCTGGGCAAGAGTTACTTAAAGCCGCAAAGATTCGAAGAAATGAGATATATCTTCTTGCAGGCTGTCCTCCATGTCAAAATTTTTCAATGCAAAACCCCAAAAACAAAACTAAAAGCGAGGATGAAAGGAAAGAACTCCTATTTGAGTTTCTAAGAATAATTGAAGAACTCCACCCTCCGTTTATACTGATGGAGAATGTGCCTGGAATCACGACGGAATTTAATGCTAATATTTTAAATGAATTTGTCAAACGATTGGAAAATATTAATGGAGACTCAAAAGAAAAATATGTAGTCGTAAAAGGTGTTTTAAATGCTGCTGATTTTGGTGTGCCACAATCTCGTAAAAGATTTGTTTTGCATGCAGTGAGAAAGGATATCTATGAGCGCTTACAAAAATTAGGTATATCTTTTGAGTTGCCGAAACCAACTCATAATAAAAGTGGTCAAAACGGATTAAACCCATGGATTACTGTTAAAGAAGCTATTGGCGATTTGCCAGAACTTTCTGCTGGACAAACATATACGGGAGAAAAGAAAATCTACAACCATAAGTGTGCTAATCTTAGCGAGGATAATTTGAAACGGATGAAATATATTCGGACACACGGTGGTTCGCGAGATTCATTGCCCGAAAGCATGGTTCTATCGTGTCACAAAAAAAAGAATCAAAATGGAGAGGTTTTTTCGGGACATAAAGATGTTTATGGAATTATGGATCCGGATAAACCATCTCCAACTATGACTGGCGGTTGCCTATGCTATAGCAAAGGGAGATATGGGCATTATTCGCAAGATCGTGCTATTTCAATTCGTGAAGCAGCAAGGTTGCAAACATTTCCTGACGATTTTATATTTAGCAATTCTTTAACGCAAGCAGCTCTACAAATCGGAAATGCTGTGCCCGTAAAACTTGTTGAAGCAAGCGCAGAAGTATTTGTAAACTCTATTAAGGCATTAAAGAGGCCGAAAAAGAATCCCCCAAAAACAAAAAAATAATTTTGCAGCAAAATCTCTGGACTTCCGCACTGACCTGTGGTACTGTTGTGTACTGCAAAGGAGGTGCGAATATGGCACGAATTACAGTAGAAGAAGTTTACAACGGCGAAAAGTACGGCGTGATGAGCGCGGCGATGGCAGAGTATCTCAGGGACGGCCGTCCGGCAGAGTACGATGAACGGACGTGGGTTGAGATGCTGATCGTCAAGCACGCGCTGATCGCAGCGGACAAAATGAAATCAGAGTGCGACTCGATATCGGGAATGACCGATGTTGAGTCGTCCTCTTCTTATGTGAGGTGGGATAAACATGACAACGCTTGAAGATCTGTACTACGGCAACATCAGTCCGTGTGAGCGTGACATGAAGCGTGGATCTCGAATGGACAAACTGGTGAAGCTCATCTGCAAAAATGAGGAAAGCCTCATGTCTACGCTCACCGAACAGCAGAAAGAAACTTTCGAAAAGTTCAAGGACTGCCAAAGTGAGATCTGCGACCTCACGGCTCGCCGGGCGTTCACCGATGGGTTCATCCTGGCGGCGCGGATCATGGTCGAGGTCATGGATGGTATGGAAACGGTGGAAGAGATCTGACCTCTTCTGCTGTGGGTGCGGCTCGGTGCCGCGCCCTTTACCTTTTGCAAAAAATAGTGTAAAATAGTATTGACTCTGACGTAACGTTATAGTGTATACTCATAGCCGAGGTGAAGATATGAAACTACAGATCAAAGAATTTGCCGAGCTCACCGGTGTCAGCGTGCGCACACTGCATTATTACGATGAGATCGGTTTGCTGAAGCCGAGTTTTGTGGACGAGCAAAACGGCTATCGGTTTTACGATGAAGGCTCTCTTGAGCGGATGCAGGAGATTTTGTTTTACCGTGAGTTGGATTTTTCTTTGAAAAGCATTGCCGAGATCCTCGCCTCGCCGAACTATGATAAACAAAAAGCGCTTGCAGAGCAGAAGCGGTTGCTGACACTGAAGAAGGATCGACTGGAACGGCTGATCGCAGCTTTGGAACAAGCAGAAAAAGGAGAGATCACGATGAGCGCATTTGACAACAGTGAATACGAGACCGCCCGTCAGCAATACGAGGACGAAGCGAAACAGCGTTGGGGCGGTACGGACGCATACAAAGAGAGCCGGACAAAGACCGCCGGCTACTCCAAAGACAAATGGAACGACGTTCTCGCCGGGATGAACGGTGTATTTGCGGAGCTTGCAGAATGCAAAAAATGCGGCGAGCTTGCCGGCAGCGAAACGGCACATCGGCTTGTAAAGAAACTGCAGGACTATATCACGGCGAATTTTTATCACTGCACCAATGAAATCCTTGCAGGGCTCGGACAGATGTACGTATGCGACGAGCGCTTCAAAAACAACATCGACAAAAACGGTGAAGGTGTGGCGGAATTCGTTGCCGAAGCTATCAGAATTTATTGCAAGAAGTAATCACAAACGCCATCGGAAATTCCGATGGCGTTGGCTTTTTCACGGATTAAAAACTGCTCCACAGTAGACAAAGAAAAACATGCAAAAATTTTTTGACAAATAAATTTTTCTGTGTTAATATATAGCACCCACGAGGCCGTGGGATAAAACTGAAATACTAAAGGGGCAATTCAAAGACTTATACATACATGCACAATACGAACTAGCTGGGATGCAGACTGCACCCCTCGTTTCGTTGTGCATGGATGTGTAGGTCTTTTTTTATTTTTTCTGCGCATAGAGGTGCCCGATTTTTCCTTTGTATAAGTAGAGGGATAAATATTTTTTGTTCTGCCTGTGCATAGAGCTGTTTATTTTTCGGCTTGAAAAGTGAAGAAACTTTTTGAAGTTTGGTTGTAGGTTGCCTTGTGAATTCCCATGTATAAGTGAAGGGATAAATTAATTTTTTGTAAACAATCAAAAATATTGGTTGTCAACTATATGATTTTTTCCTTTGTACAAGTGAGGGGATAAAAAAATTTCCGCTCAACTGTCCTTTGAATTGCCATGAAAAGTGAGAGGATATTTTTCTTGGTTGTAGGTGGTGCATTTTTTCGGCTTGAAAAGTAAGGGGATAAATTTTTGCGCATAAACAACTGTCTGAAGTCCCATGGAAAGTGAGAGGAGAATTTTTCAAGAGGGTGTGCAATATGGAATTTTCATTCCTGTACTAATGAGGAATTGTTTTCAAACGTCATCAATACATAGGCGCGAGCCTAAAAAATCTATCAGGAGGTAAACGAAATGAAAAAATCAATCTACCAAAGCTACGATGACCTTCCGCTGTTTCTCAATGCGGAACTGGTCGCCAAGGTGTTGGGCGTGGCACCGTCGTCGGCCTACGAGCTGATGCACGAGAAAGGATTCCCGGTCATTCGTGTGGGCAATCGCTTGATCGTGCCGAAAGAAAAATTCAGAGAGTGGGTGGACAGCCACTTCTCAAAGTGAAGGAGGAATGAAAAAAGATTGCGGTGATGCCGTATGAAGTACAACCGATATCCAAAGCGCGACGCGGTGAAAAATTATTTTCCTCTGCCGAATGAAATCTTTTGTTTGGATCTCTCGGCGGGCGAGATTGCGGTGTACGCTTATCTGATGTACTGCGAGGACAGGAAAACCTTTCAGTGCCACCCGAGCTACAAAACTATCGGTTCGGCGGTGGGGCTGAGCAAGAATACCGTGAAAAAGCATATCGACGGACTGGTCGCAAAGCAGCTCATTACCACCGAGCCAACCACCGTCATTACCAAGAAAGGACAGAAGCATAACGGAACCTTGCTCTATACCATCCGCCCGATCCAGGAGGCGGTGGAGTACCGTTACCAACAGCAGCTCGCACACTTTGATGCGGAGATGTGCCGACAAAAGGTACTCAAAAAACTGGAAATATTCGACCGAATTCAAGGGTCGAAAATCAAGCAGGTGAAAGAGTCGGGGTCGTAAACGACCCTCGACTCGCACCACAGCGGACGGCAACGCCGACCGCACAAGGGTTTTCGGCGGTTTTGGAGAAAGAGGTGGTTTGGGGTTGTTCGGATGGTCAGTGGGCTGTGATAGGAGCTGTAAACAGCGAAAAGCACCGTGTTATAAGGAAAACCATAGGCGCTGTGATAGGCGCTGTAACGAGAAAGGAGAATTATTATGGGAAAAACCAATAAAATCAAGTTTCCGCTTTGGGTGACACCAAAAACAATGGAAACGGTAAAAGAAATGTACAAAGACGATGACTGCCGAAGTCAATCTGAGTTTATTGAAAAAGCCATTCGGGCGTACGTCGGTTACCTTCGAGCTGACAACAGTCCGGGGATGCTGCCGAACTATATGGTCTCGACGATGAAGGCGATCGTGGACAGCAGCGACACTCGAATGTGCAGAATGCTGTTCAAACTGGCGGTCGAGATGGCGATCATGATGAACATCCTCGCCGCCTACTGCGATGTAGAGGAAGGAACGCTTGCAAATCTGCGTCAGGAGTGTATCAACGAGGTTAAACGAATCAACGGTACGCTAGGGTTCGAGGATGCCTACCATTGGCAAAAGGATTGAAGAAGTTCTCAAAACTGTTTCAGCAAAGTCGCTGGATATTCCGAAAGAGTTGTGGTATGTTGTTGTGCTGACAAGGAAAGGAGATGAGAACTATGGCAAACAGAAGACCTGCGGGCGACGGAATGGTTCGACAGAAGAAGCGCGGCCAATGGGAAGGGCGCATCACCGTCGGTCACAAGAGCGACGGCAAACCGATCTTCCGTTACGTCTACGGCAAGACGCAGAAAGAAACTCTTGAAAAACTGCATCAGCGCATCGAGGACTACCGCGGTGTGGAGCTGACCGAGGATAGCAAGATGACCCTCGGCGAGTGGCTCGACCGATGGCTCAATGAGTATATGATCTTCACCATCCGCGAGAGCACCTGGGACAGCTACGATTCGATGATCCGCATGCACGTCAAACCCTACCTCGGCGATAAGCCGGTGGCGTTCATCACCACTGCCGACGTGCAGAGAATGTATAACAAAATCAAAAAGGGCGGTCGGCGGGAGGCGCATCCTCTTCGCGGACACGAGCTCGCCGACAGCACGGTGCGCAGCGTTCACATGATGCTTCACGAAGCCATGGACGCGGCGGTGAGGGAACGGCTCATCGTCAAGAACCCCACCGACGGCACCACCATCCCGAAAAACAATTACGCGCCCAAGCAGATACTCACCGAAGCACAGCTGGAAAAGTTCATGAGCGTGGTGATGCAGGACGAGGTGTGGCGCGACTTCTTCTACACCGAGCTGACCACGGGACTGCGTCTCGGTGAGATCTGCGGACTGCGGTGGTCGGACTTCGATGAAGCCACGGGGCGGCTGAAGATCTCGCGGACGGTGAAGAAAAAGAAAGGCGGCGGTGTGACCTGGGGCGACACCAAAACCGAAACGGGAATGCGCAACATTCTGTTGCCGCCGAGCACCGCGGAGATACTGCGAGAGCGAAAGAAAACGGCGATGGGCGAATGGATCTTCCCGAACATCTACAGGCCCGAGGAGGCGATGCATCCCGAGTATCCTTACAACCGAATGAAAACCTTGCTGAAGCAAGCGGGACTACCGCTGATACGCTTCCACGATCTGCGCCACACCTTCGCCACCCATGCGCTGACGGGCGGTGTGGATGCCAAAACACTGTCGCGAATCCTCGGACACACCAACGCCAGCTTCACGCTGGATACGTACACCCACGTGACCACCGACATGCAAAAACGAGCATCGAGCATTGTCGGCGGCTTCATGGAAGACTTGATCATAAAGGAGTGAGACAAATGGCAAAACGCAGACAAAACGGGAAAGGAACTCTCCGTCAACGGAGCGATGGACGGTGGGAAGGTAGAGTTGTGGTCGGCTACGATGACAAAGGACTGCCGATCACCAAAAACGTCCTCGCGCATACCAAGACCGAGTGTGCCGAGAAGCTTGAAAAGCTGAAAGAGGAATACCGACCGCCGAGTACGCGGTGCAGGCCGGATATGCTGTTCGGCGATTGGATGGAATTTTGGTACGAAAACTACTCCAAGCCAGCTATCCGACCGCTGACTCAGCAAAACTACGAGAACCGCATCTATGACCACATCATCCCCGAGATCGGCAAGATACCGCTCAACAAACTGACGCAGAACGACCTGCAACAGTTCTATGCACGGCTGAAACGAAACGGGCGAAAGCAGTACGTTGAGAAATACGGCCCCGGACTGTCCGACCGCATGGTGCGCGCCTGCCACGCAAGCTGTCGCATGGCGCTTGAAAAAGCGGTAGCCGAAGGACTGATACGAGTTAATCCTGCCATCGGCTGCAAACTGCCGCCCAAGAAAGCGCGGGAGATGCAGGTGCTGACCAAGGACGAGCTACAGCGATTCCTTGCCCAGGCCAAAGAGGACGGATACTACGAACTGTTCCTCTTGGAGCTCGGCACGGGGATGCGCCGAGGGGAGCTGATGGGGCTGCAATGGGATGATCTCAACTTCCAAACGGGCGAGCTTCAAATCGTTCGCCAGGCGTGTGCTGTGAACGGCAAGATCGAGATTTCCGTGCCGAAAACAAAAAGCTCCATCCGCACGGTGGTACTGCCGCCGTCGCTGGTGGAGGTGCTGAGAAAATATAAGGAGACAATCAACTCGCGCTGGATGTTCCCGTCGCCGCAAAATCCCGACGTGCCGAGGTATCCCACGTCCGTCGGCGATATCCTGTCGATCCTCCTCAAACGGGCGGGATGCAAGCACGTGCGATTCCACGACCTGCGCCATACCTTCGCCACGATGGCGCTGGAAAACGGCATGGACGTAAAAACTTTGTCAGCAACGATAGGCCATGTTTCCGCCGCGACAACGCTGGATATCTACAGCCACATGACCGATACGATGCAAATGCAGGCAGCGGCGAGCATTGACCGCAAAATCGGCGGCACAAACGCGCAGATGTCCGCGGTAGAGCAAACACCCGAGGAAACGGTGAAACCGCCCGTAAACGCCCCGTGTGCGCCCACAGAGCCGCATCCTGAGCCGATACCGAGAAAGATACGCAAATCCGGCACCGGATGTGTCTATCAGATCAATGACAACCTGTGGGAAGGCAGTTTCTTCCCAAGACTGCCGAACGGCAAGCGAAAGAAATTCAACGTCTACGCCGAAACGAAAGAGCAATGTGAAATCAAACTCGCCGAGATGATCGAACGAGTGAAAGCGGAGATTGCAGAAGAGAAAGCGAAACTAAAAGAGGGCGACTCGTAAGAGCCGCCCTCAAAAATTGGTTTGCAGTAAACAAAGAAAAAACAGCAACGCGGATAAATCCGTGTTGCTGTTTAAGCGTTAATCTTCTATTTGCTCAACTTTTAATAAAGAACTATTACTAGGAATAACCCTTACAACATTATCTGGAACAATATAAGAAAAATCTTTTGTCAAGTTGAAAACTGAATCGGGCGCTGCACTTGTATTTGTGGTATTTTCTGCAAAAGTACAAGAAATATCGCAAAAAACTTTTTGAATATACATTAAAAATGCCTCCAACCTTCGTAGGTTACACTATTGCTAATACGTTCTTGTGTATTTCCATGAGGATCTTTGACAATAGTTTTACTTAATACACCTTCTGAAATAAATGCATCTTCTCCATAATCAACACTCTCTATAAGACAGCGCTTAAAAGAATAGGCTTGAATTGGTTTTCCGCCTAAGATTTTTACAGGATCATACGGATTCTTTAATTCGAGTTCAGAAGATATATCGGAGTACCATGTCTTGAGTTGAGTATACATCTCTTGAGTAGGTACTTCGATATGTAATCCGAGATTTTGCGCTTCTGTTCTGTTAATAGTATAATCGTGACTTCCTGAATCGCTACAGAGAAAATCTACGATATTCTTAATAGCCTTTTTGTTAGTGTACCCTTTTGAAAGCAATTTCTTTGCTAACATTTGAATTTGTTTTTGTGTTCTGTAGACATCACCCAACACAAGTGGATGAATTTGTTCAGCAAGTTTGGTATATGCCATGGAAATTGCTTTGTCGCTTTGGGCACCAAATTCTTTCTTTAGGAGAGAAATGTATCCTTTGACGGATTCCACACTTATAGATAACTTTTGAGGGGGATTCGTTGTAGGTATAATCGGGCTCATAGGTCGCGTGATACTGGGATCAATGGGCCCTAATGTTGCTTGCTTAGTCATAACAATATTATTAGCTCCCAACGACATTAATGTTCCTGCACTACGGCATTTGTTGGGGATAATAACTTCGAAATTATCGCAAAACTCTCTAAATAGATTTACGATATTCCAAGCGGCAAGAGTATCTCCACCACGAGTATAAATGATAAGAGAAATTTTTTCAGCCTTTTTTATGGTATCAAGATGTTCTAGGAATATGTCTGGTGTATCAGCACCAATTTGTGTCCCCATTCCTTCTCTATCGCCAGTAACATATGCAATTACTTTTGAGTTTCGTTCTTTTTCGATTTTTTCATAAATCTTTTTTCTGTCTGCGTACATAAACATCCTCCATGTTTTATGATCAATGACGTTATCTAAATATTAAATTTTTAACAAAGCCCTCGAAACGAGGGCTTTGTATGGTCGAGATGACAGGATTCGAACCTGCGGCCTCTGCGTCCCGAACGCAGCGCTCTACCAAACTGAGCCACATCTCGTAATTTTATTAAGTTTTTAAAATATGTTTTGCTATTACATTTTTCCGCGCTGCTACGCAGCCACTCTTGCGGTGCCCGACATTTTCTCGGACGTCGGTACACGCCCTCGCCTCTGTCGACCGCAGCGTCTTTTCGCTTTCCTTGCATCCGCCACAGGCGGCAGTCAAGCTCAAAGCTACCAAACTGAGCCACATCTCGTAATTTTATTAAGATTGTCGTTTTATTAGGTTTTTAAAACCGCCTATATATTATATAAAAACCCTTATAAAAAGTCAATATATTTTTGTTTGTAGTGTAAAAGGGATGGTGAAAACCATCCCTTTACTTAATGTATTGAAATTTAATTTTTAATAGTTTAATTATGCTTCCTTGTAGCACTCAAAGATTTCGTTTACACGTTCACTATCGGCTTTTTTGTTCCTTGTGAATGCACTGACAAGGGGAACTACCACCATAGAAACAGCCATTGCGGCAACACCCATTTCGGGGGATTTTGCTGCTGCGGCAGAAAAACCTGACTGTAGGGAAATTACAAGGGTTGCGCCGCCAACGGTGAGAAGTCCTGAAAGGATACCTGAGTAAGCGCCTATCTTTGTAATCTTCTTTGAGAATAGTCCCCAAATGTAAGGACCGATAAAGCAACCCGAAACCACACCCCAAGAAAACGACATAAGACTTACTATAATTGGAATGTTCCTTGTTGCAAAGATAAACGAGCAAGCAACGAAGGTAAGGCAGAGTATTCGGGTTAAAATCATCTGCGTTTTAGGAGAGGTTTCCTTCTTTCTTATTGCAGGGATAAGGTCTACCGCAACTGCCGAAGCCGAGGTTAGAACTACCGCCTGTAGAGTTGACATTGATGCAGAAAGAAGAAGTATTATAATAATTGCGAGTAGAATGATACCGAGCGTACCGTTTCCAAGAACCTTCATTAAAAGGGTGGGGATAACAGCGTCGATACCGCCCTCGGGAAGCTGACCGCCAAGAATAAGTCTTGAGGTTGAGCCTATAAGATATGCACCGCAACCGATTACAACGCAAAATATCGTTGAAATGATTGTGCCACGCTTAATAGCGGCAGTATCCTTGATAGCATAGAACTTGCCAATCATCTGAGGAAGACCCCAGGTACCAAAGCTTGTAAGCATAATATTAAAGCAAAGGAACTTAAACGATGAGCCGCCGAAAATATTGGTGAGTTGTTCGCCCGTTATGGAATTAGGATCATTAGGTAGAGATTTAAAGCTACCGAGGTTTTCAATAAGTCCGCCAAGACCGCCCACGTTACCATGATTTAGCACCGCAATCACAAGTAAAACAACGCCTGCAATCATAATAACGCCTTGAACAAGGTCGGTATAAGAGGTTGCGATATAGCCGCCTGCTACGAGATAAACGGCAGTAAGACAGGCGATAAGCAGCATCCAAACCCATGTTTCAACACCAGGGAAAACTGCACTAAATAGCGAGCCGAGTCCCTTATATACAGCGGCAGAGTAAGGAACGAGGAATATAAATATAATAACCGCCGCTAATATTTTCATACCCCTTGAATTATATCTTTTTTCAAAGTAATCGGGCATTGTGCGGGCGTTTAGCTTTTTGGTCATTTTCCTTGTGCGGTTTGCGAACAAGAGCCAAGAGAGTAGACAACCAAGTACAGCGTTACCGATACCAATCCAGATAGCGCCGATACCTATATTCCAACCGTGCTGACCTGCATAGCCAACAAAGACAACTGCTGAAAAATATGTAGTACCGTAGGCAAAAGCGGTCGCCCAAGCACCGATATTTCTGCCGCCGATTAAAAAGCCGTCAAGTGTTTTTGATTTTCCGTAACTGAAGCAACCTATAAAAATCATTATCATAGCATATATGGCTAATGCAACGATTGTGTAAAGTTGTGGAGTTGTCATCCTTTTTCCCCCTAGAGTCAAAGCATATAACTAATGCTTGATTTTATCTGTATTTGATTATATAATATTATCTATCATTAGTCAAACCAATGGTTTTAATGTTTGCTATCGATATTTTCGATAATAAGGGGAAAGAAAATGGAATTGAGAAATCTTATCACTTTTATACACGTTGCAGAGCTTGGAAGCTTCACAAAGGCGGCAGGGCAGCTAGGGTACTCACAGTCAACAATCTCTTTTCAGATAAAGCAGTTAGAGGAGGAGCTAGGCTGCCTTTTGTTTGAGAGAATTAACCACACCATTACCCTCACCGAGCGAGGACGGGAGTTGGTATCCTATGCGCATCAGGTTCGCACACTCACAGACGAATTCAAAGAAAATTTCATCAGGGAAGAAGAACTTTCAGGCCATATTCATATCGTAACGCCCGACTCGGTATGCGACGATATGATTAACTCGCATTATATTGATTTTCACAACAAGTATCCAAACATCTCTATTAAATTTACAACGGCCGACACCTCAGCCATGTTCGAGATGCTAGACCACAACGAAGCGGATATTGTTATTACGCTTGACAATCATTCATATAATAAAGATTACATTATCGCAAAGGAAGAACGACTTTCAATGCATTTTGTTGCAAGTGCAACTTCAAAATTTGCAAAAACTCATGGCCTATCGATTAAAGATATAATAAATGAGCCCTTTATTTTAACCGAATACGGTCAAGGCTACAGACGTGTATTCGATAAAGAACTAGCCAAAAAATCTTTAGAGCTTACCCCTGTTCTAGAGATTGGCAGAACAGATATTATAACCTCAATGGTGGCACAAAGCGATATGATTTCCTATCTGCCTGATTTTGTAACAAAGGAGCTTGTTCAAACGGGCGAGCTTTGTTATTTGGATGTTTGTGATATGAATATTGATATATGGAAACAACTTATATATCACAAAAACAAATGGATGTCAAAAAGCTTAAAGGCATTTATTGATTATATTAAGGTATCAGAATTTACATAAAAAATAAGCCTAGGAATTATCCTAGGCTTAAAATTTTAGGTGAAATTATTAAAGCTTATTTACGTCAGCTTCGGTTATGATTTTAAAGCCTGCATTTGCAAGAGCGGCTTCCGCTGCGGCATTGTCTTCAACACGGATAACAACATAGGCATGCTTCTCGGTGCGAGCCATAAATGCATAAAGGTATTCTATATTAATCTTATTTTGGTCAAGCACCTTTAATGCCTCGGAAAGCTTGCCCGGCTCATCGCCGATTTTAACACCGACAACATCGGTAATCTTAATAAGATAGCCTTCCTCTTTTAAAATCTTTTCTGCCGTAGCCTCGTCATTAACAATAAGACGAAGAATACCGAAATCCTCGGTCTCTGCGATAGAAAGTGCTCTAAGGTTGATATTGTGTTTGGAGATTGTATCGGTTATAGAAACAATCGAACCCTGTTTGTTTTCAACAAATACTGTTAACTGCTTAATTGCCATATCTAAAACTCCCCTCTTTTATATAAGCTTTCTCTTATCGATTACACGAACAGCCTTGCCCTCACTTCTTGCAATAGCCTTTGGCGGTACAAGATGAACGGCAGGGTTGATGCCGAGCATGGTCTTCATAGCGTTTGCGAGTGATTTTTCCATAGCAAGAATTTCGCTTAGCTTATCAGTGAACTTCTCGGCTGTCATTTCAACATTTACTTCAAATGTATCGTTATTGTTTACACGGTCAACAACAATCTGATAGTTAGGCTCATAGCCCTCGTTGAGAAGAACGGTTTCAATCTGACTTGGGAATACGTTTACGCCACGGATAATGAGCATATCGTCGGTTCTGCCCATCGGCTTTGCCATTTTGATAAGGGTACGGCCGCATGAGCACTTTTTACGGGATAACACACAAATATCACGGGTGCGGTAGCGAAGAAGCGGAAAAGCTTCTTTGTCAAGAGAGGTGAATACAAGCTCACCCTTGCTTCCCTCAGGAAGAACCTCGCCTGTATCGGGGTCAATAATTTCTGCATAGAAGTGGTCTTCGTTTATGTGCATACCTGTCTGCTCGCTACATTCAAAAGCAACTCCAGGGCCTGTTGTTTCGGTAAGACCGTAAATATCGTATGCCTTGATACCGAGTGTAGCCTCGATACCGTGACGCATTTCATCTGTCCAAGGCTCCGCACCGAAAATACCTGCCTTTAGCGGAATATCCTCAGGCTTGTAGCCCTGTTCTTTAAGGCTTTCGCCGATATATGCGGCATAGGACGGTGTGCAACAAAGAATGGTGGCACTAAGGTCCATCATAAACTGAATTTGACGCTCGGTATTACCCGAAGACATCGGCAGAGTAAGACAGCCAACCTTATGAGAGCCGCCGTTAAGACCAGGTCCTCCTGTGAAAAGACCGTAGCCGTATGCTACCTGACAAACGTCGCTTTTGCTTCCGCCTGCAGCTGTAATAGCACGCGCACAGCAGTCCTCCCATAAATCAATATCGTGCTGTGTGTAGAACGCAACAACACGTCTGCCTGTTGTACCTGAGGTAGACTGAATACGAACACAGTCCTCAAGCGGTTTTGCAAGTAATCCGTAAGGGTATGCGTCACGAAGGTCTGCTTTGGTGAGGAAGGGAAGCTTGTGAAGGTCTTCAATTCCCTTAATGTCCTCAGGCTTTACACCCTTTTCGTCCATAAGCTTTTTATAGTAAGGTACGTTTTCATAAACGTGCTTTACCTGTTTTACAAGCTTTTCGGACTGAAGCTTCTTCATATCCTCATAAGACATGGTTTCAATTTCTTTTTGATAGTAGTTTTGTGCCATTTTGACCACCTTTTCTTTTCTAAGATTTGGAATGTCAAGGAAAATAAAAAACGCCCTTTGCATTCCTATAAAGAATACAGAGGACGAGAAATTAGCATCCCGTGGTACCACCTCAGTTCGTCGCTACTTCACAATAGCAACCTTGTTAGGTACTAACATACCCTTAGTTCTATGACGGGAACTCCCGTTGCCTCCTACTAAAGATTTCTCTTATTCAGTGCACTGCTAACAGAATGAATTCAGAAGGATTCCGCATTGTCTCGCACCAACCGACAACTCTCTTAAGCTTCTTTCCAACCTACTGGTTTCTGATCTTCGCATTTAGTGTTACAACCGAAATTTAATTGTTGTTTGAATTTTATCACTTCAATTTAAAAATGTCAAGATTTTTTTAAAAATTCTTTTTTAATCAGCTCTATCATTATATTGGTGTTAAGAGTCATAGCGTCTATCGGATAGACATCTTTAAGTCTGTCCTTATAAAATTTATTGCTGAAATAGTTAAAAGCGTCCTCGTTGCCACCGCCATTTTTAAAAATAGCTACTATTTCTTTTGCTACTAAAACTGCATTTTTAAGGCTTTTTTCTAAATATAATTTGGTTTGGTTTTCATCTAAAAGTCCAAAATGGGATACAAGAATGGTCTTAATATCCATATTAATAGCACGCTTTATTGAATTTATTGCCATATTGTAGCCTACAAGGTAACAGGGCATAACCTCCCCGCTTCCTGAATAGAGACCTAAGGTTTCACAGCCTAAAAGCAGTTTGTTTTCTCTAAGATAAAAGCCGATTGAGCATTTGGTATGACCAGGTAGGGCAACCACCTCAAAGGTCATATCACCAATTTTTAAAATATCATTATCCTTTACCGCTATATCAACCGAAAGCTCGTCAATCAGGTCTTCATATTCTAAAATACCGTGGGCTACCGCATTATTTTTGTCAAGCTCGCGCATTAGTGCCTTAGCACTCGGCTTTTCAAAAATTTTTGTCGCATATTCACCCGCAACGATTTTTGCATGGGGGTATTTCCTTTTAACATATATAGAGCCTAAAACATGGTCATAATGTGAGTGGGTTAAAAGGATATAATCAAGTGCTCGCTCGCCTAAAATTTTCTTAATGTTTTCTGCTAACTCATATCCTGTAAAGGCAAAGCCCGAATCATAAAGGATAGCGGTTTTGCCGTCGTCTATTAAATATGCGCTGTCACCGTCAATCACGCCAACGTGATATACATTTAAATTTTTCATACAAATCGCTCCTTGAATATATCGTACGCTTGTGTTAAGTTAGGGACAAATTACCGCTTGGCTCCCTCTGACGAGGGAGCTGTCAGCAAAGCTGACTGAGGGAGAGATTTTTTAAGAGCTAAATCTATATATTTACATACACCGTTAAAATTACGGTCAATGTCTAAATTACAAACTCTTAAAACCGTTAAATTCATACTTTCTAACTCTTTTGTACGGACTTTATCTTTTTCTATTTGTTCGACAGTATAGTGACCGCCACCGTCAAGCTCAATAACAAGCCTTGCTTTTGCACAATAGAAATCTACTATATAATTTCCAATTGTTTTTTGTCGTTGAAACCTTATAGGGTAATATCTCAAAAATTCATACCAAAGTTTTCGTTCCCAAGGTGTCATATTTTTTCGGAGTGTTTTTGCAAGAGGGATATTATCTTTATTATATTCTTTCATTTTCTCTCCCTCCGTCAAAACTTCGTTTTGCCACCTCCCTCGTCAGAGGGAGGCTAAGGTAACTACTTATAAAAGTTGTTTGTACAAAGTGTAAATTCCACATAACAACAAGCTTTTTCTTAGATTTAATATAACATTTTTTGCTGCTGCTTTCAAGTTATTTATGCAAATAGAGTCATCCCGAAAATACGAGATAACTCTATTTTTGATGGTATGACCAAAATCATACCAAAGAAAACACATTTTAGAAACTTGCTTTTAAGTAGTAAATTTATAGAAGCTATGTTGGCTATTGCAGCAGTATTTTAATATTATTTTTATTCTGATTTATATAGTGCCATACTTTCGTTATTATATGTCATAGTAAGAATGTCATTTGATATATCGTATTCCCAATATTCTATATTGCCGTTTTCTTTATATATCGTAATGGTTGAACCATCTACTTTATATTCCCCAGATATGTTATCGTTGTCTACGAAAAATTGACCGTTCTCTGTAAATATAATATATCCAATTTGTCCGTTTTCCCATTTCCCTATTAGTTTGTTTTTGTTGCCTGATATTGAAATTATTAAACAAAAAATCAAAACGGCGAAAAAAGCACATAGAGTGATTTTCTTTGTCTTTGTGGGCAATCTTTTATATTGTTTATATAAATTTTTTGCTTGTTCTTTAATTTTTGCAGTTGCCCGTGGCTTTTTTTCTTTTTCTACTGCTGAAATTTTTGAAATGTTTTTCTCAACATCTTGTTTTTCGCCACAATAAATACAAAATTGCATATTCGACGGTATTTCCTTTAAACATTTTTTACACAGCATTTTATAATCCTCCATTTTTAATACGCAGTATTTCCAGAAATGAGATAGTACAGCATTTCTACCTGAATGTATTTTATAATTAAATCTCTATTTTGTTTTATATCGTTGTATGAATTTATTGGATTTAAGCTCTTATGTATATCAACTTCATAATACGGTTGTGAGTCCACCATATAAATTTTTTCGTTTAAAGTGTGTTGGGCTGAATATTGTTTTATAAAATTTTCACTTGTAGTAATATTTGACTTGCATTCGTTTATCAGGGAATTCAGCATATCCGATAAAGAAGAACTTATATTTATCCCGATCTCATCGCCGATTTTGCAAGTATGACAATGCTGACTTGTCCCATAATCTGCTATTTTGATTTTGTTTGATACAGAAAGGTATTTATCTAAAATTTCCAAAGCATTCGAAGATGTTGTGTTTCTGTCTTTGACTTCATTTATAGTAAACGGATTACCTTGCTTTAAGATGACATCGTTCATAATGACTAATTGCACATCATATAAGGACATATAAAATTCATTACTGGTATCCTCTGTAATATCCTCTAAACTCAAAAAAGCATAAAGATAACAAAAATACTTTTCTCTAAGTTTTTTAGGTAAATCCAAACCGCTATCCTCTAAATTAAAGGTTTCAAGAGAGGAAGAAAATTTTTGATATGCAATAATCGATTTATTGATATCATTGCTTTTTGTTACAGACAAAAACTCTTTTGCTGATTTTTCTACATCAATAAAACCTCTTATGACATCACCGTCTTTGTTTTGTATATTTTTTATTAAATCAATGGCACTTACATAATCACCTTTATTAATTAAATTTGCAGAGCGTTGAATTTTGTAATAATTGCTATTTGTATAAATTGTAACACCTATACCAAGTATCATAATAATAAAAAGAAAAATTATTAACAATCGTATTTTACTCTTTTTGTTATTACTTAATTTTTTTCTATCACGAATTTCGATTTGTTCCCATGTCCAATTGCATTTTGAACATTTATAATCACCTTCTTCTAACCTTGTTCCACATTTTGGACAAAACATTATAATTCCTCCTAAAATAAAAAAGTGCGACAACCGAAGTTGTCGCACCGAAAAACGCAAACCCCGATTGTTGCTACACAAACTGAAATAGAATTAAGGCGTCTTTGCCATAACTACTTCGTGGAATTTGCGGTTTTACCAAATTTCTAAAAGTAATTATGACGAAAAAAAGTATAATTATCCCCCAAAAAGAGAATAAGACACCTTTAATTCTTATTATTCAGTTTGTGTAGCATTGTAAGTATACCACATTTTTAGAGGTTTTACAACTATTAAATATTTTATCCCTAATGTACCTCAACCATAAAGCATAAATTTTTTGTTTTTCTACATAGAAATTGCTTGCATTTTCAATTTTTTGACTGTATAATAAGATAAATAAACGGCGCCAAGCGAACAATAGTATACAGCGCTTGACGAACAATGATAATATGCGCTTGACGAACAATGTAAGGTGTGGTATGTATGGATACAAAAAATTATAAAAGCCTAAAGCAAACGGCAGAGGAGTGGGGTATTTCGGTCCGCCGATTGCAGACTCTTTGTGCAAACGGCAGGATTACGGGAGCTGTCCGTTTAGGACGCGATTGGAGAATACCTCAAAACGCTGTACGACCGATAGATGCCAGAACAAAGCAAAGCCGTGATATACAGGCACAGCAAAAAAACTTTGATATGCCGATGCCGTTTAAAACCCCGTTTTTGCATATGACCAAGCTTTATGATGCCCCAGGATGCGCTAAAGAGGCTATAGAGGCGCTATCATATAACCCCGAAGCGCAGATACTTTTTGCCGCCGAGATAGCTTATTCTAGAGGTGAAATAGACAAGGTGTATGACACCGCAAATTACCTGTTACAAAAGCATTCAGGCTTTTATGCGGTGCTTTCGGGCGGTATGCTATTGGCTCAGTGTGCTATTTGGCACGGCGACCTTAGTATGTGGCGCAAGGCTAAAATACATATATCCGAGGCAAACGCTAAGGACGATATAGAGCGTGATATTATAACCCTTTGTATCTGTGCGGTTGACAGTATGCTCTATGATGTTAAAAACTTTCCCGAATGGTTTAAAATAGGCTGCTTTGAGCCGCTACATAAGGATTCTTTTCCTGCCGCTAAGGTTTATTATGCTAAGTATCTTTATGCCACAGGTCACGCTATCGCCTCTAAAACTATTGAATTACAGGGAATTTCGGGACTAGCTCTTATGGGACTTTTGCCTGCCACAATAGAGCCTATGATTTCTCAGGCGATGGCAGACAGCACCGTTATACCCGAAATATATCTACGCCTTACCTGTGCCGTTACATACCATTACACTAAAAACGATACACAAGCTATCCGCCATATTGATAGAGCGTTAGCTTTAGCGCTACCTGATAAGCTTTACGGTATACTTGCGGAATACTGCCGCACTATTGGAAGTCTTTTAGAGCAAAGGCTAAAGCTTATTGATGAGCAGGCGTGGGAAAGGGTAAACTTTCTGTTTAAAGGCTATGTTGAAAATTGGTCAAAGCTTAACAGCCAAATCACAGGACGACAGATTATTGCCAATCTGTCACCGCAACAGCGTCAGATTGCTCGCCTTGCCGCCTTTAAGCTATCCGATGCCGAGATAGCTTCAAGAATGAATATGTCGGTTTCGGGCGTTAAACAGGCGATAAGAATTATAAAGCAAAAAAGCGGCTTAGAGCGTGATAGCTTTGCGGCGATACTTTAAACTTAAATGCAAAATTTAAAATGCAAAATTATTACATAACTTTAAAAAAATAAAAAGATATATGATTTTTCATATTTAATATCTCAAAAATTTGAAAAAGTTATGAAACTTTAAAAAACTTTGTACTTTTTTTTGGAGTTTAGGTAATACCCAACATTTAAAAAATCTGTTATGCTTTTGGTAGAACAAAAAGCGTAGCAGATTTTATTTTTTGCTTTTAAATCTCACGAGAGGAGAAAAAGATGCTTACAAAAATATCCGAACTAAATACAGGACAGTCGCCATCCGTTCCAAAAGAAGGCGAGTTATATAAGGTTATAGAAATACACGGAAAGACCTTTGAAATAAGGTACGGCTTTTATGAGGAAAGCGACAGGCACACACAGTATGCAGAGCCGATGGAAATATATCCCGATTTTATAAAAGAGCCGCAATTTACCGACTGCGGTATCCCATTTATAACGGCAATTCAAGCCCCTTGCAAAAGCTTTAGCGGAGAAAGGGATGAAAACAGTAGCTGTGGCGACTGTTCCTTTTATAAGCACTGTGAAGAACTGATAGGGCTTTGCACCTTCCCGGATAATAAAAAGAAAAAGGGGGAAGGGTAGTATGAATCAAAAACAACACATAAATTCAAAACAAATCACTATATATAATACCTATAAGACCCAAGGAGGAAATAAAATGACAAAAACTAAATTTTCTAAAAGACTTTTAAGCGCATTTCTTTGTGTTGTGCTTATTTTTACCTGCCTGCCCTTCTCGGCGATGGCGGCGTCGGCTTCAAGCGACCATATTAGTCGTGGGGCAGACCTGTCAACGATGGACGCTTGGAAAGATTATTTCCTTCCCGACGGTAAAATTTCTACCGAAAATGCGGGCGGCGTTTGGACCGATAAATCGGTCTTCACCGATGACGGTGCCTTTGCATCAAACGGAATTACAATGGATAACGACGATGCCTTCTTGGTAGCGCTTTCGGCAATGGCAAGTAATATGACGGTAACAGGAATGTCACACGTTCCTACCGATACAATGTTAATTTTAGATGTCAGCGCTTCGATGGGTCCTGGGCAAAATAATGTGGCATCCGAGCTTGTTGAGGCTGCAAATACAAGTATCGCCTCCTTGCTTTCAACCAATTCGCATAGCCGTGTAGGCGTGGTTCTCTATTCAGGTCCTACAACACAGGGCGGCTCTGCGACGGCTAACGATGCCGTTCTTGTTCTCCCCCTCGCAAGATACGAAACTCAAAACGATGTTTATTTGAATTTCTCTAATAATCAGGTATCAATCAACAATAATGTGGTTTACGAGGGAACAACTAATAAACCCACAACTAATAGAAAATCGGTAAGCGGTGGCACCTATATTCAAAAGGGTGTTATATTAGCAAAAGACCAGCTTACTGCAGACGGTCTTGATACCACAATTAACGACGATGTTCTCGGTACAATTAAGAGAAAGCCTGTTATGGTGCTTATGTCTGACGGCTCTCCCACCTTCAGCACCACCAACTTCCGCAATCCCACCTCTATCAACCTGGGCGACGGAACCGCTACCAGCGCTGCCCAGGGCTTTGTGAACCAGCTGACCGCCGCGTACGCAAAGAACCTGGTAGAAGAAAAGTATGATAACGAGCCCCTTTTCTACACCATTGGTCTTGGTGTTTCCAACGATGCCGTAGCGCTGAGCGTGCTCGACCCCGATAATACCCGGGCCTCTGTCGCGGTAAATGACTTCTGGCAGCAGTGGAACAGCGCGAAGGTCAACGACACCGTCACGGTGGTGGCAGGAAACTACTGGACCGCCCCGAGGACCGTAACAAAGATCGCAGGTCTCGAGCAAAACTATGTGGATGCGTTCATCAATGTTACCAACAACTTCGGTCAGGGCTCTTTGGGCGACAGACTGATCCAGGCCTTTGCGGACATCGTAAGTCAGATCAGCCTGCAGGCTCAGTACAAGCCCACCCTGGTCTCCCAAATGGGTGAGAACCACTCCGGCTTTATTTCCTTTGTGGATAAGATCGGCAAATATATGCAGGTTACCGATATCAAGGGTATTCTCATCAACGACACCCTTTATTCCGGCGCGGACCTGGCCTCCAATTTCGTGACCGGCGGCGGAAATCTGGGAACCTATGATGCGCCTACCAAGCTTGGCCATGAAATGGTGGCATCCGTACGGCAGCGGATCGGCCTTGCAAGCGATGATGAAGCCAGAACGCTCATCGGTCTTGCCTATGAATACGGCCAGATCCGTTTTAACAGCGCCAACGATTACTCCAACTACATCGGCTGGTATGCGGATGCAAACAATAAATTCCTCGGCTTCTATCACGATGGCGTGACCAATATCACCGACCCCAACGCCGTATATACCATCAAGTCCTACGGCTATCTGGGCGTCGAGCACGACTCCAACATGATGTACGCCACCGTCCAGGTAAGACATAACATCAAGAACGGAGAAGAGACCGTAGCCTTTGCGGTCCCCGCGGCGCTGATCCCGGTTATGACCTACAATGTATCTCT
>JAZNJD010000016.1:0-36142 GCA_045577835.1 Acutalibacteraceae bacterium | reverse complement strand
TCTGCCTCGTCTTTCTTTCATAAGACCTTCGGCTCCTTCTTCCAAATATATGCGTTCCCACCGTTGTACAGCATTTTTGTAATTTGCTTCTTGTCCGTTACTTACATCCCAATACTTTCGTACAGCTTCTCGATATCCCATATGGTGTTCTCGCATATCCATTATAACACCTATTTTGAATTCTGCACTATACTTTTGTTGTATTGTTCCTTTTTTTGCCATAAAAATATGCACCTCCAAAAGTGTCTAACTTTTGGGGTGCATATCACTTTTTAAGATTTGGGGTTATTTTTATCTATTTTTTATTTTGAAAATTATTAAAAAGCTTTATTAAATACCTACCTACTGCGGCACGGTATTTCACAGCACTCACAATTAATTCATCGGGGAAATGTGTATCAAAATTTACATCTTCAAAGGTTAAATCACCTGTGTAATCTATATCCGATAATGATTTCATTATTCTTTCCCAATTAAGATGCCCGAAAAATGGCGTCGTATGATTATCGTGCATATAGTCACAATCTTGAACATGAAGTCCCTGTAAAACACCTTTTTCCATATCAGCTATAAATTTTTCAGGATAATCGCTTATTCCTCCTGCGGTATGCCCTATATCTATGCATGCCACAATATATGGTGAATTAACAGCCTTGATTATCCCGTAATACTTTTCGGCGCAATCAAAATACACTTGACTTTTTCCGTTTACATTATATCTTAAATGACAGGTTTCAAGAGCAATTTTTATGCCGAATTTTTCACAATAAGGAATAAGTGCCTTAAACATCTTTATATTATAGTCATACACCTGTTCAATAGACTGAGGTTTTAAAGGGTGAATAACCGTATGAGGTGCACCTAGTATTGCCGATGCCTCTAACGAGCGCACAAGCTCTTTAAAATGATAATTTTCTTCATCTAGCAGGTCATCAGGTTTAAGTCCGTATGGTGCGTGGGTTTGATTACAAACCAAGCCCATTTCGTCTAACAACGCACGTTGCTGTCTAGCTCTTTGTAAATAATCATCACCTAAAGGATAAAACTTTTCTAAACCGTCAACATACTCTTCTTTATTAAAAAAGCTTATGTCCAACGCTTCAAAACCTGCATCCTTAAAGATTTCGAAGGTCTTTTCAATGTAAAATCTAAAAAGTATAGTGCCTACTGCGCTTGATAACCTCACTCTGCACCCTCCTCTGAAAGACCTGTAATATACTTACCTATATCCGATAAAAATTCACATAAATCGCCAAGCAGTTCTCTAGGATATCTCTCAATAAAAGCAGGACATTCGAATGTAAACTCACCCTCATACCCGATGCTTTCAAGACTCTTCATTATTTGCGCAAAATCAAACTGCTTACTAAAAGTCGGCATATGTGCATCGTGATACTTTGCAACATCCTGAAAATGAATACTTTTTAACAGCGGTGTTCCTACACTTAAAACAAAGTTTTGCGGAGGACTTTGAAACCCTTCTAATGCGCCTAAATTAGCACATGCAGTAATATAATCCGAATTAAAAGAGTTTATAAAATCAACATATTCGTCTGTCGTTTGCCAAGGAGTTTTAAGAACAGAACTATACATATATTTAGGAAATCCCGAACAAATTGCAATCTCTATACCGAATTTTTCACAATATGGAATTAAAGATCGGTAGATTCTTTTGTTTTTATCAATTTGGTCAGTTCCCTGTGGTACCTGAACAGCAAAACAAACCATTCTTTTAGCGCCTATAATAGACGAAAACTCCAACGCTCTCACTAGTTCTCCATAGTTTGGTTCAAAGCGATTAATTCGCTCATCACACAATTTTAAAGAAAACGGTGAATATGTCTGATTACAAGAAATGCCAAACGAATCTAATTCTTTGCGCAATTTTTCTGCATTTTGAATATAATCGGTACAAGCTAATACTTCTTTTCGATTATTAAGACAAAAAAGATTATAGGCAACCGTTTCTATACCCGAATTTTTAAACACACGAAAAATCTCGGCATTTTCCATTCTGTTTGGCAGATAACCCATATCGTATGAAAATTTCATACAGTTCCCTCGCTGACCGTTTAATTATTGTAAACTCTTATTTCATAAATTCTAGCGTCAGGTGTACCCCAAGTTTCAAGTACATTGACACGCAGTTTATCAGCCTTCACCTTTTCAAAAGCAACCTGATTAAATCTGTGATAATTATCATTCTTTTCAAAAACTTGTTTCCATTCACCTGACACAAAGACTTCAACCGTATAATGCTTTACAAGTAATTCTGAAACCTTTTTTGCACAGTCAAGCGGCATATTAACATAAGAATGTGTAAGACTGTCAAAAGTAATATTCACAGTATTAAATTCGATTGCACTCTTCCATTCAAGTGTAATACTTTGTGGCAACTTTTTCTCAGAAATCCACATATGAACAGGGTTGGTAGACCATCTGCGGCAAACACCATCTATGATATTTTGAGGCTGGGCATACAAAGGTGCGGGAGATAAGTTGAAGCTATGCGAATCATAAAATGTAGTATATTTATCGCTTTGGTCATCAAGTTCAAATCTGCGGCAAAAATCGTAAGGATTGTTACTTATAGTCCAATAGATACCGTCAGCTTTTTCAAGTTCTACTACATATCTTACATCGTCATCATAAGGATTTTTAGGTTTCAAATCCACATTAAACGGAATTTTACACCAACCGCAGAAGTTTGCATCTACAGAAACCTCCACTGTCTTAATATGTGCAAATCTTTCTAAACCGTCATCAACACCCCATTCAACATGGTTGCCCTTGCCTTTTCTATAACTGAACTTAAGACGTTGGTCTTTTTCAAGTTTATACTTATGTTCAGGCTCATAAACCTTGAGATTTGCATTAAATGTAACCTTATTATCCGATTCGTTCTTAATGTAACATAAAAAGCTTTCAAACTTTTCTGACCAATCCCAGAGCATAACACCTCTCGTCTTATCAAGAGGTAAGAATTCATCAGTCTGCGGTACGCCGAAAGGTATAAAACTATCGGCGGTAATGGTCGCATTTTTTGCCAAATCGTTGCTGTCTTCGTTCTTCTTACCCATAATGCTTATATCCTGACGAAGCATTGTTTGCTGTAATTCGTGCAAATGTTCAGTATAAATGTCGTCAGGCGAGCAATTATACTTTTTACATAAAGCAGCGGCTATACCTACTGCCATTCCTATTGTAGAAAGTGTTCGCTGTAATCTTACTGTACCGTGCGCTATATGGCTTACACTGCAAAGACGTGAAGCGAAAAACAAATTATTGATTTGATTGGAATATGTACAACGGTAAGGAATGGTATAAAGAGGCGGTATTGAAATATACTTAATTTTAATATATTTTTCATTTTCAGGTCTTGGATAATGTAAATCTTCAGGAAATCCGCCAAAACCGATGGCATCATCGAAAATTACAGCGTCTTCAACATCGTTTTGTGTTAGTGTGTAAGGGCCTACGAAACGGCGGCTTTCACGTTTGCCTGTTCTGGGACTTACCCAAAGAAGTTCCCAATCTTCACCGTCCTCACGCGTTTCACGCTTATGCTGAAACCAAGAATAGAGTTGGTCTAATAAAACTTCATATATTTCGTGTTCGTCTTCTATCGTGTCTGCGGAAGCTTCACCGCCTGTTTCGGTTGGGAAAATAAAGGCAGGCTCATCATTATCAGGCATATCGGTATGTTCATATCCCGGATGATACGGCGAAGTGCCTTCGGGTGTGACAAAATTAACCTTTTTATCATTTTTTCTTACATATGCAACTAGGCTTGTGCCAAGAGTTATATTATCAGCCTCTTGAGGTGCTGAACGCTCACCGTAAGTATCCACACCTTCTCTTCCAAAACGGAAATCAGCGCCTGCTAAAGCAGATATATTACCGTCACCCGAAGAGTCAACAACAGCTACCTTTACTGAAATTTCTCTTGTATGATAGGTTGCTACATCTTCAACAATAACCTTTGTGATTTTTCCGTTTTCTACAACAGGCTCCTTTGCATAATGGCAACGAAGCACTCTAACACCCGCGGCTTTTAATGTATCGCTTAAAACAGTATCCCACATTTGAGAAATATTATAATGATTACCGTAAGAAAGTGTTTTAGCACCTCGCCAAGCTGCTTCCTCCACCATTTCCTCTATAAGACCTGTTTCTGCTGCAAAAGGATGAAATCGGTGTGCACCCGAAGGGTGAACTCCAACCTCTGGTCCACCATTTCCGCCTAAAGTGCGAAAGCGTTCAAGCAGAATAACATCACAACCATTACGGGCGGCATTGATAGCAGCGCAAACACCTGCTAAGCCCGCACCGATAACCAATATATCAGTTTCCATTTTAATCGGTATTTTTTTATACATAAAAATCATCCTTAGCGATTATTTTTTATAATGTTGCGGCGAACAACCGAAATATTTTTTAAATGCTCTTGTGAAATTTTGAACGTTATCATAATCATATCCCACCATAAGAGCGATTTCTTTAATTTTTAAATTAGGATACATTACCAATAGTTCTTTAGCTTTTTCCATTCTCACTTTAAGCAAATACTGTGTAAAAGAAACACCTGCATACATTTTGAATATACGACTGAAATAGCTATAACTTAAGTTAAATTTGTTGCTGATGAAACTTAAATTTATATCTTTTCCATAATTTTCGTTGATGTATTCAAATGCTTCGCTCATTATATTAACTTCAAAGCGGTTTTTCTTTAAAAATTCAAGTACTGCTGACAGCATATCTTGGACATAATTTATAATTTCATCCAACGTATTAAATTCGTCGAAATTCTTAATTTGCAAGTTTTTGTTAACCGAATTGATTTCTCTTAAGAGTTTATTTTCAAACAAAATATAACGTTTTTTAATATCTTCATAATGAAGTTTTGAAAGTGCTTCTTTAGAAAACCAAGTGTTTATGAAACGGCTATATGAGCTTTCGTCTTCGCTATTTAAAAAGAGCGTAAGTCTCATTAAATCTTTCTCAAAATCCGAATCATCTATCAAAATAAACTCTCGCTGACTTCCAGGCCCGTAGCATCTTGAATCGTTATCATATATACGGTTTTTAAATAGTTCCTTAGCCTGTAGTATTGCATCACTTATAGAATCCGCTTTTGCACAGTCAGAAAAAGCAAGTTTACATATAGCGGTTTCATCGGCAATATATTCGTTAAATATCTGTAACAATGTGTCCCTACAAACATCGTAATGCTCTTTAGAGCGCATAGAGAATATAAATACAGAGTTATTATAAGCTTCGTCATAAGTTAAGGCAAAAACATGGTCCTTAAGATTACATATTTTAGGAATATTTATTATTTTATTGTTAAGATTTCTGTTAGCGTTATCTTTTAAAACCGCAACAAAGTTCCACGCATATTCATCCTGATGTTCAGTTTGAATTTCTGCTTGTCCTACATTCTCAACAGCTTTATAAAGCTTTAGCATAACCGACTCTAATTCACTAAATTCGACAGGCTTTAAAAGATAATCGTTTACACTAAGCTTAAAACTTTCTCTAACAAAACTATAGTCATCATTGCCGCTTATTATAACTATTTTAGGAGAAAAGCGCTTATCAATTTTACTTATGAATTCAAGTCCATTCATTTCGTCCATTGTAATATCAAGTAAAATAATATCTGGTGGAAAAACATCCATTTTCGCCAATGCTTCTATCGGGCTTGTAAAACAATGTATTTCCTGAGGATATTGCGAAAAAATACAATTTACCATATATGCCAATCCTCGACAAGCCAATTCTTCATCGTCGACAATATAAATACGCATACATTCTCTCCTTTTCTAATATTTTACCTTATAATTGGAAAACGGAAAATCACCTCAAAGAAACTATCGGGTTCGCTGTTTACTGTAATATGATAATCTTCGCCATAAATCAATCTAATTCTCTCATTAATGTTTTTAAGACCAATTGTACTAGATGTTTCGGTATCGCTCTTGTAAATATATCTTCCTGAAGAGAACTGAGAATTAAGCGATTGCACAGTAGCACGATCACAACCCTTACCATTATCAGTAAAAGAAATTAAAACACATTCTGAATTTATATTTTCTAATGATACTGTTATCTTTAGCGGTACAGAAGTTTTTTTGCCGTATTTTATAGAATTTTCAGCTAAAGGTTGTAAAATAAATTTTGGAATTTTTATATCATTATATCCGACAGGAATTTGAACATCATACAATATTTTTTGGGTGAACCGTTCATTTTGAAGATCTAAATAATAATTAAAATGCAGTATTTCCTCTTCTACTGTAACGCAGTTTTCACGGGTATGCATATTATAGCGGATAAGCTTGCCGAACTTTGCAATTTCCTCTGCGGTTTGTTGGTCACCGCTTATAACAAGTTTCATTCTGAAAGTGTTAAGCATATTGTATATAAAATGCGGATTCATCTGATTTTGCAAAGCTTTGATTTCTGCTTGTTTCTGAGCCTGTTCGCGCAATATATTTTTTGTACTTAAAGCATCAAGTTTATCAAGCATAAAATTAAACTGCTGTTCTATTTTCCCTATCTCATCATTTCTTTTTACGGTAAGTCTTCCCGTGAAGTTATCTTCTATACAAAGATTCATTTTTTTAATATCGTTATTGAGAGTTTTGAATATTGATATTATAAAGCTATAAAAAATTAGTACGAACACAATCAAAAAAACGAAAACCAACATTAAAACCATAAAAGAAGAATCTTCAAAAATATTGGTAACGGTTTTTGCGAAACAACCAATAGTTAAACTGTATTCTGGTATATTTCTTACAGCAAATACCTCTTTACCCTCATTAAAGCAATATATAGTAGAATCCAAACTTGAACGCATAAAAAATCCATTATCGTTCAAAATTTCAACTATCTTGCTATCTTCTGTATCTGCATCAATATAAAAGCCCTTTTTTTGCGAATCAAAAGCAAAAATTTTAGCTTTGCTTCTAAGCTCTACAGAAACAGTTTTCGCAACTTTTTCAATATCTATTTCGGCTATTGCTATACCTATCTCAGAAGAAGCATTGAAAATTTTTGAAATTCTGTACAATGAGCTTGTCGCAGAATTTTTAGCATCTGTAGTCCATACAGCATATTTTCCCGAAGTAAAAAATGATTTATACCACTTTTCTCTTTCGACATCACTAGCAGAAAAAAATACATTATAATCATTTTGAATATTTTTATCAAAATAATATATTGCTACTGATTTAAAAACTGCGGTTTCACCCTCTGTCAAATCAAGCACAAGGTTATAAGCTTTTTCTTTAAAAAGATTATCATTAATATTTTGCGGATATTCTGTAATTAGACTGCTCTTTATAAGCGACGAAACAATACCGTCATATCTGTTAAGTTCGCTCTCAAATTTTTGTTCAAAATCGAGAACTATATCGTTTACATAATTTTCGTCTGCTTGTCTGTTTTTATTAGTTATATCTACAAAATTAAAAACAGTCATAGAAAGCAGTGGAACAAAAACACATAAAATGAAGAAAAGTGTGATTTTAAAAACCAACTTCGATTTTAAGTTAAAAAATTTCTTAAACACTTTTATCCTACCTTAAAACATTAATACTCATAACAAACAAAATTAATTTTTAATTGTTATCAATATTAATATTGTAGTATTTTGTAAAAATTGTCAAGTAATTAAACTTTTCTATTTGTTAGGATTGCGGTTTCTCATTTGATGAGAAACCGCAAAATCCTATAAAAAATTACTTTTTACCCTTATTAATTAAAACAATTGCTACTACACCGCCTGCAACTACAACCACGGCAATAATTGCAAGAATTATAATTAAAGTGTTATTGTTTCCTGATTCTCCGTCGCCACTTGTTGCGTCAGAATCGTCTGAATTTTTATCATTTTGTGTGTCATCATCTGTACCGAAATCCACACCTGAGCCTACTGCACCATCAGGAGTAGACTCTGTAGGCTTATCTGCATCAGAATTTCCGTCCGAATTACCTGTTGATGCTAACTTCTGTAAGGTTACAGGTAAACATGAATCGTAATTAAGGTCGTATGCCTTACCAAAAGCAGAGCATACATATGTATCCTGTTTACCCTCTGCATTTTTATATGTGCCTGATGAACCCATAGAAGTCTGGGTGATTGCAAACTTAAAGTCAGTAACATCTGACAATGTATCTATTTCATGGAAATTTTTCCATGGAATACGCATTTCATAAATGTAATTTGTTTTTGATTTTTCGGTGAGTTTACAATCAATATCATCAATTATCATTGTACTACGGTTACCGTCATCATTAAACACACGTACCGAATTTGTACCTGCGTAAGCTGCAGTAATATATCCTAAATTTTCGTTAACAAAAAATACTAACTGTAGATTTGTTGATTTGTAAAATTTAGACGAGTTATCAGCAACCTTAGGTGCAACATCGTTTACATCGAATGCCATATATAAATAATCTTTATCAAACACAACATATCCTGCAACTCTCATTGCATTATAGGCATCCATAACGGTATTCATTTGTTCCTTGGTTCTTGGGAACACATTCCATTCGCCTATAGGTGTGTCGGTAGCACGGTAATCAAACACTGCTTCGCCGTATACACTGTCGATTGTAGCGTCAATTTTAGGTGCAGAAGTTACCTGCTTAAATGCAAGCTTTGTGGGAATAGCGGCATTTACGGTCAATGCACCTGCTACACAAGCTAATAATAGTAAGCTTATGCACATAACCGAAAGAATTTTGAACATCTTTTTCATAGTTTTTACCCCTTTATATAATAGTTTTATTGTTTGTAATACTCATCTAATAAAGATTTAACTGTATTATTATAGGAATCAAGCGTACTCTTTGCAGAAAGATTTCCCTTTGCCATTTGTGCCAAATCAGCAAGAATCTCTGAACCCTCGCTACGAAGGTCTGGTGCAGTGTATTCCCCGTAAACAGTAAGCGGAATATTGTCATTAAGATACATCATAACCTCAAGACTTTCCTTATCTGCACAAAGAGATTTATAGTAGCTTTCAATACCATCTCTCATATCTAACGGATAAATATAAGCTTCATTCATAAACTGAACTAATGCAATAGCTTCTTCTTTATCTACAGCCTTTTGAATACAGAAGGTTTTACATTCAGAATTTCCGTTAACATAGTTTTCTGCTGATGGACCCATCGGTATAGGCATTATACCATAATTGCCTGTCATTTGCGGGCTTATGGTATCTCTGATTTGGTATGTGCCTACAATAGCGGTTGCACATTTACCGCCTACAAAATCTTCAAGTGCACTTGTAGCAGCAGCACCTATATCATATTTCATAACCTTTAAATTATTGATGCATTTAGAGGTAAATTCAAAAGCCTCGATAAGTTTGGTATCTCCTGTATTAGAAGAATATACTCCGTTTTTCTCAGCATAAAGGCTAGAACCGTTTGCATACATCATCGACATAGGGAATGCACCTGCAGCGGTAAAGCCATATACACCTGTTGTAGCATCGGTGGTTTTCTGCATAATATTAAGCCATTCGTTCCAATTCCACTTTTTTTCTTTAACAAGTTCATACGGAACTTTAAGGCCTGCCATATCAAGCAAGGTTTTGTTTAATACCATAAACTGTGCCTGTTCGGTGGGGTCATACCAGAAGCCGTAAGTTTTGCCCTTGTTTGTCGTGTAACGTTTAGTATCTTTATTATACATTTCATCACTTGGGTCGAATCCTAAATCCTCCATTGACCAGAAATATTCACCCTGTATTAGCAAATCCTGAACACGATGAGCTCTTTGCATTATTACATCTGCAACTATCTGGCCCGTAGTAGCTGCCGTAAGCAACTGTTGGGTTAAATCTGTTATAGTTACATATTCAACAGTACAACCGAATTTTTCTTCAGCTGCTGCAATCTGTTCTAATTTCAAATCGCCTATTTCTGTTCCGGCGGCAGGTTTTACGTTACCCCACGAAGCGATACGTATCGTCTTGCCCTGTAAAGCATTGCTTACTTTTCCTGAACCACCTTTATTACCTTTGCAGCCTGTAACGAATGTACAAAGACTCATCATAATTGTGATTGATAAAAATACCGATAAAAAGCGTTTCATACTTTCCTCCTGTTTTATTTTAAAAAGCTATTGATATTTAGAGAAATCAGGCTTATATACCGCTTCAAGTTTAGCAAGAATTGTTTCATAGGTTTCGCCTTTCATTAAGCCTGTTCCTAAAATATCCATATACTGCCTTACTTTCGGCCAACGGTGACTGCCGTTTTCCAATTTTTCCATAACATAATATGCGCCGTTGCCTTCCATATAGGCGTCTTTTCGGTTGGCTGAGCTATAATTGTGTTCAAGAGATATAACCTTTTTACCGTTTTCGTCTATGTAATAATCCTTTTCGGTAAGTCGATCATCATCTTCAGCAACGGGTGTAGGTCTACCCGAAAGCGAGCTCCAGGTCATAGTATAATGCATTATACCACCAAAGCCCTCTAACAACGCATTGTTTTTAAACATGGTATATTGAACATCTAGCGTATCTGTTTCAACAGTATCCCAATAATATGCACCTATCGACGGAACATACCACTTACGTGTATTCTTATCAAGTAGCGACATTGCCTTGCTCCATTCGTTAAATGAAACATCAATATCACCAAAATCTCTTACAGAACCATATCTCCACCAAGCAACATCGGTCACATATTTATGGTTTTCTGCACTTATAACCATCGGGTCATTGGGTGCAGGTGTATAACCAATAATATCCTTGTTACGATTGTATGGTGTCATATATCCTGCCGAGCAATGACATGCAAAAGTTCTCACCTTAAATGTTTCGCGCATATATTTGGTTATTCTTGCAAAATCTCGACTGTTATAGTAATAAGAAGGTTCGTCGAAATAAAATCCTTGAAAAAGGTCACCTGCTATTGCTCTAACTTCGGTAGCCCACTCGGTTAAAATATCCTGCCACTCTGCATGAAGGTTACCTGATACAGGTTTGCCGCCAAACGACTTGAAGGTAATCAATTCGTTTATATCAAGCCACATTTTTTTGCCTCTGAGCGCCAATTCTTCAGCAGTTTTAAGTGTTAGCTCTAAATTGTTGCCCGGTAGCAAAAATGTATTGAAATAAGAATATTCGGGGTTATTAAGTACTTCGTAGAAAAGGTCTGGATCGCGATAAAGGTTTATACCATAAGCGCCGTATTCTTTTTCAACATTTTTCATCCACGAAAAGTTAGTGTATGTAGGATCTTCCTGCTCGAATACAGGCTCTTCCTTTTCGCCGTCTTTATTTGGCAGCGAGCTTTCCTCTATACCCACAAGCGAAGTTCCGTTATACACTATATAAACAACTTCATCCTTCTCAAAAAATACATATCCGACCGAAACTCCGGCATCGCTTGAAAGCTGAAAATCGCAAAAAACCGATTCGTTTTTATTACCGTTTTCATCAACAGAATAAATTTTGTATAATCCTTCCGGTAGGTTTTTAAGAACGATATATCCATTTGCATCGGTTGTAATTACAGTGTCTTTATAGCTGATAATAAACTTAGTGTTTTTTATAGCATTATATTGACTATCAAGCATCTTAACCGTAACGGTATAAGAATCAATAGTATTCTTTACCTGTTCTACATTAGGTTTCTTGCTTGGTTTATCTGATGTTGGGCTTTTCTGTAAAAGAGGAAACAATATAGCACCTATAAGGATTAAAAGTATTAAGATAACAGCAACTACAATTATAACAGATATTTGCTGTCTTGCTTTATTTGTCATTGCCATTATTTTTCCTCCTTATAAGTATATCTATCGCTCCAAACAACTTTTGGAAGCTCTTTTTTCACCTTTTCGAAACCGCCAAACTCTAACACATTTGGTGCTTTCGAACCTAACGATACATCAGTTATGCTGACATCGTCAATTAAAATTCCTGAACCGGCAGGTGCTGTAAGCGTTGCCATAAAGTAACGATATCCTTTAGCCGTACTTATTGTAGCGGTATCTTTATAAACAAATTCCACTTTAGTCCATTTTCCTTGCTCATACTGATTAAAAGAATAATTACCGCCATAGTATTTATATTTCTGGAAACTATCCATAAAACCAATGTAAGCACTGTCAATCTCTCCGCAAGCCTTTACCCAAAAACTTATACGGTATGTTCCACCGGGTTTTGTAGGCAAAAGGGAAACTGTATACGCTGAGTTAGCAGCTACATCTCCAAAGCCTAATGCCAAAGCATAGTTACCTGTGTGAGCATTACATTCCACAACCCTTGGTACAGGACCGCCGTTTTTATCACTGGCAGTACTCTTTCTGAAAACAGGTTTGCTGTCGGTTGGATTTTTTTGTGTGAAAACAATTTCTTCCTGACCTAAATCCTTATAATCAAAAGAACCTTGTGAAAAAATAGGTGAATCTTTGCCATATTGCGATGGATAGATAATCAAATCGTCTAAATAAATAGTAGCGCCCTGCGCTGAAGAGGCTGTATAAGATATCGCAATATAACTCCAAACAGTATCACCTGAACAAGAATCGTCGGTAGTATATTTCCATGTGTATTCTGTCCATTCAGTAGCAAGCTCTGAATCAAGGATATCAAGTGAATAATGTGCATTATTACCTGATTCTATAAATCCTATTTTAAAACTGTCTACAGTACCTTGAGCTTTTTTGAGTTTTACTTTGAATACATATTCAGTATTTGGCTGAACAATATTAGATGCAGGGAATGAAAAACGAACTTGATATTGATCTGTAACCTTTACATTTTGTCCGCCAATAATCATTGCATATCCGCCCTTTACACCTTCGTCTAAAGCGGAAAGACGCGGACGCACTTGATTACGGTTATCATTTTTGAATATATATCCTGATGGGAATTGATTTGTAACACTGGTAACAGTAACATTTTCCCAATTATAAAATTTGGCAGGAACATACTTTACATCTTTATCAACCGTATTATCAACCTTTTCTGTTGTGAAAACTATTCTTTCGGTATCAAATGTTGCATAAGTATCCATTCCGTTTTGGAAAGCAATAGGTGTCTTTTTCTCATCATCAGCCTTATAAATCTTAATATCATCAATCTGAATGATTACTCCCTGAGGAGAATTGTAAGAAATTTCGAAAAATTTCCAGTTGCCCGAATCATTATTGGTTGTATGATTCCAACGGAAGCACTGCCACTCATTAGAAAGTGCCGCTTGCGGAAGTGTAAGTGAAAACTGTGAACCGCTGCCGTTTTCATAAATTCCTGCGCTAAAAGTTTTAACTGCACCCTCTTTAATGCGCACTTTCATTTCTATTACATACTCTGTATTATGTTGTATTTCTGTTCTACCGGCTGCTTGGAATCTAACAGAATTTGAAAAGGTCTGCATTGTTCCAAGTTGCATAGCATAAGAGCCTTTAACACCGTCCCCCGAAGCAGATATTATAGGTGCAGATTTCATATTTTCGTTATTTGTTCTGTGAGGAATAGAATCAATTGCTTTAAATTCAATATCGGGATCAACAGAATTATCAAAATCTACAAGTTCATAATTTTTTTCATATACAACAGCTGTATCAAAAGTGGCATCTGCCGCAAGACCGTTCTGGAAAGCAATCGGAGTTTTATCTTGGTCATCTGCTTTATATACCTTTATTTCATCGAATAAAAGTATTGCACCGTTTGAAGCTGTGTAGGTTATTTCTAAAAATTTCCAACCCGAGCTTGATTTCGTTTTATGTTCCCAGGTGTACATTTGCCAATTTTCTGAAAGCTCACTATCATCTATTTCTAAAGAATAGTTAGCACCAGTTGTATTGTAGCCAAAAATTCCTATTTTCAAACTGTCTACGCTTCCCTGTTTTTTGCGTATCTTCATTTCAATAGTATATTCTGTATCCTTAGCAAAAGCTGCTGTAGTGGACGCCTGAAAATACACCGTATTAGATGTAGTTTGCATAGTTCCTATTTGCATTGCATAGGAACCCTTGACACCCTCACCCGCTTCAGATAACACCGGAGCTGAATTCATTTTATTATTATTTGTTCTACAAGGGATATTTGATATAGGACTGTATTCTACATTTGGGTCTACAGTATTGTCAACTGCAGTTATAGTATATGTTTCTTGACCAAACACCCACATAACCGATGGGTTAACGAACAATAGCAAAGCAACGAGGAATATTGATAATAATTTGAAAAATCCTCGTTTTTTTATGGTCATTTTTCATTCTCCTTTGCCTAAATTTATTATGCTTTTTTAAGCACCTAAAGCCACTGGTGTAACAGTGGCTTTTTGGTGAAAAGTTTTAATTTTGCAATAACACTTCTATTAATGCCATTAGGTTTTCAGCAGCAACTACGCCATCTACAGCACCTACTGCTAAATGTTCTGCAACGGTACCGCTGATTGTTTTAGCCGCAAGTTTCTTAGCGCGTGCAAGGTCTAAAATATTAATAGCACCATCGCCGTTTACATCATTCTTAACTGCAACAGAATAAGAGAAATCTTCAGTTTTAAAATCAGAATTCAAAGTATATCCTGTACCGATAACAGCATCGTTTGCAACAACTGCATTTGAAGCTACTGTTGTCAAAGCAATTTCGCTTAAACCAGAAGCATCAATCAACTGTTGTGCGGTAATACCAAACTCTGGAATATAGATAACACCGTTTATAATATCGTATGCACCGCACTTATTAGTTGCACGGTATGCATCGCTTACAGAGAACTCTTTTGCGATTTGTGCTAAAAGTTCTGCTACTTCAGGCATATACTCTTCGCTGTTTTCATCAATCACATAGGCGCCGCCGCCACGGAAATAGCGATAGTAAACTGCATTACCTAAGTAATCTTTTACTGTGTAAACCTCTGTATTTACAGTGCCATCAGCAACAGCCTTAGCGTAAGCTTCATTATCAAGCTCTATAACAGCAGGTTGATAAGACATCGCATAGAACATTACGCCACCGAAATTATCCATACCCTTGCAACCTGCAAGCATATTTTCAATAATTGTTGAAACATCAGTTTCTGTCTGTAGATAATCGTGTCTACCAAGTATTGGAGCAACCCAAATTCTTGTGTTCTCATTCAATGTATCAACCAAATCCTGCCATACTCCCATTGCTGAATCAGCGCTAGCATTCCAATTGCCATAACGCCAATATCCAACATCGGTAACATAAGCGTGATTATCTGCATTGGCTATAAACTTAACCGTTTCGGTTGTTTCGTGATTTGTAAATGTTCCGTTAAAGTGAATAGCAAATACTCTCTTTCTGAAATGCTCACGACAGAACTTAGTTACTTCGGTGAATTCTTCAGAAGTGCAGTAGTATGCCGGTTCATCAAAATAGAAGCCTTGGAAGTTATCGCCACAAATATTTTGAAGCATTGTAGCGTATTTTATAAGTTTTGATTGCCAATCGGGAACTAGTGTTTTTTGATCATTAAGAAGCGGAGTAACACCTAGCCAAACCTTCTTGTTTGCCTTAGCTAACATAGTTGCTTCATATTCAGCAACAGTATATTTTTCACCCGAAACAATATATGAATCAAAATCGGAATAGGTATCATCAGAAATCATTTGTCTGAAAAGATCAGGGTCATGTGCTATACCTGTTCCAAGTCCGCCGATTTCTTTTTCCATGCTCTGCATAAATGTGAAATCAGTAGCACTGTCATTTGACCAGAAAGGACTGTTAGTCCAATCAGGTTCAGCAACAACATCAAATTCGAAGCTATCATCTACAAAGATGTTAGGACCTACAACATTACCGTCTTCGTCAAGTTCGCATATACTTACTGAGTCAATAAATACCGAACCGTTACCATCCTGATCTTCAAAACTGAAGAGCATATATGGGGTTGTAAGATAATTGGCAAGAGTTGCTGTATTGGTAAATGTGAACTCAAATTCTTTCCACTGACGCGGAATATCACTTGATGCACTGTTCTTTGAGAATTGTACCTCATAAATATCGTTAGCACCGTCAACAGGAGTAACCGAAGCACTAAAGAGATTAAACTCTCCTACGAAATATGCAGCAAATTTAACCTGATAGGTTTTACCATAGGCAAGTTCTTTAAGACCAAATCTTACATTTGTTTTTGTTGGTAAATTATTTTCTGCACCGATTGCCATGGCATAGCTACCGCTGTGAGCATTTTCAAGACATACTAACTGTCCGATATTCTCGGTAGCTACGCCGTTAATTTCTAATGCTGTATTTGAGCTAGGATTAAATGAAGGAAGCTCATCTGTAGGTGCAGTTTCTTTATAAACAGGATTCATTTGAATTGCACTGTCAAATGTAAAGTTTCCGTTATCTTTAGCTGTTGAGTATGTGGGTGCATCTATATCTTCGTTAGGATAAATTTTGATATTATCTATAAGTAATACTGCACCGCCTACAGGAGCCTCGAGTTTGAGTTGGAAGTACATCCATGTACCTGTAGTAATTGTTGCATTTGTGGTAATTGTCCATTTATATGTTGAAAAACTGTCTGATAAAATCGCATCTGTTAGAGTGAGTGCTCCGCTTGAAGCATTCATACCCATCCAAAGAGAAGTAACTGTTCCTGATACCTTCTTTATATCAAGTTCAAAGGTATATGACTTACCAGGTGTGAATTTCTGACCTGCAAATGTAACCGTATAGCCTGTTATTGCCGATTCGGTTGCTCCGCCTATTTGCATAGCATACGAGCCTTTAACACCGCCCTCAACAATTGCCGGAGCTATTGCAGAATCGTAGGTGGAAGCATTTGAACCGGTTGTTTTATCGCCTACAGAAGAAGCAGCAGTATATTCAACACCGGTGATAGGAGTATTGTCAACAGGAATATTATAATATGTTTGATCTAATTCAAAATCGCAATCAGCCTCAAGTCCGTTTTGGAAAGCAACAGGTGTTTTGTTTGCATCACTTGCAAGATATACCTTTATATCGTCTACCAAAAGAGTAACGCCTTCGGCAGTAGCGGTATATCTAAAGCAAAGATACCTCCATCCTGTTGTAGCATTAGTGGTATGCGACCATTTGAAATATGTATATTCATCTGAAAGTTCAGCATCGGTGATTGTTTTACTCCAATTCCAACCACCTTCATTCATACCGATTGAAAGATTGCTTGAAGAAATCGAACCGGCTGACTTCTTTATTTTCATTTCAATTATATATTCAGTAGAAGCAGAATAAGTAGATGTGGCAGCAGACTGAAAATAAAGTGTTGCCTGCTTTGAAGCAACTGTTTCAAGCTTCATAGCATAACTGCCCTTAACGCCATCACCCATCTGAGAAAGTGCAGGTGTTACATTAGCAGTACCAGATGTTCTATATGGAATATTCTCAATTGGGAAATAACAGAGATTCTCTTCAACTGTATCATCAAACCAAAGTTTATAACCTTTATCAAAGGTTCCAGGATTATTAGAGCCTGTCTCTGCTACTAAACCTTTATCATATAAATTAGTTTTGGTTTCATCTGCTTTATCGTAAATAACGATATTATCTATAAGCAGAGTACCGCCTTGACTTGTTGTATTAAAATTAAGTATTAAATACCATGGCACATAACTACCTGTAAGTAAGCTTTCAAAAGAAAGAGTTGTAAATTCTTCAGAAGAAATATCAGCGTTAGTATACTCAGTTGTAGAATAATTGTATGTACCAGCACGCCAGATACCAGCCTGTAACTTTCCGATGGCGCCTGACAAACGCTTAACATCCATCTGAATAACGTAAGTAGTATCAAGTGCTAAACCGTCAACTCTGAAGTGCATTAAATATCTGTTAAGGGTGGTTTCAGCGCCGACCTTCATAGCGTTAGAACCGTCTACACCGCCGAGAGATAAAGAAGGTAAAACAGCATTTAATTGGTCGCCTGTTAGTACACCGTCAGCACCTCTAACATCAATTTTGCTTTCGTCGTAACCTATAACATCAACAGGGTCCCAATAATATACATCTCCTGTTGTGTTGCTTTCTACAGCAAAGGTTGTAAGACAGGTACCCACCATAGAGAAAATAAGCGCTAAGGATAAAATAAGTGCTAAAATCTTTTTCATAGTTGAGCCTCCTAATTTGTATTGTAACTTTTTAATATATTTTTTGAACAAAGTGCTTAATTATATTATAAAACAAACAAACAACTATTTCATTATCATAATTTTACATTAACTATCTTTTTTTGAATAATCTTGGGTGTTTTAGCAAAATTATCGGTTTATACTATATATCCCTTATCATATTCAACCTCGGGAAGTTCTATTTCAGAGGGGTGTTTACCCTCTGCAAAGCCCTCACCTATAGCCTGTAAAATGCTATACATTTTTTCCCACTTAACCTTACCGTTTTCATCGGGAATAAGATATGCTTTTGCGTTACCGTGACTGCTACCATCACGACAAATATAATCAAGGAATGTATAAATTATAAATCCGCCGAAATTTTTAACGCTTTTTGCCCAGTTCCACATTCCCATAAATATATCTAAACATATCTGTTCACATTCTTCGCTTGGAATATCTACCCAAGCTCGCATTACCGTTCCTACAGGTGGTGTAAACCAGAATTTTGTTTTTTCAAAACGGTCACCCATTCTTTCAATAAACAATCGGTAAACGGTGTTATGATGAACACCATGCTCCCATTCACCGTAGTAATCATAGCTAACATCTGTAGTATAAGCGTGATTTTCAGGGGTTATATGGCTCATATTTCGAAAGGCCTCAGATTTAAAATCGTGTGACTCATTTACAGGCCATAAAGCCATATGAATATGAACGCTTGCATGGATAGCAAAAATACGTCTGCCGTATTTTGAAATGTATTTAGTCATTTCAAGATATTCGTCACCGGTCATATAATAAAACGGTTCATCAAAACTGTAACCTATAAACGCTTCTCCGCCAAGCTCTGACATAAGAGCATCTATTTTATCGAGTATTTCACGCCAATTTGATTTAAGCGGCGCGTGATATGGAGCATCGTTAGGGTCAAAGATATATCTGCCTAACGAAAGTGTTGCAACCTTGCCGTATTCTCGGCAAAGCTTAATATCTTCGCAAACTAGGTCTTGCTCTATCGGTAAATCTGAATTTCCGCCTTTATACATATCCAGCATAAAGAAATTATAGTGCGGATGCTTTAACATATATTTAAAGGTTTCAGCATCCTTATTAGAGCATATAGCATATGGTATTAACTGACATTTCATTTGTATCTCCTCCTTATTAAACAATGTATCCCTTATCGTATTCAACTTCGGGCAACTCTATTTCGGCAGGAGTTTTACCCTCGTTAAAGCCTTTTCCAACCGCTTCAAGAAGCATATGTAAGCGTTTCCACTCAATATTACCGTTTTCATCAGGCATAAGATAGTGTCGACCGTTGCCGTCACTCATACCGTCTCTTTTACGAACCCAGTTATAATAACCGTATACCATGAAACCACCGAAATTTTTAATTTTCTTCGCCCAGTTCCACATACCCATAAATACGTCTATACAGGTTTGCTCACCGTGGTCAGGCTCGTAAATCCATTCGGCAAGGGTGGTACCCACAGGAGGAGTGAACCAAAATTTTGTCTTTTCAAAACGGTCTCCCATTCGCTCGATAAACATTCTGTAAATAGTATTGTGGTGAACGCCGTGCTCCCATTTACCGTAGTAATCATAGCTTACATCGGTAGTATACGCATGGTTTTCAGGGGTTATATGACTCATATTACGAAATGCAACCGATTGAAAATCATGCGATTCATTAACAGGCCATAGAGCCATATGAATATGCACACTTGCATGAACGGCGGAAATTCGTTTTCCGTATTTGGACATATATTTTGTCAGTTCAAGATATTCGTCACCTGTCATATAGTAAAACGGTTCGTCGAAATGGTAACCTAGAAAATATTCGCCACCAATTTCACAAAGCCGTTCATTTAATTCGTCCAACAATTCTTTCCAATTAGGTTTGAGCGGTCGGTGATATGGTGCATCCTTTTCCTCAAATATAAGGTTCCAAAACATAACAAAAGCGTGTTTGCGATGCTCTCTACATCTTTTCAGGTCATCAAAAACTTTATCATCTTTTTCAGGCTTATTTTTCATTTCAAGCAAAAAGACAGTCTTGTAAGGATGCTTAAGGAACTGCTCAAAACCTTCAGGGTCCTTGTTGCTGTGCATATGATAAGCCGCTAAACAACATTTATTCATAAGATTATCTCCTCGTTTTTATCCTACTATACCGCTGCGTTCTACACTTTGTATAAAGCCCTTTTGCAAGAAAAGGTACATAATAAGCAACGGTAATATGACGAGTATTGTGCCTATTCCATTCAAAAGCGCCTGATATGCGGGACCGATTACAACAGAACCGCCTTGTGCAATAAACACCTTAACATTTTCCGTTAACGCATAAAGGTTAACCGAAAGCAGCTTATAACCGCTCATATACCAACCTGTATATAAAATATCGGTCCATTGCCAAACGAAAGAAAGTAATGCTACGCACACCGCAATCGGTTTTGATGACGGTGCCATAACCTGAAAAAATATACGGAATTCACCCGCACCGTCCACACATGCGGCTTCTTCGATTTCTTTGGGCATATTCCTAAAATACTGTCGGAACATAAATACGAACATCATACCTTTAGTACCCGTACAGAAAAATGAAGATAAAACAAACGGGAAATGCGTATTAAGCAAATTAAGTTTTTCCCCTGTTATCAAACCGAAGATGCCTAGAATATCAAAATTCGAATAGGTAAGATACAATGGTAAAATCATTGTTGAGGGCGGTACTACTAACATAAATATACCTAACACGAACAATAGATTTTTAAACGGAAAGTCGAATCTTCCAAAACCATAGCCTACAAGCAAAGCCGAAACCAACTGTAAAACCATAACCATTAATGAAAGTATGATAGAATTTTTGAAAGCCGTAGGAAATTCCATAGCCTCAAAAACAAGTTTTAGATTTTCAGTGGTCCAGGTTTTAGGTACAAGCGATACTGTTGCATCGTATAAATCCTTTTCGGACATAAAGCTCATCATAACTTTTGTGAAAATAGGATACAGAATATAGAAGCCTATTCCAACAAAAAATACAATTCTTAAAACCGAGAGTAAAACTTCACGGGATTTTCTTTTTAAAGTATATGTATTTGTCTTCTTCATATTTTCGCCTCTATTCCGTATAAGATATATAACGAGATATGATAAAGGATATTAATGCCAAAATCAGACCTACAGCAACAAAATAAATCCACGACATTGCCGAAGCTACAGCAAAATCAAGCTTTTCGTTTACAGTACTTTCGATCAGCCTTGTCATATTGTAGGTATCTGAACCTACCATAAGAAAACTGTCTATAATCGTATAAACACAGGTTACAAGTATAAACGGTGATAGCATAGGAAAGGTTATTTTCCAAAAGTTTTCCCAGGCAGTAGCACCCTCTATACTCGAAGCTTCGTAAAGAGATTCTGGGATTGTTTGAAGTGCCGAAAGCAAAATCAAAATTTGCACACCCGAAGCATTGATTATAGAATAAATACCTTCAGAAGCGGTATTAAGGTAATCAACGAGCCCTTCTGAAATTCCCAATTTAATAAGGTAATCAGAAAGTCCTATTCCACCCATCATATTGCTCATAACCGTACCAGTCTCTGAACCGGAATGGAAAATATGAGATTCAACATAAGCCTGATTATCAAGTCTCATTACTACGCCCGAGCTTATGATAACAGGTAAAAAGAAGAGTGCTCTTACCCACATTCTGCCTTTGAATTTCTGGTTAAGCAAAACAGCTATGAAAAAGCTGAAAACCAATATAAGCGGTGTATCAAGTACAACATCTTTTATAGTCGTAAGAAAGCTTCTTATAAATGTTGTATGCTCAAAGAAAATGTACTTATAATTATCAAATCCTAAAAATTTGAAACTGTATCCTTCTGGGCTTAGTTGTATTTTGCCGACCGAGAACATAAAGGAATTAAATAGCGGAACTGCAAATAAAAATATAAATCCAAAAATTAACGGAGCCACAAACAATAATCCTGTTCGCGCCTTTCTTCCTTTAAGGGTTAGGGTTTTCCCGTTATAATAAGAATTTTTTATTGTTCTTTTCACTATAATCCCTCCTCAAAAAAAGCATAACTGCCGTTTTCAAGATTTGTTCCTTGTATGGCAAAAGATTGTTCGCTTTTATTGATAACAAATACCGCACCGTTATCATATGTGATTTTTATAACGTCTTCTGCCAATATTTCCCATCCTGTTACGGTGCAACCTCTTACCTTTTGCATATCTTTGATATAAGAAGTGTAAAGTTTAATTGATTTTTTCTGCCAATCTTTAAAATTAAGAGAATAAAGATGAGCATAATCTGTATCTTTAAGCACCGATGATTTAGCATACATCATAGTATAATTGGGCAATGTGTTGTATGCCATAAGCGTGAGTAAATCATCCTCATTGTCGGAAATATTGATAGGCTCACACGCCATATCCTTATATCCTGAAAGGACCATCTGTACAAACGGAATTTCAGCATCAAATATGTTGGCATCCATTGTGCCTAACGGCATATCGACCATAATATCCGTAAATCTAATGGCATACTTGTTGGGAGCAGATGCCATTATACTTGCTTTCTTGCTAAGGTGTTTAAGAGAATCTTCAACATTCTTTTTAGCGGTTATTCTGTTAGTATAGTTTGCGGGTGAAAAATCGCTGTTAAGTGTTGAAGCCAAATCTGAAAGAGCAAGATTTTTATGAGTATATTTCTTTGTAAAGTTCTTAATTCTTTCAGAGTACTTTGATGGACTTAAAAGATACGTGTATTTTGCATCGTAATCGAATGTATTACGAGATAAACTGATAGGATAAATAAGAGCCGTTTCGTTATAAGTAAGACGGACAGCATCGTTTTTTACAGAAAAATTATCAAAAAGCTTATTAGTAACCTGTGAAACATTTATTTCAGGGTAAATATCTGCCTTTTTGTTTTTCATCAAGCTGTTTAAATCTTTTTTGCCGCCAAGACAGGACAAAACACTCACTTTAGAAATATCGGTCTGACGGATTCCTCCGTTAAACCAGCCCGAATATTTCACCTTTATATCCTCTATTCCCTTTTTTGAGAATGAATTAATAATCTCTTCAGCCTGTTCAAAAGAGGTTAAAACTTCATACCCTGTATACGGTATTCCTAAAAACTTCTTTTTAACATCAACCGCACCTACAAGTTCGAAAACAAACGGTATTTCACCTGTAAGCTTCTCTGCCAATACACCGTCAGATATAAGAATATCACGGTAACGGGCAGCTATATCTGCATAGGAATTCTTTCCGTTTTGTAAAAAATAATAGTTTATATCTATTCTTTTATTATACGGAGTTTCTTCCCTTACATATATCTCAGAAGTTCCTCCGCCGTATTCGGGATTTAAAACGTGCATTTTATCATAAGCATATACATTTGCACTAAAGGAGGTTCTGTTATAAGGAATTGCACCGTCTGCAATATCTGAAACTATACTGCAAAGTTCAGCACCGTTCTCTGCCACCGCAAGAATTCCAGCGTTATTTTTAGCTATAGCAAACATAGGAAGCTGTAATACAGGTTTATCTGTCGAAGCGTTTAAATAACTTATTGCACCGTCATTACCGTAAATTCTTGCCGAATATGCACTAGCCCACTGCTTATCAGAGTTAAAACTAATAACACCGCCGCTGCCATCAGGAATTAGAGAATAGCCGCTGTCATTTTTTCCGCCGCTACCAAAAAACTCAAGAATAGCAATTTGGTCTATATCTGCACTTTCGGTTTTCTTCAACTTTGAACAGTCAAGTGAAACCGAAAGTCCGTCATTGGTAAGACTGTAAATTAGTGAAAGAGTAAATATTATCGATGTGTCCGTAACCTTTGTAGTACCGCCTGCTGCACTGTTATCTTCTACAAAATCCTCTTTTGTGTAGACACTGAAAAGGGATTTGTAAACCGACGGAACATCATAATCAGGAATATATCTGTCAAGCACATAAAGCTCGGTATCTTCTATATTTTTATACCGCTCTATGAGCTTTTTACGCGCAACTTCGGTTTTGGCATCTTTAATAGAAGTATGCTTGTAAGAATTTTCCACGATTTCCTTATCTTCATCGGAAAGCTTGGGCAAAATTTTCTTTTCAAACTTATCTTTTGGAATTGCTATAGGAAGCATTTCTTTAGAGTAATTTTCTTTACCAAAAGTATACTCTACAATAAAAGAATCGTCTTTTATTTTAGCTTTTGCCTGACCGTAGCTCACACTATCGTAATATGATGAATAATATTTTGCCTGTGTGTTGTTCACATAGTATGTTACATAGAGCTGTGATTTCATTCTGTGATACGACACACCTGTAATTTCATCACTTACATCCTGTGGATTGGAGTATATAACTTCATTCTGATTTCGGTTATAAACTGCAATTTCTGCTGTTTCTTGCTTATAAAAAAGCGTAAAATTTTTGTTTGAAATAACCGGTATAAAACCTAAAGAAACTGCAGTGTGTTCTACATCTGAAGGTATATAATTTTCAATGGCTGTAATATCTTTTGAATTATCATTTTTTACTGCTAAAACCACAGAATTGCTTAATACTGTAGAACACAGTATTATTACTGCAAGGAGGATACTAATTAATGATTTAATATGTGATTTCATAAATTTACCTCCTTTAGCGTAATGCTACCTCATTGTAAATCTTTACACTAAAATCAAATAGTGTGTTTATAAGATTAACAAAGAGTAAAATTAAGAATATTGAAATTACCATACCTATTACTGTTATCAAAATTGATAATAGAGTCTTTGCGAAAGAGTACTGATGCGTCTCCATTATTCCGATAATAAGTAAAAAGGCAGTATAGATAATAACTATTGCAAAAATAACATAATAAAATGCCGATTCTTCCTGAGTCAACACATTACTTAAAATAGTAATCGGTATAATTGAAATTGTTAAAGGGATAAGAGAAGTAGCCGCACAATTTATAATGTCTAAAAGCTTGCCTTCACCGTCCATAAGCGTTGTTACGCACCAGTTAATAATACAGAAAAGTGCAAACGGTGCCACAACCTTAACAATTTCGTTAAAAATATTAAATTCTGAAAGATCGTTGTTATTAACAATAAAGCCCGTCATCTGCTGCATAATAACAAAGCATAAAACTAAAAGGCCAAGTATTGCAGCCGAGATTTTTATATTTCCCATCTTTCTGCGTTTCATTTCATAGAATCCGTCAAAAGGATGTGCTACTGAGTAAAAAGCAAACTTTAAACTGCTGTTGATAACTTTATGTTTATTAAGAACTCTTTTCTTTTCAGAGCGTACTATTCCTACACATAAAAGAGCTAGAGATAAAACGATTACCAACACAACCCAGATAAAGTTTTCCTCCAACCAGACCTGACGGTATTCCTTAAATGCTTTGGAATAATAATATCGGTTAGCACCCAATTTGAAATTTTCCATAGCTTCTTTATAATTCTTTGAACGAAGCTGTGAAATACCAATACCTGTATATGCCTGTTCATAGTTACAGTTAAGCTTTATAACTTCCTGCCAAACTTCTGCTGCTTCATCGTATTTGCCGTTATAGTTACAGCCCACCGCCTTATTAACAAGCTTGCCGTATTGAGTAGGCTCAAAAACCGTAACTGTTCCCTTAAACATATCAAGAACAGCAAAATTTTCGCCGTTTTTAATCATTGCAACCGGTGTAAAAAATGAACCTAAATTATTGCCGTTGTTTTTGTCACCGCCAAATACATAAAGCAGATTTCCGTCGAAATCATAGGTGAAAATTCTTCCTCGCTTTGCATCAAGAGCACTATATATACCATAGTCACCTATAGCCACATCTACAAAGCTTGAAGGTCCGTATTTTGCAGAGCTTACAATATCGGTAGAATAATCAATATCACCTGCAATGGGTAAAAACTCACTGGTTTTAAGTACATCCTCACCCGAAGGGTTTTGACGCCTTATAAGAATTTCCGCGCCGTCTTCACTTATAATGCTGGTTGTAGTGAATATAAAACCATCCGAATCAATTTCAAGATTAGAAAATTCTGTAGGCAGTGTAAGTTGAAGTTTTGATGCCTGTGCCTTTGTTGAAAGCTTTTTCCAGAAATATTCTATAGGAGAAATAGAAACCTGATTGGCGCCTACAAATCCTAAAAACTCGCCTTTAGAGTCAAACTGCATTAGACCTTCGTATGTGTTTTTGGAAACAACAAAAATTCTTCCGCCGTTATCAACAGCTACCTTTGTAGGTGCGAAAACAAAATCGTCATCTACAACACCTTTTTGATAAGGCCTGTCAACACGAATTACGGTTGTGAGTGTCTCGTCAAGAGCCAAGACTCTTCCGTTATCGGTGTCAGCAACATATAAAAGGTCAGTATTAGGATCTACAAATATACCGCTAGGATTATTGAATTTTTCTTTGAAGTAACCAACTGTTATTTCATCTATAACCTTTTTAAAGGTATAATCGCTGTTAAGAACAACTATGCGGTTGTTACCGCTGTCACAAATGTAAATGTTTCCTTTGTGATCACGGTAAATATCCGAAGGTTGCGAAAATTCACCAACGCCTATATCTACACCGCTTATCTCTTTAACAGGCGTATACGGATGCGGCATCTGAACCGCTTCACCCTTTGAATTATAGTTGTATGAGGTATAACTCGCAGCGTTTATTGGAACTGCTGATGCTATTAACAGTATTAAAACAAGTAAAAAAGTAATTATTCTTTTCATAACCGCACTACTCCTTCATACCGGAGGTAGCCATGGTTTCTACTACCTGACTTTGCGCCAAAATAAATGTAATTACCGGCACACTGAGCATAACTACCGAAGTAGCTGCCGCAACTCCAGAACGTGCAATACCGCCTGCCGCAATATCATTCATAGCCACAGGAAGTGTTTTTAGCTGTTCACTGAAAATAAACTTACCGCCTGTACTGTTCCAAAGCGACTGTACAGAAAGTATTATTACAGTAAGCCAAGCAGGTTTTACACAAGGCAAAATAATTGAATAAAACACCCTAAAAGAAGTTGCACCGTCTATTTCTGCGGCTTCTATTAATGTATCGGGTATCTGGTCTATAAACTGCTTCATAAGGTAAATTCCCAAAGAGGAAGCAAATGCAGGAACAATAATTGCAAGGTGTGTATCTATCCAACCTAACTTTGAAATTATAAGGTAGTTTGGAATTTCTGTAACGAGTGAGGAAAACATAAGTGATAACACAATTAACTTAAAGCAAAAATTGTATCCTGGGAAGCGTATTTTAGAAATAGCGTATGCCGCCATAGAGCCTAAAATAAGATTTCCCGCTGTACCTACAACCGTGATAATAGCCGTATTAAGCAAATATCTTGAAAAAGGAACCCAAGATGAAGACATAACAGTAAATAAATCAAGATAGTTATCAAATGTAGGATTTCTCACCAATATTTTAGGTGGGAACATAAACAGCTCGTTGTAAGGCTTTAACGAGTTACTTATTATGTACATCAGAGGAAACATAAGAAATATCGCCATTACAATTAAAAAGCCATATACAAATATGTCGCCTCCAAGTGAAGCCGATATACGTCTTCGGGTGGTTGAACGAAGTTTAAATTTCATATTATTCCCCCACCCTTCTTAGTAATATGTTTACAAGCTTATTAGCACCTATCATCATTAAGAAAAGTAGTGTAGCTATAGCACATGCATAGCCCATTTCAAATCTTATCTGACCGTAATCCTGAAGATGCGTAACAATGGTATGTGCCGCATAATCGGTGGACGGAAAACCTGCAAGTGTATTACAAATACTGCTTACAGCGAAAGAAGATGTAATCGCCATAACTGCACCGAACATAAGCTGTGGCTTCATTGCAGGTAAAGTCACATACCAAAGCTCATGCCAACGGGTTTTAATTCCGTCTACAGCGGCAGCTTCATATAGTGAACGGTCCACACCCTGTAAACCTGCTATAAACGATAAGAAGCTAGTACCTAAAGACATCCACAGTGACACTACAATAATTATAGGTAGCATATACCTTGTATCCTGAAACCACGCTATAGGTTCCGTTATAAATCCCCACTCCATCAGGAAGCCGTTTATCAGTCCGTAACGGTCACTGTTGAAAATTATAGAAAACACCGTAAATGCCTGACCTGAAATGGATGGCACATAAAATATGATTGTAAAGAGTACCCTTAAGCTGTGATTGAGTTCGTTGATAAACCAAGCAAACAACAAACACATAATATAACTTAAAGGACCTGTTATAACGGCAAATATAAGTGTGTTTTTTATAGCTATTATGAAAACATCATCTTTAAGAAACAGTCTCATATAATTATCAAGACCTATAAAGCGGGGGGCCTCTAGAGCGTTATAATATGTAAAACTGTAAAAGATTGATATCACAACAGGGATTACTGTGAAAATAATAAACAGTGTCATAAAGGGGGCGGCAAAAGCATAACCCGCCTTTTTCTTTTTCATCTGTTTCCATGTGTATAAAAAATCAGGCTTTTTCAACTTTTATCCCCCTTAATCTAAACCGAATTCATCACGCTTAGTAGCGATTTCTTCATCTATATATGAAACGTAGTCAATAAGAGTTTGTCTTGGATCATCACCATAGGTCAAAACTCTTCTGAAAGCATTATATATATGACGTGATGTGAAATAACTTCCCGGAACCTGCGGCACAGCCTTAACATGTTGTTGTTGCTGTGTGAGCTGAGCCAATTCCTTATCTGACCACGGAAGAGCAGCTAATGCTTCTATATTGGCGGTAGGATATCTTGCCGCCTGACCTAAAAGACTTTCAATCTGTATTCCATAGTCAGCCTGTGTTGTGGCAGAAGTCCACCATTTAACGAAATCCCACGCTGCTTCTTTTTCTTTTGAAGTGCTTATAATAGCACAACCTGTAACAGTTCCCGCTACCGAACGGTCAACAGTACCGTCTGCATGAGCGGTACCCGGTACAATTGATACTCCCCACAAGCCGTTTATTTCGGGCGCTGAGATACATAATTGGTTATAAAGCGAATAATCCGCAATAACCATGGGCATTTCACCACTTCTAAAACGGTTGAGCGAGTTAAATGCATACGGCAATTTATAGCTCGTATAAAGGTCAGTAAGTTGTTTAAAAGCAGACATTGCTTCGTTTGTTGTTAGACCGCTGCGCTTATCGTTATCAACATAAAGAGAACCGCCGTTTTGATATAGAAACATTGCCATAGTGGCTAAGGTGTTATCTGCATCAGCACAAGAAACACCAAATTCCATATTTGCGTTTGTAAGCTCGGTAAGACAAACTGCTACATCATCCCATGTTTCAGGAATTGAAATACCCAACTCTTCAAGCACATCTGTACGGTAAAACAACATCGGGAAAGATTGCTTTTCAGGTAGAGCATACACTCCACCATTAAAGCTAAACGGAATTACAGCAGATTCATAGAATCTTTTTGCAACCTCATCGTAATCATCGAATTTTTTGAGATCATAAAGAGCGTTTCTTACGGCATAATCAACAGGGTTTGCAGCCAAAAGTTCTAATGCTACATCTGGACCTTTGCCGGCAATAAGAGCACTCAATATCGTAGCGTTTTGCACCAATTTTAAATCAACCGAAACATCATATTTTAATTTAAAATCAGAATCAACGATTCTTTTCATTATGTTTGCTTGGTCCCTACCGCTTGACATCCATACCGTAATCTTCTTCTCAGCTTCGCTAGAATCACTTATGCTATTATAATCATTTGCAAATGAAGCTATTAGCGCCTTAATTTCCATTATAAGCTTTTCGAAGAAATTAGCTTTTGCGCGATCGTTTTCAACAGCATTGCCGCAAATTATAAAATAGTCGTAAATCACCGATTGGCTACTCATCTTTATACACCAATCACTTAATGCGCCGATATTTGTTTTAAAGGATTCCAATCTGTCAGGAATACTTTCGGGTTCATCAATAAAATCAGCAATTTGGTCTTTTAGTGTTGAAAGCTCTACCATCTCACCGTTTCCGATTTTACGACGGTCAAGTTCTGCCATAATTTGTGTTAATTCTTTTGAAACACTAGCAAAGCCCTTTATAGTGTCTGGAAGTTTTACATCTAGCTGATAATCACGCAATGAGTCGGGCGATGTGCCTGTAATCATTATGATTTTTCTGTAGTATGCATTTAATTCCTGCACAATATTTTCAATTTTTTCAATATATGTACTGAATTCACCTATTGTATTTTCAATTTTAAGTGTATGAGAACCTTCGGTAAGATAAAAACCTGCCGCCTCACCGTCTACCGAAATACGAACACATTGCCAATCTTTATCATAATCAAATTCCACTTTCTCCATTTCAGAAAACAGAATTTCATCATCTATATAAATACGCTTAGTAGGTAATATTGTCGTACTTGAAGACTGCTTATATTTTATGGCAATTTCATAAACACCATCTTTTGGCACTTTGAAATCCCAAGTAGCAAAATCGCCTGAAGAAAATGCTCCACCGAACGAATTATATAAAATGTTATAGGCGTCATTAGGACTTGTAAGCGGAGATGTACGGTCATTTAAAGGAACCATAGTTGAAGAACTCTTATAAACCGTATCTTCCGCTTGAATATAATACTTGTAATTTTCTTCGCATGGTGTATTTGGAACATTTGAGCGGTATGTTTTATAATCTGGCAATTTGCGAGGTGTAGAAAACCTAATTCCTGCTAATGCAAGTGTATCCTTGACTGCCACAAAGGTCACTGTATGTACACCGCTTGATAATTTGAAATTGTAAATCGAATTGTCTGTATTGGTAAGTTTTCTCGCATAAGCACTGATAAGACTAGTAGTTTGGATCTGTTTTGGTAGCACCTCGTTACCATTGCTATCATATTTCTTTTCGTCGTATTCGTTTTTCCACAGTTTCTTAAAGGTCACTTCTTCGAGTGACTTATCAATATATTCACCGTCTATTTTAATTCCTATAACAATAGAAGAATTTTTGCTTTCAATAGGAAAATAATCTATTTCAAGTTGATAATCTGCTTCTTGTAAAACATCAAATTGCCAACTGATTTCTCCTGTATTACCGGTTATAATAACACTTTCGGTGCAACCCATATAACCCTGCTTGCCTTCTACGTTCATATTAGATACATCATAATTATTAATATCTACATTTATAATATTCTGTGTAGACGGCAAGGCATCTGCGCTTACAGGTAATATTGCAAAATTCACCGTCAACAACAAAGCCGCTAACAGTAAACAAGCGTATTTTTTAAATTTAACCGATTTCAATCGAATTCCTCCTTAAGAACAAAAATCATCTATTTCAAGTATAAAACAAAATGCGAACATTAGCCCAAATACATTATATATTTTTTAGCAAACAAATGCCATATCAGGTTTAATCATTTGCTTATCATTTTTTGCTTTTTTTATTGCAACATAACAATAATTTTTAGAAAATATAACCAAAATCATACATAACAAACAAAAATGATAATATAAAATAAAAAATGATAATTGACTTAACCTCATAGTGTAAATATAATCAAATTGTAAATAACACTTTTAGGTGGTCTGTGATATGAATAATTATTGTATAGGTTGTAATTATTGGTCATCAAAATCAGCTATGTATATGTGGCGCGAATGGGATGAAACAGTAATAGAAAAGGATTTTAAAATTCTTTCAGAAAACGGAATTAATGTTTTAAGAATATTCCCTCTTTGGCCTGATTTTCAACCGATAACAAAGCTCTACGGACCAAACGGAAGCTATCACTACGGTTTTAAAGACGGAATTTTACCCGAAACATCTGCGGGTAAAAATGGTATTGACGAAGTGATGATGCAACGTTTTGACCGTTTGATACTTATTGCTGAAAAATATAATTTAAAGTTAATAGTAGGCATTCTCACAGGTTGGATGAGCAGTCAGCTTTTCGTCCCACCCGCTTTAGAGGGCTTAAATGTATTAAGCTCACCCGAAGCTATCAAATGGGAAATCAGATTCGTTAAATATTTCGTAAATCACTATTCGAATTGCGATACTATTGTTGCGTGGGATTTAGGAAACGAATGTAACAATATGGGTAAGCTCACAGATTCTGACCAAGTATGGTTATGGTGCAACTGTATAACTGATGCTATAAAAGTGTCGGATTCCTTAAATAGACCTGTTATTTCAGGTCTTCACGGTCTTTCAATTGACGGTATATGGAAAATTTGTGACCAAGGAGAAATTTGTGACGGTCTCACCACACATCCATATCCCTGTTTTACACCATATTGCAACTATGACCGTATCAACGGTATAAGACCTATAATGCACAGCACCTGTGAATCACTATTTTATGCAAATCTTTCGGGCAAGCCCTGTATTATAGAGGAAATTGGCAGTATTTATAATGTTTTAGCAGGTAGCAAAACTTCAGCACAGTTTGCCAAGGCTACGTCTTTTTCTGCTTGGGCTAACGGAATTAACGGCTATATGTGGTGGTGCAATCACGATTTTGATAAATTAAATAAAACACCTTATATATGGAACCCTCTAGAAAGAGAATTAGGTCTTATCACCTCTGACGGACAAATAAAACCTGCTCTCATGGCAATAAAAGATTTCTCCGAATTTTTGAAAAAACTGCCATTTAATGAATTGCCAAAGGCAGACGTTGACGGTTATATACTTGTAGGAAAAACAGAACAGCCTTTTGATTCTTGGGGAGAGTCTTTTAACAGTTATGTTCTTGCAAAACAAGCAGGACTTAATATGAATTTTTCATATATTAATAGCCCTATTCCCGAATCAAATCTTTATATTCTGCCGTGTGTTAGTGATTTTGAGTTTTTTGAAGCATTCCGCTTTGATGAGCTTATGGAAAAGGTACATAACGGCGCTACTCTTTATGTTTCACTAAAAGACCCTTATATCAATGGGTACGACAGGTTTTTTGGCGCTGAATTGCTTAACAAATATAACCGCTTAGCAACCGAAAAATTCGTGTTTAACAATACCGAATTCACCATCGATACAAAAGCTGAAATTGAGCTTGAACCCACAAGTGCAGAAGTAATTTCAACAAATAGCAGCGGTCTGCCCTGTCTGTTAAAAAACAATTACGGTAAAGGCACTATTTACCTGCTTACTTATCCGCTTGAAAGCTATATAAGCACTCAATCAAACGCACCCGAAAATTACGACTATTATAAAATTTATTCACTTTTAGTCACCGATAAGGATGTTTATTCAACCAATAAAAACGTATGCTTAACAAAGCACGATAATATTTTTGTGGCAATAAATTACTCGGATAAAGAAATCAAAAATCCGATAGCAGCTGACAAAAATAAAGCTCGTATTCTTTGGGGCAGTATTGACTGCATTGCTCCGTATGATGTATGTGTTTTTGAATATGGAGCAGACTAATTTAAACGGGGGTTAAATTTATGAACATTTTACCGCTTATTGCACAGAACGGTGTTCACCATAAGGTTTTCGGCAGAGAAGGCACTCATAACGCTATTTGGGATTTTAAAAAATCTCCCGATAAAAAGATATATTTCAGTCTTTGTTCGGAATTAATAGAGAGTAGTTTTGCCCGTCTTTATGAATACAACACCGAAGAGGACAGCTTTGATTTGCTTTTTAACCTTGAAGATATTGTTTTATGTCCTGACAGAACAGTACGCCCAAGCAAACTACATACATCTATAAGCTTTTTACCAAACGGCAACATTTTAATGAGTAGTCACACAACAGATAAATCTCCTGAGCACCCCTATTGGATGCATGAAGCGTACTACGCTAACCCCTGGGAAGGATATACAGGTTCTCATATTATTGAATATAATCCTGTAACAAAAAAAGCGTTTTCACACGGAATACCCGTTCCGTATGAATCAATTTACGGCGGAGTCTACCTTAACAAGAGAAATACTTTTTATTTTTTAGGTTATACAAAAGGACATTTGTACTCGTATAATCTTGATACTCATAAGGTTAAAGACTACGGTCAAGCTGTTGAACTCGGTACATTTTTAGTCCATATAGGACCTGACGATAAAATTTATTTTGCCGGTCGTTCGGGATATTTAGCAAGACTTAATACCGAAACTGAACAGATTGAACAGCTAGGCGTAAGGTTTGACCCAAGACCTAACAAATTGGATTCGTTTAAAAATATGCGTATGGACTACGCTGTTAATGTCGATAACGAGGTTATGCTTTTAACAGTTGTTCATAACGATTATGTTTATCTGTTTGATACCAAGACCGATACACTTAAAAACATTGGCACCTTTGGCAGTGAACAGTTGCCATTTGACTCCAAACGCTCCTTTTCAAATCTATTTACCCCTGTCTTAGATAAAGAAAATGTGCTTTGGTATACAGTAGCTTCCGCCTACCCTACCGATTTGCACACAGTTTCTCTCGGCAGATGGGATTTTATGAGAGGTAAAAAGCCTGAACTTTTGGGAACACTAGGCAGTATAGAAACAGGTAGAATTTCTTCTCAAACGAGTGAGGCATTCATAATAGATGATATTCTATATATTGCCGATACTAATCACGCTAATGATTTGCCAGGTGTATTTTCGATAAATCTTTCTGAATTCAGACCTCATATGTACGAAAATGCAGGTTATTCAACCGATACATACATCGACCTTAAAGAAGAGCAATACGTCGAATTTGACGAATATATGAAAGGTTTGGGACAATTCAGCGCCCAAAATCCTTTCTGTGTAAGCTGTAAGGATAAAATTATCTCAAGGCTGTGGACACAGATAAAACCCGAAAGCTCTGCTGTTAAATCTATTTTTGTTACAGATAATGGTGCTTGCGGTACTTGCGGAGAAAACAGTGAAGAATATTTCTTTAATGTTTCTGCCGAAAAAACTATAGTAAAGCCTATTTCTGAAATAACCGAAAATGAAAAAAAGCTATTAAAAAAGAAAACTCACCTTTTACAAGGCGAGCATATTCCTCAGCTTAATGTTATAGGTCGACATTATAAGGCGATAGTTACCGCTAGTGCAAAATTAGAGGACGGAAAACTTTTAGTAGGCACTAAAGACGGCGTTCTCGGTATAATTAACGGTGAAAATATTTACAGATTAGGCAGAGTTGGTAACAATAGTTTTATAAGAGATTTATCTTCAAGCAAAGACGGAAGCGTTGTTTACGGTATTGCAGGTGACAAAGATGACTTAGGACTCGTTTTCCGTTATACAAAAGAAAATGGAATTGAAGAACTCGGTATTCTTCGCTTTGCTGACGGAAGTATGCCTGGTGTCGTTTCAAGTTGTGAGCCTGTTTGTTGTGATTTAAGCGATGATGGCAAAACCTTAGCTATCGGCGTTGCTGACCGACTTGGTTGCGTATATATTTTAAAATTTTAAATGCTAAGCTTTTCGCATTTATCTCCTCCTTTCTTCATGCAAAAACGTCCCCAAAGCCTTATAAGCGAAGGCTTTGGGGACGTTTTACATTGGTGGTTTAAACTCTTAGTTAAACGAATTAATTTTCATAAAAATTAAATTTTATTGTTTTGTTCTTTTATTATGCGCCCAAGAAACCGCACTATATGTAACTAACCCTAAAAATAAACCAATATTAAAATTTTTAAAGCCACCGAACACAAAAGATATCATATCGATTATTGCGTTTATACCTAATATTATGGTTGTAAAAAGTTCTAATACATTCAAAAACCATTCTGGACAAAATGAATTTTTAACTTGTATAAAAAGAATAAAAAATACACCAAAAAACCAAAACGCAGATGCAAAAGGTGTCATTATAATCATATCTATTTTGTCTTCGGCTGTTCCAAAGAACAAAAACAGTAAATAGATCAGTAAAGCAATTGTCATCGGGATAATTAAAGATAACTTTTTGTTCTCAAACATTTTATCTAGTAGTTTTCTCATTATATAATCACCGCCTATGTGTAGTATAGCATAAAGGCAGTAATAAATCAATGCGAAGCATTGTAT
>JAZNJD010000015.1:0-11406 GCA_045577835.1 Acutalibacteraceae bacterium | reverse complement strand
CAGTTAACCCCTTTAGGGGTAGCCAAAGAGGCAAAGACTCTAAGGCTTGAACAAAGAGAAAGCCCGCGCCTTGAGACGCGGGTCGGCATTATGGGCTTTTAGCCCTTGTGCAAACCACCCGTTTGACGGGTGGTTATGATTATTTAAGCTATTGTTTGAGCGATTGTAATAATTATCGGCATGGTGATAAGGGATAAAACTGTACTGATAGAGGCGGCTGAGGCCGAAAGTCCTGTATTGCAATTGAATTTTTCTGAAAACATCGTGGTAATTGTAGCTACAGGGGCTGAGGATGCAATAGTCATAGCTATCAGCATATCACCTCTAACACCGCAAAGATACATAGCGGTAAGTCCCGCAGTTGGAATAATCAGAAGCTTAAACGCTACCGTAAGCATACATTTTTTATTTTTTATAGCATCTAAAAACTTAGAATTAGCAAGATAGCAACCGATTAAGAGCATTGGAAGCGGAGTATTAAGCGCCGCAAAATATCCGATAGGTTTCATAACAATATTCGGTAATTTAATCGAGAACAAAAATAGTATAAGACCTACTGCAAAACCGATTATTCCCGGATTGAATATAAGCTTTTTAATACTAAGCTGTTTTTTGTCACCGCTCATAAGCCATAGACCAAAGGTCCATGTAATAAGGTTGAACGCCGCAACATATATAGCGCCGAGGAAAAGGCCTGTTTCACCTAAAATCGCCTGTTGCAATGGCAAAGACATAAATCCACAGTTTGAAAAAATTGCACCAAATCGGATAACGCGCGAGGTGGAAATATCCTTATCCCTTAAAAATACAAGGCTTATTACTATGAAAATCACGTGCAGTAATACTACTATTATAAATCCCGTAATCAGGCTTTTGAGCGCTTCCTTTGAATACTCATATTTTGCGAAGCAATCAACTATTACGCAGGGCGACACAACATATAGCACCAGGTTTGTTATGCCCTTTGCAGACTGTTCATTTAAAAGCTTTCTTTTTGTCAGAATAAAACCTACGGCAATTATAATAAGCAGTATTAAAACCTGAGTTAGCACGTTAAGAAAGTTTGTAATCATTATTTCACACTCTTAGCAAAACGGATAAATGCGGCGGTGCCTTCTGCATCGCGCTTAAATACGCCTGCGTGTTCTAGTACCTTTGAGAATACAAGACCTGTTTCGGTCTTTAAAATATTATCTACATTATTTTCATTTATATCAGAATATTTTTCTTTTATTTCACTTACCCAATCGGCATGCTTTGCGAGTTCCTCATTTGCGGAAATATCTTCACCATTAAGAATAGCGGTTGCAAGGTCTTTAAGCTCTTGCTTTAGTCTTGCAGGTAAAACTGCTAAGCCCATAACCTCTATAAGACCGATATTTTCCTTTTTTATGTGGTGGAGTTCTGAATGTGGGTGGAAAACACCTAGTGGGTGCTCGACGGTTGTTATATTGTTTCTAAGCACTAAATCAAGCTCAAAATTCTCACCGTTTTTGCGTGCTATCGGTGTGATTGTGTTGTGAGGCTCACCGTCTGTTTCTGCGAAGATACCTACAGTTTCGTCCGAGTATGCACGCCAAGCGGCTAAAATTTTATCGGCTAGCTCAATTATGCGCTCGGTATTTGTAGCGGATAGTCTTATAACCGACATAGGCCATTTAACGATACCTGCATTTATATCCTCAAAGCCCTCAAATGAAAGCTCTGTCTCTACAGGTGCTTTAGCCATAGCAAAGGTGTAGTGACCGCCTTGGAAATGGTCATGACTAAGAATAGAACCGCCAACTATCGGCAAATCGGCATTAGAGCCTACAAAATAGTGGGGGAACTGCTTTACGAAGTCAAAGAGTTTTATAAATGTAGCCTTGTTTATAGCCATTGGTGTATGCTTAGAATTAAATACGATACAATGCTCGTTATAGTAAACATAAGGGGAATACTGGAAGCACCAATCGCTATCGTTAATGGTAACAGGGATTACTCGGTGGTTTTGTCTTGCAGGGAAGTTAATTCTGCCGGCATAACCCTCACATTCCTTACAAAGTAAGCATTTAGGATAGCCCGACTGAGCCGCTAGCTTTGCGGCGGCAATAGCCTTAGGATCCTTTTCAGGCTTTGAAAGGTTGATAGTGATATCGAGGGTACCGTAATCGGTGTCAGCCGTCCACTTCATATCCTTTTTTATACGGTAGCGGCGGATATAGTCACTGTCACAGCTTAAATTATAGTAATAATCGGTAGCTACCTTTGGGGACTCATTATAAAGTGAATAGAATTTATCTGTTATGTAAGAGGGGGGAGGCAGCATAAGACCCATAAGCTTTGTATCAAACAGATCACGTGCGGTTATACCTTCTTCAATAATTCCTTTATCTGTAGCATAATCTAAAAGCTCTTTTAGTGTGCTTTCAAGGTCTACATCTGTGTAAGTTTCCTCACATTCAATGCTATCAAGCTGCAAAGCTTCTAAAATACGGTTGGTTACATATATTTCGTCACGCTTTGGAAAAAGATTTTTCTCAAGACCGTAACATATAAGCTTTCTAATACTTTGTTCTATCATAAATATCCCCCTAAAATGCTTGGGCTGACGAGAGTCAAACCCGTCACGCCTGACAAATAATAATTTTTCGCCTTTTCTTGTCTCATCACTTGTAATACGATAGTATTACTGCGTTCTTCGACTGCGCCTTTTCAAAAAATTATTTATTCGTCAGGTCGAAGAGTTTCTCTCAGCTGCCTTTTTTGAAAGGCGAAGCGTGAAATTTGCAGTAAGGCTGTTGCCTTACAAAAATAAGCGCAAGCAAGGCAGTAAAAGACGGCGAGCGAAACCGTAATGGGTTCGACTCTCGTCAGCCTAAATGATAATTATTCAAATGTAGGTTCAGGTCTTCCTTTATCAACAATGCAAACCCAAGATTTACCCTGATTTAGTCTAATTTCATTTCCTGCCTCATCGGTAAAGGTAAAGCCGTTTTTAGCCGCACCCTTTGACCATTTGATTTTTTCGTATGTACCGTTTGTTATAAAATAACCGTCGCCACCCTGTAGTGCTACTCTGCGGTGGTAACCGTCAGGATAGTCGGTGATAGATGTGTCAAGCATAAAAATATTTGTTATTTTGGTTGACTCACCTGTTTTATAGTCTTTTCTAACAACACCTTTAACCGAACGAGCGTAGGTTTTAGTTTCGCTATCAAAGGTAAATTCGGTTTGATATGCTCTTGTAAACGGAACGGTAACCTTATTAGCCACACCGCCTGCAAGTGCTATAGTATTTTTATCCTCGGCAAAGTTCTGCCAATTTTTAGTTTCGCTTTTTTCACTTCTGAACTTAGAGGATAAAGTACCCCAAAGGTCTGCACCAAAGAGATAGAGTGTGTGTTCACGGGAAAGGCCGTTGGAAATACGCTTAGCGCCGGGTGTTCCCTGATCGATAGATATATGGTTTATATCCTTAAGGTGCGGTGCACAGTATGTAGGGTCCTGACCGTGATGAACATAGATTGCATCGTGGCCTAGAGCTAAATCAACATAAGGATATCTCGCCGATCGCACAGAGCCTATCTGCGAAACCTTTGATACGTCCTGATATACCGCCATAAGACGAGTGATACCGCCCTCAACCTCGGTTTCGTATACTATATCGGCGTCATTTACACCTGTTTGCACCTTTTGTGCAACGGAAATATTGTTTATCATAACCGCAACAGGACGGTCGTTTTCCTTGCCCTCAGTAAAACCCGGTTCGCCTGTAAGCGGATTAATTATTACCTTGGGTTTTTCTACCGGCTTTGAGGAGACGGCAGGCTTTGAAGAATCGTCGGTTATAACAGGCGGCTCGGAAGAGCAACCTGATAGACACATAACGGAAAGTAGTAATAATGCAACTAATTTTTTGAACATCTTTATAAACTCCCAAGTTTGAAATTTTATTATCTCTATTATACTATTATTCTTTAGAATCTGCAATAGTAAAGGTTATAAAATTTAATACAAAAAATTTGCCAAAAAGAGATTTAGCTATTGTCAATTTAAAGTAAATATGATACAATAAATTATGTATATGGATATTAGGAAGTGCTGATATTTTGACCGATATAGTTTATCTTGATAACAGTTCAACCACAAAGCCTTGTGTTGAAGCTATAGATGCAGTAAACATTGCGCTAAAAGAATTTTGGGGAAACCCTTCATCCCTTCATATTCTTGGAATGGAGGCAGAAAATGCCGTTAGTGAGGCAAGGCAAAATATAGCGGCGCTCCTTAAATGCCGAGAGGACGAGCTTGTTTTCACAGGTAGCGGCACAGAGGGTAATAACACCGCTATACTTGGCGCTGTGAAAAGCCGTGCTAAAAGGGGAAACCGCATAGTTACAACCTCTATCGAGCATCCGTCGGTTTTAGAGACAATCAAGCTTTTAGAGGCAGAGGGCTTTGAGATGGTTTACCTAAAACCTGATACTAGCGGTCAGGTTTCGGTTGAAGATATAAACAATGCTATAAACGATAAAACTATATTAGTTAGCATAATGATGACAAATAACGAAACAGGCGCTATACAGCCTGTAGAGGCTGCCGTTTCGGCGGTAAAACAGGTGAATGCGCCGGCACTTATTCATTGTGACGGTGTTCAGGCTTTCGGGAAAATGCCTATTGACCTTAAAAAACTAGGCGTGGATTTATTCACCGCTAGCGCACATAAAATTCACGGTCCAAAGGGAATAGGAATTCTTTATATAAAAAAGGGTGTTACCATTAAGCCTTATATCGTAGGCGGTGGTCAGGAAAAGGGTATGCGTTCGGGCACCGAGAGTGTTCCGCTGATATGCTCTTTTGGTGCAGCAGTAAAGGCTTTACCTAATATGCAAAAGGGTTTAGAGAGTATGAAAGCTCTAAACAGCTATGCTAGAGAAAAGCTTTTAAATCTTGACGGTATAGCAATAAATTCCCCTGATAGTGCACTTCCCTTTATACTTAATATTTCGGTTTTGGGCTATCGCTCAGAAACGCTGCTTCACTTTTTGGAGAACGAGGGTATTTTTGTTTCTTCGGGCAGTGCCTGCGCTAAGGGACAGGGCAGTTATGTTTTAAGAGAAATGGGTCTTGAAAGAAAAAGGGTTGATTCTGCTTTAAGACTCAGCTTTTCGAGATTTAATACTAAGGCTGATATTGATAGGCTTTATAACGCATTAAATAAGGCTAAAGAGAGACTAAGAAAGGCAAACTAATGAAAGAGATTATACTTATAAAAGATGGCGAATTATCTCTAAAAGGTCTAAACCGTAGCACCTTTGAGGATAAGATGATAAGCAGTATAAAAAGAAGACTAAAGCCTTTAGGTGAATTTAAAATCCGCAAGGCACAGTCTACAATATATATAGAGCCTCAGGATGAAAGCTTTGATTTTGAAGAGGCATTAGAGCGAGTATCCCTTATATTCGGTATTGCGGCATTTAGTCGTGCTGTTGTTTGTGAAAAAAGCTTAGAGGATATACTATCTAAGGCGCCTGAATATTTAAAGGAAACACTAAAAAATGTTAAAAGCTTTAAGGTGGAGGCAAAGCGTGCCGATAAAAATTTCCCGTATAAGTCGCCCGAGATTTGCAGAGAGCTTGGCGGTGCGATACTAGCAAAATATCCGCACTTACACGTTGATGTGCATAATCCCGATGTGGTGGTTACTGCAGAGGTGAGGGATTTCGGTGCCTATGTCCGAGCAGGTCAGATAAAGGGGGCAGGCGGTCTTCCTATTGGTACGGCAGGCAGAGCGGCAATACTCATTTCCGGCGGTATTGACAGTCCTGTTGCGGCTTGGACTATGGCAAAAAGAGGTGTAGTGCTTAACGCTATCCACTTTGCAAGTCCGCCTTATACAAGCCCTAGAGCTGAACAAAAGGTTAAAACCTTGCTTTCAAAGGTAGCAAGATATAGCGGTACAATAAAGCTAGCGATAGTACCGTTCACCGAAATACAGGAAGAGATAGGTAAAAACTGTCCTGAGGATTTCTTTACACTCATTATGCGAAGAATGATGATGCGAATTTCCTGTATAGTAGCAAGGCGTGATGAATGTATGGCATTAATCACAGGTGAGAGCTTAGGTCAGGTGGCAAGCCAGACCCTGCCCGCACTTGCTGTGACCGACGAGGTCTGCGATATGCCTGTAATGCGCCCGCTAATTGGTATGGATAAAGAGGAAATAGTTTTAATTTCTAAAAAGATAGATGCTTTTGAAACCTCTATTTTGCCTTTTGAGGATTGTTGCACGGTGTTCACGCCAAAGCATCCGCATACAAGACCTAAAAAGGGTCAGTGCGAAAAGGCGGAGGAAAAGCTTGATATCGATGCTCTGATTGAGAGAGCAATAAATGGCATACAATATACATTTATAGAATAATATAGTATTATCTTCTAAGGAGGAAGTTTGATGCAGCAAAATATTAGGGTAGATGTAATATATTATCTGTCTCCCTCAGATTTTGAAATGGAATTCAACCTTTGCGGTTGCTGTCATATGCGTCTTTTAAACGAAAAAACACAGGATAAACAAGGTCTTGTTAAGGCTCTTGCAAAGGCAGTTTCAAGAAGCAAGGTAATAATTATATGCGGTCCGCTCTTTGATGATAACGGACTTATAAAGACCGTTTCTACCGCTATCGGTAAGCAGACCGAGGTTATAAATAACGCAGATTACGGCATAAACTATGATGACGAGATAAGTGTTATTGAGGGCGCTACACCGCTTGTAACACCCGAAGGCTTTTTTGGCGGCTGTATAATTGAAAGCGGTCCACAGGCTATTATAGTTTTAAGCGAAAGCAAGGGTATTAGAAAATCAATAATGAACAACCTTGTTCATCAGTATATCTATGAACTCAGTCTTCTACCTGAGGATGCTCTTACCGGTGCACAAAGTAACCAAGAAACCGAAGAGGTAACAGAGCAGGAAACACAGCTTGATGAGGCTGAGGAGACTTTAGAAGAAATCGCAGAAGAGGTATCTGAGGAAGTCACCGATGAAGTGAGCGAAGAAAACATAGAAATTACAGAATATGAAGATATTTCCTCGCTATCAGAAAGCACAGAAGAAGAGTTGCAAGAAAACCATACCGAAGCGCAACAAGAAGTGACCGAGGATGAAAACGTTTCCTTTGTTATTGAGGAAAGCGAAGATGAAACTAAAGAAGAACCTCAAGAAGAGAGTGCGTCTGAGCCTTTTTCTGAGATAGAGATGTATATCGACCCTCAGCAAGTTTCTCCTAAAAAGATATCTGACTATGCTAAAAACTATGTGCCCTCTGAAAAAGATAGTCTGTTTATTTCTAAGGAAGAGTATGATTATGACTATGATATAGACGATGATGACGGCGGTAGCTTTTTATCAATACCAAAATTAAAACTTTCGGTAATTTTACTAGTTATTGTTTTGAGCCTTATAGCAGTGGTGTTGCTTTATCTTATGGTTTATATTCCATATAGCAAGGGTATTGATTACACTACCTATGTGCAGCAAATTTTTGGACCCGCTTCTAATATTTAGGGGGATTATATGTTTGGTTTTTTATGGAAAAGCTTTTTAGGTAGACTAATTCTTACCTTTTTGGTGTCGATGGTTCCTATAATAGAACTGAGAGGTGCTATACCTATAGGATATAGACAGCAGGATGGTTTTTTAGGTCTTCTTGTTATAATTGCAGTAGCAATTATAGGTAATATGCTTCCTGTTCCTTTTATCATTCTTTTTATAAAGAAGATTTTCGCCTTTTTAAGAAAGAAGATACCAAAGCTTGACGGTATTATAACAAAGCTTGAAAATAGGGCGCTATCAAAGGCGGATACAGTCCAAAAATATGCCTTTTGGGGATTGTTTATGTTTGTAGCAATTCCGCTTCCTGGCACAGGTGCTTGGACGGGTGCGTTAATTGCCGCTATGCTTGATATGAGACTCAAAAAAGCTGTACCATCTATATTTTTAGGCGTGGTAACTGCGGGAATAATATTAGCGGTTTTAACCTATTTCGGTGTTGAAGCATTTTAAATAATAAATATGAAAACAGACGGGTGTTAGCTGACACCCGTCTGTTTTTTAGAAAAAGTATGTTATTTAGAAGAATCACAATTACATTTACTGCTACATTGCTTGGCATAGGGACAACCGATACACTTTTCGCCTCGTTTTTTAGCGCGAACAAGATACCATATTATTCCTACCGCAATAGCAACAAGTATTAAAATCACAATGATATTTTCCATATTAAAAATCCTAACTGCTAAATATTAGTTTTTATTGTTTTAGAGCATACTCTTTTTTCATTCTCTTGTTAGTGTTTATAATAAGCAATACTACAACAGCAATCATTATAATCACAGCAATAAGACCGCCGATTGCGGCACCTATATTAAGAGGACCGCCCACAATAAGAGTGCCGATAGTGTAAACTAGGTATGCTACAGTATAGCCAACTGCGAGCTGTAGACCTATACCGCCCCAAAGCCATTTTGCGCTCTTCATTTCGGCATTCATAGCACCAATAGCCGCAAAGCAGGGAGGTGTATAGAGGTTGAACATTAAGTAGCTAAGTGCGGCAACCTTGCTGATAGCCATAATGCCTGCAACCTCGCTGCCTGCACCCTCTAAAAGTGCTAGTTCTTCGGTATCAATTAGATTTTCAAGACCTATAAAGCAAACTGCAAGGGTACCAACAACATTTTCTTTTGCGATAAAGCCTGTGATTGCTGCAGCAGCCAACTGCCAAGAAAGAACGCCAACAATAGGGAGAAGCAGATATGCAAATGGCGATGCGATAGAAGCGAGGATAGAGGAGTCGGCACTATCGGCTACTGTAAAGCTCCAATTAAATGTCTGCATAAGCTGAACTGCCATATTGCAGAGCAATATTATGGTAGCAGCTTTTACAATATAAGCCCAACCACGAGAGCACATGGACTTGAATGCGCCGAGGAGGGAAGGAGCTTTATATTCAGGAAGCTCTATAATAAAGAAGGATTTTCTTGCTTTATATCCTGTAATTGCATTAACAAGAAGTGCTCCCAAGAAGATAAGCGCAATACCTGCAAAATACATAAGTGCGCTAACCCACCAAGCATCCTCAAAAAAGGCGCCGGCAAAGAGAGCAATAACGGGAATCTTTGCACCGCAAGGCATAAAGGGAGCAAGCATTGCGGTTGCTCTGCGCTCGCGCTCGTTACGAATTGTTCGGCTAGCCATAATACCGGGGACCGCACAGCCAACGGTTATAACAAATGGAATAACCGATTTGCCTGAGAGACCCACCTTTTTGAAAATAGGGTCTAGCACAACAGCGGCACGTGACATATATCCGCAATCCTCAAGCAAAGCTATAAGGAAATACATTACCATAACTAATGGTAAAAAGCCTACAACGGCAACCACACCGCCTATAACACCGTCAACAAGAATAGCGGAAATCAACGGATTAGCATTTTTAAGCAGGTCACCAATAAAGCCTTGGAAGGTTTCAAGCAGCGGCACAAGACCAGGAATAAAGGTACCGCCTACCTCTACACCCTCTGCAATCCAAGTACCTAGCGTGCTTTGGGAAACGTAGAATACAAGAAACATAACCACAGCAAAAATCGGAAGTCCTAGCCATTTATTAGTTAGCACAGCATCAATTTTATCACCGAAGTTCTTATCCTTGGTTAAAACCTTACGGGTTTCAACCTCTTTTACAATTTTATTTACGAATTCAAAACGCTTGCGGTCGGCAGCTTCAACCTGAGCTTTATCACTCAAATCTATATCGCTTTGTATGTAAGGTGCGGTCTGCACTTTGTTTGCCTGTGCAACAGCAGCTTCAACAACCGCTTTTAAACCATCTGCCGAAGTGGAAACGGTGTTTATAACAGGGCAACCAAGCTTTTTAGAGAGCGCCTCTATATCTATTTTAGTGTCTTTCTTTTGGTTTATGTCGCTCTTGTTAAGCGCTACAACGACAGGAATATTAAGCTCTAAAAGCTGAGTGGTGAAGAAAAGGCTACGGCTTAAATTGGTAGCATCCACGATATTGATTATAACATCGGGATTTTCATTTCTAACATAAGAGCTTGTGATGCTTTCCTCACTTGTAAATGGCGACATCGAGTATGCACCGGGAAGGTCAACGGCTATTAGCTGTGCGCTTTCGGCATACGCCTTTTTAATAGGTCTTTCTTTCTTGTCAACAGTAACACCCGCCCAGTTGCCAACCTTTTCGTTAGAGCCTGTAAGAGCGTTATACATTGTGGTCTTACCTGAGTTTGGATTACCTGTTAAAGCAATTCTCATCGGTGATTCTCCTTTTTTCTCAAAATTTATCTAAATCCTTGCGGATAAAGTCAGAAATATCAGTTAGCCATAGCTAACTCGAAGGTTAAAAAAATAATCCGAAGACTATTTTTTATTAAACAATGATAGCCTCAGCCAACTGAGTGTCTATATTATAGCGTGCATCCTTAATAGAAACGGTTAAGCCACCCTTTCGGTGTGCAATTACAGTGATGGCTTCACCGCTATAGCAACCAAGAGAAAACAGAAAAGCGTTTAACTCTTCATCGTCGGTATTTATCTGGCTTATAATATATTCTTTTCCTTCTTGTGCTTCTCTTAAATTCATAGATATTACCACCGTATTATATTATGGTTAGCCAACGCTAACTGCTAACGCTAAAATATAGTTAGCCACCGCTAACCTTAAAGTATTATATTTCATTTTCCTTAATTTGTCAAGAATTTTTTAAAAAATTTGCTTTTTACAGTCTTTTGTGTTATTCTAATAAAAAGAGAAATTTTTGGAGGGAAAATTTATGTCACTCAAGCCTTCGGGTGAGATGTATCTCGAAACAATTTATATGCTCTTATCTCAAAAGAATGAGGTGCGTTCTATAGATATAGCTGAACATATGAATTTTTCAAAACCAAGCGTTAGCCGTGCGGTAGGCCGTTTGAAAGAAGATGGCTATATAGTTATAAACGATAACGGATATATTACTCTAACCGCCGAAGGTCTTTTATTGGCACAGAAAATTTATGAGCGCCATACGGTTTTAAGTAAGGTTCTAGTAATGCTCGGTGTTGACGAGCAAACTGCCGCCGAGGATGCCTGCCAAATAGAGCACGTTATTAGTGATAAATCCTTCGAAGCATTAAAAAATCATATTGAAAAGTATTCTTAATAAAAAACAGGGACTTTTTAAAGTCCCTGTTTTTGCTTAAGGTGTGGAAATAAACCCCTGGTTCTGCCAGGGGAAGAAAAGCGAGCGAAGCTACAATAAAAGGGCGAGGCGTAGCCAAGCCCAAAAAGACTACAAAAAGAGAAAGACCTCCAGTATAATGGTAGTGGTTTGGCGACCGCATTACCAAAATACAGGAGGTTTTTCAAA
>JAZNJD010000014.1:0-5000 GCA_045577835.1 Acutalibacteraceae bacterium | reverse complement strand
CCCGACTGGCTTGACTTCAGTAAAATTTTTGGCGTAGAAGCAGAGGCGGCATTCTACAACGGTACTTGTGGTACTAATGTCAAATGGTCACTTGATCCATCAACAGGTGTACTTAATATTACCGGTACAGGTGCGATGGGGAATTATTATTATCCCGCATATGGTGGTGCACCATGGTATCCTTATCGTTCATCTATTAAGACGGTAAATATTCAAAAAGGCATAACAAGTATAGGACAACATGCATTTTTGAATTGCGATAGCCTCACATCAATTACAATTCCTGATAGTGTTACAAGAATAGTTAGTATGGCGTTTATGTCTTGTCACAACCTTACATCAGTGACAATTCCTAATAGTGTTACAAGTATAGAAAATCAGACGTTTTCTTATTGCCGAAGCCTTACTTCAATCACAATTCCGAACAGTGTGACAAGTATAGAACAAAATGCGTTTTATGATTGCGCCAGTCTTACAGATGTGTATTATACGGGCACAGAGGCAGAATGGAGCAAAATTTCAAAACTTGGTGCGTTTTCAACAAAAACAACAATCCATTATAATTATGTGCCGTCAGACACAGGTGGTGATGATGATACAGTCGATGCTGAACTCCAATTTGGTGCCGATCGTTTTTCTTTTGGTGAAAGTATCAACGGATATGCAGGGGATAGCGTAACAGGTCTTATTGTATACACATCAGAAGATTACGGAACTTCCTCTCTGACTGTAACATCAAGCAATGCTAATGTTGTATCAGTGGGCACAATCAGCCACGATTCAGGAGACTATATCTGTGATGAAAATGAACACAGAGCAACTGTTCAGCTTAATTTCAAAGCAAGAGGTACCGCAACTATAACTGTAAGATCTCCCGAAGGTGTAAGTGAAAGCATAACTGTGACTGTATCTTCTAATACAGTTGAAATTACACCTGAAGATCAGCAGTATATTAATGAACACGTTAGTTTTGTTAATTCAAACAATTACAATAACCTTGTAACCAATGCAAGTTTTTATAACCAGATCTGGCAATATGAAGAAGGATCAAGAAACTTCACACGCTATGCTGCATGGGATGTTATAGGTGATGTTGGTAAGGTTATGGCATTGGATCTTCCCGGTTTATTGGAAACAGAAAATCCTTATGATATAATTCTTGTGGATGTTTTCAGAGATATGTCACAAAAAGAGGTTAAGTCAAAAACAGTAGAAAACGCTATTAAAGGCTTTATGACTGCTCCCGGTATGTATAATGATTTCCTCGATGTTTTCAAGACCTCGGAAGCCTGGGACGATGAGCTTGATAAAACGTTTAAAGATTATCTTAAAAGCATACAGACAAAGTGGGTTGACGGAGTTTTTATTACAAGTGATAACTTTGATCTGGCTGATTACAATCCCGGATTATACAGTGGTTTGCAAAACGTTATCAAAAAACTTGACACTTCCAAATTATCTAAAATTTTTGGAGGTTTAAAAAATACAGGAACAATAATTGATTATATAGGAACATCGGGGGATGTTGTTTATCGATTGTTTGATGCATATCAGAAGTATCTGCTTGCGAAGGCTTTGTTTGAAACTGATGAGGAAGTTTTAGGAGCTTTACAAGTTATTGCGGACAACAAATTGCCTACAAACGCCGGTGATTTACTTGATGATGCTCTTGATCCGTATTGGTCAGCAATTACGTGTGACACTGCATTTGCCGCAGTAAATAAATTTTTGATGGAGAATGGTTTTGCAGACACAGCAGGAACGGTAGCATACAAATATCTTGTAAACGGCATCGTTCAAGAAATGGCATATTATGCGATTTATTCTGCAACAGGTATTGCTTTTAATGCTTTATCTGCTACATATAATTTGACTTATTTGTGCCTTGATTATGCATCAGGTCTCGGAAAACAAACTGAAACACATGAACTTATGAATGCAGCTGCTTTGCTTGAAAAAGAACTTGTGACTATTGTGAAAAGTAATGCAACAGCTCTTTCTTCAAACAAAACACTCAATAATGCAAAGGTTTTTGATTCGACATGGGGACTTTTGCAATCGCTAGAAGCGTATTGCTATAAAACAATGGCAACGTTTATTTCTGCATTCAAACAGGAGTATAAATTTAACTATGCTATTCACACGAGTGTAATTAAGAGCAACTTGTTTAAACTTATCAGGAAAGCACAGCTGAATGAAGATATATCTGCTTGTGATGCAGCTATCCAGACGGTTGTTTATCTTGAAAGTGAATGGAAAAAATACAGTTGCCACAAAGAAAACAATTCATCATCTAAAATGGCTACTGTTAAATGCCCGACAGACGTGTATGTCTATGACAGTAAAGGAAGCCTTGTTTTATCAATCGTAAACAATAAGATAACATTTTGTGAATCGGAAATAACCGCATTTGTTGATGGTGACGAAAAAATTATAGTTTTGCCAACTACAGAAAAATATGATATCAAAGTAACGGCTACAAACAATGGTACAATGGATTATGGCGTTAAATGCTTTGATAAGTTAGATTTGGTGGAAGTAGTTGGTTACAACGATGTTGCACTTACTAACAAAAAAAGTTACTATGCTGAAATTCCTAAGGAACTTTCAGCTGATGCCGACGAATATAATTTGGTTTCCGAATCAGGTGTAACCCAAACACCAACCACAGAAATAGATAAATCAAACATGTTCAATCCTGAAAAAACTCTTTCTGAAATATCTGTTTCACAATCACCGGATAAAACCATTTATGTGGTTGGAGATAAATTAGACATAACTGGATTGAAAATCAAACTTAAATATAGTGATGGTACAACTAAAACTATAAACAGCGGTTTTGACTGCACAACCACAACTCTTAATACAGCGGGAACACAGAAAGTTACTGTAACTTATGGTGGTGAAACAACATCGTTTGACGTGACAGTTGAAGAATGTAATAAGGTAAAAGACGTTTCGGTAGATGATTTTCCTATGAACTATAAAACTACACAGTTGCTTGAAAATTTTATCAAGATTGATGCTGATAAAGATGCCAAGTGTGTAATTGTATATGAATCATCTGACGTTTCTGTTGCAACTGTTGACAAAGATGGTAATGTAACTGCAACAGGCACAGGTGAGGCTGAGATTACAGTTACAGTCACAGATGAATACGGCAATGTAGTTGAAGATATATGCACAGTTACGGTTTCTTACACTTGGTGGCAGTGGCTTATTGTAATATTCCTCTTTGGTTGGATTTGGTATTAAGTTAAATAAAAAAGACGGATTCGATTGAATCCGTCTTTTTGGTTATTAATTGTATTTAGTCTGCGAATACTTTTTTCAGATATGCAACTGAATCTGCTGCATCTTTATCAAGCTGTTCGATTGAAGCGCCTTTTGATAAGTCTCTCCATATAGAAACGTCCTGACCGACTTTGCCGCCCATACGGACGAAAGGCTCCATAATAACGTAGCCGTCATAGCCGATTTCCTTGAGAGCATTGCCGATTGCTTTCCAGTCCATTCTGCCGTTGGGGTTCGGGCAACGTCTGTTTGCTTCGCCTACGTGGAAGTTGCCGAGAGTGCCTTTTGTGAGGCGGATAGCATCAATAATTGAATCTTCTTCAATATTCATATGGAAAGTGTCGAGCATTGATTTTACGTTAGGTTTGTCAACTGCTTTAACGTAGTCAACATCTTCGTAAGCTTCGTTAATCATGTAACCCTCAAAACGGTTAAGTGATTCCATGCAGAGTGTAACTCCGTGGTCTGCCGCCATATCGGCAAGTATACGCATATTTTTAATACTGCGTTCTGTGTCGGCTTTTTTATCAAAGCCTGATGCAAAATCAACAGGCCAGTATGAATAAAGAGCACCGCCGATTCTGTCAATTCCTGCCATTTCCATTTTTCTGAAAACGTCGCTGTAGAATTTAAATGCATTTTCCACAAGTGTGTTGTCGGGGGATGCTAAATTATGCTCAGGTCGCGGACCGTAACCGCCTGAAAGGAGCATTCCGTGAGCCTCTGCGATGTTTTTCAGTTCTTTGAAATAGGAATCATCTTTCTCATGAAAATCGCCGCAAGGCACTTCCAAAACATCAAAACCCAGCTTTGAACATTTTTTGATGTAGGGCACACAGTCGCCGCCCCATTCTTTTTCCCAATAAGCATAGTAAATACCGAATTTCATAATCAGGCCTCCCAAATCTGTATGAAAATAATATATCATTTTAAGTATTATTAGTCAACAAAATCATGTTGATAACAAAAAATAAATTATAGGTAATCTCTAAAAACCCTATATTCAAAGAGAAGAAAAAGTGGTAAAATAAGAATAGAAAAAAGGGTGGAGGAAAGAGAAATGAGCCTGTTTGATGAAGAAATAAGATTAATGAAATTGAGCAAACTCGGGGATTCATTAAAGGTATTAAACTAAGCAATAGATTGGGAAATATTCCGTCCGATATTAAACAAGGTGTTAAAAAAGAACACAGAGGACTTGGCGGAAGACCACCGTATGACTATGTTATGCTCTATGAAATTTTAGTTCTTCAAAGAGTGTATAATTTAAGTGACGAACAAACCAAATATCAGATAAATGACAGGATGAGTTTTATGAGATTTCTTGACCTCACTCTTGAGGATAGGGTTCCGGATGCTAAAACCATATGGCTTTTCAGGGATACGTTGACTAAAGCAGAAGTGATTTATGAAATGTTTAAACTTTTCAACAAAGAGCTTGAAAAGGCAAAGCTTATCACTCATACCGGAACAATAGTGGATGCAAGTTTTGTGGAAGCACCGCGTCAGCACAATCACCACGACAAAACCGAGGATATAAAGAAAGGAAAAGTCCCTGAAGAGTGGAAAAAGGTTGAAGATAAACGTTAAGGAAACAGTAATTTTTGCAATGCTGGGCGCTTTGATGTATATGTCAAAATGGCTGATGGAATTTCTGCCCAATATACATTTAATCGGTGTTATTATAGTTGCAATTACTGTTGTTT
>JAZNJD010000013.1:0-28399 GCA_045577835.1 Acutalibacteraceae bacterium | reverse complement strand
AATAAACTCCTATATAACGATGTAGTCCATATGTTTGAATTAAATACTGTAAATTCAAACAGTTATAGTGTTGATGATATTGTTGAAACTGCAAATCATTTTAAGTGTGTTGATATGTGCATTAAAAATGCAAAGTATCAGTTGACCGAGAATTTTATAAGGCAGTTGCTTTTAACACTTAAAAACGGAACTAAGCTATCGAGAGAAGATTGGTATATGTCGGAATCGTACAAAACCTTTTCTGACAGTGCCAAGTTATTTCTGGATGAATATAATGCTCTTGAAAAACATAATTTGAAAGATATTTTGATTTTCCATAGCAAGTTTGAAAAGGAAAGTCCTTTAATTTTAGAAGATGGGCGAATTGGCAGATTGTTGGTCTTTAAAGAGTGCCTTAAAAACAATATAAAACCATTTGTCATTGAACACGAAATGAGCGAAGATTATTATGCTTTACTTGATAGTGTAACTGACAATATAGACGAGTTATGTGATTTGTGTCATAAGGCACAGCAGCGATTTTCTGTTAAATGTCAAAACAGAGTAAAAATCATATAGAAAATTAAGATTTTCAAAAAAATTCAGATATTTAAAAATTCCTTAAAACCCTTTTATTATGCGGCTTTAAGGAGTTTTTATTGCTTCAAATTTCAAGTCACTGGTTCGAATCTGGGAAGTAGCGCCACATGGAATGTACACCAAAAATTGACCGATGTGTCTCATTAATGAACATTACATATGCCGTTACAGCAGGCAACAGCAAGGAAAACTTGCTGTTTTTTGTTTTGCGAATATTGAAACAAAATTGACAAAACGCATAAATTTTTGTGTCAATTTCGCTTAAAAAGTTCCGCAATTCGAACCTGACAGTAACATTATTTGGTTTAATTTTGAGAGAAGAAAAGCTCTTCTTTTTGGTCGGGTGTTTTATTGTGATTGTACGAATGAATTCTATAACTATTATAGAACTTTATATACTCCTTTATTGAGTCTTTCAAGTCTCTTTCTGAACGATAAGATTTCACATAATATTCCTCGTTTTTTAGTGTTTTGTTAAACGATTCCATTACGGCATTATCGTGCGGTTCACCGGGACCTGAAAACGAAGATTTAATGCCTAATTCCTTCAGATATGTTCTGAATGTCCTTGAAGTATAATTTGCTCCTTGGTCGGAATGAAATAATAAATCGGTAGGCTTCCTTGATTTATATGCAGCACTTAGCGTACTTTTTGTAAGCTGGGTGCTGTTTTTTCTTGAAAACCTAAAAGCTATCACCTTTCTTGCGTACAAATCTAATACTATGCACAGATAAATTTTTTTCTGTCTGAATTTTAGCTCTGTAACATCGCTAACCCAAACCTCATTAGGTCTTGAAACATCGAATTCTCGTTGTAGAATGTTTTCTTTTCTTTCAAGCGCCTGTAAATATCTCTTTTTAGCATTAGTTCCTATAACAAACATATCATTTTCCCTCATAGCTTTCCTTATTAATTTTATACCATAATCATAACCTCTGCTTTTTAATACAGAATAAATTCGGTTTACACCGTAGGTGCGGTTGCTTTCGTAAAAGATTTCTTCAATTAATGGCTTGGCTTCTTCTTGCCGTCGGGCATATACCGTGTCGCCACGCTTACCACGTAGCTTATAGTTGAGATACGAACTCTTATTAACATTCATCGCTTCGCAGCAAAGATTAAGACCATATATGTCTTCAATCTTTTCTATGTATTTGTAGCGGGGGAGTAGTGGCGAATTCGTACCGCACGGGGCACTACTTAAAATATGCAGTTTTTGGTTTGCACGATCCATATTCCTTTTCATTTGGGTGAACGTTAACAGATTATCCGTATTGTATTTTTTACGGTATTCATATGCTTTCATCCACCGATAGATGCTTGCTCTCGAAACGTGGTATTTTTCCGCCACATCTCTTACATCATCTCCAAAAACCACCTGCTCAATAATACTTGTTTTAATTTTCTCTGAAATAACTTTATTCATAATATTTTTCCTTTCTTTATTTTTTGCTTTCAAAGTTAAAAACAATCAAATTAACCACCTGCCTTTATCTCTATTTTAATATACTTAATGTTTTCTTGAAACTAAAAAATGAACTCCTTCATATTGTAAATACAAATGTTTTCGGAAAAGACATTAAAGGAGTCATGTTTATGTTTAATTTTTACTGTATTGGAAAAGATAGAGAAAGGAGGAGTTCGAGTGAAGGATTATAGAGATATTGAGAATACGAGATATATTATCAGCAGAGTCTTTGCAGAAAATAAAACCGCTGCTATGCTTATTGAACAGCGAGTAAAAGATATGAAAAATAATGCACCGTCACTTGAAAGCGGCGGCACAATGATGTATAATAATTTTAGTGGTTCGATTCAGTCGAAGGAGGGACTATGAGAGTCGAACAAAATAAAATTGCTTTTGCTTATTTTAGGTTATCCCGAGAAGAAGCACAAAAAAGTGAATCTTCAAGTATTACAAACCAACGTATGATCGTAACCAAATACTGCGAGCAAAATGGCATTAATCTTGTTCGCGAATTTGTTGATGACGGCTATTCGGGCGGTAACTTTGACCGACCGGGTTTTCAGGAAATGATGCGTGAACTTGATAGGGGATTAGCTAATACGGTAATTACCAAAGACTTATCCCGTCTTGGTCGTGATATGCGTGAATCAAGTTATTATGCCGAGCAGTTTTTTCCTGAGCACGATGTGAGATATATCGCCATTGCCGATAATTTTGACAGTGAAGATGATAATGTAATGGCACCGTTCCAGTTTGCTATGAACGAGGTGTATCTGCGTGACGGTTCACGAAAGGTTAAGGACGTTCTAAGAACTAAAAGACAAGATGGTTTATATTGTGCTTGCCCGCCTTATGGATATAAAAAGGCGAACCGCAATAAAAATCAACTTGTACCCGATGAAGTTACTGCACCTGTTGTGCAAAGGATTTTTAATGCTGCTGCAAACGGCGATTCATCAAGAAAAATAGCGCAAGATTTAAACAATGACGGAGTTATTCCACCACTTAAATACCGCGTGCTATATCGAGATGAATTTAGTGAAGAGGGTGCGGCGAGAGCCTCGGACCTTTGGAACTATACGACCGTAAAGCGTATTTTGAAAAACGAGGTTTACCTTGGTCATACAGTTCTTGGTAAAACTAAAAAAGCAAGTGCCAAGTCGAAAAAGAAGGTTGCTATTCCACAGGAAAGATGGGCGATAACCGAGAATACCCACGAAGCATTGGTAAGTGAAGAAATCTTTCAAAAAGCTCACGATAATATGGGTAAGGGTACTCGAAATTTTCAGAAGTATGACCATGTGCGAAAAAGTATTTTTTCGGGTGTTGCATACTGTGCACTTTGTGGACATGCATTATGTTCTTGCGGAACAGTCTATAAAGGCGAGCGAGAAAAGTATTGGTATCTTTCCTGCATTAACAAACGTAAGGATATAAACGAGCCTTGCAAGGGTACAAGAATTCGCTATGCAGACCTTATTGAACTTATAACGGAAGATTTGAACTCCTTGATTTCTCTGACTGATAAGCAAATTGATGAAATTGTAGAGCGTATCATTAAAGAGGAGAATTCCGACAAGGCGGCTAAAATGCGAAAAGTCCGCCGTGAAAAGCTTCAGGGCAGACTTGGTATTATCGATAAGATTATTCCTAAACTTTATGTTGACAATGCAGAGGGGAAACTTGATGACGACAGACTAAGCATAATGGTTGATGATTTGCAAAAGGAAGCGGTAGCTATAAAGCAAGAACTTTTAGAGCTTAGCGAGGACGCAGTTCTTACAAGTAAAAGTGATAATTACAAAAAGTTTTTTGAACTCACAAGACAGTATTCCTATATTGAAACGCTTGACCGTGATGCTTTGCTTACATTCGTTGACAGAATTGAGGTAGGACCGAAAATTCTACCGGAAGGAAAAGTTAAAGCAAGCCACAGAAACTCCGAGTTTCAACAGGAAATACGTATATTTTATAAGTTTGTGGGCGAAATGGACGAGATAAAATAAACTTGCGAAAATTTGTTAAATATGTATAAAAAATGGACTAAAAACAACCGTTTTAAGATGGGCGGGGTACACCAACCTCGTTGGCAGCCTCCATCTTAAAACGATTGAGTGCTTCTTTAGCCTCAGGTACTACGTTTTTAGCCATTTCTTTTCACTCCTTTTTTTGTTTTGCGCTTGCAACAGTATTTTATGAAGCTTGAAAAAAATTATTAGAGGAAAAATATGTGGTTTTTGTAATTTTTTGAGTTTTATTTTGTTTTAGAGCAAATAATTATTTTAATATATAAAATAGGACCTGACTTTTATAGTCCGGTCCTACTCTTTTACAAATTCTATTATATCGTTTACGCTACAATCAAGTGCATAACAAAGTGCATCGAGGGTTTTGGTATTTATTGCCTCTCCCTTTTTTATACGGTGCAGAGTATTGGCAGAAAACCCTTGCTTGAAAATAAGATGGTATTCTGTGATACCTTTTTTAAAAAGTGTTTCATAAAACGGCGCATAACTAATCATTTTTTATCACCAATTTAATATTAGCATACTTAATCTCTTGACTATGCTTAAAATATTGAGTATAATGTAAATGGCATAGTAATTTCATTTAAAAAACACATCTATTGTTAACTGCAAGACTCGAAAATGAAACTTTTATATAAGGTTTATTATTACATTTTTTGTGAAATGACGAAAAACACCAAAATTTGATAGTAAATAAAAGTTGTTTTAGGGAGGTATCGGCTTGACAAAAAGATTAAAGAGCGGTATAATATAGAAGAATACGTATATATATTAATTTTTTTATGTTTATATGATTTTATTTTTAATCATTTTAAAATCAAAAATACAAGGGGCTTTATATTTTAATGGGAAATACCGAAAATATCAAAAATGAATATTTTGTTATAGATTTTGCACATATTTTAAAGATGCTTTTTAAACGTATATGGCTTATAGTGTTGTCTAGTGTGCTTGCGGCTGCTATAGGATTTGCTATATCTGCGGCACTTATTACACCTAAATATTCCTCTTCAGTAATGTTATATGTTAATAACAGTGCATTCTCTGTAGGTGATATTGGTTTTAGTATAAGCTCATCTGAAATAAGCGCAGCACAAAGTCTAGTTAAGACATATACTGTTATATTGAAGAACCGCACCACTTTAGAGCGTGTAATTAATAAAACCGATGTTAAATACACCTGGGAAGAGCTATACGATATGATTGAGGCTGAACCCGTCAATGAGACCGAGGTTATGGGGGTTACGGTGACCTGCGAATCTCCAAAAGAGGCCAAAATAATCGCTAACGGAATAGCAGAAGTCTTGCCTCAAAGAATTTCTGAAATCGTTGAAGGAAGCACAATGGAGGTTGTTGACGCTGCTGTTGCAAATGATGAAAAAGTATCTCCTAGCATAACAAAATATACAGCTGTAGGCTTTGTGCTGGGTGCTGTTCTTTCGATTATAGTTGTTGTAATCCTTGCTATAGCAGATAACACCATTCACGATGAGGAATACATCATTAAAAATTATGATTTCCCGATTCTAGCAAAGGTTCCTAATCTTCTCGATGTCGGTGATAAAAAATACGGATATTATAAATCAACCGTAAATTCCAGAACGGCAGAAAGAGGTGAGTGAAAATGATTAAAAAAGAAACGGTAGCTCACGATAATAATTTAATTTCTAAAACTTTGCACAGAAACCTAGAGTTTACTGCAAGAGAACAGTATAAGCTTCTTAGAACAAATCTTTCGTTCACTCTACCTGAAGATGAAAAATGTCCTATAGTTGGAATTACTAGCTCAATACGTGGCGAGGGAAAGAGTACCACTTCAATAAATCTTGCTTATGTTTTGGCAGAAAGCGGAAAAAAGGTTCTTTTGATAGATGGTGACCTTCGAATTCCTTCAATAGCAAAGAAACTTAAGATTAAAAAGGCGGAAGGTCTTACCGACCTTTTGATGAGCACTTCTACCGAATATATCCAAAATTTTGATTTTCAACACTATAATAATTGGTATATAATTACTTCGGGTGATTTGCCACCTAATCCTTCGGAGCTCTTAGGTTCTTCAAGAATGGGCAAACTCTTATCGAATTTAAAAGAGCATTTTGATTTCATACTTGTAGACCTGCCTCCTGTGAACTTAGTTTCCGATGCACTTGCGATTTCAAAATATCTTTCGGGAATGATACTTGTAGTTCGTGAGGGGCATACCGAAAAGACCGATTTTGACAGTTGTGTTAGACAGTTAAAGCTCTCAAGTGCAAAAATTTTAGGTTGCGTTATGAATGAAACTAAAAACGGCAGAGGCTATTACAGCAAATATAAAAGCAAATCTGCAAAGTATACTGCATACGGTAGTAAATAGGTGATAAAAGTGTTATGACGGATTTTCATTCACATATATTACCAGCAGTTGATGACGGAAGTAGCTCTTTAGAAGAAAGTCTAAAAATGCTAGAGCTTTCGGCTTCACATGGTGTAAAACGGATAATTGCAACGCCGCATTTTTATCCTAATTACCATACTGTAGATGGTTTTTTAGAAAAAAGAAATGCAGCCTATGAGGAACTTAAACAACATACAAAAAGTTCTCATCCTCAAATTGTTTTAGGCGCTGAGGTTAAGTTTTATAATGGCATAAGCCGTCTTGAAGATTTATCAAAACTCTTTATTGAAGGCACAGAAATTCTTCTTTTGGAAATGCCGTTTGAACGCTGGAGCGAATATACGATAAGAGAACTTATAAATCTTTCTTCTGCTGGAATATGTACAGTGGTCATAGCGCATATTGATAGATATATAAACTTTCAAACTAAAAGTGTTATATCTGAGCTTATTAGAAACGGTATTCTTTTTCAGGTAAATGCCGATGCATTTAAACATTTTACATTGAGAAGAAAGATAACAAAGCTTTTAAAGCAAGGCTCAATTCATTTTATAGGTACAGATTGTCACAATCTTACTGATAGAGCTCCAAATATCGAGATTGCATACAACGCAATTTTGAAAAAATTTGGAGAGCAATTTATTGAGGATTTTTTAAATTCTCAAAACCAAATATTTATTTAATTTGTTAATTTATTTTATCATTTGAAAGGATGTATTAAAATGAAAAAATTATTAGTTTTATGTTTGGCAGTGATTTTAGTATGTTCACTAGGATTTACTACATTTGCCGCAGGCTTTGTTGAGAGTCCTTCAAACAACGATGCTCCCATTGTTGTAGAAGATGAAACAAGCAATGAAACAGAAGACTGTACAGCACAAATAGTAATCACCCCTTATTCTGAGCGTCATGACCTTCCCGCACAAGAAAAGGCTTGGATAGAAGAGGCTTATAAGCAGATTTCCGAGTCTCTTGATGTTGCTAAACTTACAGACGAATTGAAAGATTATTGTGATAAAAATGATATTGATACCAAAAATCTTGCAGTAAGTGATTTGTTTGATATCTATTATGAGGGCTGTACCGCACATGAAGGCGACGATCACGGTTACTTTACAATTACCTTCAAGGCAGAAACACTTGCAAAGTTTGTTGCACTTCTTCACTATAAGCATAACGATTGGGATATGGTAGAGGATGCAAAGGTGTCTGCTGACGGTACAAAATTAACATTCAAGGTTAAAGATTTTTCACCGTTTGCTATTGTTGTTGATACCTCTGTAAAAACCGATAAGCCAACCACGGGTGATACCTTCAATATGAATTTGTGGGTTACCATTTTAGCAGTTTCTTCTATCTCTTTAGCAGTAGTTCTATTTCTCGGCTTTAAGAGAAAGAGGGTATAAGCTGTATGATGAATAAAGAAAAGTCGGGTAATTATTTTCTTAAAATTATTGCGATACTTCTTTGTGTTATCATTATTGTAGCAGCAACCCTTATAGTTGTTAATATTTGGGAGAAAAAACAAGGCATATTTAAAGGCGACGATTTTGTTGCAGTAGAGAATACAGTAGAATTCGGCGGAAAGAAATATACTCTTAAAGAGGATATAGAAACCTTCCTTATAATAGGCCTTGATAAAACGGATGAAAACCCTGCAGATTCTTACAATAATAATCTGCAGGCAGATTTTCTAATGCTACTTGTAATAGATAATGAAAAATCTGAATATAGTGCTTTCCATATAAATCGTGATGCTATGGTCGATATGAATGTTTTGGGTGTAGCAGGCGATAAGGTTGGAACAACGAATAAGCAGATTGCTCTTGCTCATACCTACGGAAACGGTAGAGAGGTTAGCTGCAGAAATACAGCCGATGCAGTTTCTGAACTATTAATGGGCGTTAAAATTAACCATTTTGTTTCGGTTAAAATGGACGCTGTACAGGTTTTAAACGATTTGGTAGGCGGCGTTGAGATTGAGGTTCTTGAAGATTTTTCAGGAATAGACAGCACCTTAATTAAGGGCGAAAAGGTAACCCTTAAGGGTGAACAGGCGCTAACCTATGTTCGTACAAGGTACGGACTTGAGGATCCTTCAAATAATACCCGTATGGAGCGTCAACAGCAGTATATAAAATCATTTTATGAAGCTCTTAAAGTTACAACTAAAAACGATGCAAACTTTGTTGCTACAGCTTCACTTAAAATGACCGATTATATTGTTTCCGATTGTTCTTCTAATAAATTAGAAGCATATTTTAACAAGGTAGAAAAGTATAAATTTAATGATATTTTGGATTTGGATGGCGAAACGAAAAAGGGAGAAGCCTTTATGGAATTTTATCCTGATGAAAACAGCCTTAAACAAAATGTTATAAATCTTTTTTACGAATAATTTAAAAATAAAATATTAACGTTAGGAGGGATAAAATGAATTCTTTAGATGCACCAAAGAAGAAATCTAATCTTGTACATAATGCAAAAGATACAAAATACGAAATGTGCAAACGCATTTTTGATGTAATGGTTTCGGTCTTAGCTCTTTTAATTCTTTTTATTCCCTTAATTGTTATTATGGTGATTATTTTAATAGATTCACCGGGAGCATCTCCTATATATATTCAAGAGCGTGTTGGTAAAAACGGCAAAACCTTTAAATTTTACAAATTCCGTTCTATGAAGCCAAAGGCAGATGAGTTGCTAGACTCTTTACTTGAAGCAAACGAGATGGACGGCCCTGTTTTTAAAATTAAAGATGATCCTAGGATTACTAAAATAGGTAGGTTCTTAAGAAAAACAGGTATAGACGAAATACCTCAGTTTATTAATGTAATAAAGGGTGATATGTCTATAGTAGGTCCACGCCCGCCACTACCTCGCGAGGTTGAGCAATATACCAACGAACAGTTAAAAAGAATATCGGTAATCCCTGGTATTACATGTTATTGGCAGGTGCAACCTAGCAGAAACAGTTTGTCGTTTGACGAATGGTTTGAGCTTGATATGAAGTATATAGAAGAACGTAGCTTTAAAACCGATATAACTATTATATTTAAAACCTTTAGTGCCGTTTGCGGTATGGAGGGTGTATAATGCCCAAGAAAGAACAAGCTTTAAAGGTTGCTTTTATAGGGCACAAACGCGTTCCTTCAAGAGAGGGCGGCGTTGAAATTGTTGTAGAGGAATTATCTACAAGAATGGCAAAAAGGGGAATAGATGTTACCCTTTATAACCGGAAAGGAAATTCTCCGGGCGCTAAAAAGACAAAGTGCGCTGCTGATAAAAATTATAATGGCGTAAAAATTAAACATGCAATTACAATAGATAAGAAGGGATTGGCAGCGGTTACTTCTTCGCTTTTTGCGGGGATAGGTGCTGCTTTTTCTAATTATAATGTTGTCCATTTTCATGCAGAGGGCCCTTGTGCTGCACTTTGGATTCCTAAATTATTTGGCAAAAAATGCATAGCTACTATCCACGGACTTGACCACAAAAGAGCTAAATGGGGAAAGTTTGCTTCCTTTTATATAAAATTTGGCGAAAAATGTGCGGTGCGCTACGCTGATGAAATAATTGTCCTTAGCGAAAACGTTAAGGATTATTTCCTTAGAGAATACGGAAGAGAAACCGTATTTATTCCAAACGGCGTAAACACAGTAGAAAAACAAACGGTAGACATTATAGAAAAAGAGCTAGGCCTTACTGAACAAGAATACATTCTTTTCCTTGCAAGATTGGTTCCCGAAAAGGGAATAGAATATTTAATAAATGCCTTTAAAAATGTAAAAACTACTAAGAAGCTTGTTATTGCAGGCGCCGCATCAGATACAGAAGAATATGCTAAGTATTTATACAGTATAGCCCAAGATGATGATAGAATTAAGTTTATAGGCTTCGTGGAGGGCAAAAAGCTTGAAGAACTTTATAGTAATGATTACATATATGTATTGCCTTCAGATTTAGAGGGTATGCCCTTGAGTCTATTAGAGGCTATGAGCTATGGTAATTGTTGTTTGGTATCGGATATTCCTGAATGTACGCAGGTAATTGGTGATATGGGTGTAAGCTTTAAAAAGGGAAGCACAAAAGATTTGACCGACAAACTCCAATTCCTTTGTGATAACGAGCCTGAGGTTTTAAGGTATAGAAATAACAGCGCAAAATATATTACAGAAAAATACAATTGGGATGATGTTGTAAATAGAACATTGAAACTTTACGGTGTTGAGAATCTACCACAAAAGGAAAAAGTTTCAGCAAGAGGTTAAGCTAAATGATACGAGTTTTGCAGTGTGTTAATAATATGCATAGAGCGGGTTTAGAAACCATGCTTATGAATTATTATAGAAATATCGACCAAACCCAGATTCAGTTTGATTTTCTTACCCACCGCCCTTTTAGGTCTGATTACGATGATGAGATAGAAAGCTTGGGCGGAAAGGTATATTATGCACCGCGACTTTATCCGCAAAACTATCCTGAATATTTTTCATATATGGATGAATTTTTTAAAAAGCATCCTGAATACAAAATAGTTCATTCTCATATTGATAGTATGAGCTATCTTCCACTTTTAGCAGCAAAAAAAGCGGGTGTACCTGTAAGAATTGCTCACAGTCACAGTACACGTATTGATAAGGATTTCAAATATCCTTTAAAGTGCTTTTTCCGTTCTCGTTTAACCAATGTTGCTACACATTGTTTTGCTTGCGGTAATGATGCAGGAAAGTTTCTGTTTGGAAATCATGATTTTACGGTTATTCCAAATGCTATTGATTCTAAAAAGTATTTATTTAATGAAGAATTAAGAAAACAAAAAAGAGAGCAGCTAGGGATTACAGATAAATTCGTTGTTGCAAATGTAGGACGTTTTGAAAAAGCGAAAAATCAACAGTTCTTAATTTCCATTATGCCTCAACTAATAAAACAAAGAGCCAATACGGTTTTAATGCTGGTTGGTGATGGTAAATGCTTAGATGATAATATTAAGTTGGCAAAAAAATATGGTGTTTTAGATAAAGTTATCTTTTTAGGCAAACGACAAGATTTAGAAGAGCTTTATCAGGCTATGGATGTATTTGTTATGCCTTCGCTTTTTGAAGGCGTGCCACTAGTTGGCATAGAGGCACAATTTGCCTCACTGCCTTGTATTTTTTCTCAAAATGTACCTAAAGAGGTCAGTATCACAAATAATACAGATTTTATCCCCCTTTCAGAAAAAATTTGGATAGAAAAAATTCTTAATGTCCCCGAGACCAGAGAAAAGATATTAACAAACAGTGATTCTTTGTATGATATAAAGAACTCGTATATATATTTGATGAATGAATATAAAAGGCTTGGAGCTTCATTATGAATATAATTAGAAGAGTATTTAAAAAATTAGTATATAAAGAAAATGCAACCTCCGAGGATTTAGTGAATTATTTGCGTTCTAGGGGTGCTAGAATAGGACAAAGGGTAAAATTTTATGTACCGAATAAAACTTTGATTGATAAAACAGCCCCCTTTTTACTTACTATTGGTGACGATGTTAGAATTACGGAGGGTGTAAAAATTTTAACCCACGATTATTCTTGGTCAGTTTTAAAGCGATTTTCTTCCTCTACTATTAGTGAAGGTAGAATTTTAGGGTCACAGGCTCCGGTTAAAATAGGAAATAATGTGTTTATTGGTATGAATACCGTTATAACCAAAGGTGTAACTATCGGGGATAACGTTATTATAGGCGTGTCAAGCGTAGTAACTAAAGATTTAGCTTCAAACGGTGTGTATGCAGGGAACCCTGCAAGGCTTATAATGAGCTTAGAAGACTTTTATCATAAGAGGGAGCAACGCCAATTTCAAGAAGCTAAACAAATAGCTAAAGCATATTATGAAGGCTTTGGTGTAAAACCTAGCAAGGAAATTTTTAGTGAGTATTTTACACTCTTTGAAACAGGCGATAGTGCATCAAAAAATCCTGTATTTCTTTCACAAATGCAAACTTCTGCTAATTTTAATGAAACCAATAATTATATGAATAATAATACGCCTATGTTTGACAGCTTCGAGTCTTTTCTTGACGAGTGCTTTAAAAAGGATGAAACCGATGTCTAACAAAATTAAAGTTTCCGTTGTCATACCTATATATAATGCCGAGTCACATCTCAATCGTTGCGTTAGTAGTGTTGTTAATCAAACATATAGTAATATAGAAATAATACTTGTGGATGACGGTTCTTCCGATAAAAGCCCTGTTCTTTGTGATGAGTGGGCAAAAAAAGATAGCAGAATACGGGTTGTGCACAAACAAAATGAAGGGCCAGGAATGGCAAGAAATATCGGTATCAATATAGCAACAGGCAATTATATTTGCTTTTTTGACAGCGATGATTATATAGAAGAAAAACTGATAGAGCGTTCTCTAGCGGCAATTTCTGAATTTAATTCACAGGCAGTGTTTTTTGGAAACGATGTAATTTCTAATCAAGGAAAAATAGTTTTTATAAGAAAACCGAATGTTCCTAAAAATACATTCACTGATGACGAAATAGTAAAAACCCTTTTACCCAAAGCACTTTCAAAGGATGCTGATACAGGAGAGGATTGGCATTTATCTTTAGCCTCTTGGTGCGGATTTTTTTCTATGGATGTCATAAAAGAGAATAATTGGAAATTTGTTTCTGAGAGGAAAATGTTCTCGGAGGATTTTTATTCTATTGGTGAACTATACGGATATTTAAACAAGGTATGTATTATAGATGATATACTGTATCATTATGTTCAAAATGAGAACTCTTTTACCCAGAACTACAATCCTGAAAGGCATTTAAAAATAGACTGCTTTTTAAACGGAATGAACGAATTAAGCGAAAAAATGTCCTGTCAAGCAGAGCTTGAAGCACCTATAAGAACAGCATATTTAGGCTTTGTTATTTGGGCGTTAAAGCAGATAACAAATTCAAAAGAAACTTTTTTAGTAAAGCGTAGAAATTTAAAGAATATTATTAAAGGTGAAACCTTACAAAAGCAGTTAAAACTGCATAAATATAATGGCGAAAATATTTCTAAAAAAATTCTTTTTGGTTTACTTAAAAAAAGAATGATATTTTTTAGCTTTATAATAATTAAACTTAGAAACTTGAGAAAAAATTAGGTCGTTTAAAGGGGTGGAAAGTTGAATAAAAGTTTTTGTTTAAAAATTGAAAAAAGAAGCTTTCCAGAATGGCTAACCCTTTGGATAATATTTCTTCCTTTTATTTGGGGAACGATTTTTGATTTGCTCCATTTTCCTTCGGCTTTTAAATATTCTGCCGATGTGGCTTGGGTACTTCTTTTAGTTTTGATGACCTTGCATCGCAAGATAATGATTCATAAGACTACATATCCGATTCTTATTGTAGTTTTAAGCTTTTTGGTTTACTGTATTATCGTCCATATTTTTCATTTTCAATCTCCGTTTTATTTGTTGTGGGGTTTTCGAAATAATTTTAGATTTTATGTGTTCTTTTTTGCGGTGGCTAAATTTTTGAAGCAAAGTGATGCAGAAAAAGTGTTAAAATTCCTGAATGGGCTATTTTGGGTTAATGCAGTAGTGGTATTAATACAGTATTTTCTTCTAGGCTACAAGCAGGATTTTCTTGGTGGAGTTTTCGGTGTTCAATCAGGAAGCAATGCATCCACAATAATTTTTCTTACCATTGTTCTTTCATATTCCTTTATTAGATACTTCAATGGAATTGAATCAACCCTCTTGTGCTATACAAAAAGCATAATAGCACTTATTATTTCAACACTAGCAGAATTAAAGGTGTTTTTCGTAATATTTGTTATGATTGTTTTTTTGTGTGCAGTTATGGCGAAGTTTACATGGAAAAAGGTGCTTATATTATTGTTAGCGCCCATTCTTGTCGTAATATTTAGTCAGATTTTAACTATGCTTTTCGGTTTTGAGGACTTTTTAAAGCTTGAGAAGCTATGGCAACTTGCAACCCAAGAGCACTATTCTTCAGAAAAAACGGTTAACCGTCTAAGCGCTATACCAACGCTTGCAAAAAGTATTGTTGTCAATTTTGAGGATAGGCTTTTTGGTTTAGGCCTTGGAAACTGTGATACATCGGCATTTGCTATATGTAACACACCTTTTTATCAAACCTATGGATTTTTGCGTTACACTTTCTTCTCAGGTGCTTTCTTATTCCTTGAGGTAGGATATATAGGACTGTTGTTATTTGTTGCAATTTTATTTCTATGTTTTTATTTGACTGTAAAGCGAATGCGAAGCGGTGAGGGAGATAAATTATTTTGTCAGCTTGCAATAGTGATGTCTGCGTTAGCGGTGATTTTGATTTTTTACAATGCGTCATTGAGAGCAGAATCAGGATATATGGTTTATTTTATTCTTGCATTGCCGTTTCTTGCTAATAAAAGAAATATAAAACAACTGTAGCTTTGCTACTGTTTATATATAAATTATTGTATTTTGATGTTTCGTGTATTAAAGGAGGAAACACAAATGTTCAAAAAAATCACTAAAAAGGTTTTACCTTTCTTGCTTGCTGTAGCGATGATTTTTTCAACGCTGCCTATGGGTATTTTTACAGCAAGCGCTGCTGCTAAAACCGTAACGGTTTTAGACGGTCAGGTATCTGTAACCGATTCGGTAGGAAACGGAAGCGTTTCAAACGGCACTGTAAAGGTTACAGCTACAGGTAGTTTGTTTGGTAAGGCTAACAATACTATTACGGTTACAAATAATGCTGGCAAAACAGTTAATCTATCTTTCGATTATTCTGTCAATAGTGCTAACTCATTCACAATTGATGGAAGTTCGGCTAGCACAAGTGGTACATTATCTAAGGTGCTTGATCCCGGTGCAACAATTAGTATAATCATTCAATCTAAAAGCGGATTATCAGGTACAACTGTAACCCTTACACTCAGTAATTTTAGTTTAGTTGAAGCAGCTGCTTCTTCAAACGTTACCTTTAATTACGATAGCAACTACGGTAGCGTTACTGTAGATGGTGTGACTGTCAAATCGGGTGATGTTAAAAATATTAGCGTTAGTGGTGCTGCTCTTGTTGCAACCGCTTCAAACGGTGTAGAATTTAAAGGTTGGGTAGACGGCGAAACAGGTGCTATTCTTTCAACAGCTCCTACATATACAATAACACCTGCAAGCGATACAACAATTAAGGCGGTATTTATCGGCGCTAATTCTGCACCGCACTTTATGTTAGGCGAATTAAGCACAAAAAGCTTTAGCTATGGCCTTTTAAATCTAAGTAAGGCTACCTATTGGGATATTCCTTCAGGCACACATATATTTGATGACCTTAATGATGCGGCTAACGCTAGCGCAAGTAGTGGAAGTAAGGGTATTGTTCTTATGAATAATTCAACCCTTCCTGCAGGCACATATACTATTCCATCAGAAAGTGTCCTTCTCATACCGTTCAATAGCAATAACACTTTATATACAACACACGCTCAAGGAAGAGAATTAGCAAAAGACGAAAAACATAATGTTGAGTTTTATCGCACACTGACTATGGATAGCGGTGCTAATATTATACTTGAGGGTGAAATGAGTCTTTCGGCACAGCATTTTTATACTCAGGGTGCTAAAAATGTAGGTGGTGCGCCTTTTGGAAATGTAAGCCGTGTTAATATGCAAGAGGGCAGTAGTATCACCGTGAATAACGGAGGCTCTCTTTATGCCTATGGATTTATAACAGGCTCAGGTAGTGTTACCGCACAAAACGGAGCAAGTGTATATGAATATTTTCAGATAACCGACTTCCGTGGTGGCTCACAGAGTACCGAAATGCAAAACAAAGTATTCCCAATATCGCAATACTATGTTCAAAATATAGAGGTACCATTAACATTAATGTATGGAGCAAAAGAGTATAGTTATACTACAATAACTATGCAAAGCTCTAATTTCCCTTCGTCGGTAGCCTTTATTGGACCTTCAGGATCTATGTTCAATCTTACATCTGGTTATGTTGTAAAACGTTACGACGGCTCAACCGATCGTTTGAATATTGACCTTAACGGAAATATGACGGTTTCTCCAGTTGAAATTAAGTTAAGTACTACATCAAAAATTAACTCTGAGGATTATGTACTGCCCGTAAACAGTAATTTTTCTATAAATGTTAATTCTGGAAGTCAAATAACTATGAACCAGAATATAGCATTACTCCCAGGTTCAGAGATTATTTTAAAACAAGATACTAACTGCACATTAGGTAAAAATATAAATATATATATATATGATGCTAATGAGTGGGGAAATTATGCAGGTGCAACAAATCAAAAACTTATTCCTGCTGTATATGCACCTAGTAGAACCTATACCCGCACAGAAGCAGATCTTGTTGATGCTAAAATTCAAATTGACGGTACGATAGATGCTACTAATGGCTTTGTTTATACAACCGCCAGTGGTGCAAATGTATTTTCTACCGGAACAGGCAAGGTAATCGTTGGTAAACCAGGTACTGAAACCGCTACCTATCAGGTAATTCAGGCTGCTGATGCCTCTAACTCTGAATACCCAAAAATCCCTATTACTCCAGCAAAATTTAAAAATGCAGACGGAAATTATTTAAATTCTGCTGACTATGCTAATGCAAACACCTATACCTATAACAAAGATAGCGGTAAGTGGGAATGCGAAAACCACAGCTACAGCTCTGAGGAAATTCCACCTACCTGCGTAGAAGCAGGTCATACTACACTCACCTGTGCGGTTTGTGGTGTTGTGGTTAAAGAAGAACAAGCTGCTAAAGGTCATAGCTATTCTGAAGAATTTGTTATAGATAAAGCAGCTACTGATTTAGAAAAGGGTAGCAAATCCCGTCACTGTGCAAACTGCGACAATAAAACCGATGTTACCGAAATACCGGCACTTACTAAATTTGAAGCTACTGTTGACGGTTCTTATGTTTCTGTAACAAAATATAATGACCAAATTGACGGCAGATTTATTATTCCGGATACCCTTGACGGAAAAACAGTAACTGTAATTGCAGAAGGTGCTTTTAAAGGTCAGTCAGGACTTACAGTTGTAGAAATTCCATTTGGTGTTAAAAATATTTCTGCTACTGCTTTTGAGGGTTGCGATAATCTACAAGCGATAAATTATTGCGGAACTATCGCTGATTGGAAGAATGTTGAAAAAACCGAAAATGCAATTCCTGAGGGCATTAGAATTAACTATCTCGGCGAGAATATAGGCGATTTAGACGGTAATGTGGATATCAACGCCGATGATATGACCTATATGATTTCTCAGATACTTCGTCCTATCGAGCTTGATGAGGTACAAAGCTACATTTATGATACCAATGCCGATAACGCTATAAATCTTCTTGACCTTGTACGTTTAAAGAAGTATCTTGCAGAAGGCACCTATTTAGGTCACGTAACTGCTACTCCTGTAGAAGAAAAGATAGCAGTATTTTTGGCTTCACCCACTGCTGTGACCTTTATGTCAACAGCACCTGCCGCTATTACCGAGCCGCAGATAAACGATTACGAAACCTTTGTAGCATATTTTAATTTCCTTGAGCAGTTAGCTACTTATTACTCTGTTTATATGGATGTGTCTACTGACCCGGTAGATTTGCTCATAAAATACATCCGTACGGGCGTAGACCGTTACAACAGCGGCTCCTGGGGTATAATGGCAGGCTATGAGAATGCGGATTTTGCTAAGTTTATAATAGAATTTCAGGCTGCTAACAACGGAGATCCAGATCCAAACAATCATATTTACCTAACCGCCCTTAAAAATATAAACAATTTTTATCTTCCAAATGGTGATTATGTAGATTTCGGTCATATGTTCGGTACAATGGATATGACCTATCACAACAAGGGTAGCATAAATCACGCCGATGTTGGCGGTTGGGCTGGTGACCTTGTTGACCTGCTTACCGCAGCCGATGAAGGTAAGGTTACAGGCACTATAGAAGAAATGGTAGCTGAAATTTCTGAAAATTACCTCAACAAAGAGGTTGGCGAAAACGGAAAGTTCAGCCAGACCGATATGTACGGTGACCTTGACGGTTTATATCTTATGAGTGAGCTTGCTACTCAAAATTATGTTGGTGATAACCTTACAAAACTTATGATGGAATACTTTACCGAAGACTTATCTATGGTGGATAGGGCTGAGTATTTCATTGATAACCGCATGGCAGGTATTTCCCTTCGTTCAACACTCAGAACCGAAGTTTATAACACATATATGGGTAATATGGTTATCAAAACCTTGGAGGGAACAAGAGAGTTTACATCAAGCAATATTGCCGATTTAAGAAAGGCATGCTGTTATGCATTTGCAGATTATATCTGTAAGTTAGCAGGTGACTATGTAGATTCACTTGAAAACAATTATTTTGAGCCATTCTCTACAACAACCTCCACTTTGGCTCCCGGTGTAACACAGGAAATAAAATATGCCACCACTGCTGATAACAAGCAGATGATTTATTACATTGCTACTGCAGACTTAACCCGTGACGATGTTCACTTCTATGCAAACTACAAAGACAATGATCCTTCAGCGGGTTGGGGTATGCAGACCGTTATCGAACAGGCAAATGCCGCACAGAATAAGTATGGCAATCCTGATAGCAAGGATTATATCGAAAACTATAATGTAATAGTTTCAACTAACGGTGCAGGTTACAATATGAATACCGGTGAGCCTTCAGGCTTGCTTGTAATGGGCGGTGTTGAATACCACTCAATCAATTCAAACGGCTTCGTTGGTCTTTTAAAGGACGGTACACCCGTTATCGGTACCACCGAAGAATACAAAACTATCTATAAAGATAAGGTTCAAGAGGGTATAGCAATTTTTGGTGCTACTCTTGTTAAAGACGGTAAGATAGTACCTGCTCCAACCGACTCCTATTTTAACGATCGTGCAAGCCGTACAGCTATCGGTATCACCAAAACAGGCAAAATTGTTATGATGGTGCTTGACGGACGTCAGGAACCTGTTTCTTGCGGCGGTAGTACTATTGAAATTGCACAGATTATGCTTGATGCAGGCTGTGTAAATGCTGTAAACCTTGATGGCGGCGGTTCTACAACCTTCGTTTCGAAAGCTGAGGGTGCTGATGAGCTAGCCGTTGTAAACAGACCATCTGACGGTTACTCACGTTCAGTAAGTACATCCTTAATGATTGTATCTACTGCACCTAGCTCTACAGCTTTTGACCATGCAGTTTTAGATAGCGATTATGATTATTTAACACTAGGCTCTTCTATAAATCTTACAGCTTCTGGTGTTAGCGCAACAGGTAATGCTGCTGAGCTTCCTGAAGGTACTTCTTGGGCAGTTTCGGATACAAGCATTGCCACGATTGACCAAAACGGTGTACTCACTGCTAAAGCAAACGGCGCAGTTGATGTATATCTTATGTTAGGTGACGAGGCATTAGCTTTTAAAACTATTGAGGTTGTAGTCCCCGATAATATTTCTTTCACAAGAAACACCTTAAATGCAGTTTACGGCGCTAAGGTTGAGCTTCCTATTAAGCTCACCTATCTTGCTAAACCTGTAAAGTATAATGTTAACGATGTTGCTCTATCTGTAAGCAACACTGCAGCAGGTACTTTTGAAGGCTTAACCTTTATAGGAAACGAAGGTAGCAATATAAAGAATGTTACCATTACTGCAGCTCTAAAGACTAATGCAGAAACTTTAGATACAATGAATATAGCGCTCTTTAGTCACGGTGAAGCGATGTTCGATTTCGAACAGGCAACTGGCGGCGACAAAGAGATGGCGTGGGATCGTGTAGTTTCTAATTCGACTACCGACGATGCTTTAAATTATTATATCGTAGATTCTGCCTCAGATATGGTAACCTCTTACACATTCGCTATTGATATGTCTAAGATTAGTATTCCTGAGCAGTTAGCAGATCTTACATATATGCTTCCAGGCGCTGAAAGCGGCGATGCTTCGGCTTGGGGATTCCTTTGTCAGTTAGCAGAGCGTGTGAGTCCTCTTACAGAGGTTAAGGCTACAATCAAGTTCGATTCTAATTTTATTGTTGATTATTCTAAGCTTACGATAGTTAATGATTATTTCATACATACCGCAACCGAATTTGATGAAGTGACAAATACTGTTACGGTAACACTTAAATGGATTGATAGAACAGAGCCTATTGATACTACACTGGCTAATCCAATATGTATAGTAAGCGGTATTAAACTAACTCCTAAAGAGGATGCTGCTTGGACTGCTGACGATAAACTATCAGTGGTTAATGGCGGCGAAGTTACCTATGATATTTATCTTCGTGCAAGTGCTCTTTATACATTTGCTTTAAAAGAAGAAAATCAGAAAGAGTTCGGTCTCTATCCATTTGTAAATCCTGATAACGAGAGCGAAAAGGGCGGCCACTACAGCGCTGTTTATAAAGTGTTTAATGATAAATATACCTTAATCAAAACGCTTAAAAACGGTTGGTATAATGAAGACGGCGGATTTGTTTTCTATGCTCAAGGTACAAGGTATTACGGTATAAGAGAGGTTGACGGATATTATTACGACTTTGGTGATAATGGTGTAAATATTGGTCAGACAAAATATACCGGTGCTTTCTATGATTCAAGAGATAACGCATATTATTATTCTAAACTTGGCGAGCTCCAGTCAGGCTGGAATATGGTAGGAAATGATTGGCATTATTATTCAAACGCTACAAAGGCAGCGATAAGCGGACATCAGAGAATAGGTGGTGTCTACTATGACTTTGAAGCAGACGGAAAACTTGTTTCGGGTGTTTGGGTAAATACACTTTACGGTGTAAGATACTATTATGGACCTTCTTACCACGTTTACAGCTGGAGGCTTATAGACGGAGAATGGTATTACTTTAGAGACGGTGCTCGTCTTACAGGCTTAAACAAGTGCGGAATATTAGAAAACACCGCCGATAGACGTTGGCACGTTTTCGATGACAATGGTGCGCTTATAGGCTACATCGAAGACGGTTTACACGAAATCAACGGTGAAATTTATTACACAATAGATGGTGACGATCAAATAGGTCTCCACAAGGTTGGAAACGATTACTACTTCTTCACCTATGACGGTCCTGCTATTAAAGGCAGAACCTATTACGCTTGGGAAACTCACTGTGATTTACCTTGTGGACAATATGCTTTCGGTCCTGACGGTAGGATGGCGAACGGTATCGTTAAACAAGCAGACGGTTATTACTGCTACTTTAACGGTAAGGTTGATTGGAAGAAGGCAGGCCTACATAAGATAGGTGACGATTATTACTTTGTTAATGCTGCAGGTAAATGTGTAACAGGCAAATACTATGCATGGGCAACCTTCTGTGACCTACCTTGCGGTGATTACTACTTCGGCGAAGACGGTAAAATGCTCAACGGAGTGGTAAAACAGGGCGATAGTTATTATTGTTACTTTAATGGTAAACTTGATTGGAAAAAAGCTGGTCTACACAGGATAGGTGACGATTATTACTTCGTTAATTCTGCAGGTAAATGCGTAACAGGCAAATACTATGCATGGGCAACCTTCTGTGACCTACCTTGCAGTGAATACTACTTCGGCGAAGACGGAAAAATGCTTAACGGAGTAGTAAAACAGGGCGATAGTTATTATTGTTACTTTGGCGGTAAGCTTGATTGGTCTAAGGCAGGTTTACACAAGATAGGCGACGATTATTACTTCGTTAATTCTGCAGGTAAATGTGTAACGGGCAAATATTATGCATGGGCAACCTTCTGTGACCTACCTTGCGGTGATTACTACTTCGGCGAAGACGGTAAACTTCTTAACGGTGTAGTAAAACAGGGCGACAGCTACTATTGTTACTTTGGCGGTAAGCTTGATTGGTCAAAGGCAGGCTTACATAAGATAGGTGACGATTATTACTTCGTTAATTCTGCAGGTAAATGTGTAACAGGCAAATATTATGCATGGGCAACCTTCTGTGATCTACCTTGCGGTGATTACTACTTCGGTGAAGACGGAAAACTTCTTAACGGAGTAGTAAAACAAGCAGATGGTTACTACTGCTATTTTAACGGTAAGCTTGATTGGTCTAAGGCTGGTCTACACAAGATAGGCGATGACTATTACTTTGTTACTTCGTCGGGCAGATGTGCAACAGGTAGCTATAACGCATGGGCAACCTTCTGTGATCTACCTTGCGGTACCTATATGTTTGGTGAAGACGGTAAAATGCTTCACGGTTTTGTTGAAATCGACGGAGAAAGATATTGCTATGTTAACGGTAAACTCGGAAATGCGGGTCTTGCTAAGATTGATGGTGATTACTACTTTATCAATTCATTAGGTAAATGCGTAACAGGCAGATACTATGCTTGGGCAACAAACTGTGACCTTCCTTGCGGCGAATATTATTTCGGCGCAGACGGAAAAATGCTTGATGGTTTTGTTACCCTTGATGACGGTCTTTACTATTTTGTTGATGGAAAGCCAGGTACAGTAGGTCTTAACTATATTGACGGCTATTACTATTTCATCTTGTATGGCGGTAAACTTATCGTTAATCAGTCATACTATGTTTGGGAAACCAACGGAATACTTTTAGAAACTACATATCAGTTTAATGAATTAGGACAGATAGTAGCATAAAAATTATAATCCCAAGGGCTTTTACTTACTAAAAGCCCTTGGGAATCAATTAAGTTTATAAAAGATAGTAAAAGATATTTTATTATCTTTTATAGATTTAAGCTAAAATAGGAGAAGAAAATGGATAAAAGAAAGAGTATGTTAAATGTAACCGTTTCGGTATCATTTAAAATAGCAGTTACAATACTCTCTATTTTTGTAAAACGCTATTTAGTTCTCTTTTGTGGAAATGATGTTAATGGTCTTAATGCACTTTATATAAGTATAATTGGCTTTCTTTCGGTAGCAGAGCTTGGCGTGGGAAGTGCCATTACATTTTGTATGTACAAGCCAATTGTCGAGGGCGATAACAATCAAGTCAGCGCTCTTTATTGTTTGTTTAAAAAACTGTATTTATTAATAGGCGCAGTTCTTTTTGCGGCAGGTCTTTTGATCACACCGTTTTTAAGATATTTTGCAAAGGATTATGCCAAAACCAATCAAAACATATATTTTACTTTTATTCTTATGCTTGTTTCGATTGTTTTGAGTTATTTGTTTAGCTCGAAAACCTCTCTCATAAATGCTTATAAGAATAACTATATTACTACTGCTATTGATTCGGGCGGTATACTTTTTCAGTACGTACTGCAAATAATAGTTCTTTTTATAACAAAATCGTTTATAGCATATCTTGTTTGCAGAATAGTTGCTGTTTTAGCCCAATGGTTAGTAACCGAAATAGTTACACGAAAAAAATACGCTTCAATCATAAAGAATAAACAAAAATTAAATAAAGAGTCTAAAACACGGGTAATCCGCTCAATAAAGGCTATGTTTATGCATAGAGTAGGATACATACTTGTAAATACGGTAGATAGTGTTGTAATTTCTTCATATCTAGGGGTTGTTGTATTAGGCAGCTATTCAAATTATAATACGATTTTAGTATCTATGACTGCTGTATTAAAACTTGTGTTTTCCTCGCTTACATCGGTTATAGGACATTTCTTTGTGCAGGAAAGTAAAGATAATGTAAAAAGATATTTTGAATCTTTTTATATTTTAAATTTTATAATAGGAGTAGTCTTCTTTTTAGGCTATTATGCTGTTGTTGATAGTTTAATCGGCATTATATTTTTAGAAGAACTTATAGTTACAAGAGGCATTTCCTTTGTGATTGCATTTAATGGCTTTGTGCAGTTTATGCGAGAATCTGTATCTACCTTCAGAAATGCAACAGGAACATTTTATAATGATAGATGGAAGCCGCTTTTTGAAGGTATCGCTAATATTTTATTATCTATATGGTTTGTAAATGGATTTGGTGTTGTTGGCGTTTTAATGGGTACGATAATAACCAACCTTTTAATAACCCATATCGTAGAACCCTATGTTCTTTACAAACACGCATTCTTAAGTTCTCCTATTAAGTATTATATAAAAAATTATTGCTTTATAGTGCTGTTTTTTATTCTTATGGTGTTAACCAGCTTTTGTATGAGTTCAATGAACAATATATGGCTGCAACTACTTTGCAACGGCGCTTTATCGTTAGTAATTTCCTTTGCGGTTTGTATAGTTGTTCTGTTGCTTAATAAGAATTCGGCTGATTTGCTATTAAGCTTTTTAAAAAAGAAAAAACAAGAAGTTTAGATTAAGAAGGAAGGGTGCAGCACGGGTGAAAAATATTCCTATAATAGATTTTGTTGTAACATGGGTAGACGGTTGCGACCCTGATTGGCTCGAAAAAAAGGCTAAGTATACAGGAAAGATAGCAGCAGAAGGTAATAGTGAAGCTAGGTATCGTGATTGGGACACCTTGAAATATTGGTTTCGTGGTGTCGAAAAATTTGCTCCTTGGGTTAATAACATATATTTCGTTACCGATAATCAAAAGCCCGAATGGCTTGATGTTAATCATCCAAAGCTCAAATGGGTAAAGCATACGGATTTTATCCCAGAGGAATATTTACCTACTTTTTCTTCTGATACAATCGAGTGGAACTTGCATAAAATAGAATCTTTAGCTGAAAACTTTGTGTATTTTAATGATGATGTTTTTATAATAAACAACACTACACCTGAAGACTTTTTTATAAACGGATTGCCATGTGATTTTGCTTCAATTGGTGTTTTATATGCCAATGGGATTTATTCTAATATGATGTTTAATAATACAGAGCTTTTAAACCGTAACTTTTCGCTTAAGGATTCAATTAAAAAGAATTCTAAAAAATGGTTTAAAGGACAGTCTGTTGGCAATATTTTAAAAATTTTATTATATGGAAGACAGGATCTTATCCCGTTTATTGACGGTTGGCATATCCACGTTCCCTATAAAAAGCAAGTTTTCACTAAGGTTTACGAAAAAGAAGCCGAGGCTATTCGCTTAACCTGTCTTAACAAAACAAGGACAAGGCAAAATATCACAAGCTGGGTTGCTAGAACTTGGCAGCTTCTTTCAGGAGATTTTTATCCTAAAAAACCTATTGGTAAGGCTTTTAACACATCATATATGAATTATAATAACGATGCCCTAGAGTATTTAAGTCGACAAAAGGGCAAGGTAATATGCCTTAATGATAGCGAAGATGAAGAGAATTTTGAACAACATAAGCAAGCAATTATTTGTGAATTCGAAAAGCTTTTTCCTGAAAAATCTTCTTTTGAAATTTGATGGTTGTTAATTTTGTTAAACTGTGATATTGTAATGTAAATTATTCTTGGAGGTAAAAATATGAAAAAAATTAAGGCTGTAAAAATTAACCGCGAGGATTTCGCACCTTTTGGCAATTATTACGATATGGCTAATCCTGACGGATATGCGCTTTGCGGAGCCATACATAAATTTTATCCAGATAGAATTACTGCTGACGGTGACCACAGATTAGGTATTTCACCATTAGTAGTAAACAAACCTGAAAAAATGATTATTACTCAGCAGGAATATCACAATAACAGTTGGGAAATTATATTCCCGCTTGACGATGATATGATTTTACATGTCGCTCCCGCTTCAGGCGGTGTGCCTGTTAACGATTATGTTAAGGCATTTATTGTGCCTAAACACACAATGGTAAAGCTAAATACTGCAATCTGGCATTTAGCCCCGCTTCCTGCTAATAATGACAAGCTAACAGCGTTAATCGTTTTACCCGAGCGCACCTATGCTACCGACTGTATAGTTGTTGATTTAAAGGAAGACGAGCAGTTTGAAATAGAGCTTTAATTTAAAAAGACAAGGTTTAAAAAACCTTGTCTTTTTTGGTGAAACAGTGAATTTTAATCAACCGCTTTTTAAATAAATTACGATTGTGTTTAAAGCCTTTTTACCTTTTCTTGACAAATTTGTAGGTAGGATATATACTTTATAAAGACATATTGTGTTTTATCCTGAGGTGATGTTTGTGAATTTTTTAAACAGGAAAGGCATTAAATCTATTATTGCATTGGCTTTTGCTCTTATAGTTGCTATTATTGCCGAATTAAATATTTTTATTTATGATACCGCTTTTGAAATTTCAGGCAATAAATCGTCATTGCTTGACGGGAAGAACTGTAAGATTGACATTCATGGATATGATGTTGAAGCTGATGGTACATATCTACCTGTTGAGGCCGATCCTAATATTACTTTTACAGATATAGAATTCAATATGAATTCGCTGCTCATTGTTTTTTCTGATGATATGATTTCTCCCGAAACGTGTCAGATATTTTTTGCTTGTGATGGTAATTTTACCGAACAAAACTCTTTTGTGCAGAATATTCCAAAAAACTCTAATTTCATTATTCTGAATTTGCCTGACGGCAATTTTGATGCTGTCCGTATTGATATTGACGGTAGGTTTAAATGGGATTCGGTAACAGTTACTGACGGTAGCATTATGAGCAAAAGGGTTGCTGAGCAATCGGTCAGCCTACTTCGTATTATCATTATGTTCCTTCTTGTTGCTTTGGTTGCTTTAATGGTCTTGCGATGGTCCTTAAGCACTAATCCAAGAAAACTTTCAGGCTTTGAATTTTTATTTATTGCACTTGTTTTTTGCTATTATTTTATCTGGGCGATTGCGAAGGAATATAACTATGCGCCTGACGAACAGATGCGATTTGAGGTAACACGTTTTCTTTTTGATAATAATCGTCTTCCCGTTAATGATGAACTTCTATCAAATTGGGGATTTTCTTATGCCCATTTCCCTACGGTGCTTTGTAGTTACTTTGGATATGTTTTAATGAAGTTAGCCTCAATGTTTACACATAATGCTTATCTTCTTCTCTTGGCGGCACGAATGGTAAGCGTTCTTTGTGCGACAGGTGCGGTTTACTTTATTATTAAACTTACAAAACTTATTTTTGCAACACCTACCCGTTGGGTTATGATAGTTATGATTGCACTTATGCCTCAATTTTCATTTATAGCAAGTTATGTTAATAATGACTCGGTTGCACTTTTGGGCATTTCAATTATTGCATATTCTTGGGCGTTGGGAATTTATGATAATTGGAACATAAAAAACTGCTTATTGCTCGCAGTTGGCATTTCTATCTGTGCTGCCTCGTATTATAACAGTTATGCTTGGATACTTTTGAGCGTAGGCTTCTTTATTTTCTCATACTTATATAAGAATAAAAAAGATTATAAGGGACTGTTTAAATATGCAGGTATAATAGCTGGTGCCGTATTATTGCTTGCAGGTTATAGTTTTATTAGACACATTGTTGTTTACGGTGATTTATTAGGCTTTGAAACAACGGAATATTACGGTAAATTATATGCTGTAAGCGAACTCCATCCGGATGCACGGGTTTCGGTTGCAGAGAGAGGACAATCCCTTGCTTATATGTTCTTTGATATGCAGTGGCTTAATATAACCTTTAGAAGCTTTATAGGTTATTTTGGATATATGGAATTTTATTGTCCTCAATGGGTGTATTCCTTAGCAAACATCTTTTTTGTAGTCGCATTTGTTGGCTGTACGGTTAGCATTGTTTTAAGATTATTTAAAAAACAAAAGCCTGATGTTTTGAAACTTGTATTTTATCTTTGCGCAGTTATTTGTGCGCTAATAACTATTGCTTTGAGCATATATAATAGTTATACTATGGATTTCCAGCCTCAAGGCAGATACTGTTATCCTGCATTACTAACTGTCGGAATGATTGCCGCTGCTGGTTACGACGGACTAATTGGTCTTTTTAAAAAGGAAAAGTATAAATATACGCTAACTTCAATACTTTGCACAATGTTTACAGGAATATCATTTTATGTGTTTATGAATGTGTATTTGCCGACTTAATA
>JAZNJD010000012.1:0-3035 GCA_045577835.1 Acutalibacteraceae bacterium | reverse complement strand
CGAGTGGTTGGACGGAACGGGAGGGGAGGGACCAGATGCGGGTGTAGCTCATCCGGTAGAGCGCCACCTTGCCAAGGTGGAGGTAGCGAGTTCGAGCCTCGTCACCCGCTCCAATAAAATAAAATAGGAACGCTTGTGCGTTCCTGTTTTTATAAATGGTACCGTGGCCAAGTGGTAAGGCAAGAGTCTGCAAAACTCTCATTCCCCAGTTCAAATCTGGGCGGTACCTCCAGAAAAAACTCTTGTTCGAAAGAACAAGAGTTTTTTCAGTTATATTCGCCTTGCGGCGAGTTGTATTGCTTCGCAGTGATATTCGGCTAACGCCGAGTGATATTGCCCTTCGGGCAGTTAAGAGGCGAATATAATATCACTTTTGCGACAGCAAAAATATCACTATGCCGAAAGGCATAATATCACTCTGTGCGCAGCACAGAATATCACTAATCTCTTGCGGCTTCGCCGCTTTTATGCTATAATACACATAAAGGTTGGTGATAATATGAAAAATAAATCTAAAGTTATAATTTTATATATTATACAAGCTCTTCCAATTCCATTTTCTTTGGTTTCGATAATTGGAACTATGATTTCATTGGCGAACATCGGTATGGCTGAGTCTGTTTTTCAGGCTATTGTTTCTATTCTTGCTATGGTATTAGCAGGTACATACATTATTACTTATATTATTTCTTTGATAATCACATCAACAAAGAAAAAAATTAAATTTTATAGTTTTCTTCCTGCTGTTCATATGATTGTTGCGATAGCGTTTTTTGTTTTATGGAGTAATCTATAATTACTTATGAAAAGTGATAATTCTCGGTTTTTCAGGCATATTTCATTCGTGCCATTAAGTTCAAAACACCCAGAAAAAACCTCTTTACGAAAGTAAAGAGGTTTTTTCAATGATATCCGTTCCTCGTCGGAACGGGTGATATATCTTCGATATGATATCCACCTGCGGTGGATGATATATGCCTTTGGCATATGAAGGAACGGATATTATATCATATTTGCGAATGCAAATATATCATACGGTTTACCGTACATCATATCGCGTTAGCGATATATCATTATCCCTTGCCACTTTTCCACTTTTATGATACAATAAACCCAAGGTGGTGATATTATGGGTTTGTTTAATACAATTAGAGAAATTATTAAGTTTAGAAAAGAATTAAAAATGAGCATCAAAGAATCAAAAGAAAAAGAAATGCTTTATTTAAGTATATCAAATGAAGATATGGCTTCTCTTTCGGATGATAAGCTGTTTGAGGCAGTGCTTTCCAGAACGGAACATAAGGTTGATAGTTTTGATGAGTGGGAAGAAGGGGTAAACTCGCTAAACAAATCACAAAAAATCTTTTATTCAATAAACTGGTTGGAAGTAGAAGTTAATAACGGTGGCTTGTGTCAGTTTTTTGTTAATTCGAGTCGTATGGTTGCACCGTATGTTAGTGAGTATATGAGCATTATCGGTGCCAATAATCATAAAAACCTTTTTGATAAATTTATTATGGACAATAATATAGATTTGAGTAACCTTTCTTCTTTTGATATTGATGATGTTGATGAATATGAAAAGCAAATTGAAAGGTATCCTTTTGACGATTATGACGATGCTTTTTATGATATGGAACCATTGGAAGCGTATTTGAAAAAATTTGCAAGAGAACATTTAGAAGATTTTTAATTCTAAATAATTAAACTGTAATTGAACAGAAAATCTGGTTTTAGACCGGTTCCATTTTGAGTGTCGGTCCCAAAAAAACTCTTGTTCGAAAGAACAAGAGTTTTTTCAGTTATATTCGCCTTCGGCGAGTTATATTGAGCTTTGCTCAGTTATATTTGCTTCGCAAGTGATATTCGCTTCGCGAGTTTTGGCGGCGAATATAATATCACTGAAACCGTAAGGTTTCAATATCACTATGCCGCAAGGCATAATATCACTCTGTGCGACAGCACAGAATATCACTAACATCTTGCCCCTCCGCCGCTTTTATGCTATAATAAACCCAAGGCGGTGATGAAATGGATTGGAAAGAAAAGTTTAAAAAATCTTTAGATTTTACTTATGAGATGGTAAAACGTAAGGTCGCTGATATTAAATATCCGTGTTACGGTGGAGAAATTTATAAGTATGCATTTCTAATACATCAACAAGAACTTTATTTTTATTTAACTCCCCGAGGAATACTATTTACGCCGAGTGGTGCTTCCGTTAAAGAGATACCCTTTAGCGATATAAGAAAATTGGCTATAAAAAAAGGCAGAATTATTAATTGGTATCATATTCGCTTTATAGCAGATAAAAAGTATCATTTTTATATTCATTGCAAAGAAGTGTTTTCAACTGAATTAACGGGTGATGCATCTGAAAATGTAAAAGCATTTATCGAAACACTGCGATTAAGCGTTAAAAACAATTAATTATTACGAAAATCAGGTTTTTTAACCAGTTCTTTTTCGGACACGAATGACAAAAAACTCTTTGAGAAAATCTCAAAGAGTTTTTTAGTTATATTCGCCTTTCGGCGAGTTATATTGCTTCGCAGTGATATTTGCTTTGCAAGTGGTATTGTGCTTCGCACAGTTTATGGCAAATAAAATATCACTCTGTACGAAAGTACAGAATATCACTTGAAAAAGTAACAATATTGCAGTATAGTAATCACAGAGGTGATAATAGTGGCGGATAGTGTTTTAAGAGATAAAGCAAAACAAAATATGGATAAATAAATTCACGCTGTCACAATTGTGGCAGTTTTTTCTTGCAATAATTTCCTTAATGTGTTATACTATATTTGCGACACAACTTAATAAATGGGCATACTATAAGTGGAGTATTTCTATTTCGGTAAAAATGCCTTCTGTATTTTGGCTACTCTTATAGTTTGACAAAGTTGTGTCGCAGCAATCGGAGTTGTGCATTTTTCGTGCGCAGCTTCGGCTGCGCACTTTTTAATTTTAAAGGAGAAATTATTATGCCGGATTATAAGAAAATGTATTTTGAGCTTTTTGCTTCCGTTTCAGAT
>JAZNJD010000011.1:0-9679 GCA_045577835.1 Acutalibacteraceae bacterium | reverse complement strand
TATACATCCACCTCTTGCTGTCAAGCACATTCGGAACAAGTTCGCAAACGAGAAGTGCGGTCGGATAGTTTCCATCCACCACAAAACTCACGTTCTTCTTTTTGCAGCTTACAAATCCACGGCTGACGTAGTTGCCCGGATTGCCGAAGTTGATGTTCACGTCGTAGCCCATCTTGCGAGCCGCCTCAAAGGAATGCTCGATCAACATTTTACCAAAATTCCGTCTCTGATACTTAGGCGCAACGCAAAGCGGCCCGAAGGAAAGGATCTCCTTGCGGCTTCCGTTTTCGTCTTTAAGCCAGGCTTTGGTATACATGATGTTGCCCACGATCTCGCCGTCCTTTTCAAGCACAAATGCAAGCTCCGGTATGAAATCGGGGTGGCTTCTCATCGTGTGTACGAAGTAGTGCTCGTCAGCACCGGGCTTGTAGACGTTCCAAAATGCCTCGCGGGTCAGTTCTTCTACTGCTCTGTAGTCCTTTTCGGTCTCTAAACGTATCGTCAAATTTTCCATTTTTAAATCCTTTCATAATTCGTTGACGCTCAAAGTACGAGAGGATTGCGAGATGTATTTGCAAACCTCTCGTTTACAATACAATCTCCAAGGTGTTGTTCTTCTTCAAACAGCATTCTCCAAAAAATAAATTCGGCTTTCACCGTGCATTCATTGTACCACAAATCAAGCGGTCTTGCAACCACCTGCCAAACGTCGCTCCACAATAGACAAGAAAAGCGCCGATGAGGAATCAATCGAAACCTCATCGGCTTTTCGCCATTATTCAAAAGAAACGGGCTTTGTATCGCCCGTCGCAAATGCGTTGGGACCTGGATCCGACATGGAGAAATACATTTTCGCCGCCTTGGTCGTGCCGAAATCGCGGTTGGAGCCGGAGTTCTGCACTTTGTTAAAGGCATCGCGGAACATCTGGTTGTGGGCTTCCTCACGGTTTAAGAGGAAATCAATGGTCTCGCGCACCTTTTTGTCGTCGATCTGGCGGTAAAGGTATTCGTAAACCACCTTCGCGCGTTGTTCGGATGCGATATTACTGAGCAGGTCGGCGCACAGATCGCCCGTAACCGTCACGTAATCTGCCGTCCAGGAATAACCCGAAGCGTTGATAAGCCCGGGATTAAGACCGAGGATCACGTGGGACTGGATCTCACCGCAGGGCACCTTTGCGGCATCTACGTCGTGACCGTTTAAGAGGTTGATGGTCTGCGCCACCATTTCCATGTGACCCAGCTCCTCTGCCGCAATGTCAAGGAACAGATCCTTGATCTCGGGATCTTTGATCCGAAAGCTCTGGGACATATACTGCATAGCCGCCTTCAGCTCACCGTTACCGCCGCCAAGCTGTTCCTGCAAAAGCGCCGCATACTGCGGATTGGGTCTCTCCACCGCCACGGGATGAAAAAGCATCTTTTCGTGTTTAAACATTTCATTACCTCCGTTTGTTTACTATTAGATATTCTTGCCAATTCGGAGACGGATATTCAAACGCACCGCCAAATCTGCGCCTGTATCAACCATTGCGCCGCAGTAAACAAAGAAAAAGCGTTTCGCAAGATATACACCTTCCATTTGTGGCGAAAAACCGACAAATGCTGAAATCGCAGTATTTCTCTGCCGAAAACTGTTGCTATTTGGCGTGCAGTGTGGTATAATATGGATTAGTGATAAAATGTACTGACTATAACTACTTATGAGGTGTAATACAATGGCTGCAAGCTATAAGAAATTGTTTAAACTTCTGATCGACCGCGATATGAAAAAGAAAGAACTCGCCGAAAAAGCGGGCATCAGTATCGCCACCATCACCAAGATGGGCAAAGACGGCGCCGTCGTCTCTAGCGATGTCCTCGTGAAGATATGTACTGCCCTTGAATGTAAGATGGACGATATTGTAGAAATAGTTGATGTAAAGGAGCAGCAATAATGGCTACAAATAATACTGCCAATAACGGCTTTGAAAAACAAATATGGGATGCAGCTTGTGTGTTGCGTGGCAATATGGATGCATCTGAATATAAGAACGTTGTCCTCGGACTTATTTTCTTAAAATATATCTCTGATCGTTTCGATGAAAAGTATCAGGCACTTGTTGCAGAAGGCGACGGTTTCGAGGAGGATGTAGATGAGTACACCTCCGAAGGCATTTTCTTCGTGCCTGCAAATGCTCGTTGGAGCGTTATTGCATCTAAAGCGCATACGCCTGAAATCGGCACGGTTATTGATGAAGCGATGCGTGCTATTGAAAAAGAAAATAAGCGACTCAAGGACATTCTACCCAAGAACTTTGCCCGTCCGGAACTCGATAAGCGTAGATTGGGTGATGTTGTTGACCTGTTCACCAATATTCAAATGATTGACGACGGAAGCGAGAAAGATATTCTCGGAAACACCTATCAGTACTGTCTTAGAAAGTTTGCAGAGAACGAAGGCAAACTGGCAGGCGAATTCTTCACGCCTGAATGCGTTGTAAAAACTCTTGTTGAAGTTTTACAACCCTATAATGGTCGTGTTTATGACCCTTGTTGTGGCTCGGGCGGTATGTTTGTTCAGTCTGCAAAGTTTGTAGAAAACCATCGTGGTAATATCAATGATATTTCCGTATACGGTCAGGACTCTAACCCCACCACTTGGAAAATGGCACAAATGAACCTTGCTATCCGTGGTATTGATGCGGATCTCGGCAAGTTTAATGCGGATACCTTTTTCAACGATTGTCATCCTACACTTCGTGCAGATTTTATTATGGCAAACCCGCCGTTCAATCTTTCCGATTGGGGTGCTGATAAGCTTGCTGATGATGTTCGTTGGCAGTATGGCTTGCCTCCTGCAGGTAATGCCAACTTTGCGTGGCTTCAGCATATGATTCATCATCTTGCACCCAACGGAAAAATTGGTATGGTTCTTGCCAATGGCTCGCTTTCCTCTCAGTCCGGTGGTGAAGGTGAAATCCGTAAAAATATCATTAACGCCGATTTGGTAGAATGTATTGTTGCAATGCCTACGCAGTTATTCTACACTACACAAATTCCCGTTTCCCTTTGGTTTCTTTCAAAAAACAAAAAGCAAAAAGGCAAGACTTTATTTATTGATGCTCGTCAGATGGGTACAATGGTATCCCGCAAATTGCGTGAGTTAACCGATGAGGATATCGCTAAAATTGCCGATACCTATAATGCATTTGTAGATGATACTCTTGAAAATGTAAAAGGCTTCTGTGCAGTAGTAGATACTGAGGAAATTGCCAAACAGGATTATATCCTCACACCGGGACGTTACGTGGGAATTGAAGAACAAGAAGATGACGGTGAAGTATTTGAAGATAAAATGAAACGTTTAACCAGTGAACTTTCCGTTTTATTTGATAAATCACACGATTTAGAAGTTGAAATAAAAGAAAAACTCGCAAAAATAGGGTATTCAATATAATGGGGTTATAATATGCCAAAAGAGTATAAGAAAGTATCTGTTTTCTTAGATACAAATATTTTGCAATCATTTTTTAAATTCGGCAAAAAGGACTATGTTTTCCTTTCCAATCTCGGAATACCTAAAAGTTATTATGATTTGGTTTCTTTTATTACCGAAAATCATTTGGATAATCATATTGAAATTTGTATATCTGAGGTTGTTTTTAAAGAGATACGCCAACATATGATTAATAATTTTAATAGTTTTTGTGATACTCTTACTGCGGACATAGCTTCTTATTCCAAAATTGCCGGTGATCTTCTTGAATATAACTATAGAATAAAACTAAACAAAGCGAACTATCCCGAATATGTGGATGGTTTGATAACCGATTTTATCGATAACCCTAAAAATATGTGTAAACATATTCCTGTATCCTCAAAGGAAAATCTCTTAGACACATTACTTGACAAGTCAATTAGAGGTGTAAAACCGTTTGCTGTGCAAACGATTGACGGCAAATCCTATAAAGATGCAGGGTTCAAGGATTCAATAATAGCTGAAACTATTTACAGCTATTGTTCTGCAGATGACAGAAAAGGGTTGTTTATTACTAACGATTCTGACTTTGGTCAAAGATTTGAGAACGTTTTAAATGATGCAAATAAATTTGTTAAGTGCTCTTCTATAGAACAGGCAATTGAGTTTTTAAAGAAGTATTATGAAACCTCTGTCGAAGAACGCTTAAAACGAGAATTTACAGAGAATGCATATTGGCACGAATATTTGCTGAACTCTGTAGAACAGGAATATGATGCCTCGGTAACGAGCGTTACCGTTGATAATGTAAGCCAATACGAGGATAACGAATATAACATCGATATAACTATGATTGTTAATGAAACTACATATTGGTTTACTGTGAATTTTGATGTGGTTGCTAATGATATTATTGAATTCCAATACCAAATCGAAAATGATTGAGGTGTATTATGGATAAGTGGATAAAAGTTAAAATATCCGATTTAGGACAGGTTGTGGGCGGTGCCACTCCGTCTACGAAAATAGATGAATACTATAACGGCGATATTTCATGGATAACTCCTAAGGATCTTTCCGATTTTAAGGGTAGATATATTGCTAGAGGCGAGCGTAACATTACGAAAGCAGGTATGGATAGCTGTTCTACTCAGTTATTGCCAAAAAACACTGTGCTATTTTCATCAAGAGCACCTATTGGATATGTTGCAATTGCTGAAAAAGAAATGTGTACAAATCAAGGATTCAAGAGTGTAATTCCAAATGAAGATGTAGATTATTTGTTTTTATATTATCTGTTAAAGTACAACAAGAATATAATAGAAGCAATGGGAAGCGGTACAACCTTTAAAGAAGTATCGGGGAGTACTATGCGTAATGTGGAAGTTATGATTCCTGAATCCAAAGATATTCAGAAGAAAATTGCTGCTATCCTTGACTCAATAGATTCTAAAATTGAGAACAATCAAAAGATAAACGATAATTTAGAGCAGCAAGTCATGGCACTGTTTAGATCTTGGTTTGTGGATTATTCTCCGTTCGGAGGAACAATGCCGCTTGATTGGAACATCAGTTCTCTTGGAGAGGCTACCGAAATGGGAGCAGGCGGCGATAAGCCTAAGATCACATCACCAACCAAGACTGGAGAATGTCCTTACCCGATCTTCTCTAATGGTTTAAGTGACTGTGGGTTATATGGCTATACGAACGAAGCCAAAATTTATGCTGAAAGTGTCACGGTTTCAGCAAGAGGTACAATAGGTTTCGTATGTCTACGCCATGTTCCGTATGTGCCAATCGTGAGGCTTGTAACACTGATTCCAAAATGCGAATTAATGAGTGCCAAGTATTTATATCTGTATTTGCGGCAGCTCAACATTAGCGGAACAGGCACAACACAACAGCAACTTACCGTGCCTGATTTTCGTAAAACAGAAATTGTAATTCCGGACAAGGATACAATGACTGTTTTTACTGAACTGATTACCCCTATATTTGAAAAAATGTGGGCAAACGAGGGAGAAAATGATTCTCTCGCTAAAATTCGTGATGCGCTGCTTCCAAAACTTATGTGCGGCGAAATTGATGTATCTGCAATTAAGTTTTAATATACCCAATTATATAAAAAATCAAAACTACTATAAGGAGTTTTTATTATGAGAAGTATGTTTGCTTCATTTCCTACAGAAAAAGTGAGATTAATTAAACAAGATGACACTGTTATTGAAAATATAGAAGCACTAGTTGATAAAGATCACATCTTTGTTGATGACGCTACAATAGATATTGAAGAAGGAGATATTTTTGAGCGCGATCTCCCCACTGGAAAATCTGAGAGTTATTTAGTAATTGACAGGGGTTTTTATAGAGCAATGGGCGGAATACCTGCACATTATCAAGTGTCAGTACAAAAACAAACCAATCTATCCAGACCTATCAACGAAAAAGTGGTAAATAACTATAATATCAGCGGAGCAGAAAAAATCAATATTAATTCTACAGATAATTCCGTTACATATAACATAACTGAAAACGATATAGCGTTAATGGAAACATTAAAAACGCTTGCAAAAGAATTGGAAAATAGTAATGTCATCATTGATTCAATTGAAGAAATGAAAACCAATGTTGGTAAAAAGAGTTTTGCTGAAAAATACAACTCTTTCATACAAAGTGTGGCAAATCATATGACGATTTTCGCTCCGTTTATTCCGGCTCTTACACAATTATTAACAAAATAATCAATCGTATGGAAGGGTTGTTAAATGCCAAATTATACAAAGTATCAAAAGTCTATATCCGACGAACTGATTGCAACCAAGGACAGAGTGCGTAATTTTATAGATGATGCTCATTGGGCAGAAGATGGCAGATATAAAGAAATCATATTGAAAGATATTTTAGCAAACAAACTACCTACGTTTGCTTCTATTGGAACAGGTTTTGTGATGGGCAATCGGTTATCATCACAGATAGATATTATTATTTATCGGTCGGACATTCCTGTTCTTTTTCAGAAAGCTGATTTTGTCATTGTTTCAAAAGAAGCAGTGTTAGGAATTATTGAAGTTAAAACAAATCTTGATAATGCAAAAATGCACGAGACCTTTCAAAAAGCACACGCAAATGGTCAAATTATAGGTCAACATATTTTTAATGGTATTTTCAGTTATGAAACGGATTATTCGATGCGTGTTTTACATGAACCAATCGTTAATGCTTGTAGACAATATCACGGCTATGTTAACAACGTATCTTTTGGAAAAGACTATTTTATGAAATACTGGCAGGACGGTTCACCTAGGGGTGAGGTTGGAGAAAAGTATAGAATTTATAAAATAGAAAACCTTTCATTCGGTTATTTTATTTCTAACTTAATCGAGGATATTTATAACCAGTATCAGCGAGCACGATTGCCTGACGCATTGCTTAGGGTAATGTATCCGATAGAAAACACCAAAGAAGCACATAAGAAATACGATATTGATATATAAATAAACTTTCGAAGGAGGCATTGTTATGCACTTCACAGAAGAATTATTCGAACAAGCTGTCTTAGAGCTTTTGCAAAATATGGGCTATACTCATATTTATGCACCGGATATGGGCAGAACGGATTTTTCAAGCCCTTTGATGGAGTCTACTCTTCTTGACAGTCTGGTTCGCATTAATAAAAAATTGCCCATTGAAGCAATCAATGAAGCGATATATAAACTTAAAAACTTTGAAAGCGGAAGTCTTGTTCAAAAGAATAAGACCTTTATGGGCTATTTGCAAAACGGTGTTGAGGTGAAGTATGTCTATAATGGCGAGGAGCGCAACTCTATCGTTTATTTGATTGACTACAATAAAGCCGATAACAATACCTTCTATGCGGTCAACCAGTATACATACATCGAAAACTCAAACAACCGTCGTCCTGATGTGGTTCTTTTTATCAATGGTTTGCCCCTTGTTTTAATGGAGCTCAAGAGTCCCTCTAAGGATGAGGTGGGCGCAGAAAACGCCTATAATCAGATCCGTAATTACATGCAGGATATTCCGTCCATGTTTATCTACAACGCCATCTGTGTTATTAGCGACCTTTCCACAAACAAAGCCGGAACTATCACTTCGGGTCTTGACCGTTTTATGGAATGGAAAACAAAAGACGGAAATATTGAATCAAAATCTTTTGCAGACTTTACAACATTCTTTGAAGGGATTTTTCAAAAAGAGCGACTTTTAGATATCATAAAAAACTTTATTTGTTTTAATAACGAAGGAATCAATTCTTTTTTATAAAAACAGTACTTCTAAGATTTATTTTATTTCCCTAGAAGTACTGTTTTAATTAAGTTTTTTTACTATTTATGACCTATGCCACCTTTTACCCAAGAACAACCACCTCCACAATTGCCTCCACAACAGTAACTACAATCTCCACTACAACTTCCTTGGCAACTACCGGAACAGCTACCACTACAACCACACATATAAATTGTAAAATCTGAATTGTCAAGTTTTCGCAAATTTAAATCAATAGTTAGTGTGTCTAATTGTGTTATCATTTCTTTTTCTAAAATATCAATCATATAGACCTCTTAATGTTAATAATTAATTTAACTTTTCTCATTTGGAAAGAATGATTTAAATTCATCTAGATATAGTTCTTTAATTTTTTTTATTGCGTTAATTGTATGATATTTAACTGTTTCATCATATTTATCAGGATTTTTTAATATTCTTTTGGCTTGAATTTCAGCAGCAAATAATGTAACCAATTTCTGAGTTCTACACCTTGATTTAGTTCGTTTTTTGAAAGTTTTGTTTGATAAGAAACAAGCACCTGCGCATGTAGGACATATAGGATAAATATAACAATTTTCTATACATTCTTCGTCCATAAAATTGTCAACATTTTTATAGTCAATTTTTTGTAATTCTTCAATCTCGTCCTTAGAAAATGACATCGGAGTAATATAATTACAAGGATATTGAGTTCCGTCGAAATCAAAGAAAGGTGCCCCGTCTCCTATTCCACACCACTTTCTTCTAGCTTTGGGTATGAGTTCACATAAATGTAAATTCATTCCTAATAATTGATCTAACTCTATGTCATCATTTTCTATATAGAATTCAGATAATTCCTTTAATTGTGGAATCAGAGTTTTCAGATATTCGTCTTTATCCCAATTAAAATCTCCCTCAAACTCATTTACTCCTCTAATTGGAAATCCTAGCGAATGAATAAATTTTATATCTTTTGCAAGATTTTTAAGTGAAAAATCAGATAAAGTCATTTTTACACTTTGGTTTGGCCAATTCTTCTTGAAAAAATCAATATCTATTTTATCAAAAGAATTCGAACGATTATAATCGTGAGTTTCTTTTGCTCCATCAAGGCTTAGTCCTAACCAAAAATGTTTTCTGTTTTTTATGAACCAATCTTTCATTTCTTCAGTTAAAAGAGTTCCATTTGTGGTTGCATAAAATAGATATGGATGTTTACGAGGAACACTTTCTGCGTATGAAAGCATTTGTTTTATTAAATCAAACTCTAATAAAGGCTCCCCACCAATTATATTTATTTCGATTCCTTCCATCCCTTCAGGAACATTATCAAATATATAATCGAGAATTTTTTTTGCAGTTTCAAAATCCATTCGAGAAGAATTATCATGTTTTTGATAACAATATATACAATTGAGATTACAACTGTGAGTAACACAGATAGAAGGTGAAAAACGAACTTTCTCAGTCATGGCCTAAACCTCCTTTTACCCAACTACAGCCATTTGCACAAGTTCCACTACAAGTTCCAGGACAATCTCCACTACAACTTCCTTGGCAACTACCAGAACAGCTTCCACTACAACCACACATATAAATTGTAAAATCTGAATTGTTAAGTTTACCTAAATTTAAATCAATAGTTAGTGTGTCTAATTGTGTTATTACTTCTTTTTCTAAAATATCAAACATATAAACTCCTTGAGATAAAAGTAATACAGTAATGTTATCACAATTCAACTGTAAAATCAACTGTATTTCAGTTATATTGCTGAAATACAGTGTTTGAAAAAATAGATTTATTTTTTAAATTTCAAGGATGACACATATTCAGGAAGTTTTTATTTCTAATTTGAGATATTTCAGAAAAATGAAAGGATTTACCCAACTAGCTTTTTCGGAAGCAATTGAATTAAGTCCTAACTATCTTAATCCTGTAGAAAAAGG
>JAZNJD010000010.1:0-37816 GCA_045577835.1 Acutalibacteraceae bacterium | reverse complement strand
GATGAACTAAAGAAATATATTTATTACTACAACAACGAAAGAATTTCCTTAAAACTAAAAGGAATGAGTCCAGTACAATACCGAACTCATTCACAAGCAATTTAATATTTATTTTTGTCTAAACTTTGGGGTTCACTTCATTTAGGTGGGTCTTATTTTTTATTTATCAGGGACTTGAACCTTCGGTTCCTTCACTCTTGCGGTGCCCGACAACTCGATACTACCGTATCTCGCTTGTCGACCGCGGCGCTTCGTTTTGTTCGCTTTTTCGTCCACCGGACGCGCTCACAACCTCACCCATCACTCGCACCACGAATAAGACCTACCTAAAAGGTAGGTCTTATTTGTTTTTATTTTGATAATTTAAGTTTACTTTTAAGTATTTATATGTTATATTTATTTTACAAGAAATTTTGTTTTAAAATGCTTTGGCTAAGGAGGAAAAATAATGATTACAATTAAAAACGAATTTCTAACCGCAAAATTCAACGAGCTTGGTGCAGAGCTTAAAAGCCTTGTGTTTAATGACACCAAATACATTTGGGAAGGCAACCCTGATATTTGGGCAAGTTCAGCTCCTCTTATGTTCCCTATTTGTGGTGGACTTAAAGAGGATAAATACATATTAAACGGAAAGGAATATACGTTAACTAAGCACGGATATGCTCGTAAAAAACCTTTTGAGGTAGAAAATCAAACTGATAATAGTGTTGTATTTTTACAGAAATCTAACGATGAAACTAAAAAGTCTTTTCCTTTTGATTATGAGCTCAGAGTGATTTTCACCCTTGCAGATAAAACATTAAAGGTGGATTATTCGGTAAAAAATCTTTCTGATGAGACTATGTATTTCAACATTGGTTCTCACGAAGCATACTATACACCCGAAGGAATTGAAGATTACGATGTAATATTCCCACAAAACGAAACACTTAATGCAAACGTGCTTTACGGAAATCTTGTTTCAAATCAGTTATTACCTATTATTAAAGACCAAAATATCTTACCTTTATATGATAAATATTTTACAATTGATGCGCTTGTATTTAAAGATTTAAAATCAAAATCCGCTACACTTAGAAACAGGAAAACAGGAAAGGCTTTGCGTATAGATTTTCCTGATGATAAATACTTCCTATTATGGCATAAACCAAACGCACCATATATCTGCTTAGAACCTTGGAACGGTATTGCTGACATTGTTGGTTCAAGCTACGATATAACCGAAAAAGAAGGTATCACTTCTCTTAACGCTAAATCAGAATTTAATCACACACATTCAATTACTATTATTGAATAAAATAATAGAAGAAAAAACTCGTTAAAAAACGGCAGGCTTTACGCCTGCCGTTTTAGTTTAATTAAAATGCGATTTTTTCCTCGATATAGGATTTTAGCTCACTGATAGGAATTCTAACCTGAGCCATAGTATCTCTGTCACGAACTGTTACACAACCGTCCTCTTCTGACTCAAAGTCATAAGTGATGCAGAGAGGTGTGCCGATTTCGTCTTCACGGCGGTAACGCTTACCTATTGAGCCTGCATCGTCAAAGTCTACCATAAAGTATTTTGCAAGGTCATTCTTTATATCCATAGCCTTATCTGATAACTTCTTAGAAAGCGGTAAAACCGCAGCCTTGAAAGGTGCTAGAGCCGGATGTAGACGAAGAACTACTCTCTTATCGCCCTTTTCGTCGGTTTCCTCATCATATGCGTTGCAAAGGAATGCAAGTGTTACTCTGTCAGCACCGAGAGATGGCTCGATAACATAAGGAACGAACTTCTCATTTGTTTCAGGATCAAAGTATTCCATAGACTCGCCTGAATGGTTAGCGTGCTGAGTAAGGTCGTAATCCGTACGGTCTGCTACACCCCAAAGCTCACCCCAACCGAATGGGAATAGAAATTCAAAATCGGTAGTAGCTTTTGAATAGAAGCAAAGCTCGTCTTTATCATGGTCACGAAGTCTGAGTGCTTTTTCTTCCATACCGAGATTTAAAAGCCAATCACGGCAGAAACCACGCCAATAATCAAACCACTCAAGGTCGGTACCCGGCTTGCAGAAGAACTCAAGCTCCATCTGCTCAAACTCACGGATACGGAATATAAAGTTTCCGGGAGTAATTTCGTTACGGAAGGACTTACCAATCTGACCTACACCAAATGGAAGCTTCTTCCTTGTTGTTCTTTGAATATTTTTAAAGTTTACAAATATACCCTGTGCAGTTTCAGGACGAAGATAGAGTGTTGATGTGCTATCCTCTGTAACACCCTGGAAGGTTTTAAACATAAGGTTAAACTTTCTAATATCTGTAAAATCGTGAGATCCACAGCTAGGGCAAGCAATTTGTTTGTCCTTAATATACTGTGCCATCTCTGCATCGCTCATAGCGGCAGGATTATCGGAAAGACCGTTTTCTGCAACATAGTCTTCAATAAGTTTATCTGCTCTGTGTCTAGTTTTACACTGACGACAGTCCATAAGAGGATCGGAAAAGCCGCCTAAGTGACCTGAAGCTACCCATGTTTCAGAGTTCATAAGTATAGCGCTATCGAGACCTACGTTATACTGATTTTCCTGAACGAACTTTTTCCACCAAGCACGCTTAATATTATTTTTAAGCTCAACACCCAAAGGACCGTAATCCCAAGAGTTAGCAAGGCCGCCGTAAATTTCGCTACCCGGGTATACAAAGCCTCTACCCTTAGCAAGATTTACTATCATATCCATAGTTTTTTTAGAGTTATCCATTATTACCCTCCGAAAATTAAAAATACATCACATATAATAGTAATAAAAAAACAACAAAAAGTCAACCTTAAAAAGTGAAATATTGGCTTTTTTTAGTTAATTTTGGCGAGTAATTATGCTTGACATATATTATTATTTGGTTTATACTTTTAGTAATAGAAATATTTTGGAGGTTACCTACTTTGGATAAAAATAAAATAAAACTTCACAATATTGATTTTGAGAAATTCATAGCAGCTATTGACCTTTGCAAAGGTGATGTTTACCTTGAAACCGACGAAGGCGATGTGCTAAATCTTAAATCAAAGCTTTGTCAGATTATCGGTCTTTCTACTATTCTTTCAAATGCCGAAATCGGCGAGGCTACTCTTCGTTGCACCAACCCAGAAGACGAGACTATGCTTTTCAGACTAAACCTTTACGGTGAAATGCCTGAAAATTAGATTTAAATAGGAGAATTAAAATGGCAGAAACAAAATTTTTAATGTATAAGGATAAGCCCTTAGTACGCAAGGGCAACGAGATTTTTTACGGTGATATGTCCGAAAAGTTTGTTGTGAGATTTGAAATCCTTTCAGCTACTAAGGACGATAAGTTAGAGATTGCCGATAAAGTTTCGGTTCAGCTTATTAAGAACGACAATGATAAGCCAATTAAGGAGAGAGTTCATAAGGAAAGCGTTAAGGATACTATGTTTGATGCTTTAGACTTAGGCTTCACCTGGCTTGAGCGTTCACTTAAAGACTAATTAAAACATTAAACTCGGGTAAGAAAATTCTTACCCGAGTTTTTTATTTTTGCTTGGAGGCTAAATAGCCTTCAAGTATTATCACTGCGGCTACAGCGTCCACTACTTCTTTGCGTTTTTTACCATGCTTATCGTTCATATTAAGTACATTATGTGCTGCGAGCGTTGTTAAGCGTTCGTCCCAAAGGATTATATTTTTTCCGCTCCTCTTCCCTATCTCTTCTGCTATTTCCTGACAGGTTATAGCGCGCTCGCCGAGTGTTCCGTCCATGTTTTTAGGCAGACCTACAACTATCTCCTCAGCAGCGTACTCTGTAACTAAGGAACATATTTTATTAATAAGTTTTTCCCTGTTATATTCGTGGATAACCGTTTTAGGAAAGGCAAAGCTTTCTGCCATATCAGAAACAGCAATTCCCGTTCGGGCAAGTCCTAGATCAACCGACATTATTATCATTTTTTGTACTCCCTAAAATCACCGATAATCTGCTATTATTTGATAGCAAATCGTCTGTAAGATGTGAAAAATCCGAGTGATATACTATTGTAGAATTAAAATCATCATCAAATCTTAGAAGTGTAACTGCGGTGTTGTCGCTCCAACCGACACTTGATAGTTTATTTATATCATTATATAAAAGTCTACACAAAAGGCAACGAAGCACACCGCCGTGTGAAGCCGCCGCTATAGTTTTACCCTTATTTTGCTTTACAAGTGTTAAAACTGTTTCCCATATACGTTCATAAGCATCTTTCATTTTTTCACCGTTTTCGGGTTCAAAATGCTGAGGGCGATTATACCAAATATCTCCAAGCTCTGTACCCTTAGGAAAAATCTCCGCAAAAGGCTTAGCCTCTAATACGCCGCAGTTAAGCTCTATAAGACCATCGACTTTATTTACCCCAATTCCCTTTTTATCCGCCACTGCGCAAGCAGTCTCATAGGCTCTTGAAAGGGGACTTGAATACACTGCATCAAGTTTGACATTTTCAAATCTTTTACTTAAAGCTACTAATTGCTTTTTTCCTAAATCACTGACCGGTGAATCAGTAATGCCTTGTAATTGTTTTAAAACGTTTCCATGCGCCTCGCAGTGACGTATAAGGTAAATCTCTGTCATACTATCAAAAAACTCCTAAATTTAAAATATGGGACCATAACATACGTTAATACCGCCATTTTTACGTTCAAAATGCTCTGTTAGTGTTAAAATTTCATAATTATCTGATTTTAGCCTATCAATAAGCAGAGCGATGCCTTCTATTATTTCCTCGTTTCTTGGATGTATTAAAAAAATATCTCCGTCTCTTATACCGTATGTAGAGGTGAAAGTTTTTGCACACCTTTGCTCAGGAGTTGTCTCGCTTTTTACACTATCATCAAAGCTGTAATGAGACCAGTTCACAATTTTAAAGCCGTTTTGTTGAGCGGCGTGGGCTATATCCTCGCTGATATGTCCGCCAGGACAACGAAGATATTTTATTTTATGATTACAGCCTATACTGTCAAGAAGCGGTTGGGCCGAAGCAAAATCGGAATAAACCTCTTCCCTGCTACTAAAGGCGGTGATTTGATGTGACATACTGTGCCAACCAATATCGTGGCCCTCATTTGCGGCACGGCACACAAATTCAGGGTTTTCTTTAATCTTATCGCCAATCATAAAAAATGTTACCTTAACATTTTTTTCTTTTAGCACATCTAAAAGCTTACCTGTTGTATCATAAGGGGTATCGTCAAAGGTGAGGCTAATAATTTTTTTATCATTCATAGTAAAACCCTTAATAAAGCGGAACGTTATAAAGTGTTCCAGCTTTTCCGCCATTTCTGCGTTTGAGCAACTCGGTCATAGAAACAGGCTCATAACCGTCTGCTCTTAATTTATCTATAAGTAATCCTATACCTGTAATTGTATCAGGACAATCTTCATATGGATGTATTAGGAATATTTCACCGTTTCTGATAAAAGCACCGTTAGAGGTTTGATATACACCCATCATTCTATCTTCAGGTGAAATTGTCTCTTTGGTGGTATCCTTGAAACCGTAATTTGTCCAGTTTACTATTCTCCAGTCACGCTTTGCTGCTTCTTGTTTTATAACATCAGAAAAGTGACCGCCCGGCATTCTAAGAAGGGTAATTTTATAATCAGGGTTTATACCGTCAATTATCGATTGTGCCTGATCAAAATCAGCAGCAATTAAATTTTCTGGGGTTGAACTGTTTATACTGTGAGAATATGAGTGGTATCCCACATCGTGTCCCTCGTCTATAGCACGACTGACAATTTCGGGATATTCTTCCATATGCTCACCTATCATAAAGAAGGTAGCCTTTACATTCTTCTCTTTAAGAAGGTCTAAAAGCGCATCTGTATCACTAAACGGAGAATCGTCAAAAGATAGCACTACCATCTTCCTTGTCCAAAGCGAATTGTCTTTTTGAGGCTTTGATTCGGTGGAAGCAGGATTTGAGCTTTGAGTTTGCGAAGAACCTGACGACGCTTTGCTTTCTTCTTTGTTTAAAGAATCACCGTTGTCAGTTTTAGAATTACCGCAAGCTACAAGAGTAAATGTTAGTGTTATTGCAAGTAAAAAAGTCGTAATTTTCTTAAACATAAAAAACACCTATCTTATTGATTGTCAATTCCGATTGTTTCTTCGCTCATTTTGCGTTTTTCAGCAGCCTTTACTATTGCGCTAGGTACTAACATTAAAATAATGCAGAGGGCTATTGTACCTAAAACAATAAAGATATTGATAAGGTCTTCATTGTCACCGCCGCGACTAAGTGCCTGATCTGTGATATTACGGTCGTCGGTAATCGGTGGCTTAAATTCGGCTACAGGCGCTTCTGATTGATTGGATGTTCTAGCTTCGCCCTTTATTTCATTACCGTTTATATCATATATTACGCCATTAGCATTCGAGTACCCTATTCTAAGATTATCTATTTTTATATCAAAACTTGGATTGTGAAATTCGATTTTAACAAGGAAAGACATAGCGTTATAACCGTCATCTGATATGCGCACAGGATGAATTGGTTTTGTAGCATTTGTGTTCCATTCCTGATCGTTTTTCGCCTTGTATATCGTTTTCCCAAATCCCGAGGATAGCATGGATGTGCCTGAACTGTCATACTGTTCAAGTGTAACTGTAAAAGCTTCAGGTCCGCTCCAGTCATACACCACAACCATTGCCTGCCCCGGTATAATATTTTCGCAATAAAAAGGTGCCGATATTATACCGTCTCCGCTTTCAAGTTGATACGGTGTAAGAAAACTGTTTTCTCCTTCTGACATAATCATTACTGCTTCAGAAGGTTTTTTATCGTTTATTGACGCCCAATATTTTAGTCCCTCTGAAAAATTATAGTTTTTCAAGCCTGCTTGCAGGGTAAGAGAGCGAAAATCTATTCCCTCAGGAAAAACGATACCTTCCTCTTTAGTGCCGAGCAATAAATCGGGATTTAAAACATAGTCCGGCACAGACGGTTCAATATTTGGAGTGTCTTGAGGAGGTACATCTTCAGAAGGAGTTTCTGCAGATGAAGCATCCTCGGACGATGTGGCATCAGATGAAGTGTTTTCATCGCTTTCTGGTTGCTCGGTATTTTCTGTATCTTGCACAGAACTCTCATTTTTTGATGTAGAATCGGTCTCCGCTAGGATTGAAAAAGGAACAGAAAAAATTAGCAACAACGAAACTAATAATGCAATAATTCTGAAATAATGTTTCATAAAGCTTCCTTTACAAAAATATTATTATTTTTAGTTCTTGCCTTGATTAGCTATATCGGGTAGCTTGACATTAGAACTTGTTTGTACTAGCTGATCTATTCTAGGTGCGGCACTTTTTAGAGATGCCTCGCCTCTGCTACCGTCTCTAATAGCCATACCGTATTCATCAAACATAGTGTATATAGAATATCCGCTAGCTTCAATAGTGAAATTAAAATACGGTAAAAAACCGTTATTGTTGAATGTTGTGGCAAGGTGTGCGGCTATACTCTCAGGGAGTTCGTTTTCTAACCTTGTGCTATTAAAATTACGGCTTTCAAAAAGGGCAAAGCACGGTGCAGCCGTAGGATTTTTAGTTCCCTTTAGCGCACTGTAGCATCTAACATAAGAGGCAGGTTGTGCGCCTGTTACTGAAATATCTAAGGGCAAAACCACACAACCCAAATTATCAGCACTATTTTCAAATGCTTCAGACTTTTTAGCTATATCCTGCCAATAAGAATAATTTGAGGCTTTATCTATTACTGTATATGCTTTACCTTTTTCAAAGGAGTTTGCTGCCGATTTTGGTATAGATAAGGGAAGGTCACCGTATATTAGGTCCTGATAATTCTTAGCCGCCAATATAGCGTTTTCTTCGGTTACAGCATTCACAAATGCTTCGTTTTCAAATTTTAATACATCAATACACTTAATATTAAGCCAATCCGAAAAAGACGGTAATTGTAAAAGCGTTTTTCCTGAAAGCAAGGAGGTTACTGTGCCAAGCTTCGAAAACTCTGCATAAGACCATCTATCTGTTTCCCATAAGGTTTGCGGTCCTTCAAATTCAGCCTTATCAAAAAGAAGACGGTTATAATATAGAATATAAAAATCAACCGACTCTGCCGAGCCTACTGCTAATAACTGATCTTTTATTGTAAAGCGGTTGGTAAAAGCATTGCTTATACCAAAATCATTAGGACGCTCAGCAGAATAAAAATCGAGTGGGTCTATATTTGTTTGTAAAGGTTCATAAATATTATAAAATAAAGTTTTTGAAAAGCTATCAATATCATTTTCAATTATGTCATACGGGTTGCCTGATGAAATAGAAGCCGCTAAGCTATCTATGTTTTCCGATGCTTCAAAAACTATTTTAACGGTGCAATTATGTGCCTTTGAAAATGCTGCAAGTTTAGATTTTTGAAGAGATGATAATTCTTTTGTAGTATAATATGTGATTTCTGCACCTAAAAAATCCTGTTTAGCAAGTGGTGTTGCAGCCGCCGCCTCACTTAAAGGCACACCTTCTATTTTAATTTCCTCTTTTTTTATAGTAATGGTTTGAGGCTTAGAATCGCCCTTTTCTTTGTCACTTACTGGCTCTTTATCAGAACAACCATAAAGAGAAAACAGCAACAAAAGAGAAAGCGCAAAGCAAAAAAGTCGCTTAAAAAAAGACATCACTTTATCTCCTGAAAATTTAATTATAACTATGATTATTATAACAAAATATAATATATATTTCAAGGATAATATTTAGCATTTAGCAGTTATTATATGGATATATATATAACAAAATCCCGCCCTTAAAGGACGGGATTTTATATTATGATTTGTAAGTAAAATTACTTAGCACGAGCAAGTGTATCAGCGATACATCTTGTAACCTCATTACGCTTAGAGGCTACGGTTGAAGCAACGTCTGCGCCGCCTTTAATTGCGTCACCAATCTGATTCAAATAGGTATCAGGTGTTACACCGTTAGAATTTTTCCAACCTGCAAATCCAAGATAACCGTTTGTAGCAAATGCATTGTTAACGTAATTTAAAATCTCAGGAGGCATCTGTGTTGTTGAACCAATTTCACTATCAGATGTACGGCTCTCAAAGAGTGCGTAACAAGCAGCAACAGAAGTATACTCAAGATATTTGTTGTTTTTATCCAAAACATAAGCAGGTATATTTTCGATTGTAGTTATGCCTACATTACCCGCAGAGGATGTAAGGTTGGGGGTTCCCACAACACACTCGGTGCCTGAAAAAACACCATTAGCATTTTCATTTAAAAAATGCTTATAGCTTTTTTCATCGCCATCTTCGGTAAGAATTACAGAATTTTCTGAAACCCCACCTGAAGGTGCTGTACTTACAGAAAAGCCTACTTAAACTACACCTACGCAAAGTATTAGCGCAAGTGCGAAAGAAGCCAATCTTTTAAATGCCCATTTTTTTTGAAACAATGCTTTCATTACCTTCTATCAATCCCTTTTTATAGATTTATCTAAAGCGCTACGGACAAGCGTACCGCATTAAACACAAAATTTAAATTTTAATATATAATACAACATTAAAGGCAGAGAAACGAAATCAGCATTTCTCTGCTAAAACGCAAATTAAATATATGTAAAAATTTACAAAGCGCAAAACAACACAATATATCACTTTGCATAAAACATAATATCACTCGTTTAGCAATATGTCAACGATTTTTTACTATTTTGACAATAAATTTTGTTTTTTTAATCGTTTGTTGGTCATTGTGCATACAAAAAGTCTAAATTGTTATAGTTTTTTAGAATTTGGACAATTTCGTCCAAATAACCAAAACCTTTTAAATAAATTTGTAAAATATGATTATAACGGTTTTGCCATCTGTTGCATTTTAACTGTTTTTATGATAAAATAATATTTATATAAAAGATATGCAAAGGGTTTGATTTAATGAAGCATGAGCTTTTGCTCACATCCCCACCAATAATAAGAGATTTTTTAACCTACAACGAGACTATAAAAGGTAAATCTTCAAAAACTGTTGAAGAATATTATTTAGATCTACAGACCTTTTTTAGATACCTCTTAATTGTTCGTGGCAAGGTAGATAAAAAAACCGACTTCAACAAAATAAGTATAGAAGAGGTAGATGCCGAACTTATTTGTTCTGTGAAAATTTCCGACCTTTATGCCTTTATTGTTTTTTGCAAGGACGAAAGAGGTAATTCACCGGCAACAAGAGCTAGAAAAACCTCTACCTTGAGAATTTTCTTCAAATATCTAACATCTCAAATACATTTACTTGAAGTTAACCCTGCCGAAATGCTTGAGGCACCTAAAGTTAAACAGGCATTACCTAAACATTTAACCCTTGAAGATTCTCTAGAGCTTATCTCTGCAGTTGATGGGCCTTATAAAGAACGTGATTATTGTATACTTGTCCTCTTTTTAAACTGCGGTATGCGTTTATCAGAGCTTTGCGGAATAAATCTCTCGGATATACGCTCTGACGGCACCTTGAGGTTGCTCGGTAAAGGTAATAAAGAAAGAATGGTATATTTAAACGATGCCTGTAAAGAAGCGATTAATACATATCTCACTGTTAGACCTAACGACAATCTAAAGGTTGGAGACCGTAACGCTTTGTTTATAAGCCGAAACAGCAGAAGAATCAGCAATAAAACAGTTCAGCATATAGTAAAAAAATATCTTGATAAAGCGGGTCTTTCAGGTTTAGGCCTTTCAACCCACAAGCTACGCCATACCGCCGCAACGCTTATGTATCAGCACGGTGATGTTGATATAAGGGTTCTTAAGGACATTTTAGGTCATGCAAATCTCGGTACCACACAGATATATACACATATTTCTAACTCACAAATCAAAAATGCAATAGATTCAAATCCCCTATCACAAGTAAAAATGAGAAATAAAAGCCACGAAAAAAAAGGTGATACTTAAAGTAGCACCTTTTATAATGTCGTTACATAATGGAGAATAAAGTTAGCATTTCACGAACTCTAAGATATATTTCACGGCTTTTTCTTATCGGTAGCGGGTTTTCACCAAGTCCTAACTCTGCTGTAAAGCCTGGGCGGTCAAAATAGTCTATAAACCAATCCTTAAATCCGCCGCCAAGCGCTAAGCCTGTGGGTACATCAAGTGCGTATTCTGCACTGCTTGCCATAATCTCCGCCATTTTTTCGCTACGTTTGGGACGATTTTTACCATAGCTCCAATATATTACCTCACCTTGAGTATGAAGTGATAAAACCTGTCTTATTGCGCCTTCGTGACAAAGCTTGCAAAGTGCCTTAGTTTCAGGCTCGCTTTCGGGTGATGGGCCTCCGTATCGCCTTGCCGACGGTCCGTATATTCCATTTGCCCTTTCTAGTTCCCTTAATTCTTCCCAACCTGCATCAAAATTATGATTTAGGTCAACTCCCCTTAAATTTGCATTAAAATGTTCAAAATCACCGTTGCACATTTTTGTTATTTCTTTTAGCTTATTACCGCAAGCTGTCGCACCGTTTATTGATATTTCGCAGCCGTCGGGATTGACTCGAGGAACTAGAATAATCCCTCTACCTACTAAGGCTTTTCTAGCATTTAATCCTGCAATTGATAGGTCTTTTGCAAGGCTTACACATAGCTCTTCAAAAAACATCATAAGCACATTGGTTGTAATATGCTCGCTACCGTGCGTAGCCGCTGCAATCAAAGCATACTCTGACGAGTTTCCTATTTTAAGTGCAGTTATATCTCTTCCGGCACAGCTTTTACCGATTACAAAGCTCTTGACGAATTTGTATTGACTACACATATTATATATGAGTTTACTCAAAGCAGAATAATCGTAATTTTCACAAAGCACTAAACTTTCCATTTTAGACACCCCACAAATTTTTGACCTATACTAAATTATATTAAAGGCGTGAAAAAATAATGAATTTAATAGAAAAACAGGTAAAATCAGAATATAAATATAAAGGTAAAATAGTTTCATTGCGTGTTGACGATGCCATTTTACCAAACGGTGCAACCGCTAAAAGAGAGGTTATTGAGCATAACGGCGGCGTATGTGTAGCTGCGCTTGATAGTGACTATAATCTGCTAATGGTTAAACAGTTTCGCTACCCTTACGGTGAAATTATATACGAAATACCTGCAGGCAAGCGCAACAGCTTAGACGAAGACCCTCTTCTCTGCGGTAAGCGCGAACTTAAAGAGGAAACAGGTGCTATTGCCGAAAAATACACCTTTTTAGGTGAACTTTACCCTACCCCAGGTTATTGTGGAGAAATAATCTGGATTTATGCCGCAACTAAGCTTTCTTTTGGAGATATGCAGCCTGACGAGGATGAATTTTTAGATGTGGAAAAAGTGCCATTTAAAAAAGCACTCCAAATGGTACTTTCAAATGAAATCAAGGATGCAAAAACACAGGTTGCTATATTAAAATTAAATGTTTTGATTCAAAACGGAGAAATTTAATTTATATATATTGCAAATAAATATAAAATATAGTATAATTATATGGTTATGTTTATTTTCATTTCAAGAAGGAGTTAATTTAGATGTCAGATTACTTGAAAATGACGCCCGACGAATTAAAGCGGGAATTCGAAAGTGTTAGGTCAGAATACGAAACCTTTCGCGCTTTGCACCTTTCTCTTGATATGTCAAGAGGTAAACCGGGTGCCGACAATATGGATATTAGCGAAAAAATGTTTGATCTTGTTGGCAACACCACAGGCTTCAAAAATATTGATGGTATTGATTGCCGAAATTACGGTGGGCTTGACGGTCTTAAGGAACTTAAAATATTGTTCAGCCATATTTTAGGATTAGCAAGCGAGCAAATCATTGTTGGTGGAAACTCTTCATTAAATCTTATGTTTGATACAATCGCTCAGGCTATGACACACGGTATGGGCGGTGAGCCTTGGATGAAGCAAGGCAAGCTCAAATTCTTGTGCCCTGTACCAGGATATGACCGTCACTTTGCTATAACTGAATATTTCGGTTTTGAGCTTATTCCTATTGAGATGAATTCTGACGGTCCTGATATGGATAAGGTTGAAGAATTGGTTAAAGACCCAAGCGTTAAGGGTATCTGGTGTGTGCCCAAATACTCTAATCCCGATGGTATAACCTACAGTGACGAGGTTGTTAAACGTTTCGCTCGCCTAGAGCCTGCCGCAAAGGATTTCAGAATTATGTGGGACAATGCCTACGCTATCCACGACCTTTACGATGAAGGTGATACACTTCTCAATCTTTACGATGAATGTGTAAAGGCAGGCCATCCTGACCTACCCATTATTTTCGCTTCTACCTCTAAGGTTACATTCCCAGGTGCAGGTGTTGCGGCTATCGGTGCAAGTCCTAACAATGTTGCTATTTTAAAGGGAAGAATGAAGTATCAGACTATAGGTCCAGATAAGCTAAATCAGTTGCGTCACGCAAGAATGTTCTCAAGCTTTGAAAGTTTAAAGCTTCATATGAAAAAGCATGCTGGTATAATACGTCCTAAATTTGAAAATGTACTGAATGCTTTCAAGCAAAATCTCGAGGATAAGAATATCGCACATTGGACCTCACCTTTAGGCGGATATTTCATAAGCCTTTATGTGCTTGAGGGCTGTGCTAAAAGGGTTGAACAGCTTTGCGCTAATGCAGGTCTTATTCTCACCCCCGCAGGTGCTGCTTATCCATACGGAAATGACCCTAAAGATTCCAATCTTAGAATTGCACCCTCCTTCCCTTGCGCAGACGAAGTTAAGGTTGCAGCTGAACTACTTTGCGTAGCTGTTAAATATGCTGCTCTTGAAAAATTGACCGAAAATATATAGTTTATACTAAAACTGATTGACTTTATCAGTATTTTTAGATATAATTATTAGAAAGTTTGTCCTATCTTTAATTTGATGGGATAATCAAAGAAATTGGAGGATTTGCCAATGAAGTCCAAAAGAACAGGCAAGTCGCTGTTTTTCATTATTTTTGTGTTGATTGTAGCACTTACCGCTACAGCCTTCATAGGAATTAAGGATTACTACGGCGACACAGAAAAAATTTATATCAAGGGCGCCCGCGATATTCGTTGGGGTATTGATATAAGCGGCGGTGTAGAGGCTGTTTTCAGTCCTGACAAGGAAGGTCTTGAAATTACCAACGATGATATGCAGGTTGCAAAGACCATCATTGAAACAAGACTTACAAACCTTAACATCACCGATTATGAGGTTTATACAGATTCTTCTCGCCATCAGGTAATTGTTCGTTTCCCTGAGGCAGCAGGCGGAAACAACATTGACCCTCAGGCAGCTATCAAGGAATTAAGTGCCTCTGCACAGCTAAAGTTCTATAGCGGTGATACAAATGAGGGTACTCCTTTTATGACAGGTGATGTTGTAACCGACGCTTCGGCTCAATATGATCAAGAAAGCGGTTGGGTTGTGGCACTATCCCTTGATTCAAAGGGTTCTGCTGCCTTTGAAACCGCAACCGCTAATGCAGCAATGAACGAAACAAACATCTCTATATATATGGATGATGAAAATATTTCTACCGCAAGTTGCACAAAAAGAATCACAGGTGGAAATGCCGTTATTAAGGGAAACTTTGATCAAGATTCCGCATCTTTACTTGCTAAGAAGATTAAGTCAGGTTCTCTCCCCTTTGCACTAACGGTTGACGATAGCAAGCTTCAAATAATCTCTCCAACCCTTGGCTCTGATGCTTTAAAGGTTATGGTTATTGCAGGTGCTATTGCTTTCGCTATTGTTTGCTTACTTATGATTATACGCTACCGTGTTCACGGTGTTATAGCCGCAATTGCACTTCTCGGTCAGCTCGCAGGCTCTATTGCCTGTATTTCGGGTTATTTCCCAGGTACCGATAGCTTCACCCTCACAATACCAGGTATTGCAGGTATTATCCTTTCAATAGGTGTTGGTGTTGACGCTAACGTTATTGCTGCCGAGCGTATCAGAGACGAATTTAAAAAGGGTAAAACTATCGACGGTGCTATTGATTCAGGCTTTAAGAACAGTCTTAGCGCAGTTATCGACGGTAACGTTACAATCGTTATAGTATCTCTTGTACTTATGGGTGCCTTTGGCTCACCTGATAGCTTCCTATCAAAGATTTTCTCACCTATTATGTCAATCTTTGGTTCTTCAATAACCGGTTCTATCTATTCATTCGGTTATACCCTTTTAGTAGGCGTTATATTCAATCTTATAATGGGCGTTCTTGCTTCCAAGTTTATGCTCAAAAGCTTATCTCAGCAAAAGTGGTTGAGAAATCCTGCACTTTACGGAGGTAAGAAAAATGGCTGATATTAAAACAATAAATTCTAAAAAAGTATTCAAAATCAGTATTATTGCCTATGCCGCTATTATCCTTATAGGTCTTATCTTTACCTTTGTTTTCGGCCTAAAGCTTGATATCAACTTTGCCGGTGGTACAAGAATTACCTATTCTTATACCGGTGATGTTAAAGAAAAGGATTTTGAAAGCACTGTAAAAACCGTTATTAAGGATGAAATAACCGTTTCGCAGAGCGAATCCTTTGCAGGCGATACTAAAACATTTACAATCAATGTGGTTGGTAAGAAGACTATTCCAACCTCTAAACAAACCGCCGTTAAAACTGCTCTTACCGAAAAGTTCACTAAAAACAACTTCGAAATTTACGATGCAACCTCGGTTAACCCCTCGGTTGCAGGCACATTCTTTGCAAAAAGCCTTGTTGCAGTTTTAATAACCGCTATTTTAGTGATAATTTATGTAGGTATCCGCTTTAGAAAAATCGGAGGCGTTTCAGCAGCTATTACCGCACTTTGCGCTTTGGTACTTGACCTTCTTGTTAGTTTCTTTGCCTGTGCGATATTCCGTTTGCAGATTGACTCCAACTTTATGGCAGTTGTGTTAACACTTCTTGGTTACTCACTAAACGATACAATAGTAATCTACGACCGTGTAAGAGAAAATAAAAAGTATTATCCAAAGCTTGCAATTGCTGATAATATGGATATGAGTGCAGGTGGTATTTTAACAAGAAATATTGTTACTACCAGCACCACTATCTTAGCAGTTATTACTATCATCGTTGTTTCTGAAATCTTCGGTCTTACTTCCCTTCGCACCTTTGCTATTCCGATGGCATTTGGTCTTATTTCGGGTTGTATTTCCTCACTGTTTGTAGCAGGTCCTCTTTGGGTATACTGGAGAGAATACCGCGAGAAGCACACAAAGAAAAAATAAGTAATTTAAAAACCTATAAAAAGCAAGAGCATTTTGCTCTTGCTTTTTCTTTTTTGTCTTTAATATTTAATTAAAATTTGTTCAAACTATTTTAGGTGGTAAAATGAATTTGAGAACAGATTTAGTGGCTGAAAAGAACGAATTTACAAACAATCGTATTGGCATAAAAGAAAAGGTATTTGGCGAATGTAATGTATTAGAATTAAATATAGAGGATGATGAAACTGCCAAGCTTTTTGGCAAGCCTCAGGGCAAATATTTTACGGTTAAGTTCAAAAGTTTTTTAAGTCTTAATAACACCTCTGACCTTGAAAACGCACTTTTTTATGCGCTAGAAAAATTGATTGATAAGGATTTGAGAGACGAGGTTTTAATTGTAGGGCTTGGCAATACCGACATTACGCCCGATGCATTAGGACCGCTTACTGCTAACAAAATTCTCGCAACCAGACATATTGGAAAGGAATTAAAAGAAAGACTAAATCTGCAGCATTTAAAAAGCGTTTGTGCTCTAATACCCGGTGTTATTGGTAAAACAGGAATTGAAGCGGCAGAAACAGTTTGTGCCGCAACAAAAAGCATAAACCCTAGTGTCGTTATTGTTATCGATGCCCTTGCCGCCTGTAACGCCCAAAATTTATGTTGTACAATACAGCTTTCAAATAGTGGAATCAGTCCGGGCTCAGGGGTTAATAACTCACGCAAAGAACTAAGTAAAACTATGCTCGGTGTACCCGTTATTGCGATAGGAATTCCTACCGTTACCGATTCTACCGCAATAACAAAAGAGGGCGAAGAGGATATTCAAATGATGGTAACGCCTAAAGAGATAGATATGCTGATTGATAAGGCTTCCGATTTTTTATCTAAAACTCTTAATACCTTTTTACAACCTGACCTTGAGCCTGAAATTCTTGAGGCAATAACATAATAATTTGTTATCTCGCATATTTTTTATGTGGGAGATGATACTATTGGAGGAGAAAAAATCAAGACTTGGAATTATAATATCCGCATTTATTTGCTCGATATCCTTAGTGCTTAATGTCGCCTTGTTTATATATAGCGGCCTTGATAAAGGCGTTTTAACTGTCGAAAACGATATTATGCCACAAATCAATTTTTATAACGGAAGCAATAATATTGCTCTTAAAACAGATAATATAAATGCCAACGCTTCCCAACAAAGCACCGCTAATAATGAAGTTACAAGCAGCGCTATACCTACAGCTTCAGATGGTACCGTTGTTGGCAGAGTGATAGAAAAATTCATTTCGCCATACACCGCAAACACCTCTTATAAAAATATATACCTCAAAAATAGCACCGATTTAAGTGTGGATATTAAGTCATTGTTAGCAGAGCCTTTAAAATACAATATTGACAATAATGCTACAAAGCCTCAAATTTTAATAATTCATACACACGCAACCGAATCGTTTTTAAGCACCTCGAGGGATTATTACACCGATAAAGACCTTTCTCGCACACAAGACAAAAACGCTAATATGCTAGCACTTGGTACAATAGTTACCACAAAGCTTAAAAGCGCAGGTTTTAATGTAATACACGATGAGACACTACACGATTATCCGTCCTATAACGAAAGCTATTCACGTGCTGCCAAAACCATTAACGGATATCTTAAAAAATATCCAAGCATCAAAATTGTTATTGATATGCACCGTGATGCTATTAGTTCAGGAGACACCGACAAGGTAAAACTCACAACTGAAATTGCCGGCAAAAAGGCGGCACAGGTTATGCTTGTTATGGGGTCGCAAAGCGGAAGTGTTAAAAACTTTCCTAATTGGAAGGAAAATTTAAAATTGGCAGTTAGGCTTCAGGAAAAGCTCGAAAGTATGTACCCTTCCCTTGCACGCTCCATTAGCCTTATGCCAAAAAATTATAATGAATCGTTGACATTAGGCTCTATACTCGTAGAGATGGGCACCGACGGAAATTCACTAGAGGAGGTTAAATATTCGGCAGAGCTGCTTTCAAACGCACTTATTGCTCTGCTAGCTGAAATATGAAAAATCGTGATAGCTTTAGATTGTTTAAAAAGTCTTTTTTTATAACCCTCACCGTTTTAATTTGTTTAATTATAGGTGTGGGCGGTATTGCAAGGGCTTATGAAAACACCGTAAGAATTGCCTTCGGTGAATATAAAAAGGCCTTCGGAATAACTTCCGAAGGCCTTAGAATATTGGATTTTGAAATAAAGTTTTAGCTTATTGCCTTATCCTGTGAAACACTCTTAATATTTTTTATAAGCTTGTTATAATCTAAAGACGAAATTTTGCCCATTGGCACTCCGTTTTTAGAATATTGATACTTTGTTTCACTTACCTTGTAAAAATCAAGCTTAACCTTTTCTCCATCTACTAAGAAGGTTATATCTATCGTAGCTGACGGTGCAGTATTAACACTTACCGTAGAAAAGTCTGCAGTTTTGAGTATTGAGAATTCACCGTAGAATTCTTGGAATTTACTAGCTGTAATCTTATTACCGTTACAGGTTATAACATATTCATTTTCCTCATCATCGGCATTATACTCAATATCAAAGCTATACACTTTTCCGTCTGTATTTAAGGTAAAGTTAGAAAGCTCCTTAATTTGCTCCATAAAGATCCATTTATTATAGCAATCCTCTATTTTAAGATCTGAAACGGTAAGCGCTGTTAGAGCAACCTTCTTTATCTGCTTGCTATCCTCATTTATAACTGCACAGTAAGCATCATCAACCATAGAAATCTTAAAGGTCTTTACCTGTGAGTTTATGGACATAGACAGAATAATATCGGGTTTATCAAGTCGGAATTTTTTAAGGCTTTCTTGTGACATATCAAAGGAATACGAGCCTGTTACCGTAATACCGTTTGAGAAGGGTGAAATAAGTGCCTCTATATTATCTGCATAACGGTTAATCGGTGTGGTTGTAATATAGCTCACAATAACCGATTTAATATCGCTAGTATATGGTTCCACCGTTAGCTTTTGAGGGAATCTTTCACCCGAAACGGTTATATAATCAAAGGTTGTTATTATACCGCTATCGTTTAGATATTTAGAAATATCACCCTCAAAGGTAGCAGGTGCAAACGCCTGGGCATTACCAAGGTCTATCGCCTCAAATGTGAAAGCATCTGTAACTGTGGTATCTACAACATATATTTTATCCTTGTTAGATACTTTAAGATAGGTGCCTGAATTATCAGGAGATGCCTTACCTATCATTACAGAATATCCTTCTGTTTTATCTGCGAATTTTACAGTTGCGGTAGCAACAGGTGTATCAAGACCAAAATCGCTAAGAGGTCTATCCTTAGGGTCTATTTCACGTGATGCAGACAAAGACATAGCATTGGTTGCTATATTTGAAATAACACTGCTTTCGGTGAGTGAAGAATCGATACCGTCTAAATGCCAAACGGTTGTATTTTTTTCGTCAATTACCTCTTTGGTAGGATAAAGCTTAAATTCACCGTTTTTATTTGAGATATTAACCTCAGCAACATCCTTGGACAGGTTAGATAAAACCGATATGGCCTGTTTGATATCTTCGCCTGTTCCCTCTTCTTTTTCGGGAATAAGCTTTATTACGGCAAACGTGCCTCCCACAAGCAAGGCCACAACCAAAAAGGCAGAAATAATTTTAAGCAAAAAGCCTTTTTTAGAAGTCTTTTTCTTTTCCTTATGAGCCTCAGGATTACTGAAAATTGTAGATTCAAAATCTTCAGAATCCTGAGTGTCAGCTATCTCTTTTTCAAGGTCTTTATTTTCCTGAAATTCACTCATTCTGCGTTCTTTCTCCTGATAAATACTATTACACCGATTGCTATTGTTGCAATTGGTAGAAGAATCATAAATATTATATAAATAGCGTTAACGCCTGCGGTTGTTACCGAGTCAGCAAAGCTTGCATTGGTAATGGTCTTTGAAATAAAGCTTACACCGCTTTCGGTTACGCCGGCTGCTATATCGGTACCGCCTAAAACAACATCCTTATTTGAAAGACGGCTGCTGTCTGCCCATTCAGATTGAACAAACTGAACGCTTGCAAAAGCAACAACGGTGCTTTCAATTCTCTTATTGTTGTCATCATAATCAAACTTAACAGATTTTACCGCAGTTGTAAACTGACCTTTATCGTCATCGGTATAATCCTTCCATTCTGAATCTACACCTACAGGTGCCTTAACAACGGTTTCGGTTGTGGTGATTATAGGTGTAACCTCAAGTGCGCTGTTATCTGTTTCTTTTGTTAATATAGGAACATTATAACTTGTTACACACATGCTTATATTATCTATTCCTGTATCAGATTCTGGCAGACCGTAAAGTGTAGTTGGGTCTTGAGGACTTGCATATCTTTCGTCGGTTTCGAAAAGCACACCCTCAGAAATATTAATTCCCCAATCAGCTAAGAAGGTGCTTATATTAGGAAGATACGGACAGGATGCGTCTGCAAAGTATACAAGGCCTTTGCCAAGCTTACCGTCATTTTCAAGGAATTCAGATATAGCTACTAACTCACTCTCCATAAAATCATAATAAGGGGAAATGATTACTATAGCATCATAATCCTTAGAAATATCTTTGATAATCTGCTCAGTGGATGTATCTACAATATAGTTATTTGCCTTTAAAAGCTGTAAATATGCCGATGTATTATCAGATGCAGAATGTCCCTTAATAACAAGAGCCTTTTTCTCTTCACCGCTTAAAACAAAGGATATAGCGCCTGTAAGTGAGGATTCTATATTGTTAGCGGCGATGCTATATGAATAACCGTAGCCACTTGCATCGCTAATCTCATAAACATCTTCAAAGCCCAATTTTTTAATTCTTTCGTTGGCATCTTCGCCACGAGTTGCTGTTACGATGATATCGCCGTAAGAAAGATTTAGGGTTGAATATTTAGTTGAAATAGCCATAAATTCAGTAGTTTGAGGATCGATAAACTGAACGTTAATTTTTTTGTTATACTTATTATATTTATTAATAAGATTTACTGTCTGTGTGAAATACTCTGTATTAGCATCAGATACGCCATAATTTTGAGCATAATAGCTCATATATGATGCATAGTCGGTCTCGTTTGCACAAACGGTTACATTTACATCATCTTTGATTGATTTTAAAAACTCTATGTTTTCCTCGGTCATAGAATTAACCTTTTCGGCAGTAAGGTCAAAATCAAGTGTTACTCTTGTAGATAATGCGCCTACAAGAATATTTAAAACTATAATTCCTGCTACCACCAATGCGGTGATTGCAACCGAATAGCTTCCATTTTTGAAAAGAGCCTGATTCTTAAGCTTTCTAGGCTTTTTCTGTTTTGAAGGCTTTTTAATTTCTTCGGAAGCGGTTTCTTCTATTGTTACTTTATTTTCTTCCATTTTAAAGCCTCCCTTATGCCCATCTTCTCTTCTCGAGTGAACGCACCGAGAGGAAGAGGAAAATTGCAATTATACTTAAGAAGTATATTATAGTTGGTATTGAAAACTGTTGCTCTGCAAAGCTTTGGTTAGCATTTATGAACGCTAACTTGTTAAATAGATTTGAAAGCCATTCAAGTTGCACCATTGTAGCAAAATTCCCCATATACAAAATGAGAATATTGATTACAAGGGTAAGAATTGCAGAAATAACTGCGCTTTCAGTTAGCGAAGAAATAAACAAACCTATAGCTATTAAAGCTGCGCCCAAAAGCAAAATACCGATAAGAGCATAGATATAGATAAATACGCTAACATCTACCTTAGATTTGATTATTATTTCAAATATTATTGTTGGGCTAAAGCATAGAGCAAATAGCGCAAAAGCCGCAAAGAACTTGCCTAAAACTATCGAGGAAAGCTTAACAGGTGCGGTAAGAAGCGCTTGGTCTATCTTTTGTCTTCTTTCGTCACTCATAAGACGCATGGTTAAAATCGGTATTGTGAAAACAACTACCATAGACATACTGCCTATTAGTATATCCTGAATGTCAGGCACACCGTAGCTATAATAAAGTCTAAAAAACAATCCTAAAAAGAAAAAATATGCAGCTAATACGATGTAGCCTATAGGTGTTGCAAAATAAGCTTTGAATTCTCTTTTAAATATGGCTAGCATTATTCTTCCTCCTTCACTGTTTCTTCTATAACTTCTTCTATCTGTTCATTAAAGCCTAGCATCTTTCTAGCTTGGTCGTTGCTAGCCTCGGTAAGACGAAGGAATATCTGCTCGAGAGATAGATTGTTAGCCGAGAACGAAAGCAGTATTTTGCCACGCTCTGAAATACGCTTAAACACATCTTCTCTAATATCGAAGCCTTCTTTTGGAACTATGCTAAAGTCATAAGCGCCCTCTTCGGCTTGTCCAAGACTTGTAACCGAAGCTACACCTTTAACGGTTGATAAAGCCTTTAGCATTTCCTTTTCTTCACAAACTATTCTAGCTACCAAGGATTTATCGGTAGAAAGCTTTGCGGAGAGTTTTTCAGGGGTATCATCGGCAATAATCTGTCCCCTATTTATAATGATAACCCTCTTACAAACAGCCTGAATTTCAGAAAGAATATGAGAGGATAAAATAATTGTGTGGTTTTTTCCAAGCTTTGCAATTAGATTTCTAATCTCAATAATCTGCTTAGGGTCAAGACCAACTGTTGGCTCATCAAGAATTAAAACATCGGGATTGCCTACGAGGGCTTGTGCTAGTCCCACACGCTGACGGTAACCCTTTGAAAGATTTTTAATAAGCCTGTTCTTTACAGTATCAATCTTAACAAGGCGCATAATTTCGTTTATATGCGGCTTTTTAGGAAATTTAACCTTTTTTAAATCGTAGATAAAATCAAGGTATTCCTTAACCTTCATATCGGTATATAGAGGTGGAATTTCAGGCAAATAACCTATTCTCTTTTTTGCTTCCTCAGGATCATCCACAATGCTGTAGCCATCAATGGTGGCGTTACCCTGTGTCATTGAAAGATAACCTGTAAGAATGTTCATTATTGTAGATTTACCTGCACCGTTAGGTCCTAGGAAACCTATAACCTCACCCTTGTCTATTGAAAAGCTAACATTATCAACAGCAAGATGAGTACCGTACCTTTTGCTTAGTCCGGCAACTTCTATCATTTGTTCTTCCTCCAAACTTCAAAAATCTTTGTAGTTTTCTCTATGTAATAATAGCAGATTTTCTTACGCCTTTTGTTAATAAAGTGTTAATCAGTTACTATCCAAAATATTATACTACTTTTTATATAAATTAGCAAGCATTTTAAGATAAAATTTAAGCAGACAGCGATTGGCTGTCTGCTTAGATTTAATTCATAGGAACTAAAAGCATTCGGTCGTTTTCTATAGAATCTGCCGATATATCGTTTATCTGCTTTATTTCGCCTACGCTAGCTCCATAGCGATAGGCAATATCCCATATCTTTTCCCCGCCCGTAGCAAAATAAATAGTCATAGCTGAACGGCATTTTTTCTCTAAAAGTTTCGAATTGTCGCTTGTTATATCGGTAACAACCGATATTCTGTTAAGACAGTATACTGCACCTGTAATGCATAGCTCTATTCTTATCTCTGCACTATCGTGAGAAGTTAGTGTATAGCTCGAAGAATTAACCGTAATATTAGGAGTAAACTTCATATTTTCACAAGGAAAATCTATGTTCACATTATACTCAAAATCAATGTTCTTTTCGCATATAAATGGCATCATATCGCTGTCTCTGGCGATAATGGTAACATTGGTCTCACCGCAAACGGTTATGGTATTATCCTTGAACTTGGTATTTAAAACCTTGACCTCACACCACATATCTGCAATGGAAGAAATGTCAGCACCCTGAAATTCTATATTCTTTTTACAGGTAAAGCTTTCATTTATGTTTTTGAATATTTTATCAAAGCTAACCTCTTGTTTTAAAACCGAGGTTTCATATTTTCTTGAATAAGCATCAAGCACTATTGCTACATCGTTATCGCAAGAGCTCTCACAGGAAACTAACAATTTAGCGTCAACACGAAGATACGCGCTGTCCTCCGAATCCTTTGTTTTAAGAGCGACCTCTAAGAATGCCACACTCGCATCCGCATCGGTAAGACAAGAGTCATTTAGTCCTTCTATCTCAAGTATTTGGCTAAACGGTATATTTGAGCGTATATTACATAAATTTCCTTCCTCACTACTGCAAAGCGCTGTGAGCAGCACCTCGCCCTTCACCATAGCCTTAGAGGAGAGCACCTTACATTCCTTAACAATCGCCATTGCCTCGTATCTTACAACCGAGTTAATTTTCTCTTGATTACCCGATAGCTCTATATCCTCATCAATTAAAAGATACTTTTCGGCGTAGCCAATAGGCGAGGTTGCGGGTGCCACACCTCTTAAGAGCTCTAAATTATCGTCATCAATATCAGATACGATTTCGGTACCTTTACGCTTTAAAAGACATACCTTTATAGAGCTCGCTCCATGAATATCAATTTTTCTGCTTGTAACGGCTCTACAATTTATATATTCACACCGTATTTTTGAATGAAGCTCGGCACTTTCAATATCAAAATCACATTCAAAAATCTTTTGGAAAGGATATTGATATTCATAGGAGCATATTTTTCCTTTTTCGTTGCAATAAAGCACCGTTACAGTGACAATTCCGTCTACTGTGATATTTCTTCCGTTTACTCCCTTAGCCGATATTCTCGGTATCGCTCTACATTTTAAAATCTTAACTATATCGGGATAATAATCGGGTAATGTAAAATCAACATCAATAGGTAATTCTGCTGATTCATCAAATATTTTTTCCTTTATAAAAACCTGAGTTTTTAAATTTTTTTGCTCCATATACCTACACGCTCCATAATCTTTTTTTGTTAAATAATATTCGAAAAATAAGAAAAGTATTACAAAAAAATAGAAAACAAAATTGCATTACCTTAATAAATGCTGTATAATTACATTTACAACAATTTTCTACCTTAAATTTCAAAAAATTTAACATTTTATGATTAAATCTCTGCTATAATACTATATAAGCAGCAATAAAAAGAGGTATCATAATGTGCGCGGCAAAAAGCAAACCCATATTATTTCGTATTCTTAAATATTTTCTCCGTTTGTTTTATCCTAAAACAAAGGTTAAGGGATTAGAAAATATTCCGTCTGAGCCTTGTATCATTGTAGGCAATCACGCCCAAATGCACGGGCCTATTGTATGTGAGCTATATCTTCCTGATAATTATTACACCTGGTGTGCGGCTGAAATGATGAGCTTCAAAGAGGTTCCTCATTATGCATACAAGGATTTTTGGTCACAGAAATCAAAGTATACCCGTCCCTTTTTTAAGGCTTTAGCATATATAATAGCACCGCTATCGGTATTGGTTTTCAACAATGCCCGTACTGTTGCGGTACGCAAGGATAAAAGAATAGTGACCACCTTCCGCAATTCTGTATCTCTTTTAAAAGATGGAAACAATTTAGTAATTTTCCCTGAGCACGATGTAAAATACAATAACATTATATATGATTTTCAAGAAGGCTTTGTTGATATAGCGAAGCTTTATTATAAGCGTACAGGTAAGGAGCTTTCTTTTGTGCCGCTATATATAGCGCCAAAGCTACACAGTATGTATTTAGGCAAACCGATAAAGTATTGCTGTGAAACACCTATTAAAGAGGAAGCTCGGCGAGTTTGCGACTGTTTAATGGATCAGATTACCGATATAGCAGCATCCCTGCCGCCTCACACCGTTATTCCTTATCGCAATATTTCAAAAAAGCTTTATCCAACAAATGTTCCAAAGGAGGTTAAAAATGAAGAAGCCCGTAGTTGATTACCGTCAGTTTCGTTTTTCGAAACTGAATGACCCTCAATTTTCACATTTAAAGCTCCTTTTAGGTTGGTTTGTATATTTTGCACTTTATTTTCTTACCGAAAACCTGATACCGATAGAAAAATGTCATATAATTCATTCTCCATTAGATGACATTATTCCTTTTTGCGAGTGGTTTTTAATTCCGTATGTACTTTGGTATGCACTTATAGTCTTTTCACTTGGCTACTTTGCGCTTTACAATATCGATAGCTTTAAAAAACTACAGACCTTTATTATTATAACGCAAGCAGTTGCAATGATAATTTACATAGTATATCCTAACTGTCAAAATTTAAGGCCTACAGAGTTTCCAAGAGAAAACTTTTTGACCGACATTGTTTCTTTGCTTTATACCGTTGATACCAACACAGGTGTCTTCCCCTCACTTCACTGTGCATATTCTATAGGTATTGCATCGGTTTGGTTAAAGGAAAAAAATGTATCGTGGATTTTTAAAGCTTTTATAGTAATCTTTGTTATTTCAATATGTCTTTCGACAATGTTTATAAAACAGCACTCCGCACTTGATTTCTTTGGAGCAATTCCTGTATGTATACTAGCGGAAATCCTAGTCTTTAAGGTTTTTTACCGAAAGAAAGCATAATGTAAAAGGCAGCCACCAACGATTTTAAAATCGTTGGTGGCTGTTTTAATTTAAAGTCATTTATTCAAGTTCAAAGGCGCCTGTGTAAAGCTGATAATAGGTACCTTTTTGCTCTATTAAATCATTATGAGTTCCGCGCTCTATTATTCTGCCGTTTTCCAGCACCATAATAACATCAGAGTTCATAACGGTTGAAAGCCTATGAGCGATTACAAATACCGTTCTGCCCTCCATTAGTTTATCCATACCCCTTTGAACTATGGCTTCGGTACGGGTATCGATAGAAGAGGTTGCCTCGTCAAGTATCATAACAGGTGGGTTTGCAACGGCAGCTCTAGCTATTGCTATTAACTGTCTTTGTCCCTGAGAAAGATTCGAGCCGTTGTTTGAAAGCTCGGTGTTATAGCCCTTTGGCAGTCTTGTTATGAAATCATCGGCACCTGCAAGACGTGCAGCCGCAATACATTCCTCATCGGTAGCATCTAAATTACCGTACCTGATATTTTCCATTACAGTACCTGTAAACAGGTTGGTTTCCTGTAATACTATACCGAGTGAACGGCGAAGGTCTGATTTTTTTATCTTGTTGATATTTATACCGTCATAACGAATTTTACCGTCTGCTATATCGTAAAACCTATTTATAAGATTGGTTATAGTGGTTTTACCGGCTCCCGTAGCACCTACAAAGGCAACCTTTTGACCGGGCTCGGCATAAAGGGTTATATTGTGAAGCACCTGTTTTTCCTCCACATATCCGAAGTCAACATCAAAAAGACGCACATCACCTTTAAGCTCGGTATAGGTTAGGCTACCGTCGGTATGGGGATGCTTCCAGGCCCATTTGCCTGTATGCTTTTCGCTTTCGGTAATATTTCCGTTTTCATCAATATTGCAGTTAACAAGCGTTACATATCCGTTATCTTCTTCTGCCTTTTCATCCATAAGAGCGAATACTCGCTCGGCACCCGCAAGTGCCATAGCTATAGAGTTTATCTGCTGAGAAAGTTGATTTATATTTCCTGTAAACTGCTTGGTCATATTAAGGAATGGAATTACAATATCAATAGTTAAAACAGTTACGCCTGTAAAGATTGAGGATATTGCAATATTAGGCACCTTTGCAAGCAGTAACACACCGCCCATAACCGCACATAAAACATAAAGGATATTGCCAAGATTCATAATTATAGGGCCTAGACAGTTAGCGTATGCATTAGCACGGTAGCTATCCGAGAACAGTTCATTATTAATCTCGTCAAAGGTTTCTTTCGATTTTTCTTCGTGACAAAACACCTTAACAACCTTTTGTCCGTTCATCATTTCCTGAACATAGCCCTCGGTTTTACCTATTGCTTTTTGCTGACGGATAAAGAATTTAGCCGAGCCGCCGCCTATTTTACCCGAAAGCGTAAACATAAGGGCAACGCCTACAACTACTAAAATGGTTACCCAGAGGCTATACCAAAGCATAATAAAGAATACTGTCAACACTATCACAAGCGACTGCACAATATGAGGCAGTGACTGAGAAACTAACTGACGCAAAGCATCAATATCATTTGTATAACAGCTCATTATATCGCCGTGCTTATTGGTATCAAAATATTTAATAGGCAGATTTTGCATCGCATCAAACATTTGACGGCGAAGCTTACACAAAAAGCCCTGTGTTATATACGCCATAAGCTGAGTATAAAGTGTTATAAATGTTATGGAAACAACATAAAGCGCTACTAGAATTAAAACAAGCGGTATTATTTCCTTAGCTGCATCCGACCAACTTGTATTCCCTGCATTTAAATATTTTGTTATTACAGCAAGGATTTTTTGATTAAATATTGCAGGGATTGCAGAAACACCTGCTGAGAAAATAATACAAAAGATTGTAATGGGAAGCATTACAGGATAGCTCTTAAAGAGAAGCTTTACAACCCTTAAAAGCGAATTGAAATTTATTTTTTTACGGGGACCCATTGGTCTTCTCATATTACTCATTATCTTTTCCCCCGTTTGTCTGCTGATTGTATACTTCACGGTAAATCTCGGAGGTTTCAAGCAACTCATTGTGCTTACCTAATGCGCTAATTTCACCGTTGTCCATTACTATTATTAAATCAGATTCCTCAACCGATGCTATTCGCTGAGCTATAATTATCTTGGTGGTTTCAGGAATATAGCTCTTAAAGCCGTTGCGGATTAGCTTATCGGTCTTGGTATCTACAGCACTAGTAGAGTCATCGAGGATTAAAATCTTAGGCTTTTTAAGAAGTGCACGGGCAATACAAAGTCTCTGCTTTTGTCCGCCCGAAACATTAGTGCCTCCCTGCTCAATGAAGGTATCATAACCATCGGGAAAGCTATTTACAAATTCGTCCGCTTGGGCGAGTTTACAGCTCTCGACTATTTCCTCATCGGTTGCGTTTTCATTACCCCATTTAAGATTTTCCTTAATAGTACCTGAAAAGAGGGTGTTTTTCTGCAATACCATAGCAACAGCGTTTCTAAGGGTGTTTATATCATAATCTCTAACATCCACGCCGCCTACCTTTACAGAGCCTTGGCTTACATCGTAAAGTCTTGCTATTAACTGAACAAGCGAGGTTTTACTAGAGCCTGTACCGCCGATAATACCTACTGTCATACCCGATTTGATTTCGAGATTTATGTTAGACAATGCGTACTTTTCGGCTTCGCTAGAATATTTAAAGGAAACATTTTCGAATATTACAGAGCCATCCTTAACCACAGTTACAGGGTTTTCAGGGTTGGTAATAGAGGGTTTTTCATCAAGCACCTCTACTATACGCTTCATAGATTCACCTGACATAGTGAGCATTACATAAATCATAGAAAGCATCATAAGCTGCATCAAAATCTGCATACCGTAGGTTAGCATAGCGCTGATTTCGCCGACATTTATAGCCTCGCCACCCGAGGTAATTACAAGGTTGGCACCTACTGTTAGTACAAACACCATATTAAAATAGGCGCAAAACTGCATAAGCGGTGTGTTAAGTGCTACTATTCGCTCGGCATAGGTAAAGTCTTGCTTTATATTTTCAGCGGCTGTGCCAAACTTCTGCTTTTCATATTCCTCTTTAGAAAAGCCCTTTACAACACGCATAGCACGTACATTTTCTTCTATTGATTCGTTTAAACGGTCATACTTTTTAAATACCCTTCTAAAAGCGGGCATAGCCTTTTTGCTTATCATTAAAAGACCGAATGCCAATATCGGTATTACAACCACAAAGCTAGTAGCTAGTGCTCCACCCATAACATAAGCCATTACTATTGAAAAAATCATAAGCATAGGAGCTCTTATCGCTATTCTTATAATCATCATATATGACATTTGTACATTGGTAACGTCGGTTGTCATACGGGTAACCAAAGACGAGCTTGAAAATTTATCTATATTACCGAATGAGAACGACTGCACTTTATGGAATAAATCGTGGCGCAGATTTTTGGCAAAGCCTGTAGAAGCCTTAGCACCTGTAAATGCCGCCGACCCACCGCAAGCGAGTGACACTATTGCCATAATAATAAGTAACCCTCCGAGCTTTAAAATTGCGGATATTTCCGCTCCTGCTCTTACCTCGTTTACAAGCTGTGAGGTTATAAAGGGAATTACCGCCTCTATTAAAGCCTCGAGCATCATAAATATTATTGTAAGAATACTCGGCAACTTATATTCTCTAACGCAACCTAAAAATTTCTTAAACATTGCCTGCCTCCAAATAAAGCCCTCCTAATAGGGCACACGAACTAACTGCTGTATTTTTTTAAATATAAAAACTTTAAAAAAGTTAGCCGACTAACTTTTGCTAGGCGACTAACATTATTTTGTTAATTTCTTTGAGCCATAACACTCAAAAAATATTCCTCTGTTTCCCTTTTTATACTATCTATCAACTGAATTTTGGTAGTGTTATCACAATCCGAGGAAATAGCGGCTAAAATTTCACCCTTTGCTATCTCGCTTTTTCCAAGGATTAGATTCACTAGCTCTTTATATTCCGAGTTGCCGTCTACCGTTAATTGATTGCTATAGCTTGCAGACGAAACAACTATCTCGCCTATCACCTTTGAAGCATAGTCAAAATCAGCCGAAAGCTCCTTTTTTAATACCTTTTCTTCAAGGTGCTTTAAGGGAGTATCCTCTTGATTTTCTATTTCAGGCTCTGTTGCCTCCTTAAGCTTTTGCTTTAAATCCTCTATTTCTTTTTGAAGCTCAGCTATCTGTTTTTTGAGAGAATTATTCTCAAAGTTTGCTTTATTTAATCTATCAAACAATGATTCGTTTTGAAAAAGAAGTTCCTTTTTTCTCAAATTATTCCCCCCCGAATTTATAGCTTCGCAAAAAACAAGTGATTTTCTTAATTTTTTAGATAATAGAATAATTATTACTGCAAAAATAATTGCAATAAGTGCGCCCGACGAATCAATAAGCACATCCCTTATTTCACCGCTTCTACCGTTTACAAAGGTTTGGTGATATTCGTCACTTGCGGCATAAAGCATCGAAATTAAAAGTGCCAAGAAACACCGCAACACAAAGGGTATTTTCTTGTAGGTTACAAGGCTTAAAAAAGCATAAAAGCCTAAGAGTGCATAGAGACCGAAGTGGGCTAGTTTTCTTACCGAAAAAGGCAGATTGCGGATTACCTCAATCTGCTCTTCTTCAGTCATTTCATTAAAATCGGGATAAATAACCGATAAGATTTTATAAGTAAAGCCTTTACTAAGTCCTCTAGACTCCTCTGCCTTTTGAGCCGATAAGCAAAATATGAGGGTCATCTGTAAAATGAGCAGAATAACCGCAATTATTCTAAAAAGTTTTACCTTTAAACTCATCTAGCACGAAGATAAAGCATTGGGTCAACTGCGTTTGCTTTTGTGTCAGTACCACCTAAAAGCAGTGAAAAATGCAGATGGTAACCACTTGAGTCGCCTGTTGTACCTACATAACCTATAACCTGACCCTGTTTAACACTGCCCGATGCTACCGCAACGGTATCCATATGAGCATAAATAGCACCTACACGATGCTGTTCGCCGTTAAGCGTCATAATACCATGGTCTATACGAAGGTGGTTGCCATATCCGCTACCGCAAGAACAACGTGGACTCCTTGTTCTGTGTGGACAAGTTGTATGATTTCTATAAATAACACCATCTGCTACAGCGACAATCGGTTTTTGATAAATACCGCCGCCTGAAATGTCTATACCGTAGTGGAAGCCACCCGAACGGTTACCCCAACCTGAATATACATTTCTGCAAGCAGGAACAGGCCACATAAGGTTTGTATTCGGGTTAATAAAGCCCGGCGTAGAATCAAGGTGATTACCAAAACTTGCAAGAGCATCCTGCTTAAGCTTTAAAAGTCGTTTTGTCTCTGCTAAATCGCCCTCTTGAGCCTTTTTATCCGAATTGATATCATCGTAAATCCTTTGTGCCTCTGCTTCCTCAGCCGCTAGTGCATCATATTGCTTTTGAACAGTTGCCTTAACAGCAACCTGAGATTCCAAAAGCCTATTATTTTCTTCGTTTTTCTTATTTAATGCATCAATGGCCGCTTTCAAATCCTCCATAATTGCTTTATCTCTTGATGAAATAGAGGCGGTAAGCTGAGCTAGTTGCAAAAATTCAGAAAAGTTTTCCGCACCGAGAAGTAGCTTTACATTACTATCTGTATTACTCATATAGATAGCGCGAATTCTCTTTTTGAATTCAAGCTTATCCTTTTCGATTGCTTTATTTGTTTTATCAATCTCGGCTTTGTTTGCCGCAATAGCGGAGTTTATTTTATTTATTTCCTGATTGCATCTTGTAATTTGTGCCTGTGTGTTAGCAACCTTTTTTCTAACAGCCGCCAGCACTGCAGACTGATTGTTAGCCTGTGATTTCAACCTATTAATTTCAGCCTGAATTGCTTTAGCCTGTGCCTGAAGATCATTTATATCGGCTTGAAGCTTCTCTGCGTCTGTAAGTGCGAAGGTTTTAATATTAAAGCCCTCAAAGTAAAAACCTGATAAAATTAGTGTTAGGCTTATAACAAATGCTGCTATGCGAGTATAAATATTTCGCATTGATTTTCTCCTTTGTTTTTTATATTGCCGCAAACTCGCTGCCCTCTTTACGCAAGTATTTTCCAATAATGATAATACTGCCTAAAGCACCGGCGAAAATTCCTATTCCCACAAACACCAAGAGCAAATACCAAGCTACATCTCCATAGGCTACCAAATCGGTGGTGCCAAGAGCTGAAGAGATTGCCTCGGTGGCAATTCGGTAACAGAAATATAGTAGTCCCTCAGAAATGAATGCTGATATTAAGCCTATAAGCATACCCTCTGCTATAAAAGGAATTCTTACAAATGAATCGGTAGCACCTACCGCCTTCATAATGCTTATCTCAAGCTTTCTGTTATACATTGTTACCCTTATTGTGTTAGAAACGATTACAAGGGAAATTATGATAAGAATTGCAATAATACAGATACCTGCTATGCCGATACCGTTTTTAACAGCGGTTATCTTATCTGCCAAATCTCCCTGAGATTGAATGGTATCAACACCATCGACCTTTTTTATTGCTTTTAGGGTCTTATCAAACTGTGACATATCCTCCATCGTTACCTTTGCGGCAGCCGATAAAGGATTTCCATAGTCATCATCAAGAAATGAGAAATACTGTTCTTGACCTTCAAGCATATTCTCTTTTATCTGTTCAAGACCCTTATCACCTGAAATATATTCAGCAGATTTAACATTAGGAATCTTTTCTAATTCCTTACAAAGCGCTTTAGCCTCTTGCTCATTATGAATCACATAATCAGATGGCTTAATACCGTTTTTATCTGCCTCTTCCTTTGGCTCATCGATTTCGGTCTCTGATGAGGTGTTAGAAGAAGTATCCTTGTCGGTATCCTTAACCTCTTCTTTTTCGCCGTAAAGCGCCCAACTGTAATCCTTCATATAAACCATTACAACATTCTGTTGTTCAAGTTTACCCATAGCAAGAGTTACATTTTCGGAAATAAGTATTGCAAGACCGATAACCACCATACAGGCTACCAAAACACCTATGGACGCTAGTGACATAAGACGGTTTGCCCAGGCATTTAAAACGCCTTCTTTTATGAGGTATCTTATACTGTGCATTTTCATTCCTCGATACCTCCTGCCGCATTATCAGCCACTATTCTGCCCGAATCAAGCATTATTACTCTATGCTTAAAATCACGAACTAAATTATGGTCGTGTGTTACCATTAAAATAGTGGTACCACGCTTATTTATTTCGGTTAAAAGTGAAACGATTTCGTAGGACATATTTGGGTCTACGTTTCCTGTAGGCTCGTCCGCAATAATAAGGTCAGGTGCATTAACAAGTGCACGGGCAAGACCTACACGCTGCTGCTCACCGCCAGATAACTCTCTCGGCATTGAACGTGCCTTATCGCCAAGACCTACCTTGCTGAGTGCCTTTGTAACCTCGCGGCGAATCTGCCTAGGTGTTGCACCTACAACGTGCATCGCAAAGGCTACGTTTTCAAAAACGTTCATATTAGGGATTAAACGGAAGTCCTGAAATACTATACCCATAGTACGACGAAGCTTTGGCACCTGACGTCTAGGCATTTTTGTAAGGTCAAATCCGTTTACTATTATGGAGCCTGTATTTGCTTTTTCTTCACGCATTATAAGCTTCATAAAGGTACTTTTTCCTGCACCCGAAGAGCCTACAACAAACACAAATTCTCCGCTATTTATTTTTATGTTGACATCCTCAAGAGCGTGGGTTCCTGTCAAATATGTTTTTGAAACGCCACGAAACTCGATAACAGGCTTGTCCGCTCTATTAGACGAAGCCATTATGTCGTACATTTCTTCCTGCATTAAACTATACCGCCTTTAATTAGAACTTAACGGGTGTGCTCTTTAAGTACTTATTAACCATAAGTGCAATTTTAAATACAATTGCGTGGTCAAATTCTCTAAGGTCAAGACCGGTTATCTTCTTAATCTTCTCAAGTCTGTAAACCAATGTGTTTCTGTGAACGAAAAGCTTTCTTGAGGTTTCAGAAACATTAAGGTTATTTTCAAAGAAACGCTGAATTGTGAAAAGTGTTTCCTGATCAAGACTATCAATAGAGCCACGCTTGAAGATTTCCTTTAAGAAGCTTTCACAAAGTGTGGTTGGGAGCTGATAGATAAGTCTGGCAATACCGAGATTATCGTAAGAAACAATGGTTTTTTCTGTATCAAATACCTTACCTACTTCAAGTGCTACCTGTGCTTCCTTAAAGGAACGAGCCAAATCCTTAAGGTTATCAACAGTAGAGCCTACGCCGACAACTGCATGCACAAAGAATTCGCCTGAAAGAGTGTCTGCTATTGTTGCAGCTAAATTTTCTATGTGCTTAGATTCTATTCCTGTTTTGGTTTCCTTAACCAAAGCAATATCGGTTTCGTTGATATTGATAACAAAGTCCTTGGTCTTATCCGGGAAAAGATTTTGAAGAACATCGTATACAGACACATCATTAGGGTCAACTATTCTGATAAGTATTACCGAGCGAAGCACATCGCTATTGAAATATAGCTCGCGCGCTTTCAAATAAATATCACCTGGGAGAATATTATCAAGTATTATGTTTTTGATAAAATTACTACGGTCATACTTTTCGTCATAATAAAACTTAATGTTAGAAAAGGCAACAGATAAAACCGAAGCGTATTTTGAAGAAAGCACATCATCGCCCTGAACAAAAATGGTATATTCGAGACTTTGAACGCTGTTTAAGGTTTTAAGGGTATATCCGTTACTAACAAAAAGGTCAGCTGAAGCAGGCGGTGTTACCAATAACTGCTCGCCTATTCTTCCAAGATCGCTACAAGCAATTACCGTCATATTCTCGTCTAAAACTCCAAAGGTTTTATCTACAGCATCCTTCATCTGATGAATAACGCCCTGAAATAAACGGTTTGACATAAACAAACACTCCTATTTTTGTATAATATTATTAGATATAAAAATACTTATATCTTATTTTACACAAAATGTGACAATATTTCAAGTGTTATTTAAAAAAAGTTACAATTTAGTTACATTTTTTTCTATTCTATTGTCAAAAGAAAAAAACAGAGGAAAAAAATAGCAATTTTCCTCTGTTTTATATTATTAAAATTAGTTTTTTATTCTGCAAAGGGTTACCATATTTTCACCCTTTATTTCGGTAAAAAATTCGGCATCAGGAGAGTTTAAAACATTTACACCCGAGCCATCGGCAAGCTTTAGACCTTTAGCCTTAATATATGCTTCCTTTTTGGTCCAAACCTCGAAAAATCTCAAATTATGCTCTTTTTCGCTCGCATTTACATAAATTACCTCCTCTAGAGTAAAAAGGCGGTAATCGTTGCGAAAAGGTATATCCCTTATAACCTCGGTATCAACGCCAACGGGGTTATCACTTACAGCGCAAACTGCATAATTCCCACTATGCGATATACTAAAATAGCAAAATGGAAGTAGCGGTTTTCCGTTTTCGTTATATGTAAATTCATAGTCGCTAGTGCCGTAGGTCTCGGCTATTTTTTTGCGTAAGAGAATAAGCCCTGCAAGAGACCTTCTTTTATCCTGAGGGCGCATAATAGAAATTCGCTTTTTATTATAAGCACTTTGACGGTTATATTCCCTAACATATTCCGCCTCAGAAACTGACGAAATTTCTATAACTTCCATCTCTATCATAGGTTGCTCTCTGCTTTACCTGATTCTTTTAGAAAAGCGTTTATGAAACCATCTAAATCGCCATCCATAACAGCGTTGATATTTCCCGATTCAAAGCCTGTTCTATGGTCTTTTGCAAGGGTGTAGGGCATAAAGACATAGGAACGAATCTGTGAGCCCCACGCAATTTCCTTTTGAACGCCCTTTATATCCTCAATCTTTTCAAGATGCTCACGCTCTTTAATTTCAAGAAGCCTTGATTTGAGCATTTTCATAGCTCTGTCTTTGTTCTGGAACTGGCTTCGCTCATTTTGGCAGGCAACTACAATTCCTGTTGGAATATGGGTAAGACGAACAGCAGAAGAGGTTTTGTTAATGTGCTGACCACCCGCACCTGACGAACGGAAAACATCCATTTTAATATCCTCTTCCCTAATTTCAACATCAGCGTCATCGTTAATTTCGGGCATAACTTCAACCGATGCAAAGGATGTATGTCTTCTGCCCGAAGCATCAAATGGAGATACACGAACTAATCTGTGAACGCCCGATTCACTCTTTAAATATCCGTAGGCATTTTCACCCTCTATTGACATAACAGCACTTTTAAGGCCTGCTTCGTCACCGTCTAAAAAGTCTAGCACATTAACGGTAAAACCGTGGCGCTCGGACCAACGGGTATACATACGAACTATCATCTGCACCCAGTCCATAGCCTCGGTACCGCCGGCGCCTGCATGGAAGGTAAGTATAGCATTATTAGCATCGTATGTGCCTGTAAGGAGTGTTGAAAGGCGCTGAGAAGCAAGGCTTTTTTCAAGCTCGTCTATAGAAGCAGAAATTTCGTCTACTAAAGAAAGGTCGCCCTCTTCGTCCCCCATTTCTATCAGAACTAAAAGGTCATCATAGCTTGAAGCCGCCTTATCATAGCTTTCTACTATGTTTTTTAGTTTGCCTGTTTTTTGGAGGACTACACGTGAATTTTCAACATCGTCCCAAAATCCGTCAGCCGCCGCCTTTTGCTCTAATTCTTCTATTTCTCTTATAAGGCGGTTATACTGAATAGCTTCCTTTAAATCCTTAATTTCCTGCTCGTTAGCAATTAACCTTAATTTTAGTTGCTCAAATTCAAGCATCCTGTTTCCTCCGTAATTATTCTTTAGCCAGAGCATCTAAACCCGAATCAGATTTTGAAACAAGGATTTTCCGCTGTAGCTTTGTTAAAATACTCGTGAATCCGACAGGATTCACTCACATTTGTGTCTCGCACACCGAAAAATCCTTTATTTACAAAATTCTAC
>JAZNJD010000009.1:0-100291 GCA_045577835.1 Acutalibacteraceae bacterium | reverse complement strand
AGAACACTGCATGATTTGGCATCACACACAACAACATGAAACCATGATATAATAGTTCTGTGGGAAAGCTCGAGGGACGGTATGTTGAGAAAATCACGCCTTTAGAACAGGAGCAAGGTTATTCCGGAGTACACAGAACTGTCACTAGATGACGTACGCTAAATTTCTTTAAAAAATCGAATAACCGCACCCACAAAAATTATAAAGGGAGTGTGTTATGCAACCTATTTTAGAATGTTGTTGCGGTGTTGATGTTCACAAGGATATGATAGAGGCTTGTATCATAAAGGGTTTAGAAAATCCCCAATTTATTCGTATGCAATTTTCTACCTTTCCAAATTCACTGAAAGATTTTGTGGAGTGGTTATACAATAATGATTGCTACCACATTGCTATGGAAAGCACCGGTGTATATTGGAGACCTATATATGAAGCTATTGAAGCTAATAGTCCTTACTACGAAAATATTATTGTAGCCAATGCTCACAATATGAGGAATCTTCCGGGGAGAAAAACCGATGTTAAGGATGCCGAATGGATTGCTACTTTATTACAGCACGGACTTCTCGAACCGTCTTTTGTACCTGAAAGAATGATTAGAGATTTGCGTGAATTTTCTCGTACATACAAAAACGCTGTAAGCGACAAAGCGAGATGTTTGAACCGATTGGAAAAGTTTCTTCAAACTCACGGTTTTAAGCTTTCAAGTGTTTTGAGCGACATTAATAGCGTTAGCGGTATGAATATCTTATGTTTGCTTGCTCAGAAAGGAAGTCTTACTGTAGAAGAAACTTCTTCTGCATTAAGGGGTAAACATAAGCATACCGCAGAAGACATCCAAAAAGCCATCTGCGGTACACTCAATACAAATGAATGTTTCTTGCTCCAAGATTTCATAGACGAAGTCAAGCACATCCAAGAACATATTAACAAAATTCTTGGCAAAATGCAAGAGATTGCTGAACCCTATTCCGAAATCATTGAAAGGCTTGACTCTATTCCTGGAATTGATATTACCGCTGCTTTACTTATTCTTGCCGAAATTGGAGGTTGCCCTCAACAATCCTTTAAAACTTCAAAAAATCTTTGTTCGTGGGCAGGCCTTTCACCGAGAAATGATGAAAGCGCAGGAAAAATTAAATCTAAAAAGATTATGCCGGGTAACCCTTATGTTAAATCTATACTTTGCCAAGTAGCATGGGTTGCGGTTAAAAACCGTAAAACTCCGTTGGGCAATTGGTTTTGGTCTCATCAGGCGCAACTCGGGAAAAAGAAAGCTATTATTGCCATATCTCGAAAAATTCTAACTCTTTCCTATGCTTTAATCTCGAACAACACCTTTTACGACAACAATTATCTTACACCTCGGTTAAACGAGTGATTACTTTTTGGAATCTAATATTCCTATTTTAAGTTGGGGGATTTACCTCGGCTTGGTTTAGTGTGTCCTTTTTGCAACTTTACTGCTTTTTTGGTTTCACGCTAACCGTCCCATGTATTTCCGGTTCTTTGCTTTCGTGTTATGGATTGTACGTATTTTCGAACATTACTATTTAACATAAAAAGGCTACCAATATGATAGCCATAAATTTTTTATATAATTTAAATTCCTACGACTATAGATGCAATTCGTTTTGCGGATTCTGAAAGTGTTGGAATTTTACCATATTCCTTAACCGAGTGCGCATGCTCACCGCCAACACCGATTGAATCTAAACAGGGGATACCGCAAGCAGAAATATCAGCCGCATCGGAACCACCGTTTCGTCTGCCAATTTCTAAGGTCGAAAGACCGTTTTGTTTGAATATTTCATTTGCTTTATTTAAAAGTTTGATGTTTCTATCGTTAAGTTCCATAGGAACACGATGGCTTGTTTGTATTAGTTCGCAGCTGCAACCTTTAACGAATACTGTATTGGCTATTTTTTGAATTCTATTTATTGCATCGGCATATTCTTCGGGTGTATTAAATCGAACATCAACTGTGAATTCACACTTACCTGCAACGGTGTTTGATGTGGTACCGCCATTTATAATACCACAATTAAAGGTTATACCGTCAAGGAACTTTACTTTTTCAAGCTCAACAATTTTATGTGCTGCTTCACGAATTGCACTAGCTCCCTGAAATGCACAGTAGGAAGCATGGGACTCTATACCTTTAATCTTAAACAAAAAAACTGTAATGCCTTTTCTTTGTAACGCTGCTTTTTCGCCAAATTGCCCTTCATGTCCTTCGAGATTTAAAAAGGCTATAGAATCTTTTGCTTTTTCACAGATGTATTTAATAGTGTCTTTGTTATTAAGACCGCTACCGATTTCCTCGTTGCTTTGAAGAATCATTCTAACAGGTCTATCGGTATATCCGCATTCCTTTAAAGCTTTCATAGCTAAAAAGCCTGCAACTATACCGCCTTTACAGTCCATAGCACCAGGTCCATATAATTTATCGTCAACTCGGTGTGCGGCAGGGCTACCAAAGGCACTAAGCTTGTGGACTGTATCCATATGACCTGAAAGGGTAACTACATTTTTGTTTGCTTTAGGATTCATTGTAATAGTGACAACATCACCAAATTTTTCTTGCTTAAAAACTTCAATATCCCACGAGTTTTCTCGGGCAATATCTATAAAATATTTGCCTACATTGTCAACACCTTCTTTAAAATTTGAAGGACTTTCAATATTACAAACATCTTCCCAAATATCAATAAAATCTTTTGATAATTCGTCTATCTTGTTAAAAATTTCTTTCATTTTTATATACCTTGAATTTTAAAGCTTTTTTTGTTGCATAAGCCAAATTTTCATAACTAGGCTGTGCGGCAATAATTTTGTAAAGAACACCTGAGTACGTATCGAAGGACCCACAACAGATACATCCTTACCCTTTTTCATATCTTTGAGCGCCCTTTTAACTACCTGCTCGGCAGTAAAAAACTTATTGTAATAGGTGATTACAGATTTATCTATAACAGCATGGTCAAAAAATTCAGTTTTAACCCAACCGGGAGATACCGCCATCATCTTAATACCTGTTTTTCTTATTTCGGCATTAACAGCTCTTGTAAAGGATAAAACAAAAGCTTTTGTTGCACCGTATACCGCAATATATGGAACAGGTTGAAAAGATGATAACGAGCCCATTTGATAAACCTGTGAACCTTTTGACATATATGGAAGACTTAAATAGGTCATAGCTACCAACGCTTTGTCATTAAGGTCAATCATCTCAAGCTGTTCTTCTAGGTTTATGTTTTCAAATGCTTCAAACTTTCCGTAACCGCTAGCATTGACTAGTACCGAAATTATAGGATTATGCTCCTTTAAGAGTGCCGCATATTCGTCAAGCGATGCTGTGCTTTTCAGGTCAAGAGATAAAATGCGGCAGGGAACATCTAATTCGCTTGCCAATTTTTCTAATTTTTCTCTTCTTCTGGCAATTAACCATACCTCATCAAATTTTTGATGTTGTGTAAGTTTTAAAGCAAACTCTCTTCCAATTCCACTCGAAGCACCCGTTATAACTGCAATTTTCATGTTTTTACCTCTCGTAATTTCTTTTAATAATATAATATTATATAACATTAAATTACAAAATACAATTTATTATATTAGATTTCATTTAAAAAGCATTGACAATATAAAAGTTTTCTTATAAAATGGTATAGGCGTGGCTGTGTCTTAAAATAGGTGCAGCCATACTTTATGTAAAAGGATGGGGACAAAAAATGTCAGGTAATAAAAAATATGATGTTGTAATAGTAGGAGGCGGTATAGGCGGTCTTATGGCGGCATACCGTTTACGAAAAAACTCTCCTCAACTTAAAATTGCAATAACCGAGCGCGGTATTGAGTTGGAAAAACGTAATTGTCCTGCAGGCAAGGAGAAGACTTGTGTTCATTGCAAAATATGTAGTATAACAAGCGGATATGCGGGTGCAGGCGCCTTTTCGGATGGTAAGTTTAATCTAGGTACAGCTTATGGCGGAACACTCGGTGAGGAGTTAGGTGACGATAAGGCTAATTTCTATATCGGCGAGGTTGATAATATTTTAAATGAGTATTGTACCTCGGGTATTCCTGTGGTTTATAAATCTAATGATGAATTAAAGCTTAAATGTTTACAGAATAATTTAAGATTGCTCGATATGAATGTAAAGCATTTAGGTACCGATAATAATTATCTTACTATGCAAAATCTTATCAGGGCTATCAAGGAATCAGGTACCGAGCTTTATAGCTTTTACGATTGCAAAACAATCACCAAAAAAGATGCTGCTTATGAGCTTTTATTTGCAAACGGAGAGCTATTAGTTGCTGATAAAGTGATAATTGCAACAGGTAGAGCAGGCGCTAATTTTGTTGCTGATTTCTGCCGCACTAATAACGTTAAGATGCGCTCTAACCATATAGATATTGGTGTTAGAGTTGAGATGAAGGATATTATCTGGAAAGAATTCTCCTCTAGAATTTACGAGCCAAAAATTCTTTACAAAACCAAGACTTTTGAGGATAAATGCAGAATGTTCTGTTTTAATCAGGGCGGTCTTGTTTCGGCTGAAAATAATCATGGCATTATCACTGCAAATGGTCATTCGTTTGCACAACCTGAAAAGAAAACCGATAACTGCAACTTTGCTATTCTTTCAAGTATTCGCTTTACTGAACCTTTCAATCAGCCTACAGAATACGCTGAGAGTATTTCAAGACTTGCAAATATGATAGGCAAGGGTAATGTTTTAGTTCAAAGATTTGGTGACCTTATAAGAGGTAGAAGAACTAATGAGCACCGTTTATCTCAAAATACTGTTGTGCCTACCTTAAAAGGAACCGCAGGTGACATTTCACTCGTTCTTCCACACAGAATTCTCACTAATATTATTGAGACTATTTATGCTCTTGATAAGGTAGCGCCAGGTACCGCAAATGATGATACATTGTTGTATGGTTGTGAGAGTAAGTATTATTCAATACGTCCTGTATTTATGAACGATAAGTTTGAGCTTGTGGACGGTGTTTATATCGCAGGAGACGGTAGTGGCATTTGCAGAGGTTTATCACAGTCAGGTGCTATGGGCATATATATTGCGGATTGTATTACAAACAATAACTAAGTGTTGTGTTTTAAGGCAGACTTTCTAAATGAAGGTCTGCCTTTTATACAAATTAAGATAAAAATTAACAAATTATTTATAATTATGCAAAATTTGTTGACAAAACTAGCTTGCTATGATAACATATTAATATATTTATTTATGGTTTAGGAGGCGATTTTAGTATGAAGGCTCTTGAGGAAAAGATACTGCGCGAAGGCACAGTGCTTGAAGGTCACATACTTAAGGTCGGCTCTTTTTTAAATCAACAGCTAGATGTGGATTTCCTTATCGAAATGGGTAAGGAAATTAAGAGAATTTATTCGGATGCTAAGGTTACAAAGCTTTTAACTATAGAATCTTCGGGCATCGCAGTTGCTGTAGCAGCGGGTGCAGTTATGCATATTCCGGTTGTTTTTGCTAAGAAAAACAAGTCCTCAAATGTAACTGGCGAAGTTTATTCAACAGTTGTTCATTCCTACACACACAACACCGATTATACTGTTGTTGTTGCTAAAGATTATCTAAAGCCTGATGATAAGATAGTTATTATTGATGATTTCCTTGCAAATGGTAAAGCACTTGAAGGCTTGATTGATATTGTAAAGCAATCGGGCGCTGAGTTAATTGGTGCCACCTGTGCCATTGAAAAAGGCTTTCAAAAGGGTGGGGACTTTCTTCGAGAACAGGGTTACCGTATAGAATCTCTAGCAGTAATTGATGATATGTCACCTTCGCAGATTACTTTCCGCGAAGCTAATTAAGGATGTAAAAAATTTACATAAATTAAAATTTTCAGGAGGAAAAAAACAATGAAAAGACTTATTTCTGTACTTCTAGTTGTTGCTATGCTTTTCTGCTTTGCAGGCTGTGGCGACAACGCAAAGAAAGATGATGCCAAGAAGGGTGTTAGTGCTGATATCCTTCCTCGTCTCGACATCACCTCTGAGGTTGAAATTCCTGATGATTTCAAAATCGGTATGATTTGTCTTCATGATGAAAATTCAACCTACGACAAGAACTTTATTGATGCTTTAAAGAGTGTTAAAAAGGGTCTTGGTCTTAAAGACGATCAGGTAATTATTGTTACCGGTATCGGCGAAGACAGCACTTGCTACGATACCGCTGTTGACCTTGCTAAGAACAAGGGCTGCAAAATAATATTTGCAGACTCATTCGGTCACGAATCATTTATGAAGCAGGCTGCTAAGGAATATCCTGAGGTTCAGTTCTGCCATGCAACAGGTACATCTTCTAAGTTTGCTAACATTCCTAACTTCCACAATGCATTTGCTTCTATCTATGAAGGCCGTTATCTTGCAGGTATTGCTGCAGGTATGAAGCTTAACGAGATGATCGAAGCAGGCGATATCACCGCTAAGGAAGCTGTAATCGGTTATGTTGGCGCATTCACCTATGCAGAAGTTGTTTCTGGTATGACCTCATTCTTCCTCGGTGCTCGCTCTGTTTGTGAGTCTGCTACAATGAAGGTTCGTTACACAGGTTCTTGGTATGATCAGGCTAAGGAGCAGGAAGCTGCTACAGCACTTATTAAGGAAGACAAGTGTGTTCTTATTAGCCAGCACGCTGACTCTCTTGGTGCTCCTACCGCTTGTGAGCTTGAGGGTGTTCCGAACGTTTCTTACAACGGTAGCACCTATTCTGCTGGCGAAAACACCTTTATCGTTTCTTCTGCTATTAACTGGGCTCCATACTTCCAGTATATCATTGAATCTGTAGTTAAAGGTGAAGCAATTGATACTGACTGGTGCGGTAACATTGCTGCAAACTCTGTTGTTCTTACCGGTATCAATCAGGATGTAGCTGCTAAGGGTACCGAAAAGGCTATCAAAGATGCTATTGAGGGCTTCAAGGCTGGTACTCTCCATGTATTTGCAACCGATAAGTTCACCGTTGAAGGCAAGAAGCTTGATACCTATCTTGCAGATGTTGATGGCGACTTCACTGGTGAAACCAATGTAATTCACGATGGTTACTTCGATGAGTCAAATGCTAAGGATTTCCGTTCTGCTCCTTACTTTGATATTATTATTGACGGTGTGACCAACCTTAACACCAACTTTGGTGACTAATATTTAAACACTAATTTTTATACACAAGGCGGGACATTTTGTCCCCCTTGTGTCTTTTGATTTTTTTATCTTTTAGGAGGATATTGTGAAAGCTCTTGAACTTAAAAACATTACAAAGACTTTTGGCACAACAATAGCTAACAATAATGTCAGCTTATCGATTGAGTCGGGCGAAATACTTGCAATTTTGGGCGAAAACGGTAGCGGCAAAACTACCCTTATGAATATGATTGCGGGTATATATCATCCTGATTCAGGTGAAATTTTAGTTGACGGAGAACCGGCTGTCATTCGTTCTCCTAAGGATGCATTTGATTACAAAATAGGAATGATACATCAACATTTTAAATTAGTTGATGTGTTTTCTGCTGCGGAAAATATTGTTTTAGGTCTTCAAAATGAAGGTAGATTTAATATTAAACGTTCTTCCGAAAAAATAAAACAAATAAGCGAACAATACGGTTTTGAAATTGACCCTGCAAAAAAGATATACGAGATGTCTGTTTCTGAAAAACAAACTGTTGAAATCATTAAGGTTTTATATAGGGGTGCAGACATATTAATTCTTGATGAGCCTACGGCGGTGCTCACTCCTCAAGAAACGGAAAAATTATTTAATATACTCCGCCGTATGCGTGATGACGGTAAGGTAATAATTATCATTACGCATAAGCTTCACGAGGTTTTATCGCTTTCTGATAAGGTTGCAGTTCTCAGAAAGGGTGAATATATTGGTACGGTTGTTACCAAGGATACAAATGAAGCAGAGCTTACCGAAATGATGGTTGGAAAAAAGGTATCCCTCAATATTGACCGTCTAGAACCTGAAAATACTGAGGACAGGCTTGTTGTTAAAAATCTTGACTGTATAAACCGTGAAGGCATTAAGGTATTAAACGATGTAAGCTTTATTGCCCGTTCGGGCGAAATTTTAGGTATTGCAGGTATCGCAGGTAGCGGTCAAAGAGAGCTTTTAGAAGCTATTGCTGGCCTTCAAAAGCTTGATGAGGGAGAAATTTATTATAATGATCCCAAAACAGGTGAAATGGAAAATTTAAGAAATAAAACACCTGTTCAGATAAGAGAATTAGGCGTTAGACTTTCTTTTGTGCCTGAGGACAGACTAGGTATGGGCCTTGTCGGTAATATGGACATTGTTGACAATATGATGCTTCGTTCATATCGTCGCGGCAAGTCGATGTTTCTTGAGAGAAAGCAGCCAAAAGATTTGGCTTTAAAAATCATTGAAGATTTAGAGGTTGTAACTCCTAATGCCAATACCCCTGTAAGAAGACTTTCGGGTGGTAATGTTCAAAAGGTGCTTGTAGGTCGTGAGATTGCTGCCGCACCTACAGTTTTAATGGCAGCATATCCTGTAAGAGGTCTTGATATTAACTCTTCCTATATGATATATAACCTCTTAAACGAACAAAAGAAAAATGGTGTTGCTGTAATATTTGTCGGCGAGGATTTAGACGTATTGCTTGAGCTTTGCGATCGAATCATGGTTATAAATTCAGGCAATATTTCAGGTATCGTTGATGCAAAATCGGTTACAAAGGAAAAAATTGGATTACTTATGACAAAATCAAAGGAGGAAAAGGCAAATGACTAAAAAGAACACATTTGAATCTCCTCTTTATATAACCAAAAGGACTACAGTGCCGATGTGGTTGCAAATAGTAGTTCGTATAGTAGCAATACTTATAGCGCTTCTTGTTTGTGGTATTGTTACTAAGGTGCTTACCTCCGACAACCCTGTTTCGATTTTTACCACTATCGTACATGGTGCAGTGGGCGAGGGAAGACTGCTTGTTACCATTCATGATATCGCAATTCTTCTTTGCATTTCTCTTGCGGTAACTCCCGCCTTTAAAATGCGATTTTGGAATACAGGTGCCGAGGGACAGGTGCTTATTGGTTGTCTTTCTACCGCAGTTGTTATGTTAACTTTAGGTGGTAAGGTTGCGGATTGGCTTTTGATTATAATTATGGCTGCTGCTGCTATAATTTCTGGTATCGTTTGGGGTATTATACCAGCTTTCTTTAAAGCGCATTGGAGTACTAACGAAACATTATTTACCCTTATGATGAACTATGTAGCCATACAGTTGGTTGAATATTTCTTAAAGATTGCTGATAAGAGTGGCTCAAACGTTGTTGGTCCTGACCTTCTAACACACGGTTGGTTCCCCGATATTTTTGGTGTTAAGTATCTACTTAATATATTAATTGTTGCTACAATCACTATTTTAATGCATGTTTACCTAAAATATAGTAAACAAGGATATGAAATAGCTGTTGTTGGTGAAAGCGAAAACACAGCCCGTTATATCGGTATTAATGTTAAAAAGGTAATACTACGCACAATGGCGGTTTCGGGAGCTGTTTGTGGTATAGCTGGTCTTCTGCTTGTTGGCGGCTCTTCACATTCTATCGATGCTAATCTGGTTTCAGGAAGAGGCTTTACCGCTATAATGGTTTCTTGGTTGGCTAAATTTAAGCCAATAACTATGATTTTAACAACCCTTTTAATTGTTTTCTTAGAACGTGGTGCTGATGAGGTTTCATCAAAGTTTGGTCTAAACAGCGATTTTGCCGATATACTTACAGGTATAATTCTTTTCTTTATAATTGGCTGCGAATTCTTTATTAATTATAAGATTAATCTTAGAAAGAAGAATACAGCTAGCACAGAAACGGAGGTTAAATAATGCTAACAACTATAGTTAACTTTATTCAACGTGCTATCCTACAGGGCACTCCGCTACTTTTTGGTGCAACAGGTGAAATTATAACAGAAAAATCAGGAAACTTGAATCTTGGTATTCCAGGTATTATGTATATTGGTGCTATATCGGGCGTTATCGGTGGTTTTTTCTATCAAACAAATGCTTCGGAAGTTGTTCCTTTTTTTGCGGTGTTAATTCCGTTTATGTCTTGCTTGCTTGGTGCGTTTTTAGTGTCATTGTTATACTGCTTTTTAACCGTTACACTAAGAGCAAATCAAAATGTTACAGGTCTTGCTATTACCACTTTTGGTGTCGGTGTCGGCAACTTTTTTGGTGGCTCACTCATTAAGGTTGTAAAAAGTGATGTTCCGTATTTAGCACTAGTTAAAATTGCAAAAGCTTTTAAAACTACCCCTGAATTTGCTGAGGATCTAGGTCTCTTTGGTCAACTGTTTTTCTCATATGGATTTATGGTGTATTTGGCAGTAATTTTGGCTTTGCTTACAGGTATTTTCCTTAAGCGTACCAGAATGGGCTTACACTTAAGATCAGTTGGTGAAAATCCTGCAACCGCAGATGCGGCTGGAATTAATGTTACACGCTACAAATATTTTTCTACCTGTATCGGTGGTATGATAGCGGGTCTTGGCGGTCTTTATTATATTATGGACTATAGTAACGGAATTTGGTCAAACAACGGATTTGGCGACCGTGGCTGGCTTGCTATTGCAATCGTAATTTTTGCTACATGGAAGCCTTCAATGGCAATATTTGGTTCATATTTGTTTGGTGCTTTATATATTCTTTTCAATTATATTAATGTACCGATGCAGTATTTACCTATAATTCAAATGCTTCCTTATGTGGTTACCATTCTTGTTCTTATACTTGTAAGTATTCGTAAAAAGAGAGAGAATCAACCACCTCAGAGTTTAGGTTTATCGTATTTCCGTGAGGAAAGATAACTATTAATTTAACTGCCGTAAAAAAATGTATTTTTACGGCAGTTTTTTCTATCTTTTTCTTGAATAGATATGTAAAATATGTTAAAATTAAATGTAAATTTAACGGTTTTTCCTTTTTTTCGTAATATGGAATGAAGGAGGAACTAAATTGAGAAGAAAGCAAAAGAAAAAACATATTTTTTTAGTGATAATAAGTGCGCTACTGATTATCTCGATAATACTTATATCTCTGTTTTTGAAAATTAGACCGATACTTATAGCATCTGCTAGAAATACTGCAAAAACCATTATGCTAAACGCCACTAATACTGCTGTGGTAAATATAATTGATAAATATGATATTTGCTATGATAAAATATCCAGAATCAGCAGAAATTCTTCAGGAGAGGTTACATCGGTCGAAGTAGATATTGCACAGATAAATATTTTTAAAAGTGCGATTGCGGCAGAAATATCTAGTATTGTTTCAAAGAATAGGGAATATAAGCTTAGAATTCCAATAGGAACATTAATAGGTAATGATTATCTAGTAGGTCTCGGACCTAAATTGCCTTTTAATATGCAGATGTCGGAAGTGGCTGTAGTAGATTTTGAGAGTGAATTTACGGATGCCGGTATCAATCACGTTTTACATAGAATAATAATTAAGATAGATCTAAATGCAAGTATTCTTATGATTGGTGCAACAGATAATTTCTCTGTTTCAACCACCGCTATTGCGGCGCAAACAGTAATTGTTGGAGCTACACCTGATTCGTTTACAAATGTCGAAGAATATCCGGGTGACGATATAGCGGACGAATTGTTTAACTTTGCAGATTTAGGATAATCCTTAAGGAGATAAAAAAATGGATTTCAAAAGTGCTCAAAAAAGAAAAAAAGAGCTTGTGAAAATTATAAGGCATCATAACGACCTTTATTATAATCAAGACTCACCTGAAATTGAGGATTTTGAATATGATGCCTTGATGCGTGAATTGAAAAGCATTGAAGCGGAGTATCCTGAACTTATATCACCTGATTCGCCGACTCAAAAGGTGGGCGGTGTAGCGCTTAGGCTTTTCTCACCTGTTGAACACGCTGTTAAAATGGAAAGCTTACAGGATGTTTTTAGCTTTGAAGAACTTAGAAGCTTTGGCGAAAAAATTGATGTTTCAAAAACAAAATTTTCTGTTGAGCCTAAAATTGATGGACTATCCGTATCTCTTGAATATGAAAATGGAAAATTCGTAAGAGGCTCTACCCGTGGTGACGGTACTGTAGGCGAAGATATAACCGCTAACGCACTTCAAATTAAATCGATACCAAAAGAAATTAATTTTGAAGGCTTTTTAGAGGTTAGAGGCGAGGTTTATATGCCAAGAAAGAGCTTCTATGAACTGGTAGAGCGTCAGGAATTAATGGGTGAAACTCCCGCTAAAAATCCAAGAAATGCAGCAGCTGGCTCGCTCAGGCAAAAAAATTCCGCTGTTACTGCCAAGAGAAATCTCGACATATTTGTCTTTAACATTCAAAGAGTTGAATCTAAAAGGTTTAATTCACATATAGAAAGTCTTGACTTTTTAAAAGGTTTAGGATTTAATGTTTTACCGAGTTATAAAGCTTGCGATAATATTAATGATGCTATAAATGAGGTTGATCAAATAGGTGCCTTACGTGGTACCTTACCATACGATATTGACGGTGCTGTTATTAAGGTTGATAATCTTAGCTATCGCGATGAACTTGGAAGTACCGCTAAATATCCAAAATGGGCGGTAGCATATAAGTATCCGCCTGAAGAAAAGGCAACTGTGCTTCGAGAAATTGAAATTAATGTAGGCAGAACAGGTGCATTAACGCCTACTGCAGTGTTTGACCCAATTGAACTTGCAGGTACTACTGTTAGCCGCGCAGTTCTTCACAACGAGGATTTTATAAATTCAAAGCAGATTGGTATAGGCGATACTATAATTGTTAGAAAAGCAGGGGAGATAATTCCTGAAGTGTTAGGTGTAAAGGAACATTCAAGCAGCTATACACCCTTTAAAATGCCGACGATATGCCCTTCCTGTAATGCTCCTGTAACAAGGGAAGACGGTGAGGCGGTTATTCGTTGCACAAATGCAGAGTGTCCTGCACAGCTTTTACGTCATTTAATCCATTTTACATCACGTGATGCTATGGATATTGAGGGTTTAGGTCCTGCCGTGCTTGAACAGCTTTTAGATGCAGGGCTTATATCTGATATTATTGACCTTTATTCACTTGATGCCGAAAAGGTAAGTAAGCTTGATAGAATAGGTGAAAAATCAACCGCTAATATGCTTACCGCCATAGAAAACTCAAAGAAAAACGACCTATCAAAGCTAATTTTTGCTTTTGGTATACGTCACATTGGCGCAAAGGCAGCTAAGCTTATAGCTGAAAGATTTTTAAATATTGATAATATACTTTCAGCATCTGTTGAGGAATTGGCAGAAATTGACGGTATAGGCGAAATTTTAGCGCGATCAGCCTTTGATTTCTTTTCCCTAAATGAAACAAGAGAAATGATAGAAAAACTAAAAGCCTTAGGTCTTAACATGCTCTCGCTTAAAAAGACTGTTGATATGCGTTTTGAAGGTAAAACCTTTGTGCTAACAGGCACCTTGCCAACCTATACAAGAGCTGCCGCCGCTGAGATTATCGAAAGTTTTGGCGGTAAGGTCTCTTCATCAGTTTCGAAGAAAACAGACTATGTTTTGGCAGGTGAAGAAGCCGGAAGCAAGCTTGATAAGGCGAATGCATTAGGTGTTAAGGTTATTGACGAATCCGAGTTTAAAAGTATGATAGATTAGTTTAAGGAGCAATGTTATGTTAATTAAAGTAGGAATTGTAGGTTACGGAAATTTAGGTAAGGGAATAGAGAGTGCAATAATGCAAAATCCTGACCTTTCTTTAGAAGCGGTATTCACACGCAGAAATCCTGAAAGTTTAAAAATTAAAACGGAAAATGTTCCAGTGGTAAGTGTTGATGAAATTCTAAACTACAAAAACAAAATTGATGTGTTAATATTGTGTGGTGGATCGGCAACCGATTTGCCAAAGCAAACACCCGAATATGCTAAAGATTTCAATGTTGTTGATAGCTTTGATACTCACGCTAGAATACCCGAACATTTTGATAATGTGGATAAATCTGCAAAAATGGGTGGTAATGTCGCTATAATCTCTGCAGGCTGGGATCCAGGAATGTTTTCTATTAATCGTCTTTATGGCAATGTAATTTTGGTTGAGGGTAACGATTATACCTTCTGGGGAAAAGGCGTTAGTCAAGGCCATTCTGATGCTATCAGACGTATTGACGGCGTGGTCGATGCAAAACAGTATACCGTGCCTGTTGAAAAAGCTTTGACTTCTGTTAGAAATGGTGAAAACCCAGAACTTTCAACCAGAGAAAAACATACAAGAGAATGTTTTGTTGTTGCCGAAGAGGGCGCTGACCTTGAAAGAATTAAAAATGAAATAGTTAATATGCCTAACTATTTTGCTGACTATGATACAACAGTTAACTTTATAACCGCAGAGGAACTAAAGCGTGACCACAGCGGCATACCGCACGGCGGCGTTGTTATAAGAAGCGGTAAAACAGGTATAAATAAAGAAAATTCTCATATTATTGAATACAGCTTAAAGTTAGATTCTAACCCTGAATTTACAGCTTCGGTTATTGTAGCATATGCCAGGGCGGCGGTTAAGCTGAGTAACGAGGGACAAAAGGGTGCAAAAACAGTATTTGATATACCACCCGCATATCTATCTTCAAAAAGTCCTGAAGAGCTAAGAGCTACATTACTTTAATTTATTACAGTAAAAAACACCTTAAGGGTTATTTCCCTTAAGGTGTTTCTGCTTTTTTATTGTTATTATTTAATGATCGATTCGCCTGTCATAGCTTCAGGTTGTTTAAGACCTAAAAGTTTTAATATAGTTGGCGAAATGTCGCACAGTTTTCCGTCCTGTCTTAATTCGCAGTCCTTGCCAACAACAGAGAAGGGAACTGGGTTAGTAGTGTGTGCGGTAAACGGAGAACCGTCAACATCTAGCATACGGTCAGCGTTGCCGTGGTCTGCGGTAATTAGCATAATACCATTCATCTTAAGTGTGGAATCCATAACTCTACCAACACAGGTATCAACGGTCTCAACCGCCTTTACAGCCGCATCAAAGAAGCCTGTATGACCGACCATATCACAGTTAGCAAAGTTAAGAATGATAACATCATATTTGCCCGTTTCGATAGCCTCGCACACCTTGTCGCAAACCTCGAAAGCGCTCATTTCTGGCTGTAAATCATAGGTAGCAACCTTAGGAGAGTTAACGAGAATTCTATCCTCACCGTCAAACATTACTTCACGACCACCATTAAAGAAGAAGGTTACATGGGCATATTTTTCAGTTTCGGCAATACGAAGCTGTGTCATATTATTCTTAGCAAGATATTCGCCCAAAGTATCGTCAAGAGATTGAGGCTTAAATGCTATCTGCACATTTGGCATTGAAGCATCATATTGTGTCATACAAACATAGAAAACATTTTTTCTGCCACCAATACGCTCAAAGCCTGTAAATTCATCATCAACAAAGGTACGAGTAATTTCTCTTGCTCTGTCAGGACGGAAGTTGAAGAAAATTACGCTGTCATTATCATTGATACGCTCGGTGTTTTCAACAACGGTAGGAAGTACAAATTCGTCTGTTATGAATTTGCCTTCTTCGTCCTTAAGAGTGTATGATTTGCGTACTGCCGCAGCCGCATCATCGGTTTTAACACCGTCACCGTAAACTAAAGCTGCGTAGGCTTTACCAACACGCTCCCAACGGTTATCTCTATCCATACCGTAAAATCTGCCCATAACGGTAGCAAGCTTTCCTGCTCCTATTTCGGTAAGACGGGAATTAAGCGCGTCAATAAAATCAGCCGCACTAGAGGGTGGAACATCTCTTCCGTCTAGCAATGCGTGAATATAAATGCGCTCAAGTCCTTTATCTCTTGCAAGCTTTACTAAAGCGTATAAATGCTCAATATGGCTATGAACACCACCGTCTGATAAAAGACCCATAAGATGAAGCGCACTGTTATTTTTAATGCAGTTATCTACTGCGGCATTGAGGGCAGGATTTTTAAAGAAATCACCGTCAGCAATTGCCTTGGTAATTCTGGTAAGCTCCTGATAAACAACCCTACCGGCGCCGATATTTGTATGACCTACCTCGCTGTTGCCCATTTGACCGTCAGGTAATCCAACGTCCATTCCTGAGGCACCGATTTTGGTGGTAGGGCAGGTATTGAAGATATTATCTAGGTTTGGTGTAGATGCAGAGAAAATCGCATTACCTTTGGTTTCAGGGTTAAAACCAAAACCGTCCATAATAGTTAGTACAATAGGTTTTTTCATTATTTTCACCTTAATATTTTATTTGCTAGCAGCCTTAACTATAACTGCAAAGTCTTCTGCTTTTAATGAAGCGCCGCCGATTAAACCGCCGTCAACATTCACCTTTGCTACAAGTTCGTCAGCATTTTTTGCGTTCATAGAACCACCATACTGAATTGTTACTGTTTCAGCAACCTCATCACCGTAAGCTTCTGCAATTGCGGCACGAACAAAGCCGTTACCTTCGTCAGCTTGTTCTGCGGTAGCTGTAACACCTGTGCCGATTGCCCAAACAGGCTCATAAGCTATGATTACATTTTTTAACTGTTCAGCAGTAACATTAGTTAAAGCCATTTTTGTTTGGTATTTTAAAAGAGTTTCGGTGTAGCCAAGTTCTCTTTGCTCTAAAGTTTCACCAACACAAACAATGGCGGTAAGACCTGCATTTAAAGCTGCGAGTGTGCGAAGGTTAACAGTTTGGTCGGTTTCGCCGAAATACTGTCTTCTCTCACTGTGACCGATTACAACATATTTAACGCCCGACTCAACAAGCATCTCAGCCGAGATTTCACCTGTGTATGCGCCAGAAGCCTTGAAATGAACATTTTCAGCGCCAATTTCAATGTTTGAGCCTTTAGCTGCCTCAACTGCGGCAGGAATATCGATAAACGGAACACAAAGCACAACCTTGCAATCAGCCTCTTTAACCAAAGGTTTCATTTCATTAATTAACGCAGTAGTCTCAGCGGGAGTTTTGTTCATTTTCCAGTTACCTGCTATTACAGCAGCTCTTTTTTGCTTATTCATAAATCTTTCTCCTTAAAATTTGGATATATTCTGTAAAGTGCCTCCCTTAAAAAAGGGAGGCGTTATTAAATACATAATTATTTATCATTAAGTGCAGCGATACCTGGAAGCTCTTTTCCCTCAAGGAATTCGAGAGAAGCGCCGCCACCAGTAGAAATGTGTGTCATCTTATCGCCAAAGCCTAAATTGTTAACTGCAGCTGCAGAGTCACCACCGCCGATAATAGTTACAGCGTCGGTTTCGGTAAGGCTCTTAGCAACAGCTATAGTGCCCTGTGCTAAGGATGGATTTTCAGATACACCCATAGGTCCGTTCCAAACAACAGTCTTTGCATTCTTAACCTCGTTTGCGAAGAGTTCAGCAGACTTAGTACCAATATCAAGACCAAGCATATCAGCAGGAATTTTATCGGCGTCTACATTAGCAACCTCGATTGGTGCATCGATTGGGTCAGGGAAGGACTTTGCAACTGTGCAGTCGATAGGAAGTAGAATCTTAACACCCTTAGCGGCTGCTTGTTTCATCATTTCGTTACAGTAGTCAATCTTTGTATCATCAACAAGGGATTTACCAATATCGTAACCCTTAGCTGCGAGGAAGGTATAAGCCATACCGCCGCCAATGATAAGAGTATCAGCCTTGGTAAGAAGATTCTCAATTACAGGAAGCTTACTGTCAACCTTAGCGCCGCCTAAGATACATACGAAAGGACGAACTGGATTTTCAACAGCGTCACCTAAATACTTAAGCTCTTTACCAATTAGGTAACCTGCTACAGCTTCTTTAACGTAAGATACAACACCAACGGTTGAGCAGTGTGCTCTGTGTGCAGTACCAAAAGCATCATTTACAAATATATCAGCTAAAGAACCAAGCTCTTTAGAAAACTCTTCACCATTCTTTGTTTCTTCAACACGGTAACGGGTGTTTTGTAAAAGAACAACATCTCCGTCCTTCATAGCTGCAACTGCTGCCTTAGCATTTTCGCCTACTACATTATCGTCAGCAGCAAAAATAACCTCTTTATTTAACTTTTCTGAAAGAGCTTTAGCTACAGGAGCTAAAGAAAGTTCAGGCTTTGGTTCGCCCTTAGGTTTGCCAAGGTGAGAACAAAGGATAACCTTACCGCCATCAGCGATTAATTTTTTAATGGTTGGGAGAGCGGCGTTAATACGGTTTTCATCGGTGATAACTCCGTTTTTAAGCGGAACATTAAAATCACAACGAACGAGAACACGCTGACCTTTAACGTTGATGTCGTCTACAGTTTTTTTGTTGAGTGTGTTCATTTTTTACATCCTTTCAAAATGCTATAATTTTACTTTGGTTTTTAAACAAAAAATATATTAGTATTTTACCACATTTTTCAAAATTTTCAACAATTATTTTAAAATTAATATATTATATATTAATTAAATCGTATCTTCCCAACGATAATTGTGCAACTGACCGAAGTTTTCAAGCTCAGGATAATTCCATTGTCTTAAAACTTCGTAAACTGCAATAGCTACCGAATTTGAAAGATTAAGGCTTCTTATATCGTTAGCCATCGGGATTCTTACACAAGAATTAGGATTTTTTATGAGTAATTCTTCAGGAAGGCCTTTTGTTTCTTTACCAAAAACTAAATAAGCACCGTCAGGATATGTAGCGTCTGAATGTGTTTTTCTTCCCTTGGTGGTAAAATAAAAAAACGGACCTTGATTTTTTTTAAAAAACTCGTTTGTGTCTTTATAATACGTTATATCGAGAAAATCCCAATAATCAAGACCAGCACGTTTTAATTTTTTATCATCAATGGTAAAACCCATAGGACCGACAAGATGCAGTCTAGCGCCTGTTGCGGCGCAGGTGCGTGCTACATTACCCGTATTTTGAGGAATTTCGGGTTCTATCATTACAATATTTATTATTGACATAAAAATCACCTAGACATTATTATATTATTTGTAAATAATACTTGTCAAGAGGTATCTAAAAGTGCTATAATGTATTTTAGAATTTTAGGTGGTGATCTTATGGGTAAATATGAAAGTATATTAAAAAGGGTAGAGGCATATGAGAAAAAGTGCCAAATAACCTATGCAAAGGCAGATGGAAAGCTTTTTTCTTGTTTAAGGATATTGCTTACATTAAGTGTTATATATATGTTTGCGATTAATCTCCTTGCTATTTTATCGCTTTTCATCAAAGCTAAATCATTGAATGAATATACAATTATGACAAAGGCAACTCTTGTAACGGTTACTGTTGTCACCGCGCTATTAGTTTTGTTTATTATCCTTACATATTTTAAAAATATTTGGATCAAACTCGCGGCTACGATTTTTTTATTCGCCGCAAATATTTATTTGATTTTTCCGTTTTATGCTATCTCAAATAACGGACTAGGTTTTTTTAATTTAGTTCCCGTATTTTATTGGCGTCATTTGCTACCTTTTGTGCTAATTCTAATATTTGCTTTATGGATGATTGTTATTATAATCCGTCAGGAATATATGTTAAACTTTAGATATAAAACTATTATTAACAATTTGTATCAAGCATATAAAAGTGATCCGACTACTAATTTTGATACACTTTCTGAAGAAGAATGGAATGATTTCCTCAAAAATTACGATCCAACTAATATGCGAAAATGACAAATTAACGGCAAATATTTCATTTAAAAACCCGATTGAATCAGCACTTCATTTATGTTATAATTGTATTAATATGTTTTAGGAGGGTTCCCTTGAAAGCGGTTATACGAAGGGCGCTAAGTGCGCTTGCGGATTATGTTATTGCAGTAGTTGCGGTTATTGCTACTGTGCTTTTTACCAATAATCTTAGCTTCTTTAAGGATATATATTCTTTAATTTGCGGTGTTATTGTATATCCTTTAATAATTGTAGCAATATTTTATCTCTTTAAAATTTATGCTATCCTTTGGGATTATTCAACCCCGATAGATTATTTGAGACTTATCTTTGCAACGGCGATATCAAACTTTGTATTTTATGTTGTAAAAAGAAGCTTTCAGGCCAGTTTTACAGCACCTTTTGAGTTGCAGGATATTATCGATATTTTCTTTGTTACTTTAGCTTTTGTTCTTCTTATAAGGGTTGTTCAAAGACTTCGTCAAAAGCCCTCTAAAAACAACGAACTTTTCGATGGCAGAATTATGGTTATAGGTGCCGGAAGCGCAGGCAGAATAATTATTAATGATATACACGCTAACAAAAAAACCTTATCTTACAAGGTTAAATGTGTTGTTGATGATGACGAAACCAAGTTAGGTCAGTATATTTGCGGTGTTAAGGTTGCCGGCAAAACCTCTGATATAATTTCACTTGCTAAAGAATATAAAATTGACACTATAGTTTTCGCAATTCCTAGCTGTTCAGCAGAGGAAAAATCAAGGATCTTAAAAATGTGCCAGTTAACCGATTGCAAGGTTAGAACTATACCTTCGGTTTATCAAATGATTTCTGATGATGCGGTTAACATCAATAATATTAGAAAAATCGAAATTGAAGACCTTTTAGGCAGAGACCCGATTGATATAAATGTAGAAGCAGTTATTAACTATGTTGAAAACAAAACGGTTTTAGTTACAGGTGGTGGCGGCTCTATCGGCAGTGAGCTTTGTCGTCAGATAGCTGCCCATAATCCAAAACAGCTCGTTATTTTCGATATTTATGAAAACAACGCTTATGATATTCAAAATGAACTTTTGAGAACTAACCCTGACCTTAATTTAGAGGTTAGAATTGGCTCTGTCAGGGATATAAACCGTCTTGAAAGTATTTTTGAACAATTTAAGCCCCAAATTGTATACCACGCAGCTGCTCATAAACACGTTCCTTTGATGGAAGATAGCCCTAACGAGTCAATTAAGAACAATGTTTTCGGCACACTTAATACCGTTCGCTGTGCGGACAAGTTTGGAACAAATAAATTTGTCTTAATTTCTACCGATAAGGCAGTTAATCCAACAAATATTATGGGTGCATCTAAACGTATTTGCGAAATGATAGTTCAAACCTATAACAATCATTCCGATACAGAGTTTGTTGCAGTGCGTTTTGGTAACGTGTTAGGTAGTAACGGAAGTGTTATTCCTCTGTTTAAAAAGCAAATCGAGGAGGGCGGACCTGTTACGGTTACCGATCCTAATATAATTAGATACTTTATGACAATTCCTGAAGCAGTATCACTTGTTTTACAGGCAGGTGCATCAGCTAAGGGCGGAGAAATCTTTGTGCTTGATATGGGAGAGCCTGTTAAAATACTAGATTTGGCAGAAAATCTCATCAAGCTTTCGGGATTTAAACCGTATGTTGATATTAAGATTGATTTTACAGGTCTTAGACCTGGTGAAAAGCTTTATGAAGAAAAGCTTCTTTCCGAAGAAGGACTAACGCGCACAAACAACCGTTTAATCCATATCGGCAGACCGCTTGAATTTGATGAAGAATTATTTATCAATACATTGAATGAGATGCAGATGGTTATGGCGGATGACAACTGTAATATCAGGTTATACGTTAAAAAAATAGTGCCTACATATACCTACAATGCGGCTACTGACGATGCTACAGTTAGGGTATAATAAAATAATTATAAAATAATTTTAAATTTTGCTTGATTATTGTTAACACTTGTGTTATAATAACCCTCGCCGCCAAATTTGTGCGGCAAAAATGCGCTGATAGCTCAGTTGGATAGAGCATCTGCCTTCTAAGCAGAGGGTCGGGGGTTCGAATCCCTTTCAGCGTGCCAATAATACGGAATCCACTTTTGTGGATTCCGTATTATTTTTATGTTTAAGGGATTCGAACCCTGAGAGGGCACGGAGCGTAAAGCAAAACAGTTCTGGAAACTGTTTTGTAGCGTAGTGGTGCGTAGACGGGTACCGAAAGACAAAGTCTTTGGGTCGTCGAGCAGGGAATACGCGCAGCGGATTCATCCCTTTCAGCGTGCCAATTAAAAAGGAATCAGTCCGCAAGGATTGGTTCCTTTTTAATTTATATATAGAAGGGATTCGAACAAGGACGGTTTGCCAAAGGTAAATTACAACCTTAAATAAATGTGCTTTGCGACGAAATTTGTTGATTATAAATACAATGTATGCTATAATTAAACAAATGAAATTTATTTCATCAAAGGAGAATGCTCTATGAAAAAAATTCTTTTAGGAATAGCACTTACATTATTTGGATTTTTTTGTTTTTATGTATCTGTTATAGCTGATTGGGATTTTGTTCAACTATTAGGATTGTTGATTCCTGTTGTCGGACTCGGATTTTCAATAGTAGGTTTTCTAGACAAAGGTGAATAACATATAATTAAATATTATTTTGATGACCAACATTAACAAAATCATAACCACCCGTCAAATGTGTGGTTGTGATTTTTTGTTTAATGAAATACTTTAATTCTTAAGAAACTGATAAATACTTGATTTATTTTAAAATGAGTGATATACTAAACTGTAACATTAGATAAGGAGGGGAACCTGTGAAAAAAGCATTTAAAATTTTATGTGTTGCTATGAGCTTGATACTTATCATCTCGTCAATTGCAATGGTTTTTGCTGTAACTAAAACAGGTGACAGTCCGAATTTTGATATATTTTCTTGCAATGATATAGTTGCTAAAATTGAAAATATGGAAATGAATATGACATCGGCTATCTATGTTAAGAATGAGAAGGGTGAATGGGCTGAATATCAGCGTATATACGGTGATGAAAATCGTATTTGGGTTGATATTGAAAAAATGCCCAAAAATCTTATTAATGCATTTGTGGCAATAGAAGACCAACGTTATTATAAGCATGGTGGAGTGGATTGGAAGAGAACTATTGCTGCATTTGTGGATTGGTTGCCACATGTAAACATATTAACAGGTGACCAAGGCGGTTCCTCAATTACACAGCAGCTTATAAAAAATTTAACAAGTGATAAAGATAAGGATGCTTCTAGAAAATTCAGGGAAATTATAAGGGCATTAGCTATTGAAAAAATTATCGACGATAAGACGGTAATACTTGAAGCGTATTTAAACACTATAAATTTAGGCGGTAGAAACTGCGGCGTTCAGGTTGCGGCTAACTATTATTTTAATAAAGATGTAAGTGAGCTATCTCTGGCTGAATGCGCTTGCCTTGCTGCGATTACGAAAAATCCTTCAAAATACAAACCTGATATTAGACCTGAGGATAATGCCGAGCGCAGAAGAACGGTATTAGACCAAATGTTAGAACAAAGAATGATTTCCTATGAGGATTATTCTGCAACTTACGATGAGGAAATTACTATTGATAAATCACAGCAGAGCAAGTTTGAAATTCCAATTAATTCATATTTTGTTGAAACCTTAATACAAAATGTAACTGAGGATTTGGCGGAAAAGTATAACTGTTCTTTAGATGTTGCCGCAACTAAGCTTTATAACGGCGGTTATAAAATTTATGCGTCTCTTGACCAAAGAGTACAAACAATAATTGATAATGTTTATCTCAACGAGGCTAAATATTTTTCACAAAAAGCTAAAGATAAAACAAAGCACGTTGAATCGGCAATTACTATAATGGACTATCAGGGCCATATAATAGGTATTTCAGGCGGAACAGGTAAGAAAACGGTAAACAAGGGTCTTAACCGTGCTTATAATATACCAAGGCAGCCTGGTTCAACAATGAAGCCGATTGGTGTATACGCACCCGCAATTGATATTGGAACAATAACACCTTCATCCGTTATTGTTGATAAGCCTTTAGATAATTATTATCCTGATGGTAAAAAGGGTCCAAAAGAGTGGTATGGCTATTATGCGGGTTCAATGACGCTTAAAAAGGCTATTGAACGTTCTGCCAATACAATTCCGTGCCATGTTTTAAAAAGCATGGGCATAGATGTTTCATATAATTTTCTTACGCAAAAACTGCAGATGCAGCATCTAAACGAAATTGATAAAAACCTTTCTGCTTTAGCTCTAGGTGGTTGTGCATACGGTATAACACCTACTGAATCTGCCGCTGCTTATGCAATTTTCGGCAACGGTGGTAAATACTTTGAGCCTGTAACGTATTATAAAGTTACAAAGGGTAACGGAAAAATAGAGCTAGACTCTAATGTTTCAGGCGAACAGGTAATAAAGCCTGCAACAGCTTGGATTATGAACGGATTGCTTCAAAATGTTGTAACTGGCTCACAAGGTACCGGTAGAGGAATACGCAGCTATAATTCTATGAAGGTTTATGCGAAGACAGGTACTTCTAGTGAATCTAACGATTTATGGATGGTAGCAGGCACACCTTATTATGTAGCTTCTGTATGGTACGGTTTTGATAAGCCTCAGCAGATTTATAATCAGTCTGCCGCTGCTACGGTTTGGAGAACAATTATGACCGAAGTTCATAAAGGCCTTGAAAAGAAAGAGTTTACCCAACCTAAAGATTTAGTAGAGGTTAAATATTGTAAAAAAAGCGGTTTGCTAGCAGGTAAAAAGTGCTACAGTACGGAAAAAGGATTTCTTGTTCCCGATGTTCAGATTGAGACTTGTAACGGAAAACACACATCTGTTCCTTCAAGTTCTTCATCAACAACTTCGAGTAGTTCGACTCCGCCTGTATCTTCAACACCAACACCGTCAACGCCAACTTCCACACCAAGTACCTCTGAACCTACAGCATCTACTCCTACTGAATCTTCGAAGCCTACACAATCAGAATCTTCTAAGCCGGGAACAGAGGGATCTAAGCCCGCAGAATCAAGCGCAGGGTGATAAATAAAATTTTGCTTGACAAATCATAATTTTATGTTATAATGTTTAGGACAAAGAAGTAGAACACTCTGCGTTCTCACCGATCGATGTGTTATTCGACGGTTGATAAAAAGTTGTTTTATTAGGCTTTTTAGGCGCAGATTTTATGTCTGCGCCTTTGTTATTACATTGTTTTTTACTGAATTACGGAGGTGCTTCACAATCAGCAGCAAAGAATTAGCAATCAATGAAGGTATTAAATTTAAGGAAGTTCGTGTTATCGATTCCGATGGTTCACAGCTCGGTATTTTACCTATAGCGAAGGCTCTTGAGAGTGCTTATGCTAAGGATCTTGACCTTGTAAACATTTCTCCTAATGCCGTTCCGCCGGTGTGTAAGATAATGGATTACGGTAAGTATCGTTTTGAACAGGCAAAGCGCGAAAAGGATGCTAAGAAAAACCAGAAGGTTATCGATATTAAAGAAATTCGTTTAGGCCTTAGCATTGATACTCACGATTTTGAAACTAAAGGTAATCACGCCATTCGCTTTTTAAAGGAAGGCAATAAGGTAAAGGTTTCCATACGTTTCAGGGGTCGTGAAATGGGCCATCCTGAGATAGGATTGGAAACGATGTCTCGTTTTGCAGATTATTGTAGCGAGGTTTCAACAGTTGAAAAGGCTGCAAAGATTGAGGGTCGCAATATGTTAATGTTTTTGGCTCCCAAATCCGGTAAATAAAGTTTATTTTATAGGAGGACTTATAAATGCCTAAGATCAAAACACACAGTGGCGCTAAGAAACGCTTTAAGCTAACAAAGACCGGCAAGGTTAAACGTGCTCATGCTTTCAAGTCACACATTCTTAACAAGAAAACAACAAAGCGTAAGAGAAATCTTCGCCAGACAGTATGCGCTGATGTAACAAATGTTGCAGCAGTAAAGAAAATGATTCCATACAAATAATATGGATTAAATTAGTGGAGGTTACTTGAAATGGCTCGTGTAAAAGGTGCGTTAGCTACACGCAAGAGAAGAAATAAAGTATTAAAGCTTGCCAAGGGTTATTTTGGCGCTAAATCAAAGCTCTTTAAGACTGCTAAAGAGGCTGTTATGAAGTCGGGCAATTATGCCTACATTGGTCGTAGACTTAAGAAACGTGATTTCCGTCGTCTATGGATTACCCGTATATCTGCAGCTGCAAAGATGAATGGTATGAATTATTCAACATTTATGAATGGTCTTAATAAAGCAGGCGTTCAGATTAATCGTAAGATGCTTGCTGATATTGCTGTTAACGATGCAAATGGTTTTGCAGCACTTGTTAAGGCTGCTGAAAAGGCACTTAGCAAATAAAAAATCATATCGCCCGAGAAAAATCTCGGGCGAATTTTTGCTATTTAAAGTTACATTTTAAAGGTGAAATTATGCAGAATTTTAATAAAATAACAGCTAAAGACAATCCGCTTATCAAGCTTATATGCTCTTTACAGACCTCTTTGAAGTCACGTAAGGAAAACAATTTATTTGTCCTTGAAGGTCTTAGAATATGCCTTGATGCGCTTGAAAATAGTATAGCGTTTGATAAACTGATTGTCAGCGAAACCTTCTCGGATAAACATTCTGACAATGTTAATATATTATCAAAAAATTCTGTTTCTAACTATTTAATTCCTGACTCATTATTTACAAAAATTTCTGATACTGATTCACCACAAGGAATTATGGCAGTTGTTAAAATTCCAAAAGAAAACAAATTAATCGATATGAACGGTAGGTATATAGCTCTTGAAAATATACAGGACCCATCAAACCTTGGTGCTATATCACGAACTGCCGAGGCACTAGGCATTAGTGGTATAGTTTTAAAATCGGGATGCGATCCATATTCTCCTAAATCATTGAGAGCTTCAATGGGAACTTTGCTTAGATTACCACTTTATATTACTGATGATTTATCGGAATTTATAAAAGAACACTCTTTGCGCAGTTTTGCCTGTGTTGTTGATAGTGAAGTTAAGTCAATTTCTGGCATTGATTTTCAAGATGGTGACATTTTAATTATTGGCAATGAGGCTAACGGTATAACCGAAGAAACAGTGAAAAATTCTTTTGAAAGAATTACAATACCAATGAGTGGAACAGCAGAGTCTTTAAATGCGGCCGCTGCTGCCGCAATAGCAATGTGGGAATTGCAAAAATAACATAATTAAAGTTTGGTGGTGTTAGTTTTGGATAACAGATTTTTTGCGGCTAGAAATTTAATATCTTTGCAACACTATCTTGGCTTTGCCACCAAAACTGCAAATACTGCTTATAACCTTTTAAAGTCATCGGGTGAGATATTCACAGATATTTCTAAATCTGCTTCTAATTTGGATTTATCACCGGAGGCTCGATTAAAGCTAGAGGGTTTTAACTATGAATATGCCGATGATATTATAAAGCAATGTAACGAAAATGCTATTAGACTTTTACTTATAACAGATAGTGATTATCCTGAAAAACTTGCAAACATCGCAACTCCGCCACTTGTTGTTTTTTATAAGGGAACATTTCCAAATGTTGACGAGTTACCTGTTATATGTGTGGTAGGTCCGCGCGAGGTTTCAGATTTTGGCGCTAAAGCAGCATATTCGTTATCTTACCGTTTCGCAAAAGCAGGTTTTATAGTTTTGAGTGGTGCGGCTAAAGGTGCTGACTATAATGCTCATAAAGCAGCTTTAGATGCGGGTGGTAAAACTATGGGTGTTCTAGGCTGTGGTTTGCTTGCAAATTATTTACCTCAAAACAAACCTTTGAGAGAGCAGATTGCAGAAAATTGTTGTCTTTTAAGCGAATACCCACCTGACTTTAAAACAGGAAAATATACCTTTCCGATTAGAAATCGCATTATGTCAGCATTATCGCTTGGTACGGTTGTGATAGAAGGCGACGAGCGAAGCGGCGCCATTAATACTGCTAATCACGCAATAGAGCAGGGCAGAGATGTTTTTGTCATACCTGGCAATCCTACACTCGAACATTACAAGGGCTCTAATAAGTTGTTGCGCGACGGTGCAATTCCGTTGCTTGATACAAGTGATGTTTTCAACGTTTATATTTCAAAATTCAGCGAAAAGCTCAATTTAGAAAAGGCATTTGAGCCAATTAGAAGACCAAAAGTTGAAAAAATTGAAGAAAAAATAGTAAAAATTGAAAAAATTTCTCTAGAAGGTCTTTCAAAAGAGGCAAAAATAGTATATAATTATATAGATATGGAGAAATTCACCGCAGACGATTTGTTAGGCTGTAAATTATCTGATGATGAAATTTTAACAGCACTGACAGAACTTGAAATGGAACGGCTGATAGAAACTCTGCCGGGCGGTATGTATAAAAAATTCTAAAATTTTAAAGGAGAAAAAACAATGGCAAAATTAGTTATTGTAGAGTCGCCATCTAAGATAAAAAGTATTAAAAAATCTTTAGGTCCTGATTACAATGTTATGGCTTCTATGGGACATATCAGAGATTTACCAAAGTCAAAAATGGGCGTTGATGTAAACAACGGCTTTAAAATAGAATATTCAAATATGGCAGATAAGCGTGATGTAATAAAGGGACTTAAAAATGCTGCTGCTGAAAGTGAAACTGTTCTTCTCGCAACCGACCCTGATAGAGAGGGAGAAGCTATTTCTTGGCATTTAGCTCAGATATTAGGTTTAAGTCTTGATGATACCAACAGAATCACTTTTAACGAAATTACCGATTCCGGTATCAAAGCGGGTATTAGCGCACCTAGAAAAATTGACCTTAATCTTGTTGATGCTCAGCAAGCACGACGTGTGCTTGATAGAATTGTTGGATATAAGTTAAGTCCGTTCCTTTGGAAAAAGGTAAAAAGCGGTCTTTCTGCAGGTAGAGTACAAACTGTTGCACTCAAGCTTATTGTTGACAGAGAACGTGAAATTTCTGCTTTTAACAGCGAAGAATATTGGACAGTTGAAGCTAAGCTACAAGCAGGTAGAAAGTCCTTTGTTGCAAAACTTTACGGCACTGCTGATGGTAACAAGCTTGATACAATAGCTTGCGGTGAGGATGCTCAAAGAATCGTTGCTGTACTTGATGATGCTACTTTCACAGTTAGCAATATCAAGAAAGGTGTGCGCAACAAACAACCTGCACCACCCTTTATAACCTCAACACTTCAACAGGAAGCTTCGCGTAAACTAGGCTTTACAGGTCAGCGTACGATGCGAATAGCACAGCAACTTTATGAAGGCCTTGATGTGCCAGGTTATGGTGCTACAGGTCTTATAACCTATATGAGAACCGACTCTTTGCGCATCTCAGAAGAGGCGCGTGCTTCCGCAAATTCTTATATTACCACACAGTACGGTGCTAAATATCTACCATCCAAGCCTCGCTATTTCAAAACAAAAAACGGCGCTCAGGATGCACACGAAGCTATTAGACCTACTATTATCACACTTACACCTGAAAAAGCAAAAGGTGTTCTGACTACCGAGCAGTTTAAGCTTTATAAACTAATTTGGGAGCGTTTTATAGCTTCACTTATGTCCGCTTGTGTGCAAAAGACTGTTGTGGTTGATATTACTGCTAACGATTATTTATTTAAGGCAAACGGATATACAGTTGACTTCGACGGTTACACTGCACTTTACGAAGAGGGTAAGGATGAAGAGGCTGAGGATGGAGTAGCTCTACCTGATATGTCTGTAAATGATATACTAAAACTAAAAGAGCTATCACCAAATCAGCATTTTACTCAACCTCCCGCAAGATATACCGAGCCCACACTTATTAAAGCTCTTGATGAAAACGGTATAGGAAGACCTTCTACCTATGCACCTATAATTTCTAATATTTTACAGCGCACCTACATTGAGCGTGAAAAGAAACAGTTGAAACCTACTCAGCTCGGTATCGTAGTTGCAGACCTTATTGCTCAGCATTTCAAACCAATAGTTGACGTTAAATTCACAGCAGGATTTGAGAAAAAGCTTGATAAAATCGGTACAGGTGAGCTTGATTGGATAACTACACTTGACGAATTCTATGGTGATTTTGATGTGCTTTATAAAAAAGCTGAGGCTGTAATGGATGGAAAGCATGTTAAGATCCCTGCTGTCGAAAGCGATGTAGTTTGCGAAAAATGCGGCAGAAAAATGGTGGTTAGAACTAGTCGTTTTGGTAAGTTCTTAGCTTGCCCTGGATATCCTGAGTGTAAAAACACAAAGCCTGTACCTGAGGATGAAATTACCCAACCCTGTCCTAAATGTGGTGCAAAGCTTTTAAAGAAAATCTCCAAAAAGGGTAAAAAATTCTACGGTTGTTCTGCTTATCCTAACTGTGATTTTGCTTCACCTGGAATTCCTACAGGCGAAATTTGTAAGGATTGCGGTAGCTACATTATCAATGGTATCAGAGGCAGAAAATACTGTATGAATGCTGACTGTCCTTCAAGAAAAACTACAAAATCAAAAACAGGAAAATCTGAAAATGCATAAAATCACTGTAATCGGTGCAGGTCTTGCAGGCTGCGAGGCGGCTATGCAAATAGCATCGAGAGGAATTAAGGTTGATTTAATTGAAATGAAACCTCTAAGGCATACACCTGCACATAAAACAGACCTCTTTGCAGAGCTTGTTTGTTCCAATTCGCTCAAAGCTGCAAGAATCGATTCTGCAGCCGGTCTTTTAAAACAAGAAATGCGAATTTTGGGTTCGGTCTGCTTAGAAGTTGCCGAAAAATGTTCAGTTGCTGCGGGCGGTGCTTTGGCGGTTGACCGTGATATCTTTTCAAAACAAATTACGGAAAAAGTTTTATCAAATCCTAATATTACGGTTAAAAATGAAATCGTAACCGAATTACCAAAAGATTCGGTTGTAGTGGTTGCTACAGGACCGTTAACCGACACTGATTTAGCTAAAGATTTAGAAGAATATTTAGAAACAGGTCATTTGAGTTTTTATGATGCCGCAGCACCTATTGTTACAAAAGATAGTATTGATATGTCTAAAGCCTTTTTTGCTTCACGCTATAGCGATGAACAAGACGAGGGTGATTATATCAACTGTCCTATGAATAAAGAGGAATACGAGGCTTTTTACGAAGAACTAATAAATGCCGAGAGTGCGGTTTTACATTCTTTTGATAAACCAATTACTGTTTATGAGGGTTGTATGCCTGTTGAAGTGCTTGCAAAGCGTGGCAAGGATGCAATTCGTTTTGGTCCCTTAAAACCTGTGGGTCTTCGTGACCCTCGAACAGGACACAGACCTTGGGCAGTAGTTCAGCTTAGAAAAGAAAATTCTTTTGGCACCCTTTATAATCTAGTTGGTTTTCAAACTAATCTTAAATTTGGTGAACAAAAAAGAGTTTTTTCTATGATACCTGGCCTTGAAAATGCAGATTTTATGCGCTATGGTGTTATGCATAGAAACACATTTATTGATTCGCCTAGAGTTTTAAATAGAAATCTATCTTTAAAAAAGAATGGTAATATATTTATTGCAGGTCAATTATCCGGGGTCGAGGGTTATATGGAATCGGCGGCATCAGGTATAGTTGCAGGAATAAATGCAGCCAATCTAGTTTTAGGAAAAGAGCCTTTAGTTCTTCCAAATATATCTATGATAGGCGCTTTGCTTAATTATATTTGCGATGAGACAGTTAAAAAGTTTCAGCCTATGGGCGCAAATTTTGGCGTGCTGCCATCCCTTGAAAATCACATAAGAGACAAGCGTGAACGTTATATGGCGTTATCTGAACGTTCTCTTGAGTGGTTTAAGGATAATATTGAATAAAAGGGGAATTATTATGAGAATAGCCGTTGATGCATTTGGTGGTGACAACGCGCCTTTAGAAATCATAAAGGGTGCTGCGTTAGCGTCAAAAGAGTATAGCGTTGATATTACATTAACAGGTAATAAAGAAATAATAGAAAAATTAATAGCAGAACATTCTATTTCTTTTTCGCGTGACCTTAAAATAATACATACCGAAGATGTTATTACTATGGACGAAGACCCAACAACAATTCTCAAAACACATTCTGAATCTTCTATGGCTTTAGCGTTCAATGAGCTAAAAAACGATGAAGCAGATGCTTTTGTTTCGGCAGGCTCTACAGGTGCTGTTGTTGTAGGCGGTACACTTATTGTAAAACGTATTAAGGGTATAAAAAGACCGGCTCTTGCTGCGCTTATACCATCTCCCAACGGTCACTATATGCTAATGGATATGGGTGCTAATTCTGAATGCAGACCCGAAATGCTAAAGCAGTTTGGTATTATGGCAAGCGTATATATGGAAAAGGTTGGCGGAATAGAAAATCCTAAAATTGCTCTTCTGAATATCGGTACTGAAGAAACCAAAGGTGACGAACTTCGCACCGAGAGCTTTAAGCTTTTATCCGAAGCACCCATCAATTTTGTTGGTAATGTGGAATCACGTGAGATGCCTAAAGGTGTTTGTGATGCTGTAATTACCGACGGTTTTACAGGTAATATCGCTTTAAAACTGATTGAAGGTACTTCAATGACATTGTTTAAGCTAATTAAAAATGTGTTGAAGAAAAATGTGTTTAATACACTTGCCGCTGCAGTAATAAAAAAGGACCTTTATGCACTTAAAAGTATGATGGATAGTTCTGAGGTAGGCGGTGCTTTATTACTCGGTGTTTCAAAGCCAGTTGTAAAGGCTCACGGAAGCTCTGATGCAAAGGCGATAAAGAATGCTATTCGTCAGGCTAAATCAATCGTTGAAAATAAGATTATTGATAAAATAGCAGAAAATATTTAAAATATTAAAAGAAAAGGATGTGATTTTGTGCAGCAGCTTGAAAAAAATCTTAACTATAAATTCAATAATATAAATCTTTTAAAGAATGCACTAACACATTCCTCTTATGCTAACGAAGTTAGAAACGGAATAAGCTCCAATGAGCGCCTTGAATTTTTGGGCGATTCAGTGTTGTCAATTATAGTTTCTGATTATATTTTCAATAATTTCCCAAAGCTTCCCGAAGGCGAACTCACTAAGCTTAGAGCATCCCTAGTTTGTGAAAAATCTTTATGCGGCTTTTCACGCGAATTAGAACTCGGCAAATACCTGCTTTTAGGAAAAGGCGAAGAAAAGGGAGGCGGCAGAGAGCGCGACTCAATTTTGGCCGATGCTTTTGAGGCTGTTTTGGCTGCTATGTATCTTGACGGCGGATATGAGATTGCCAGAAAACACGCTTTAAGATTTGTTCTTAGAGAAATTGAACATCCAGAAGACGATGTTTTCAAGGATTACAAAACTGTTTTACAAGAAATTATTCAGCGTAATCCAGAAGAAGCGGTTACCTATGTACTTGTTGACCAAACAGGTCCTGACCATGATAAAATATTTACCGTTGAAGTAATGTTAAATTCCAATGCCATTGGCAAAGGCTCGGGCAAGAGTAAAAAGCAGGCAGAACAGATGGCGGCTAAGCAAGCGCTTGAGCTTATGGGTGAAAAAATATGAGCGCTGTTCACTCTAATATTTCTATTTTTGTTCCGCATATCGGTTGTCCTAACATGTGTAGTTTTTGTAATCAGCGACATATTACAGGCAAACGTAGGGCACCTAGAAGCACCGATGTAAAGAAAACGGTAGAGGTTGCAATAAACAGTAAAAATTTTGACCCAAAAACTACCGAAATTGCTTTTTTTGGCGGTAGTTTTACCGCAATCAATCGCCAATATATGATTGGTCTTTTAGAAACTGCCTATGAATATGTAAAAAACGGATTGGTTTCAGGCATTAGAATTTCTACAAGACCTGATGCCATTGACGAGGAAATTCTTGAGCTTTTAAGAGAATACGGTGTTACCGCAATTGAACTTGGTGCGCAAAGTCTTGATGATAAAGTGTTAAAGCTTAACAATCGTGGACACAGCGCTAAGGATGTTGTAAATGCTTCAAGTCTTATAAAAGAATACGGGTTTTCACTTGGTCTCCAAATGATGACAGGTCTTTATGGTGATACCGACCAAAAGGCTATCAAAACTGCAGAAAAAATTATTGAGTTAAAGCCTGATACTGTTAGGATTTATCCTACTATCGTTTTGAAAGATACCGATCTTGCGGCATTTTTTGCTGAGGGATTTTATAAACCGCAGACATTAGATGATGCAGTTTGTTTGGCATCAAAATTGCTTAAAATGTTTAGCGAAGCCAATATAAAGGTCATAAGATTAGGTCTTCATTCTATTGAGCCTAAAGCCTACATAGCAGGTCCTTGGCATCCGGCTTTTAGTGAGTTGTGCCAATCTGAGATATTTTTTGATGAGGCTATAAACAAATTAAAGGAAACAGGGGACTATAAGATTTTTGTTAATCCTTCTGATGTTTCTAAAATGACAGGACAGAAAAAATCGAACATAATAAGGCTAAAAGAAAAAGGCTTTAATTGTAAAATAATACCTGATAAAAATATAGTAAAAAATGAAATTGTTGTTGAAAGGGGATGAAATAAGTGCTACTTAGCTCTATACAGGTCCAAGGCTTTAAATCCTTTGCTGATAAAACCACCCTTAAATTCGGTAAGGGTATTACTGCGGTTGTAGGCCCTAACGGTAGTGGTAAAAGTAATATTTCCGATGCAGTTAGATGGGTTTTAGGTGAACAATCCTCTAAAAGTCTTCGCGGTCAGTCTATGGAGGATGTTATATTTGGCGGTACCGATACACGCCGTCCTCACGGTTTTTGCGAGGTAACGCTTAACATTGATAACGCAGACCGAACACTAAATTTCGACAATGATTTTGTTTCAGTCACAAGACGTTACTATCGTTCTCACGAAAGTGAATATCTTATAAATAATGTTTCAGTGCGTCTTAAAGATGTACACGAACTATTTATGGATACCGGTCTTGGCCGTGACGGTTATTCAATGATTGGTCAAGGTAAAATTGATAATATTATAAGCACAAAATCTGATGAACGCCGAGATATATTTGAGGAGGCTTCAGGTATATCGAAGTATAGATATAGAAAAACCGAAGCGGAGAGGAAATTACTTGCCGCTGAGGACAATCTTTTGCGTCTTAAGGACATAATGGACGAGCTTGAATCCAGAGTAGGTCCACTCTATGAACAAAGCCAAAAGGCAGAAAAGTTCTTAGGACTTGCAGAGCAAAAGAAAAAGCTTGAAATCAGTCTTTGGATGTATACACTTAATAATTCAAAGGATGCCCTAAGAAGCCACGAAAGCAAAATTGCGGCGGCTGAGATGCAATACAAGGAAATTGAGACTGCCTTATCAGATTTTGATAAGAAGGTTGAAGAAAATACTGCTGAGTTTGCAAGATATACAACATTAATAGAACAAGAACGTACTGCGATTTCATTAGCTAATGAAAATATCGTTAAGCTTGAAGGTGATATCACAGTTGTCAACAATGATATTCAGCATAACGCAGAGTTTGCTACCCGTCTTAACAACGAAAAAATTCAGTTAAGTATTAGTGACGCTGATGCTACGGGTGAAATTGAGGATAAGAAACGTCAGCTTGAGGCTAAAGATACAAAAATAGTTGAATTAAACGAGCAATTAAAAGATTTAGAAGCGCAGCTTACCGCATTACTAACCGATAGCGAAGGCATATCAAATAAAATCGAGGAACAGATAAAAACACTTAATATGATATCTGCCGAGATTGCTGATAATCGTGTTGCTATGGTTACTGCCGATACCTCTATAGAGGAAATAACTGTTCGACATGGCGCATTAGATACTTCTATCGCAGAATTAAATGCTGAAAGAGATACTTTAAATAAAGAACTTGAGGATACGAATGTTTTACTATCAAATAACGAAGAGAAAATTGTATCCTGTAATAATTCTTTAAGGGGCTATGAGCTAAGGCTTAATTCAAGAAGAGAAACTCTGGATAAGCTCCGCAATGCTACCGAAGAACTTCGTCTTGATACCGAAGCTAAGCGCCGTAGACTGCAAATACTAAAAGAACTTGAAAACAATATGGAAGGCTTTTCTCATTCGGTTAAGTTTGTAATGAATGAGAGCAAAAAAGGAATACTTCCTAATATACATGGTACCATTTCTAAGCTTATTTCGGTTGATAAGAAATACTCTGTTGCGATTGAAACTGCACTTGGTAACAATATTCAAAATATTGTTGTAGACTCTGAGGCAGACGCTAAGCGTACCATTAACTATTTAAAGAAAAACAATGCTGGCAGAGCAACCTTTTTACCTATCCAAACAATTAAGCCTAAGGATATTAAAAACGGTAATTTTGACGGTATGTTAGGCTATGTTGGCGTCGCAAGTGACCTTGTAGAGACCGATGCTAAGTACTCAGACATAGTAAAATTTTTGCTCAGCGGTACTGTTGTAACCGAGGATATTGATAGCGCAGTAACACTCGCTAAAAAGACCGATTATAAGGTGAAAATAGTAACCCTTGACGGACAAATTGTGAATTTAGGCGGTTCACTGACAGGTGGTTCACTTGTAAAACAAGCTGGTCTTCTCAGCCGTAGTACTGACATAAACAGACTTTCTGAAGAACTCCAAAAGCTTGAAAACAAATTAACTCAAAGTGAAGCAGACCTCGAGGTTGCAAAAGCAGCGCTCAATGAAACCGATGCAGATATTACTGCTATAAAATCTGATCTTACAACCGCTAATGAAGATAAAATCAGAACACTTGCAGAGCTTAAAAGACTTGAAACGCTTATAGAAAATAACGAGCGCTCTCTTAATAGCTTAATAACCGAGCGTGATGAAGGTGCTGATAAGGTTAGTGCTCTTAAAGAAGCGTCGGCTTTGTCTGCTGCTAAAATTGCAGAATTGGAGCTTCAAAAATCTGCTGTTCAATTAGAAATAGACAAGATGACCAACGGCAGAAATTCAATTTCAGAGCGCAGAGAGCTTTTAAGTGAAAATATAACCGATACAAAGCTTTCGTTGGTTGAAACCGAAAAAGATAAGGCTGCGATACTTTCAAGTATTTCAGCTTTTGAATCAGCAATTGGTGACAGAAAACAAAGGGCAGACGATATAGAATCAGAGCTCGCAACTGTTGCCTTTAAAAATGAGTCTCTTAAAAATGAGATTAAAAATATCACAGATGAAATTGATGATATTAGGCAAAAAATCACCGAACATAATACTGCTATCGAAAACTATATGTCACTTCGTAACAATACCGAAAAGTTTGGTGTTGAACTGAGAAGCAGTGAACGTGAACAGACCTTACAGCGTGAGCAGATTAGCGGCGAACTTGCCCGTCTAAACGCTCGTAAAGAGGTCATGGTTAACGAATATGACGAGGTTATTCGTAAACTTTATGATGAATACGAGCTTACAAAGAGTGAAGCTGAGGCCTATAGTACTGAGATTGAAAAACCAAATGAGGCAAAGAAGGAATTAGCTGATATTAAATCTAAAATTCGTTCTCTTGGTAATGTTAATGTATCGGCTATAGAGGAATATAAAGAGGTTAAAGAGCGTTATGATTTCTTAAAGGCTCAAATTGATGACGTTGAAGCTTCACGTAAAGAACTTCATAAGCTTATAAATCAGCTAACATCGCAAATGCAAGAGCTCTTTGTAATAGGCTTTGACAAAATCAATCAGAACTTTAAAAAGACCTTTACTGAGCTTTTCGGCGGTGGCGAGGCTTCGCTTAAGCTCAGCGACCCCGAAAATATTCTTGAAAGTGGTATTGATATTGAGGCTAGATTACCTGGTAAAAATGTTCCTAGTCTTGACGGGCTTTCGGGCGGTGAAAAGGCGTTGGTAGCACTTTCAATTTATTTTTCAATTATGCAGGTAAGCCCTCCACCTTTCTGTTTTCTTGATGAGGTTGATACCGCACTTGACGATATTAACGTTGACCGTTTTGCCGATTATATGAAGCAATCAGGCTTTGCTACACAGTTTATCTGCGTAACTCACAGACGCGGTACTATGGAAGCTGCTGATATGCTATACGGTGTTACAATGCAAGAAAAAGGTGTAACTAAGCTGCTTGAGCTAAACGTTAGTGAGCTTGAAAAGAAATTGCTTGAAGACAAGGGAGCATAAAATGGGATTTTTCAGTAAAATTAAAGCAGGACTTACAAAAACCAAAAATTCAATTTCAAGCGGTATCAATAACATAATTAACAGTTTTACTAAAATTGATGAAGAACTGTTTGAAGAACTTGAAGAAATACTTGTAATGTCTGATATTGGCGTTGAGACTTCTGTCGCTATTTGTGATAGGTTAAGACAGTATGTTAAGAAAAACGGTGTTACCGACCCTAAGCTTATCAAGGAGTATATGCACGATGTAATAGTTGAGATGTTAGGTGAAGATAAAACGCTTACACTCGATACTAAACCTTCGGTAATACTTGTTATTGGCGTTAACGGTGTTGGTAAAACTACATCAATAGGTAAGATTGCGCTGATGCTTAAAAATCAGGGCAAAAAGGTAGTTCTCGGTGCCGCTGATACTTTTAGAGCGGCAGCGGCAGAACAGCTCACCGTATGGGCTGAGAGGGCAGATGTAGGCATTGTAAAAAGTGTTGAGGGTACTGACCCCGCATCTGTTGTTTTTGATACAATTTCTTCTGCTAAAGCACATGGTGCCGATGTTATAATTTGTGATACTGCAGGAAGACTTCATAACAAGAAAAATTTAATGGATGAGCTTGCAAAAATTAACCGTATCATCAAAAGAGAGTTACCCGAGTCTTCTCTTGAAACATTACTTGTTTTGGATGCTGCAACGGGTCAAAATGCTGTAAATCAGGCAAAGGAATTTAAGAATGTTACCGATATAACAGGCATCATTCTTACTAAGCTTGATGGTACTGCAAAAGGCGGTATAGTAGTGGCTATCCACAATGAACTTAATATTCCTGTTAAATTTGTGGGTGTAGGCGAGGGGATTGATGACCTTATGCCGTTTAATGCCAACGAATTTGCCGACGGAATTTTTGATACAGGAGAAAACTGATGAAAATTTTTGTTGCTACCCAAAATAAGAAAAAGCTAAAAGAATTAGACCGCATTTTAACCCCAATGGGTTTTACTGTGCTTTCACCTAAGGACCTTGATTTTCCTTTTGGTGATGTTGAAGAAACAGGTACAACCTTTGAGGAAAATGCACTACTGAAGGCGCATCACGGATTAGAGGTTACAGGCTATATAACCGTTGCTGACGATTCGGGAATTTGTGTTGATTATTTGAACGGTGCGCCTGGAATTTATTCCGCAAGATATTCAGGTGCAAATGCAGACGACGAAAGAAACCTTTATAAACTGCTCAAAGAGCTTGAAGGTGTGCCGCAAGAAAAACGTGGTGGTAAATATGTTGCGGCTGTGGCTTGTGTTTTTCCTGACGGTAGAGAATTCACAGTTAGAGGCGAGTGTCACGGATATATTGCAGAAAAGCCTGAAGGTACCTCAGGTTTTGGATATGACCCTATTTTTATTGGTGAGGGCGGTTGTTTTGCTAAACTTACCGATGAACAAAAAGATGCAGTAAGTCATCGTGGAAAAGCACTTATTAAGTTTAAAGAAGAATTAAAAAAATATATAAACGAGGAAAATTTATGTTAAACAGTAGACAGCGTGCACAGCTTAAAGGCTTGGCTAACAGTATGGATACAATACTGCAAATCGGCAAATCAGGCGTTGGTGAACAGTTGGTTAAACAGGTGAAAGATGCGCTTGAAGCTAGAGAACTTATCAAGCTCAAATGCTTAGAAACTTCTCCCGTAACCTCAAGAGAAGCCGCAGACCAAATTGCTGATTTGGTTGGCGCTGATGTTGTTCAGGTCATCGGTGGAAAGTTTATTTTATATAAACAAAGCAGTAATAAAGAAAATAGAAAGATTGTGTTGGTGAAATAATATGCCTAATGTTATAATTTTTGGCGGTACATTTAATCCGCCTCATCTTGGCCATCAAGAAATGATAACTGCCCTTTGCGACCTAAAGTTTATTGATAAAGTAATTGTGGTGCCTACCAAAACACCTCCACATAAAGACTGTGATTATTTAGCACCGCAAGAACACAGATTGGCTATGATAAAGCTTTTATGCGAAGATTTCATAAAGACTGAGGTTTCTTTAGTTGATATGGAGCGTGAGGGTAAAAGCTATTCGATAGATACTGTATTAGAGCTAAAAAAACAGTACCCTGATTATGATTTTTATTTTGCAATAGGCGGAGATATGTTGGCTACTCTAGATACTTGGTATAAATGGGATGAGCTAATAAAAGAGACCTCTTTTATCGCATTTTCAAGAGGTGACGAAGAGAAATTCTTAGCCGATTTTGAAAGAATGTCAGCGCTAGGTGCTAATATAACAATTATTGATGAAAAAATCACCGATGTATCTTCAACAAGCCTTCGTGATAAATTAGATCCGAATTTAATTCCTCATAAAGTTTATGATTATATATTAAAGCACAAGTTATATGATCAAAGCTCAAATGAGTATTTTGACAAATACTCAAATCTTTTAGCTGAAAAGCTTGACGAACCTCGCTATAAACATTCTTTAGCTGTTGCTAAAAAAGCAAGAGAGCTTGCAAAAAGATACGGTTGCGACGAAGAACTAGCATATACTGCAGGTCTTTTACATGACATTACAAAGAACGCAACCAAAGAAGAACATTTTGAGATTTTCAAAAAAGCCGGTATAGTTTTAACCGATGTTGAAAAGGGCGCTAAAAAGCTTTGGCACGCAATATCGGGTGCCGAGTATGTACGTTCAGAACTTAATATTACAAGCCCTGAAATTTATGATGCTATTCGTTATCATACTACAGGAAAGGCAAATATGTCACTTTTATCTAAAATTATTTTCCTTGCTGACTTTGCCTCTGAAGATAGAAATTACAGCGATGTTGATATTATGCGGTTATTAGCAGATACTGATGTTGATATGGCTATGAAATACGCTCTAGCATATACCATCAATGTTCTTGTTAACGATAAGCGTGCGGTACATCCTGATGCACTTGAAGCGTATAACGAAATTGTTTTGAAAGGAAGTAATGGTTAATTGGAAATTAATGAAATAGCAAAAATCGCCGCAAATACTTTAAATAATAAAAAGGCTAGGGCGCTTAATGTTTTAAAGGTTGAGGAATTAACCGTTTTAACAGAATATTTTGTTATTGCAACCGCAACCTCATCGACACATGTTCATTCTTTAGCTGATGAAGTTGAAGTAAAGCTTACCGAAGCAGGATATGAACCGCATCATATTGAAGGTAAATCTACAGGTTGGATTGTTCTCGATTATTCTTCAGTAATAATTCATATCTTTACTCCGGATCAGAGAGAATTTTATGGTCTTGATAATATGTGGAGTGAGGGCAAAAGCGTTGATTTATCAGAAATTCTTGATATAGCACAGGAGGATTAGTTATGAAATATAATCACAGTGAAATTGAAAAAAAGTGGCAGGATATTTGGGACGAAAATAAAACTTTCGCCGCTAAAAACGACTATACACTACCTAAGTTTTACGGACTTGTAGAGTTCCCTTATCCATCAGCTCAGGGTCTTCACGTAGGTCACCCACGTTCTTATACAGCACTTGATATTATAGCTCGTAAGAAAAGATTGCAGGGCTTTAATGTTCTGTATCCAATGGGTTGGGATGCTTTTGGTCTTCCTACCGAAAACTTTGCTATTAAAAATCATATTCATCCTTCTATCGTTACCGAACAGAACGTTGTTAACTTTAAACGTCAGTTAAAGTCTTTAGGTTTTTCTTTTGATTGGGATAGAGAAATCAATACTACCGACCCCTCATATTATAAATGGACACAGTGGATTTTCCTTCAGCTATTCAAAAAAGGCTTAGCATATAAGAAACAGATGTCTGTTAACTGGTGTACTTCCTGTAAGTGCGTTCTTGCTAACGAAGAGGTTGTAGGCGGTGTTTGCGAGCGTTGTGGCAACGAGGTTATCCACAAAGAAAAAAGCCAATGGATGCTTAAGATTACTGATTATGCAGAAAAGCTTCTAGACGGTCTTGAAGATATTGACTTTATCGAAAGAGTTAAAACTCAGCAGCGCAACTGGATTGGCCGTTCTTACGGTACTCAGGTAAAATTCACGACTAATATCGGTGATGAATTTGAAATTTACACAACCCGTGCAGATACACTTTTCGGTGTTACCTATATGGTTATGTCACCTGAGCATCCGCTTATTAAGAAATGGGCAGATAAAATTAAGAATATTGACGAAGTTAACGCTTACTGTGCCGAGGCAGCTAAAAAGTCTGACTTTGAGCGCACCGAGCTTGCTAAAGATAAAACAGGTGTAAAGCTTGAGGGCGTTACTGCTATCAATCCTGTAAATAATAAAGAAACACCTATCTTTATTTCTGACTATGTACTTATTTCCTACGGTACAGGCGCTATTATGGCGGTACCTGGCCACGATACACGTGACTGGGAATTTGCCAAAAAGTTTGACATCCCGATTATTGAGGTTGTTGCAGGCGGCGATATCGAAAAAGAAGCCTTCACAGATTGTGCTACAGGCACTATGGTAAATTCAGGTTTCCTTACAGGTATGAGCGTTGAGGAGGCAAAGGTTGCAATTCAAGAATGGTTAACTGAAAAGGGAATAGGCTTTAAGAAAACCAACTACAAGCTTCGTGACTGGGTATTTTCACGTCAAAGATATTGGGGCGAACCAATCCCGATTGTTTATTGCGAAAAGTGCGGTTATGTTCCGCTTGATGAGAGCGAGCTACCATTAACACTTCCAAATGTTGATTCTTATGAGCCTACCGATAACGGTGAATCACCACTTGCTAAAATGACCGATTGGGTAAATACGACCTGTCCTCATTGCGGCGGCAAAGCAACCCGTGAAACCGATACAATGCCACAGTGGGCAGGCTCCTCTTGGTACTTCTTGCGTTACTGTGATCCTAACAATACCGATGCACTTGCTTCAAAGGAAGCGCTCGAATATTGGGGTCCTGTTGATTGGTATAACGGCGGTATGGAGCATACAACACTTCATCTGCTTTACAGCCGTTTCTGGCATCGTTTCCTCTATGATATCGGTGTTGTTCCAAATCCCGAGCCTTACGCTAAGCGTACAAGCCACGGTATGATTTTGGGTGAGAACGGCGAGAAGATGTCAAAATCCAGAGGCAACGTTGTTAACCCCGATGAAATAGTTAACGATTACGGTGCAGATACTATGCGCCTTTATGAAATGTTTATAGGCGACTTTGAAAAGGCAGCGCCTTGGAGTCAGTCTTCAATCAAGGGTAGCAGACGTTATCTTGAAAAGGTATTCTCATTAGTTGATATTTTAACAGATGGTGACGAATTCAGAAAAGAACTTGAAACCGAATTTCACAAGACCATCAAAAAGGTATCTGAGGATATTGAAGGTCTTAAGATGAATACCGCTATTGCTTCACTTATGGCACTACTTAACAGCATTACAGCAACAGGTAGCATAAACAAAGCCGAGCTTAAAGCTTATATAATTATGCTTAACCCATTTGCACCTCACTTAACTGAGGAAATGTGGCAGCTTTGCGGCTTTGAGGGTATGCTAAATCAGGCTAAGTGGCCTGATTTCGACCCTGCAAAATGTGTTGATGCTTCGGTTGAAATAGCAGTTCAGGTTAACGGAAAAATCAAGGCTAGAATCAATGTTGACGCTAATATTTCTGCTGACGATGCTCTAGCTCTTGCAAAACAGCAAGAAAACGTTGCAACAGCAATTGAAGGCAAAACAATTATTAAAGAATTATACATTCCAAAACGCCTTGTAAATATTGTTGTAAAATAAATTCAAAAGAGAAGGTAACAAATTTTAGTTACCTTCTCTTTTTTTGTCAAAATTGACAATATTTAATTGTTATCATGTAATAAAACTCTAAAATCGCCTTAAATTCGTATAATACAAATTGTTTTCCTAACTTTTTCAATTGTATCCCTTATTTAATGTTTTTGCGCAATAGTGTATAATCAAGGTGTGTAATTGTGTGATTTTTTTGTATATTAAGAACAATATGCATAAAATTGCCATTTTTACTAAAAATTAAACTCAATTTCTTTTTTAAAACTTTATTTTAAAATTCGTTTAAAACTAACCCGAAAGGAAGGATATTATGCACATTGCTAAAAAAATCATCAGCACTTTTTTGGCATCGGTGATTTGTATTTCACTTGTGGGATGTGGCGGTACATCAGATGATGATTACAAATCGGAACGAAAACTCGCTAAGAAAGAAAGTGTAGTTGAAGAAACAGTAACTCCGGAATACAAGGTTACACCTGTGGATTTTGAAAGTTTAAATGGATACACAGTAGTTTACCCGGACGGTAACGAGCAACTTCGTCAAGCAGCCAAGAAGTTAGTTGACTATTTCGCTGACTATAAAATAACTGTGGAAATTGCTTCCGATGCCTCTGAAAAGAAGACAAAGGAAATTTTAGTAGGTAATACCACTAGAAAGAAATCCTCACTTTCAGAAAATGAATATGCAGTTAGTATCTTAGACAAGCAATTGTTTTTTGAAAGCGGTAATTTTAACGGTGTAGTTAAAGCTGTTTCTTGGTTTACTTCTTTAGAGTATAAAAAAACAAAAGTAAATACACTTAAAGGTAAATATGATTTCTCTTCAAAGGTTGAAAGACCTGACGGTACTTATGAATTTGTTTGGAGTGACGAGTTTGACGGCAATACTCTTGATACGATGAAGTGGGAATTAACCACTAGTATCGGTGCTGAAAGTTCTTTTAAACTGTCACGTGACCCTAAAGCCATGACCGTTTCAGATGGATTGTTGAAATTATCTGCAGTGCGTTGGTTTGATCCTGACAATAACCAAATTGAAGCAATCGCACCATATACTATTGAAGGTAAAGAACACATGAACTTCCAATATGGTTATCTTGAAATGAGAGCCAGAATTCCTTTTGGCGCAGGTGCTTGGCCATCACTTTGGCTTTCGGGTGCTTGTAGCAAGGATGCGGTTGTTACTTCACTTTTCAATAAAGGCGATATAATTTCTTCTAATTTCTCGGCAGAAATAGATATCATCGAATATACAACACTTTCTCCAAACCTACATAAATGGTTCTATGAAGATGCAAAAGGCATTGACGGTGTGAAAGGAATAGACCATAACAGTTCTCCTAAGCATTCTTCATTGGGTGCAGTTGAAACACCTGTCAAGAGCGATTTAAGACTAGATAAAAATCAATCTTATGTTTATCACGTAATCGGCTTTGATTGGACTGCTAAAGATATGACTGTTTATATCGATGGTAAAAAGTTTTATAGCTACAATTGGAAAGAGAGTGTTCAACTCGACGGATTAAATGATATGTCTGACTTTTTAAATCCATTATTTATTCGTCTTAACAATCACATTCTTCCTAAAAACATTCCAAGTGATTATTCAACATTTCCTTTCGAATTTTTTATCGATTATGTAAGACTATATCAAAAACCAAATACCGGCGGATTATGGATTGCCGAGTAAAAATATAAAAGGAGAAAAAATATGAAAAACACATTCATCAGATTTGGAGCATTAGTTCTTGCACTAGTTATGATAGTTGCAACAGCAGGCTGCGGTGATTCTAATAATGGCGGTGGCAAAAAGCCCCCCTCAAAAGCACCGGCAGTTATCAACGATAATGTAAATACTGCTGATTATTCCGGCACAGAAATTACATACGCTACCTGGCGTGATCCATCTCTTTACGAAGACGGTCCTGTAGTAGAGGAATTTGAGAAAAAGTATGGAATTAAAGTAAATATCGACCTAATCAACGAAGCAGACTATACCAATACTGTTTTAGGAAGAATAGCTTCTGACAAAGCACCTGATGTTTACTTCTCAACCTATACATTTCCATACTGTATTGATGCATTACAGCCTATCGATGCGGCAAAGCTTGATTTGAAGGAATCTATCTGGGATAAATCTCTTGTAAACATTTCAACCGTTAACGGTAAAACATATCTTGTTGATACCATAGGAAGTATATGGAAAGATGAAGATATGGTTGTATATAACAAAAAAATCTTTAAAGACAATGGTTGGACCACTCCTGAAGAGTACTACGAGGCAGGCAAGTGGAATTACGATACAATGAAGAAATGTATGCAGCAGGTTGCAGGTTTAGGTACTGATTATATTGGCGGCGCAATTCATCTTGAAGGTTTAATTCATGCTGCAGGCGCTAGCGTAATCGGTATGAAAGACGGTCAATTCTACAACGGCACTACCAACACTGTAACTCAGGACATTATGCGTTGGGCATCAACCGGTTTAAAAGAAGGTTGGTTAAGCACCACATCTATTTACACCGCACTCAATCAGTTCCCAGCAGGCAACGTTGGTATTGCTATTCTCCACTCATTTAGTCTTAAGAAGACCGGTTACTTAAGAAATATGAAGGCAAGTGATATTGGTTTCACATATCTTCCTTCTTGGGACGGTAAAGAATATACACCTACTTCTTTTGTTCGTGGTTGGGGTATTTGCAAAGGCGCAAAGAATCCTGTAGCAGCAGGTATATTCCTTCGTCATTATCTTGATGTTAACAATTACGATACAGGTTCTGCATTTATTTCAGCAGAGGCTGAGAACTTCTTCTTTAAACTTACATCTACTAACACAGAAAATAAGAATTTCTATTTCTGCTATGGTTCAGGTGTAAACGGTGTTACAGGTAGAGAGTCTGCAGTTGGTGATTACATTTCCAAGCCAGCTACTTCCGATCCTACACAGGTTGTAACCGTTATTTCAAGTTATCAAAATGAAATCAATGCAGATATCAAAAAACTTAATGAAAAACTTAAGTAAGATTTATTTTAAAAACATTTTAAATTGTGAAAGGAAAAAAAGATGAATATTCTTAAAACTAATAAAAAGACTTTATTTTTCCTTCAATGCATTTCCATATTGGTTTCGTTTCTGATTGTACTTTCAATTTTTTCTATCAATATTCTAAATATCAATGCTGAAGAGCTTAAAGTTTGGGATGGCACTAAGGATTACAATTTAGAAGGAACAGGCTCAACAACTGACCCTTACCTTATTAAAACCGCTGCACAGCTTGCGGCTATTGTTACAGGTAACAACAAAGGAGCTTTTACCGGTAAGTACTTTAAGCTTGTCAATGACATTAGAATTAATGATACTACTTCTTCTGATTGGAAGGCATCTGCACGCAAATGGGTGTGGGCTGACTTTCGTTTCATTGGAACCTTTGATGGTAATGGTCATACTATTGATGGTCTATACTATAAAGGCAGTCAAAGAGTAATGGGTCTTTTCTCTTATGTTGGCGCAGACAATAACGGCACATATAAGACAACCATTAAAAACTTCAATATGACCAATGCTTACATCGAAAGCACTGCAGCCGATGGAGCAGGCTTTGTTGCAGGTCAAGCATCAAAAGTAGCATATTTCGAGGGTATTAATATAGATGCAACTTGCGAAATTAACTCTACTGTTAAAGGTGCTGGCGGTATTTTAGGGCAGAGCGGATATAATATATTTATGTCCAATATTGGTATGAATGGTAAGGTTGTTGGCGGTTCTAATGTTGGTGCATTTGTTGGTACTCTTAACAGTGGGGCAAAACTTGAGTTAATATCAAGCTACACCTCTGCAGACCTTTATGCTCAGGGTGTTACAGACCGTAATCTTGCATCAAATTCTGGAAATATCTATGTTGTTAAAAAACAGGGAACAGTTGATGCTGTTGCAACTCAACTAACCCCTGAACAAATGAAGGGCGCAAATGCAAAGCAAAATATGGTAGGTTTTGACTTTGTCCGCACTTGGAAAATTGTTGAATCTGGATATCCTGTGTATTCTTTATATAGAAGACCTGACTACGTTTGGGACGGAACTAAAGCCGAAGAATTTGCAGGTGGTAGTGGTACTAAAAAAGATCCATTTTTGATTGAAAACGGTGCTCAGCTTTACAAAATGGTTGCAGAATACAGTAATGCTTCTACCGCACAAGGTGCTAATAATGAAAAACTATACTTCAAACTAACTAAGGATATTTATCTTAATGATGTTTTGGCGTCTGATTTAGAAAATCCAACTGTTGAGTCTTGGAGTTCTGTATTTAAACCTTGGTATAGCGTTGCAGGTAAGAGCGCAGGTGGTTTCTGCGGTGATTTTGACGGTAACGGTCACACAGTTTACGGTCTTTACAGTAATAATCAACGTTTTGCAGGCCTTGTTTCAATGCTGGCAGATGGCGGTAACATCCACAACTTGAATTTGAAAAATTCATATATTCGTGGCTATGAATCTGCTGGTGGTATAGTAGGTTATGCATATTCATATTACACATTATCGCCTGTAACAGTATCATACTGTTCGGTTGATAATACCGTAATTGAAGGTACTGCTAAACAAATTGGCGGAATTGTTGGCGGATGTAATGATATAGGACTTACTGTAACAGACTGTTCTGTTACTAATGCAAATATTATGTCTATGAATGACACAGATCCTAATTGGGCATCTGGACTTATTGGATACGGTTGGGGTGGCACAAAGAAAGCAATTAATTGCTTTACAGATGATTCTGTAAATCCTGTAACCGCAACAACCGATAAAAGTTCCTTCGATGTTGTTGACAAATTTGTAGATTATACAAATGTTTACACTTCTGCTACAAAGAATTTTGATGCAGACGGAGTTAAATATCTGTCACAAGAACAGATGCAGGGCGATAATGCAAAGCAATACATGCGTGGCTTCAACTTTGTTGCTGTTTGGTCAATTGTTAATAACGGATATCCTGTATTAGCTGTTAATCCTGATAATATTTGGGACGGTACTAAGGCTGATAAATTTGCAGGGGGTAAAGGTACCGCAGAAGAACCTTTCATAATTGAAAACGCAGGTCAGCTCTATAAGATGGTTGCAGATTACAGCAATACACCTGTTGATGCAAAACCTGAATCACACACATATTTTAAAATTACTAAAGATATATATCTTGATAAAAAGCAATGGTATACAGTAAATAGCACTGCTTATCCGGACAATAAGAATTACAAAAAAGGTTTTAGTGGAATTGTTTATGGTGAAGGTCATACAATTTACGGCTTATACAATAATTTAGCAACAGCAACTGTGGGACTTATTCCTGTTGCAACACAAGGTGCTGAAATTTACGATTTACACCTTGAAAACGGATATTTCCCAAAGGCAGAATGGAACGTATTTGTTGGAGCCGCATTGATTGGTTCGGCTATTGGTGTTTCAAACTCTGCACCTATTGTAATTAAGGGATGCTCTGTAAAAGACTTTACAGTTGCAAGCCGTGACGCCTCTGCGGCATTTGTGGGATATATATATTCACAATCTGTTGGTATTTATAACAGTTACTGTGTAAATACAAGTATAAGTCATACAAATACAACTGATACAAAGATAGGCTCTGCTGCATTTGTTGCTGTTACGAATGGTAATGATTATCTAAATACAATTACTGTAGCAAATAGTTATTGTATAGATGTTTCTCCGCTTCCGTATCTTGACGGTAACTTTAAAAAAATTACAACGTTTTCTAATGTGTATACCAATTATTCAGAATACGACAATTCTGTAAATGGTATCAAAAAATTAACGTCTGATCAGATGCAGGGCGAAAAGGCAAAGCAGAATATGAAAGGTTTTGACTTTGTAATATTCTGGAAAACAGTAGAAAACGATTATCCTGAACTCGTTTTTTATGTAAAACCTGAGAATGTTTGGAACGGTACTAAAGCTAGCAAGTTTGCAGGCGGTAATGGTACGCCTACTGATCCGTATTTGATTGCAAACGGCGCTCAGCTATATAAGATGGTTAGCGAGTATAGTAACGCTTCAGGCGCTTCGGGTGCAGTTAATAAAGCTTCGTATTTTAAACTAGTAAACGATATCTATCTTAACGATGTAAAACCTGAAGATATGCAAAATCCTGATAATACTTCTTGGGGTTCAAAATTCAACTCTTGGTATAAGGTTACAAGCTACAGTAAGGGCTTTTGTGGAGAACTCGACGGAGCAGGTTATACCGTATACGGTCTTTACAGTAACGGTGGATATTCGGGACTTATACCTGTTCTTATGGATGGCGGTAGCGTCCATAATTTGAACATTAAAAACTCCTATATATTTGGTACTGAATCAGGTGGCGGTATAGTCGGATTTGTTAAAGCCCACTGGCAAATGTCTCCTGTTTCGGTAACATACTGTACAGTTGATAATGTTGTAGTTGAAAGCACTAAAAAGTATGTTGGTGGAATTATAGGCGGTTTTGGTGATATTAAAATCACTATATCTGACTGCTCTGTTACAAGATCAAAATTTAAATCAACTAACGAAAATCCACATCTTGTTTCTGGAATACTTGGAAACGGATGGGGTGACGGTTTAGTACAAAAGGTTACAAACTGCTTTACTGACAGTTCCGTTCACCCCGTTACAGCTACAGCAAATAAGTCACATTTTGATGCAATTAAATCAATGGTGTCTTATACAAATGTTTACACATCTGCAACGAAAAATTTTGATGTAGACGGAATAACCTATCTATCAGATGATAGTAAGTTAAAAGGATTGTCTGTTGTTAAAGTTCTCAAAGGTTTCAACTTTAGTGAAGACTGGTCTGCTAACAAAAATGATTTCCCCGTTATCAGAAAAGGAGCAGGCGAATGGCTTTACGATACAAATAAACCCGGAGAGGTATGGTCGGGCAAGCCTGCACGTTTTTATGCTTCGGGCGACGGAACAAAAGCCGATCCTTACATTATCAAAACAGGCGGTCACTTAGCACTTCTTGCTAATGATGCCTTAAACGGAAAAACTAATGGCAAATATTACAAGATAACAGAAAATATCATTCTTAATAATACTTCATCTGAAAATTGGAAAAATACTGCAAACGAGTGGTATACAGGTACTTGGGCTAAATCGTTTAGAGGTCATCTTGACGGTGGATATCACACCGTTTCAGGTCTTTACCTCAATAAAACTAAGGATACTTATACAGGACCTGATTATTACGGCGGTTTATTCGCTTCAATAGGTAAAGGTGCTGTAATTGAGAAGCTTGGTATAGTGAATTCAAGCCTTACATTTACGGATCCTGCTACCACAAAATATCTCGGTGCATTTGCAGGCTTCGTTGACCAGTATGATTCATCAAATGAGAAAGCTTCTTATGATGAATATCCAATTATTCGCGAGTGTTTTGCTGATACTACAGTTGTACTTGACGGTGGTTCTTGCGGCGGTATTGTAGGTTGCGCTACAAGACCTATACGAGTTGAAAATACCTTCTTTACAGGTACTGTTAAAAATACCGGTAGGGGATTGTTCGGATATTCAAAAATGGGTTACACCGTTGACAAAGTTTTGGTTAAGAACTTCTATACTGCTGACTCAAAGTATGCGATATTGTCAAATGCTTCTTACGATAATATAAATTGCGAAAATTGTTATTCATCTTCAGCACAAGATAAGGCAGGGCTTACAAGACTCTTTATTGATAAGATGCTTGGCAAAGCAGCTAAGAAGAATATGACTGAATTCGACTTTGATAATATGTGGGTTGTAAGAGGTGACAACGAAACTCCAGGTCTTAAAGGCTTTAAGGCTAATTCTTACACTAACATAATGTCACCTGAAGATATTGTAGTAAGCTTTGAAACAAACTGTGATTTGACAGTTAAATCAATCAAAGGAAAGGCATATTCAAAGCTTAAACTTCCCAAAATTTCTCGCGAAGGATATATTTTTGAAGGATGGTATTCTTTCCCTGAGCTTGACGTACCCTATGAGTATGATTATTTCCCAACATTTAATACCATTTTGTATGCCAAGTGGACACTTGACGGTTATGTTCAAGACTTTGAACAGTACGAAGATAGTATATACGATTATCACGAAGGATACGAGTATTATCGTCCGACTATATCAGGATATTCTGCAAAATATGTTCATGGCGGAGCAAAATCTATTCACCGCTTAGGTGGAACCGATGAATATATGGATTTCTTGCTGTTCTACAAAGAAGAGCTGGAGATAGGCAAAACTTATAAAATGGTTTTCTATACTACCACCGATCAGGATAGTGCAATTGCAGATTTATCCTTAGTTCATTTGGATTGGCCCGATGTATATAGTGCAAATAAGGGTGTTTTATCAATAGGCAAGATTAAAGATATTAAAAACGGCAAATGGGTAGCACATACATATACATTTGTTGCTAAATCAAAATGGATTGCCATAAGAACTGTTGGTGATGACAGTTTGTATTTTGATGATTTCACCCTATATCGTACCAATGGTGATGCTGATGCTATTGAAGTTATCGGCTCAAAAACAGTTAAAATCTTGTGGATTGCTATAATCTCGGGAATTGTAGCTGTTTTAGCGGTAGGATTTGTAATTATTTTCTCACTTAAAAGAAAGCGCATTAAAAAATAAACCAAAACATAAGCAACCCTCTGCTTTTGTGAGGTATAAAGATAAAAAAACGCAGAGGGTTGCTTACGAATGGTTTTAATAAACATTGCATTTAAACAAAAATTTTAAAGGAGAGTAAGAATATGAAAAAAAGCAATTTATTCAAGCGTATCTTAGCGTATACTTTGGTTCTTTCGGTTATATTCTCTCAATTAGTTTTCAGTTTTAATGTTTCTGCAGCAGAGGAAATCTCTGTGTGGGACGGTACAAAGGCTGAAAGTTTCGCCGGTGGTGACGGTAGCGCGGCTTCACCTTATTTAATAGAAACGGCAGAGCAACTTTATAAAATGGTTGAAGAGTATCATACTCAAGCAGCCTCACTTGGTAAATATTTCAAAATCACTAAAGATATTTATATAAACAATCCTGGTACAAATAAAACATTTAGTGGTGCAAAAGATTGGCTTGCAGCTTATGGTGACACAATTGCTACAGCAAGTAAAGCAAACGCTTTTAGCGGAACTCTTGACGGTGGTTCTAACACAATTTATGGACTTTATGTAAGTGGTAAGAAGAGCGCAGGACTTTTCCCTGCAATTTCAAGCTATGCAGATATTAAAAATCTTGCGTTTGATAGCGTTTACATTACTGGTGGTAGCGGTAATGCCGGTGCACTTTCGGGTAGTGCTTATTGGTATGACAATAACAAAACTGCAACCATCACAAATTGTTCTGTTGTTAATTCAACAATAGGTAAAGGCGGTAATATTGGTTATGTCGGCGGTCTTGTAGGTCATATGCTTGATTGTACAATAACCTTTACTAACTGTTATGCATACGGCAATAGCCTTAGTGACTGGGGAACTCCCGGTGGTATCGTTGGTAATGCTTATGCTAGTGGTAAGTTGTATTTAGTAAACTGTTATTCAGCAGGTCAGTATCCTGTACGTGCTACTGTTAGTAAGGCTGTATGTACTAATGTTTATACCGATACTGTTAGACCTGCCGATAACACCACAGAAAATATTACAGTTTTAACAACCGAGCAAATGATGGGTGAGGCTGCTAAAACAAATATGTCAGCTTTTGATTTTGATTACGAGTGGAAGACAGTAACAGACGGATATCCTGTAACAAATTTTAATTTGAGTGATATCTGGGATGGCACTAAATCTGCAAATTATGCTGGCGGTACCGGTACTGAAAGTGACCCTTATATAATTGAAAATGCTGCTCAATTATATAAAATGGTTGCTGAAAACAGCACTACAAGTGCAACAGATGAAATACTTGCAGAGCCTAAATATTTTAAAATTGTAAAGGATATTTGTCTTAACAAAATCACCGATGCTGACTTGACCGAACCTACAGTAACAGATTTGGATGCAAAAGGCTTTAATGCTTGGTATAAACACTACTATAAGTCTCAAGGTTTCTGCGGAGTAGTTGACGGTGGAGGTCATACCGTCTATGGTCTTTATTGTAATGGTGCAGATTATTCAGGACTTATTAATAGTGTTACTGACTATGGCAAGATATCTAATTTGAATTTAAAAAATGCATTTATCTATGGCAAATCCGGTGTTGGCGGTATAGTAGGCTTGGCTACCGGATCCCTTTCCGAAGTTTATGTATCTGGTTGTATGGTTGATAATGTATATCTTGACAATGCTGCAGCTGTGCGTCTTGGTGGTATCGTTGGCGGCGGTGATAACTCTGTTAAACATGTTAATATATCATATTGCGCTGTGACAAGAGCCCGATTTATAACAACACATGCTACATATAAAAATATTCAATCCGGTATTTTTGGATATACAGGTGAAAAAATAAAAGGACACGTGGTAACTAATTGCTATACTGATGATTCTGTACATCCTGTAACCGATACAAATACTACATCCCATTTCACCAAATTCACCAATTTTATAACATACAGTAATGTTTATACAGTAGCTTCAAATTCAAATACCGCAACAGGCGTTACTACCCTTACCGCAGACCAAATGAAGGGTGACGCAGCTAAAGAAAATATGTCAGGTCTTAACTTTGAATTGATTTGGCAGACTGTAGAAAATGATTATCCTATAATCCGCAAAAACCCCATTTTGGATTGGTGGGACGGTACAAAGGCTGAAAGTTTCGCCGGTGGTGACGGCACAGAAACCTCTCCGTTCTTAATCGAAAATGCTTCACAACTTTATAAGATGGTTGAAGAGTATTATACTCATACAGCCTCACTTGGTAAATATTTCAAAATCACCAAAGATATTTATATAAACAATCCTGGTACAAATAAAACATTTAGTGGTGCAAAAGATTGGCTTGCAGCTTATGGTGACACAATTGCTACAGCAAGTAAAGCAAACGCTTTCAGCGGAACTCTTGATGGTGGTTCTAACACAATTTACGGACTTTATGTAAGTGGTAAGAAGAGCGCAGGACTTTTCCCCGCAATTTCAAGTTATGCAGATATTAAAAATCTTGCATTTGATAGCGTTTATATTACCGGTGGTAGCGGTAATGCAGGTGCACTTTCCGGTAGTGCTTATTGGTATGACAATAACAAAACTGCAACCATCACAAATTGCTCAGTTGTTAATTCAACAATAGGTAAAGGCGGTAATATAGGTTATGTCGGCGGTCTTGTAGGTCATATGCTTGATTGTACAATAACCTTTACTAACTGCTATGCATACGGCAATAGCCTTAGTGATTGGGGAACTCCCGGCGGTATCGTTGGTAATGCTTATGATAGTGGTAAGTTGTATTTAGTAAACTGTTATTCAGTAGGTCAGTATCCTGTACGTGCTACTGTTAATAAGGCTGTATGTACCAATGTTTATACAGATACTGTTAGACCTACCGATAACACCACAGAAAACATTACAGTTTTAGAGACTGCTAAAATGCAGGGTGCTGCCGCAATTGATAATTTAGCAGGATTTAACTTCAACCAGATTTGGCAGTATGGCGCAGATGGCGAATATCCAACCCATAAGGCTGAAGATGTTAAGGCAATGTATTGGAACGGTACTGCCGCAACAGATTTTGCAGGCGGTAACGGTGAATTAGAAACTCCTTACCAGATTTCAAATGCAGAGCAGTTATATTTACTTGCAAATTCTGATACAGCAAGCACATCAGGTAAATACTATGTGCTCACAAATGACATCAATATTTCCGATGTTCATGAAGGTTGGGAAAATGAAAATCCATATTCCTGGACTAAGAAGACAGCATATCTTGACGGATTTAGCTACAGCAACTCTTTTGCAGGTACTTTAGACGGTGCAGGTTATACAGTAAGAGGTTTGTATTACACAGATGAAATTACCAACAATGGAACCTATGCATACGGCTTGATTCCTTTTGTTAGTGCAAATGCTGTTATTAAAAACATTAACGTTGAATATGCTGCAGGCAACGTAATAGGTAGCGCTTATACCGGCGCTGTTGCAGGTGCTGCTCATGTTACAAAGGAAGATATCGTTATTCCTTTGAATATGGTACAGTTTGTTGGCGTAAATGTATCTAACACCGATTTAGCAGTTTTAGGCGGCGCTTCTAGAGGCGTTAAGTTTGAACTTTGCAATGCTGAAACCCTTATTGGTGTTGAGAGCGAAAAAATATCTGTTCGCAATTGCAACACAACCGCAAAATACAATGACGATGTTCTAATCCTTAATAACGAAAATAAGGACAGTACATCTCTAACCTACATAATAAACTTTATTTTAGGTGATATCAGCAAATATATTACCGATATAAACGGTGACGCTAATTTCAATCTATTAGACCTTGTTAGCATAAAGATAGCTCTTGCAACTCTACCTTCAGATGAATATGCAATGGTATGGTCACAGGAGTTTGATGGCGATGCAGTTGATTATTCTGTATTAACAACCAATACAACAATGAGTGTAGGCTCTACTCTTGAGTATGCTGACAATGCAGCTGTTAGCAACGGCAGTCTCACACTTTCTTGTAATGATACCGGCAGAACTGATGCAAACGGCAACAAGATTTACAGTGTTAACTACGGCCTTAGCACAATTGATACAATGAGCTTTAAATACGGAAAACTTGAAATGCGTGCAAAGGTACCGTTTGGCGCAGGAGCTTTCCCATCACTTTGGCTCACATCCAGAAATGCTATCGGTTATAATCAAAATTCTGAATTTAGCACTGAAATAGATATTTTTGAAGTGTTTGCAAAAGAAGGCGCTTCAGACACTCTCGTTACCTGTATTCATAAGTGGTATAACGACGAGAATGGCGCTAAAACAGGCGATGAGTGTAGTTGTGGATCCGGAGTCCTTGCTACAGGAAACGGTTACAAGGTTGACGAAAGCGATCGTAGCTATACTATAAGCGGTGCGTCTCAGAATGAATACCACACCTTTGTATTTGAATGGGACGAAGATTCAATGAGCTTCTCTGTTGATGGAAATGTTTATTATACAGCTTTGAGAAGTGAAATGGACGATTTTGATATTAACGGTTATGAAACCAATTCAGACGGTATCTTCAATCAAGCTTTATGCATTCGTCTTAACAATCATATGTATACAACAGGCGATGGAGCTGCCTATACATATGCCGGCGATGCTGAAGAAATCGATCCATCTAAACTTAGCTATGAAATCGATTATATCCGTGTTTATCAGAAAAATGACGGTAAATCTGAAATTACTTTCAGATAATTTAAAAAACGGTTCTAGGCGGAATGAAAATTCCGCCTATAGCCAAAGCATTTAAACTTTGGTTTGAATGTTTTGGCTATAGAAAATAGAAAGGACAGATATTGTGCGCAAAAATGTTAAAAGAGGCATAAGTTTATTATTATGTAGTTTGACAATTATGGGTGCTTTTGTTTGTAAGGCAGAAGAACCTAATGAAACTATACAACAGGATGTCCCTGTGAGTGAGGTTGTTAACTTAGAAATTGACGACTATGCTAAATACATTAAAAGCAATGACATGAAATCTGCCACCGAAACGGTATCTGTAAATTTGGATACTTTTATAGCTTCGGATACTAACGCATCTTTAACTGACGGAATCGTTGATTGGTCTGATGGTCTTGGTAGCATTACCTTCAATACCAAAATAACTGCTTCTGCAGTTTATGAAATGCAGATAGTTTGGATGCCTAAAAATGCAGGAGTAGACCCTAAATTAGGCATTATGATTGACGGCAATTATCCTTTCTCTGAAGCCGCTAAAATTGAGCTTAAAAGGGAATGGAAAAACATCTCCGAGAAACCTCGTATTGATGCCAGCGGTAATGAATATGCTCAAGAACAGGTAGAAACAGGGGAGTATATTACATCCATTCTACAGGATTATAGCGGTGCAAATTCTAATCCTTATACCTTTAAATTAACTGAGGGTGACCATACTATTACCTTGGTTAACGCTAAACAGCCAATTCTTATTAAAGAGATAAAATTTGTAGCTCCTGAAAACACATTAAGTTATTCCGAGCTTTCAAAGAACTATAAATTTAAAAATACTAAAGCTAATATTATTGAAATACAAGCCGAAAGTGCTGATATCAAAAATTCAAAATCTTTAATCCCAAAAAGTAACAATAGCGATGCTGGTATGACTCCAAGTGATCCATACACCAGCAAAATCAATTATATTGGCGGTACATCTTGGCAAGCACCCGGTAGTACAATGACATGGAAGTTTAATGTTAAAACAGAAGGTTATTATCATCTTGCTCTTAGATATAAACAATCCGATCTTATAAACGGTGTAAGCTGGAGAAAATTAAAAATCGATGGCAAAGTGCCTTTTGACGAGGCTAGTAATATAGGTTTTGAATATGGCACAGGCTGGGAGTATTTTACATTAAAGAATAAAGAAACTCCTTACTATGTTTGGCTTGAAAAGGGCGATCATACAATTTCTCTTGAGGTCACAGTAGGTCCTCAAAGTGAATTTGTAAAAAGACTTTCCAATGTGGTAAACCGTCTTGGTGATGAATATGTAAAAATTGTTATGATTACAGGCGAATCTCCAGACGTTAATCGTGACTATGAATTGTTTAAGCAAATTAAAGGCTTTAATGAGACGTTAACTGAATGCAGAGATTCTCTTGACAGTATTGCGGCTGATATGAAAAAGATGTCGGGTAATAAGAGCACTCAAAGCATCGCTGCTATGGAAAATATGTCCCGCGTATTAAATCAGATGATTAAAAGTCCTTATGCCGCTCAACAGTATGTTAAGGACTATTACAACAACTATACTGCGGTAAGCTCTTGGCTTAACGATATGAAAAATATGCCGTTGGCACTTGATGAAATTCAGTTTGTTCCTTACGGTGAGAAACTTGAAGATAAAAACCCAAATTTCTTCCAGTCAATTTACTATGGTGTTTTAAGATTTCTTGTATCATTTACACAGGATTACAGTTTTACCAAAAAAGGTGAAAGCAACAAGCAAATTACCGTTTGGATTAACTGGGGTCAAGATCAGGCAATGGTCTTAAATTCTCTTATTAAAGATTCATTTACGCCTAAATATAACATTGATGTTAACATTGAGGTAGTAAATGCATCTCTAATAAATGGTATTTTGTCAGGAAATTTCCCAGATCTTTCTTTGCACTTAGCAAGAACCGAGCCTGTTAACCTAGGTATTAGAGGCGCTCTTTATGATTTGACTAATTTCTCTGATTATGAGGATGTATTAAAGCGCTTCCAAACTACATCTGAAGAACCATACAGATACGGTGATGCATTATATGCACTTCCCGATACTCAAAGTTATTTCCTTATGTATTATCGCAAGGATATAATGGAGGATTTAGGTCTTCAAGTACCTAAAACATGGGATGAGTTTAAACACGCCGCAATGGTTATTCAGAGAAATAATATGAATGTATATGTGCCTTATACACAGATTACAACTGCTACCACTGTAAATACAGGTATAGGAAGCTTGAACCTATTACCAACCTTGATGGCACAAAACGGCCTTTCATTATATAACGAAGAAAAGAATGCAACCGCACTCAATAATAAAGCTGCTATCGAAGTTTTCGACCTTTGGACAGATCTATATACAGAATATGGATATTTAAAAGAAGCAGAATTCTATAACCGTTTTAGAGTTGGTGTTGTTCCTTTGGGAATAGCTCCACTTGCTACATATATGAATTTATATTCTGCTGCACCAGAAATCGCAGGCAGATGGTCTGTAGCATTAGTACCTGCATCTAAAAACGGTGACAGATCTATTGCAGGTGCCGGAACCGGTTGCGGAATTATTAAAAAATCTGAGAATAAAGAAGAAGCTTGGGAGTTCCTTAAATGGTGGACTTCTGCCGAAACTCAGATAAGATACAACAATAATGTTGAATCTATACTTGGTATGATAGGCAGAACAACCACCGCCAATGTTGAGGCTTTCCAAAATCTTGCTTGGGATGCTGATCACTTAACAGTTTTGGAGCAACAGCGTTTACAGGTTAAAGAGGTTTCGGAAGTTCCCGGCAGTTATTACTTATCACGCGCTATTGACCAAGCATTTTGGGCTGTTGTTAATGGCGAAAGCAACTCTAAGGATGCGATTATGAAGTGGAGTAGCGTTGCTGATGAAGAAATCGCTAGAAAAATTAAAGAATATCAGTAAAGGGGGAAGAGAAAGTGTTTTTAAAAGAAAAAAAGAGTCCACTTGTGAGTAATCGTAAGTTAGCACCCGAAGGTTCTTTCAGAGAGCAAATACCTATGTTTGTAATGATTTCTCCCTTTGTTTTGTTCTTTGTTATTTTTACGATTATTCCTATTTTATCATCCATCTTCTTTAGTTTCACATCATATGATATGATATCTCTTCCTAAATTTGTAGCACTTGATAATTATAGAAGATTGATTACAAATGATACTACATTCGCTATTACTGTAAAAAATACATTCGTATTTGCAGTAGTTTCGGGACCGTTAGGATTTTTACTTGCTTTTTTATTAGCTTGGCTTGTTAATGAGTTTACACCTAAAGTTAGAGCAATACTTTCATTTATGTTCTATGCGCCTTCTCTCGTAGGTAATGCATATTTTATATGGCAGGTTGCTTTCAGTGGTGATAGCTATGGTTACATAAATAGCCTTTTGCTATCAATCGGTATTATTACCGAGCCGATAGTATGGCTTAAAGACGCCACTTACCTTATGCCTATTATAATTATTGTTCAGTTATGGCAGAGTATGGGTGTATCGTTCCTTGCGAATATTTCAGGTTTGCAAAATGTAAGTCGTGATATGTATGAAGCCGGCGCTATTGACGGTATTAGAAATCGTTGGCAAGAATTACGTTATATTACTCTTCCGTCAATGTCAAATATGTTGCTCTTTAGTGCTGTTATGCAGATACAAAGCAGTTTCTCTGTAAGTGCTATTGCGGTTACTTTGGCAGGTTATCCAAGTAAATCAAATGCTGTAGATACTATCGTATCGCTAATGCAGGATATGGCTACTGTTCGTTATGAATTGGGTTATGCTTCTGCAATAGCAGTTGTCTTGTTTATTATGATGGTAACAACAAGATTGATTGTTGGTAAAGTTCTTTCAACTGTACAGAAATGAGGTGTTCACCATTAGTATTTTAGCTAACTTAAAAAACGCACTAGGTTCTAACAAAAAACTAGGCGTCAGACGTTATACCCGTTCAAAATTTGGTGACTTCATTAATGTATTATTCCTCGTTACTGCAGGACTTTTTACAATGTTACCATTGATTTATGCGGTATGCACATCCTTTAAACCTTTAGATGAATTATTGATTTTTCCACCTCGTTTCTTTGTAAGAAGACCTACTTTGGGAAACTATTTAATTCTTCCTGACTTAATGTCGTCCCTAAAAGTACCCCTTTCACGCTATATTTTTAACAGTTTATTTATTAGTGTTGTTTCTACCTTCTTTTATATTATCATTGCGACTATGGCAGCATTTGTGCTTTCAAAAGCGAAATTCAAGGGTAGAAATGTGCTTTTCTGGATTGTACAATTTGCTCTTATGTTTAATGCCTACACACTAGGAATACCGAGATATCTAATATTTTCAAAAATGCAAATTATTGATACTTATTGGGTTTCCATTTTGCCTCACATGGCTTCAACACTCGGTGTTTTCTTAGCAAAACAATATATTGAAGGATATATTCCCAACGCCTTACTTGAAGCGGCAAAAATCGACGGTGCAAGTCATTACAGAGTATTTTGGTCTATAGTAATGCCGATAATTAAGCCAGCTTGGCTTACACTTATGCTTTTTGCCTTCAGAGATATTTGGGCAGAAGTGCCTAACGGTACGATTTTTAGTGAGCAGTTAAAGACGCTTCCGCAAATTGTTACACAGATAACTGCAGGCGGTACTGCGAGAGCGGGTAGTTCTATGGCTGTTACGGTTATTATGATGATCCCACCGATTCTTGTTTTCTTGATTTCACAAAGTAACGTTGTTGAAGCAATGAGCAGTGCGGGTATAAAGGAGTAGAGATATGTCTAAAAGATTTTTAAAAAATATCTTTACGATAGTTATTGTAATTCTAATTGCCCTAGTTCCAATGATTACAGTTTCTGCTGCTGAGTCTTATGATAGTTATACATATTGGTCTGATGTAGACGAAGAGAACAAAGCTGTTTATAACAGACCTATGTATAGTGCGGATTCCGCTATTGATTCTTTCACTTTAGGTATTGAAGATTTTACCAAAATAAATGATATATCTTTTGACCAAGAGGACAATCTTTACATACTTGATAGTGCTTCAAGAATTGTTGTTCTTGATAAAAATTATAGGTTAATTCGCGAAATTGGACTTATAAATGGTACAGAGAGTTACGTTGATGCTAAGGGAATTTATATCGCTAAGGATAATACTGCATATATTTGCGATACAGAGGGTCATCGAATTCTTCACATAAATACCGATGGTAGTTTAATAAACATACTTAATATTCCAAAATCCAATCTAATACCTGACGATTTTGATTTTCGTCCTACAAATATGGTAATAGACGAGTATGGATATACCTATATTCTAAGTGACGGCTCTTATTACGGAGCGCTTCTTTACGATAATGATATCAGCTTTTTAGGTTTCTACGGAGCAAATACTGTTGATTCAAGTCTTGGAAGCGTATTTTCAAATATTATAAGCCGTATTTTCCCAAACAACGCCAAGAAAGGTAATTCTACAAAAAGACTTCCTTTCTGTTTTGTAGACCTTGCTATTGACAATCAAGGTTTCATCTATACAAGTACAGGTTATACCGATACAACCCGTAAAGGGCAGGTTAAAAAATTAGGCCCCGGTCTTGGTAACAACATTCTTAACTCTAATGATATTAGTTTTGTTGATACAAAAATCAATACATCATATAACAAAGGCTCTGTATCAAAGCAGGATATATTTGATATTGAAGTCGATGATAACGGATTTGTATATGGACTTGAATCTGCTTTTGGCAAGGTTTTTGTATATGATTCTTCTTGTCGTATATTGTCCGTTTTTGGCGGCGGTATGGGTTTCGGAACACAGGTTGGAACATTTGTAACCGTTTCTTCTCTTGCAATCAAAAACTCTGGCGCCGAAGTACTTGTTGCAGATAGTGCTACAAATAAAATCACCTTATTTAAAATTACCGAATTTGGTGAAAAGATTAAAAACTTAATTAATCTTACTAACAAGGGTGATTATTTAGGTGCAAAAGAGGGTTGGGAAGAGGTTATTAGTATGGATAACAATTTCCAACCAGCTTATGGAGCTCTTGCTCGTGCTTATATCAACGAAGGCGATTATGAAACCGCAATGGAGTTGGCAAAAAAGGGTTACGATAGGGAAACCTATTCAATTGCTTTTGAGTCTAGAAGAAATGATATAATCAATGAGTATTTTGTAGTTATTTTTATTGCCCTAGCTGTATTTATAGTTTTGTTTATAACCTTCTTGGTTGTTTCTACACGTAAACAAATTAAGTTTATTCGTAACAAACAATTAAGTCTTATGTTATCCGTTTTGGTTCATCCATCAAATGCATTTACCGAAATCAAAGAGAAAAAACAAGGCTCGATTTTATTGTGCGTGATATCTGTATTATTGTTTTATGTTGCTACAATTTTACAAACATTAAAGGGCGGTTTCCTCTTCACAATATACGATGCTGCCTCATTCAATTCTTTTTGGTTATTTGTTAAAACAGCAGGTTTGGTAATTTTATGGATTGTTGCCAACTGGATGGTATGTACATTGCTTGGCGGTAAAGGCAGGTTTAAAGAAATAGCAATAGTTACTTGTTATAGCCTATTACCACTTATTATTGAGAAATTTATCAATCTTGTTCTTACAAATGTGTTGTTGCCTTCAGAAGCGAGTTTCTTAAATATTTTAAGTGCTATAGCAATAATTTATTTCCTTATATTAATGATAATGGGTCTTATTAAGATTCATGATTTTAGTATGGGTAGACTGTTAGGAACTAGCGCTCTTTCTTTGGGCGGTGTTGCTGCAATTGTATTTTTAGTAATTACCATAGTTATTCTCGTACAACAGTTTGGAGGCTTTATTATAACGGTTGTTTCCGAGTTGTTAACTCTTTAAGGAGGATAAAACAAGTTGATTAAAAGATTAATTATTATTTTTTCCTGTTTGATAATTTGTTTATCGCTTACAGCTTGCAGTACGGGATTTGGTTCATTAGAGTATAACGAAATTGTAACTTCAGATAAACCGACTAATACCCTTATTGCCCAAAATTCAAAACACAAGCTTGAATTAGATAAATCAAATATGGGTTTTATTTTAACAGATATAAACACAGCCGAACAATGGAGTACAACGCCGATTGATGCATCCGGTCAACAATTTGATGAATTTGGTATGCCGATTAAGAAGCATCCTAAGGTTGAATCTGTTCTTGCCATAGAATGTAAAAACTTTGACAGTGATGAGAAAAATACATATTACTCATACAATGACGCTGTTAAAGATGGCAAGATTACATACAAAAAACTCAAAAATGGTATATTAATTAACTATTATTTTGCAGAAGCAAAGGTAATGATACCTCTTGAGTGTCAATTGACCGATGACGGTGTAAAATTAAGTGTTGACCCTACCAAAATACAGGAAAGTGAAAATAGAGTTGTTGGAATTTCAATTGCTCCATTTTTCTGCGCTGTTAAAAATGATTTGGAAAATTCTTACTTATTTATACCTTCAGGTTCCGGTGCAATAATGGGTGTTGAAAGCAAATCTGAACAAGGTAACTCCTATTCCGCACAGATTTATGGCTACGACCCTTCAATAGATGAGGTAGCATCAACATCAAATAAGGAATCTGTAAAGCTAAATGTTTTTGGCGCTAAGATAAATGATAAGGCAGTTGTTGCCATTGTTGATGGCAGTCCATCTTCTGCACTTATAAATGCTAATGCAGGTTCTACAACTCTTGGTTATTCGTCTTGCTATGCATCTTTCCAAATGCGTGGATATACAAACCACGTTGCAGAACTTTTCTCTTATGAAAAAGTTGATAAAGTTGTTTATAGCAAAAAAATGATAAATAAGCCTATTTCGGTTACTTTTTGTCCACTAAGTGGTGAAGATGCAAACTATAGTGGTATGGCAAAACTATATCGGGAATATTTAATCAAAAATTGCAATATGACCGATTCAGGTGAGGATGTAGCGCTTAATATTAGAATGTTGGGTGGCACCGAGATTACCAAATCTTTCGTTGGTATCCCATATAAATCAGTTAGTGCCGCTACAACTCTTGAAGATGCCAAAAAGATTATTGATGAAATCAAGAAAAATATCAATGCTAAATTTTCCGTTCAACTTAAAGGTTTTGGCGAAAGCGGATTAGATGTAGGAAAAATAGCAGGTAACTATACCGTTAGTGAAAAATTAGGTTCATTAAAATCTTTAAAAGAACTTTTTGAATATTCAAAAGATAATGGTGTAGGTTTATTCTTTGATTTTGATATTGAGAGATTTAACACAAACTCTTCCGGCATAACTAAGTTTTCAGATGCTGCTGTTAATGCCGGCGAACAAAAGGCACTTCAATATAATTATGATGTTGCGGTAAGAGATAAGAAAACGGATACCGTTTACAACCTATTATCACCTGATAAATTTACCGAAGTTTTTGAAAAAGTTAGCAAAGTATCTAAAAAATATAGCATTTCAGGTATTTCTTTAGATACCGTTTCAGAAATAGTATATTCAGATTATGCCAATAAAGAAAATTCTGAATTCTACTCTAAAAATGGATTTGTAAATGCTGCTAATAGTGTAATTGATTCTGTTAAGTCATCAAACAAAAAATTTATGGCTTCAAGTGCAAATATATATGCAGCTGTAAAGGCAGATTTTGTTTCTGAATCTCCTACAAGCTCGGAAAAAAATTATGCATTTTTATATGATGTTCCGTTTTATCAAATGGTATTTAAAGGCAGTGTACCAATAACTGTTGAGAGTATCAATTTAGCGTCTGATCCAAGAAAAATGATATTAAAGGCAGTAGAAAGCGGTAGTGGACTTGGTTATACCGTAATTAACAATTGGGATAATTCGCTTATAAACGCTGATTCGCCCTATTTCTATAACAGTGTCTTCAAAGAAATTAAAGCGGATATTTTTAAGAATTCACAGGAACTTTCTAAATATTACAAGAAAATTTCAGGAAAGCATATAAGCAGTCATACAGTTTTTGAAAATGGTTTGCGTGAAACAGTTTTTGAAAACGGTGTTTGCGTTTATGTTAATTATACGGATAAAACCCTTGAAACTCCTGTAGGCGAATTACTACCGTATAAATATCTTATATCGGAGAAATGATTATGAAAAAACCAAAGAAAAACAGGGGAATACTTGAGCTGAAAAGCCGATACGGGTATCTTTTTACTCTGCATTGGATAATTGGTATTGCTATATTTTTTGCTTTACCGCTTATACAGTCTATAGTATTTTCCTTTAGTGAAATTGAAATTGTTAACGGTGGTATAAACGTTGACATTATCGGTTTAGACAATTATAAAGAAATACTCTTGGTTGATGCTAATTATGAAAAGTGGTTATCTGGTTCTGTAACATCATATTTATATTCTTTACCGATTATCTTGCTTTTGAGTATGTCTTTAGCATTGATACTAAATCAAAAATTTAAAGGCAGGCTTTTCTTTAGAGCCCTTTATTTTCTTCCGGTAATAATATCGACAGGTGCAGTTATAAATTTGATTTTTAAAACCACAAGTAGTGACATGTCTAATATCGGTGTTTCGGACGCTTATTCATCTAATATGGTTAGTGTTGATGATATCGTTAAACTTCTTGATATTAATGGTGAAATTGCCCAATACATAACAGTTACTATCAGTAAGATGTTTGACCTTGTTTGGAGTTGCGGCATACAGATAGTACTTTTCCTTGCAGGTCTTCAATCTGTACCATCATCTTTCTTTGAAGCTTCTCGTATAGAGGGTGCTACCAAATGGGAAGAATTCTGGTTTATTACCTTCCCAATGCTTTCAAGAGTTACTCTTCTGGTTACCATCTTCACAATGGTTGAACTTATAACCAGTGAGCGTACAACCATGATCAAGAATGTATATTCTATGATGCGTACGGGTAATTACGACGAGACTTCGGCTATGATGTGGTTCTATTTTCTAATTTGCGGCGGAATAATGGCTCTATTAGTATTCCTTTATAACCGCTTCTTAATGAAACGTTGGGAGTAATAAAATACTGTGTTAATTTGCTGCATTACAATTTAATTTTGTTTTGCAGCGGAAAGGAACTGTTGTAATAATGAAGAATATTATTAATACTTTTTCTACATTAGATAGTCATAAACTGCATTCTTTGCGGAAGAAAAGTACAAGTATTTTATACTCGCTTTTTCGTTTGATTATTCTTCTTTCAATAGGTTTTATTATTATATATCCGCTGATATATACTATAGTTATGTCCTTGCAGAGCAAATATGCTTTTCTTAATTCTACAAGAGTTTGGATTCCTACCGAATTTGCAATCATTGAGAATTATACAGCGGCATTTACTGCAATGGATTATTTGAAATCCCTGTGGTCTACATTTAAAAATGAATTGATTAGTGCCGCAATCGAGATTGCCTCCTGTGCAGTAGTGGCGTATGGTTTAGCTAGATTTGATTTCAAACTTAAAAAGATATATATCGCAATTCTCTTTTTAACAATTCTCGTTCCCGAAATGATGATATTGATTCCAAGAATGCTCAACTATTCACATCTTGACTTTTTTGGAATTTTGGGATTAGTTAACAAAGTGACTGGTGTTGATTTAAGACCTAATATTATTGATACATCATTCTCTTTCTGGCTACCATCTATTTTTGCTGTAGGATTACGTTCGGGTATACTTATTTACATATATATACAGTTCTTTAAAGGTCTTCCTCAAGAACTTGAAGAAGCTGCTTGGGTTGATGGCGCAGGTCCTTTAAGAACCTTTTTATCGATTGCATTACCAAGCTCGAGCGTAGTAATTATTACCGTATCGATCTTCTCAATGATATGGCACTGGAACGATTCTCTTCTTTCGGGAATGTATTTAAGCAATAGTTTTCCGTTGGCACGTCAGGTTGCACGTTTACCAGAAACCTTGGGAAGCAAATATCATATTATATTGAGTGCTCGTGACCCTCAAGGTATAGGCTATCTTATGGCAGGCTGTGTGTTGTTTATAGTGCCGATGCTTATTGTTTATATGATTGTGCAACGTTGGTTTATTGAAAGTATTGACCGCGTAGGTATCACAGGTTAATTAAATATAGTTTTGGAGAGTTAGAATGTCGGTTTTAATAAAGGAAAATATTATAACGCTAAATACAAAGAATACGACATATCAAATGGCGGTTAATGAGAATAAATTTCTTGCCCATCTTTATTATGGAAATCTTTTAGATGATTCATCTGCTGAAGAAATAGGGAAGTGGGGATACCACACCCTTGTTCCGCTTTGTTATGATGGTTGTAGTAGGGAGTTATCACCTGCAGTTTGTCCTCTTGAATATTCTGCTTACGGAAGCGGAGATTTTCGCACATCACCATTAAAGGTCAGATTCAGTGATGGCTCATCTGTCTGTGATTTGAGGTTTGAAAGTGTACATCTTATTAATAATAAACCTAAATTACAAGGACTTCCTGCATTACATGACGATAACGGAATTTCTCAATCGGTAGAAGTATGTCTTAAGGATAAAGTATATGATTTAAGGGTTTATCTTTTATATACAGTTTTTGAAGAGTTCGATATAATTTCAAGGTCGGTAAGGGTAGAAAATCATACAGGTAATGATGTTATACTTGAATCTGTTTTATCAAGTTGTCTTGATAATTATGAAGATAATTTTGATTTTATAAGTTTTTGTGGTAAACCTTTTGGTGAAAGATCTTTACATCGTATATCACTACAAGAATTAAAATTAACCTGTGAAAGTAGGCGTGGTTCTTCAAGCCATCAGAATAATCCTTTTGTGATTTTTAGCTCCAAAAACTGCGATGAAAAGGTTGGTTATTGTTACGGATCTGCTTTCGTATATAGTGGCAACTTTACAGCTTCTATAGAAAAAACTCAGATAGGAACTACCCGTTTTGTTATGGGTATTAATCCTGAAAACTTTGCTTATACCTTAAACAACGGCGAATCTTTTCAAGCACCTGAGGTTATACATAGTTTTAGTAACGAAGGCTTTTCAAGACTTTCTCAAAATTATCATAATGTTATAAGAAAACATCTTTTCAGAGGAAAATACGCCGATGCACAAAGACCTATTCTTATAAACAATTGGGAAGCAACATATTTTAATTTTAATGCCAAAAAACTTTTGGCTATTGCTGAACAGGCACAAACCATTGGAGCTGACACCTTTGTTTTGGATGACGGCTGGTTTTTAGGCAGAAAGGGTGATAACTCTTCTCTCGGTGACTGGTTTGTTGATGAAGAAAAGCTCGGTTGCACACTTAGTGAACTAATTTCCAATATCAATGATTTAGGAATGAAATTCGGTTTGTGGTTTGAACCCGAGTGTGTTTCTGAAAACAGTAATTTTTATCGTGCACATCCTGAGTGGGTTCTGCAAGCTCCTGATAGAAAAGGTGTACTTGGTAGAAAACAATGGGTAATTGATATGTCAAACCCACAAGCTGTCGATGCTATTTTCGGCATGATGTCTGATATTCTGGACAATAATAATATTGAGTATATTAAGTGGGACTTCAATCGTTATTTGACAGATGTTTACTCATCGGCTTTACCTGCTAATCTACAGGGAGAGGTATCACACAGATATATTCTAGGAGTCTATAATCTTCTTGAAAGACTTTATGTTAAATACCCTAATTTGCTGATTGAAAGTTGTGCTAGCGGCGGTGGCAGATTCGATTGCGGAATGCTATATTTCACACCACAAATTTGGGCGAGCGATAATACTGACCCGTTAGAGAGAGCAAATATCCAATATGGCACATCATTCTGCTACCCAATTATTTCAATGGGCGCACATGTAACTGCATCACCAAATCACATCACCAAGAGGAACACTCCTATTTTAACTCGTTCGAATGTTGCTATGGCTGGTACTTTTGGTTTTGAACTTGATTTAACCAAGCTTTCTGATGATGAAATCGAAACATTAAAAGGTGAAACAGAATTTTATAAGAAATATTCTGAATTAGTAAGAAAAGGTGATTATTACCGACTAACTTCTAATAAAGAAATATACATTAGCTGGCAATTTGTTGATGCTGATAAGAAAAAGTCTTTGGCTGTGTTAGTTCAACAAAAGAATAATATTGACGCTAAACCTATTATTCAAAAGTTTGTAGGATTAGATCCAATGGTAAAATATCAGGTAATTATTGATGGAACTTCGCTTGAACGTTCTTATTCAGGAACTGCCTTGATGGAAATAGGACTTAATATAAGAACTGTAAAGTACGAAGGCGATTCTACCAGAATTGAAATTCTGGCTATCAGTTAATCTAATTAGAATTGGTGGGTTGTTTAATGAAGGAAACAATTAAGTATTTTTCTATTCAGGAAAAAGAGGCACCTATTAATATTTTGATGACGGGAGTTTCAGTTTGCGATAAAAATCATCACTACACAAGAAATAAACCAAGTATAATTATAATTGAATATGTTTTTAAGGGTGAGGGTACCTTACTGATTGATGATAAAAAAATCAATGTCAAGACTGATGATGTTTATATTCTTCCTGCAAAACTTTCTCACGAATATTATGCAAATCCGCAAAATCCTTGGTCAAAGTATTTTATGAATCTTTCTGGTAGTTTATCGCAATCACTTTTGGTTGATTTTTCGCTAAATAATCAGTATGTTTTTTCAGCACCACAACTTAAAGATTTATTTAAGAAAATTATTAAAATTTCTTTTTCAAATATTTCAGAAGCGGACAAGCAAACAAAACTTACGACTTTGTATTTTGAAATTTTACAAAGACTACATGTATTAAAAAATATATCCGCTAAAAACAGTGAAGCAGTTTTGCTTAAGAATTATTTAGATGAGAATAGTAACCGTATAATAAGTAACGATGAACTCGCAAATCTTATATATCGTTCTAGGGATTATTGCCTCAAACTTTTTAAACACGAGTTTGGTACAACACCATACGATTATCAGATTAATAATAAAATGGATATTGCTCGTTCTCTCTTACAGCATACAAAGAAACCTGTTTCAGAAATTTCTGAATTTATCGGATATCAAAACCCGCACTATTTTGCAAGCATTTTTAAGACTAAAGTGGGTATTACACCCTCACAATATCGCAAAAAATTCAATTAAAAGGGAAGAATAGTATGAAATTAAAATATCTTGGTACTGCTGCCGCAGAAGGATATCCTGCAATGTTCTGTAATTGTGAAAATTGCAAAAAAGCACAAAAGGAAAAGGGAAAAAACATTCGTAGTCGTTCACAGGCTATTATTGATGATTCTTTACTTATAGATTTTCCGTGTGACACATATTATCATTGTATACTAAACGGTATAAACCTACATGATATCCATAACTGTCTTATAACCCACGTACATAAGGATCATCTTTATCCCACGGATTTTCTATATTTCAAAAATGGTTTTTCACATCCCGATCCTGATTATAAACTAAATCTGTATGGAAGTGTTGATGTAGAAAAGATAATTTCAGAATTACCTACAGCGATTAACAAATATCTTAACTATATCAAAATAGAGCCATTTATACCTTTCAAAGTGTGTAAATATACTGTTACAGCGCTTAAAGCCTATCACGGTACCGATAACCCGTATATATATTCCATTTTTGATGGCGAAAAGACCATTCTTTACGCTCATGATACGGATATATTTCGTGAAGAGACATGGGAATATATTGAACAAAACAAATTGTATTTTGATTTGGTTTCTATGGATTGTACCGAGGGTGCATACGAAGATCTTGATTATCACGGACATATGTGTTTAGGTAGAAATATCGCTTGCAAAGAGAGATTGCTAGCTGGTAATCACATTGATAATAATTCTAAATTAGTATTAAACCACTTTTCACATAATGGTATCAATAGCCTATATTCAGAATTTGTTCCAATTGCTGCTGAAAGTGGCTTTGATGTATCATACGATGGTATGGAAATTGAACTTTAAGTTTTGATTATAATTTTATTTAATAATAAAAAAGACAATAGGAGGAATTAGGATGAAAGATTACAGTTGTAGCGTCGTTGTTGTCGGCGGAGGCCCCGCAGGTCTGGCAGCGGCAATATCAGCAAAGAAAAACGGTGCTGAGAATGTAATTGTTGTTGAGCGTGAGAATAGATTAGGTGGTATTCTTAAGCAATGTATTCACGCCGGTTTCGGTCTTCAGTATTTTGGTGAAGAACTTACAGGTCCTGAGTATGCTGAAAAATTCTCTGTGCTTGCAAAAGAGACAGGAATCGAATTTATGCTTGACACCACAGCGCTAGAAATTAAAGATAAGACATTAGTTTGTGTTAATACTAAGGGTGTCATAAATATCCATTTTGGAGCTTTGGTGCTTGCAATGGGATGTCGTGAGCGTACCCGTGCAAATCTTGTGATTCCCGGTAGCCGTCCTTCAGGTATTTATACCGCAGGTACTGCACAGAAGCTAATCAACGTATATGGCCATAAGGTTGGTAAAGAGGTTGTTATTTTAGGTAGTGGCGATATCGGTATGATTATGGCAAGACGTTTATCTTTAGGCGGTGCTAAGGTTAAAGCCGTAATTGAAATTATGCCATATTTGGCAGGTCTTGTGCGTAACAAGTTGCAATGTCTAGATGATTTTGATATTCCGCTATTGCTTTCACATACAATTGTTGATATTACAGGTATTGACCGTGTTGAAAGTGTAACTGTTGCTCCTGTTGATGAAAATCGCAGACCTATTATGGAAAAAGCAGAGAAGATAGATTGTGACACATTGTTGCTATCTGTTGGTCTTATTCCTGAAAACGAGCTTACACGTTCTGCAAATGTAACTCTTTCATGTATTACAAAGGGTGCGGTTGTAAATCAGTATAAGCAAACCGATAAACCTTACATATTTGCTTGCGGTAATGTTTTGCACGTTAATGACCTTGTTGACCACGTGAGTCACGAAAGTGAAGATGCAGGTAAGTTTGCAGCATTATATGCCGCAGGAAAACTTGAAGTAAAGAAAGAAATTTCTGTAAATGCGGGCGATGGTGTTAGATATGTTTGCCCACAAAATATGGCGGCAACCGATGAGGATGTTGATCTTTATTTCCGCACTATGATTCCCGGCAGAAATACAACTCTTACTATTTCTGATGACACCGGTGTACTTGTTACCAAAAAATTGGTTCGTACAACTCCCGGAACTATTGAAAAACTCACCCTTCCAGGTGAAAAAGCAAAAAATGTATCTGGCAATCTTGTAGTTAGAGCAGAACATAAGGAGGCATAATATGAAAAAAACAGTAACTTGTACAGTGTGTCCTAACGGTTGTGAAATTGAAGTAAACTATACCACAAAAGAGGATGCTGTTTTAACTGGTTATATCTGTAAAAGAGGTATAACTTATGCAATTGATGAATGTTTTGAACCAAAGCGTACCTTTACAGCGTCGGTTAAAATAACCGGTACTGACAGACGTGTAATGCCTGTTCGTACTACAGGTCCTATTCCAAAGGCTTTGTTAATGAATGCTGCAGAAGCGCTCAAAGAAATTACACTTGAAGTTCCGGTTGCTTGTGGTCAAGTAATCCGTGAAAACTTCCTTGATACAGGTGTAGATCTTATTGCGGCAATGACATTGGAAGGAGTAAATGCGTAATGACTAAGACGGATGTACTTATTATAGGAGCAGGTGCTGTTGGTTGCGCACTTGCAAGAGAACTTTCTAAATATAATATTAAGGTTACAGTTTGCGAAAAAAACGATGATGTTGGCGGCGATGCTTCAAAGTCAAATAGTGGATTGTTCTCAACAAGCGCTACTATGCCTGTTGGAACATTAGAATGCAGACTTCGTACAATTGCTCACAGTATGATTATGAATGTATGTAAAGACCTTGATGTTCCTGTAATTGAATGCGGTAGTATAGCCCCAATTCTTTATCCAGAACAGTTAGAAACCGCAAAAGGTCTTGTAGATAGAGCTTTCCATAACGGTGTTTATGACTATGAGATATTGCCGGCAAAAGATATTTTAGATATGGAACCAACTTTAAATCCTGAAATTTTAGGTGGTATTTATAGTCCACGTGATAGACAGGCAAATCAATTTATTTTTGTATCTGCTATGGCAGAAAACGCTGCAGAAAATGGCGTTGAATTTGTACTTGACTGCAAAGTAACGGGTATGGATGTTAAAGACGGTAAAATTTACGCTGTACATACTACAAAAGGTGATTTTGAAGCAACATGGATTATCAATGCTGCTGGTCTCCATTGTGACGATATCGCAAAAATGGTTGATGAATGTGACTTTACAGTTCACCCAAGAAAAGGTGAGTTCTATGTATTTTCACACGATACACCCGTAAAGGTATCTCATATTATTTCTTCTGTACCAAGTCCTAAAACACGTGGCGTGCTAGTAATACCTACCGTTGATAATAATATGTTAGTTGGACCTACAGCAGACGATGTTGAGGATAAAACCGATAAGAAGACCACCGCTTCAGGTTTAGCAGGAATTAAAGATCAGGCTCTTAATATGGTTCCAGGACTTCATTTTGAGGACACTATTACCCAGTTTGTAGGCGTTCGTCCTGCAAGATTACCTGAGGGATATGATATTCGTTTCTCAGAAAAAGTTAAGGGTTATGTAGGTATTTCAGGTGTACGTTCAACAGGCCTTACGGCAAGCATAGGTATTGCAGGATACATATTACACGGTCTTAAAGAAGCCGGTTTAGAGCTTGAGCGTAAAGAAGGTTGGAAGCGTACAAGAAAGGGCATTGTTAGATTTGCAGAGAAAACCGATGCAGAGAAGGACGCTCTTATTGCAGCAGATCCGCTTTATGGTAAGATTATTTGCCGTTGTGAGCAGGTAACTGAAAGTGAAATTTTACAGGCCATCCACAGACCTGTAGGCGCTAAAACATTGGATGCTGTTAAGCGTCGTGTTCGTGCAGGTATGGGTCGTTGTCAAAGCGGTTTCTGTAGTCCTCTTGTAATTGAAATTCTTTCAAGAGAATTAGGTATTCCCGAGACAGAGATTAGAAAACGTGGAGAAAAAGCATTTATGCTTGATAAAAATTAAATAACATGATAAAATTAAATCTTGGACAAATTAAATTGTTGGCTCACGGAGCTGCAAGAATTGAAGAACATGACGGAAAAATATCTTTCTTCCGTTTCACAAAAAAGCAACAAGAACTATATAAAACTGTTTGCGCAGATTTTTATATGAAGAGTTTTTCTACGTCCGGAATTAGTTTAGAATTCTATACAGACAGTGAAAATCTTTCACTGTCTGTATCAGTAAATAAAGGTAGTTCTCGTTCTTTTTTTACACACAGTATTTTTGTGAATGGTAATCGCATAGCTGAATTATCTGGCGACATTGGTGATGAGCAAGACGTGCCTTTTAAAGATGTTTTTAAACTAGGCAGCGGAATGAAAAGAGTCAAAATTCTGTTTCCTTGGTCGGTGGCATCTTCTTTGCTTTCGATTGAATTAGATGATAATGCTAAAGTGATACCGATAGAAAAAAAGTGCAATTTACTTATGCTCGGAGATTCTATAACCCAAGGGTATGACGCTATGATTCCCGAAAATGCGTATGCAATCAAAATTGCTGAGTTGTTTGATGCCGAAGCTCGCAATAAGGGTATTGCAGGGGAACAATTTTTTGCTAAACTTGTAGCAGAAAAAGAAGATTTCGAACCCGATATTATTACAGTGGCTTATGGTACGAACGACTGGCGCCATGGTACAAAGGAAAGATTTGAAAGAGAGTGTAAAGGATTTTTTGCAAATCTTCGCAACTCTTATCCGGACACAAAAATCTTTGCAATAACTCCGCTTTGGCGTGTAGATATTGATAATGAGCAAGAAATTGGTGAACCATTGAACTATATTTCAGACTATATAAAGAAAATAGCAACAGAAATATCTGATATGGTTGTTATTGATGGGATAGATTTAATTCCTCATGATTCAAAATTTTATCAAACGGACGGCGTTCATCCAATAGATTCTGGTTTTGAACATTATGCAAATAATTTATGGAAAAAATTATATCATTAAGAGAGTAGGGAATTTATATGTTACTTTCAAACTTAACACAGTGGGTAGGTTCGGCTTTATCTGAAAAAGAGGCTATAAAAATTATAGCTGAAGCCGGTTTTGATGCTTATGATATTTCACTTTTTAAATTAACAAGAGATGAAAATTATCAGTTTAATAGTCCTGATTATATTAATATTGCAAAAGAATTACGTAAATATGCCGATTCTTTAGGGATAGTTTGTAATCAGTCTCATGCACCTTTTCCTTCGAGCACCGGTAAAGAGGAAGAGGATAAAGTGATTTTTGAAAAAATTGTTCGTGCAATGGAAATAGCATCTATTTTAGGTGCTAAAATCATTGTTGTTCATCCTAAACAACATTTAATTTATCCTGATCACCCCGATGAATTGTTCAATATAAACGTTCAGTTTTACAAGAGCCTTATTCCATATTGTGAGAAGTTTGGAATTAAGGTTGCTTGCGAAAATATGTGGCAGTGGAATAATGGTAACAAGGTGCCTAGTGATAGTACCTGCTCAAGAGCGTGGGAATTTTGCAAATATCTTGACGCAATAGATAGCGAGTGGATTGTCGGTTGTTTGGATATTGGTCACGTTTCTTTGATGAATGCAGATATACCTGATTTCATTCGTAAAATGGGTAATAAGCGTTTACAGGCGCTTCATGTTCACGACACTGATTATAAGGTCGATAAGCATACCATTCCTTTTGCAGAAAAAATTGATTTCTTAGCTATGTGTAAAGCACTAGCAGAAATTGACTATCAAGGTGATTTCACCTTTGAGGCAGACGCTTTTTATAAAGGTAAGCCTACAGAACTTTATCCTGCAACTACCAAGTATTTGTGTGAAGTAGGAAGATATTTAGTTTCGCAAATTGAAAATGCAAAATAAACATTGCAAGTCTACTGATTTTCAACATTAAGAAAACACAAGGGGCCTATAAATTATGCTAAGCAAGTCTAAAGCTGTAAAATTAACCTTTGAAGAAAAGACAAAATTATTAACCGGATATGACAATATGCAAACATTCGAAGTGAAGGATAAAAATATATCTTCACTCAATTTTGCAGATGGTCCTCACGGCATAAGGGCTAAAAAAGAGGATGATTGCACACATTTTCCAAATCTTTGCAATTTAGCAAGTAGTTGGAGTGTAGAAACGGCATATCTTATGGGGCAGGCTCTGGCTAAGGATTGTATCATGCATAATATAAATGTACTATTAGCCCCTGGTGTAAATATTAAACGCCACATTTTATGTGGAAGAAATTTCGAATATTTTTCTGAAGACCCTGTTTTAGCAGGTGAATTGGCGGCTGGTTATATAAACGGGCTTCAAAATTCAGGTGTAAAGGCTTGTTTAAAACACTTTGCCGCTAATAATCAAGAGTACGATCGTTTGGTTGTAAGTGTTGAGGTCGATGAACGTACTTTGCGCGAAATTTATTTAAAACCTTTTGAAATCGCAGTAAAGAAATCAAATCCCGCAAGTATTATGTGCGCCTATAATAAGGTTAATGGTATTTGGTGCTCAGAAAACAGATATCTTTTAAAAGATGTACTAAAAAACGAGTGGAGATATGATGGCGTTGTTATATCAGACTGGGGTGCAGTGCAGGATATATCCAGAGCAATTAACGCAGGTCTTGATTTACAAATGCCGCCAAATAATAAAATAACAGAGCAGCTTTTAAACGGAATCAAAAATGGAAAAGTTACCGAAGAGGCGATTGATAACTCTGTTTCAAGAATGCTAAAATTTATTGAAGGAACCACAAAAAATGATATAGAATATGATAGAGCCAAGCAACACGAAACCGCTAAAAAAATTGCGGCAGAAGGTATGGTTCTATTAAAAAATGAGGGTAAGGTACTACCAATTACTGCAAATAAATACAAAAAAATTTCTGTTATCGGTGAATATGCGGTTTCACCCTTAATTGCAGGACACGGAAGTGCAAGAGTATATCAAAATGAGGAATGTATCGATAATCCGCTTGAAGAACTAAAAATACGCTTGCCTGATGTGGAATTCAATTATATAGAACTATATAAAAAAGCAGAGCTTCCAAAAGAAATGTTGTGGCCACTTAGTGCATCTTTCAGAAAAAACGTCTCTGATAGTGACTTAATAATATTTTTTACAGGTTCTATGGAATCAGAAGATACAGAAGCTTTCGATAGACCGACTGCCTGTATAAATCCAAATGTTGATTTTTTTATTAACGAGGCTAAAAAGGTTAACAAGCCAATTGTTGTTATCTTACAAAATGGTGGCGCACTAATTTTAGATAAATGGGAGAAAAAGGTTGATTCCATAGTCGAAATGTGGCTTGGAGGAGAAGCTGCAGGTAGTGCTGTTGCTGATATTTTATGCGGTAATATTAACCCATCAGGAAAACTTTCTGAAACATTCCCTAATAGAATGCGTACAGATCTTGAATATCCAGGAGACGGATATAAAGTAGAGTATAAAGAACGCTTTGATGTTGGATACCGTTATTATGATAAGCATACCGAAGAAATTTTATATCCTTTTGGTCATGGCCTTTCTTATACGGATTTTGAATATTCAAATATTACTTTAGATAAAAAAGATAACAATATTGAAATCAGCTTTGATTTAAAAAATGTCGGCGGTGTTGACGGTGCAGAGGTTGTACAAGTTTATGTCGGCGACCCTATATCAACCGTTGTAAAACCCATAAAAGAACTTAAAAAGTTTAATAAGGTATATTTAAAATCTGGTGAGGAGAAAAGAGTGTTTATAACTCTTGACTACAATGATTTTTCATACTATAATATTATGCTAAAAGAATTTGTAGTTGAAAACGGAAAATATGATATTTACGTAGGTTCTTCCTCACAAGATATAAGACTTACAGCTTCGTTTATACAAAACGATAATAATTCGCCTTACTCAATCAATTGCACAGGCGAAACAATGATAGGTTAAAAAACATTTGAGAGGTATATTTATGTCCGAAAATATTATTTTAGAATATGCTTTAAAAAACTATAAAAGAATGTTCAGAGAACCGACAGGCAATTTAAAGTATAAATTTATTGTTCCTGGTAGTGTTTATAATAATACTTTATGGGATTGGGACAGTTGGCTCACCAATATAGCACTTAGCCAGTTTGTTACTGAGGATATCAAAGAGTATGAAATTGGTTGCATTTTAAATTATTTGGACGTAATGGACAGTAAAGGTAGAATACCTGTTTATTTTTCTCCGAGTTTATCAAGTGAAGAATATGAAAAATGGGGCGAAACCAATATACATAAACCTTGCTTAGCACAACATGCTGCATTTATTGTGAAAAAATATAACGGTGACGCTGAGTGGCTAAGACCGAATTTTGATAAGCTTTGTAAATTTATTGAATATTATAACCTAAAATGCCGTCACGAACCAACAGGATTGTTTTTTTGGATTGATGACCATGCTATCGGTGTGGATAACGATCCCTCTACCTTTTATAGACCATACAGAAGTTCCGGATCAATTTTACTCAACTGTTTTATGTACAAGGAGCTAACTGCCGTTTGCTATTTAGGTGATATGTTAAAAATTGATGTATCAAAGTATAAAGAGCAGGCTGATAGTTTATGCAATGCAATCAGAGAACATTGCTACGATGAAAAAGACGGTTGTTACTATAGTGTTGACTTTAATTTACAACCTATTGTTCCAAGATTTCATGCGGGCGCTCCAAGACATTGGGATTGCCTCATTCAAAGACTTGGAAGTTGGTCGAACTTTTTAACACTTTGGAGCGGTATTGCTACAAAAGAACAGGCACAACGAATGGTTAAAGAAAACCTATTGGATGAAAATGGGTATTGGGCACCATACGGTGTTAGAAGCCTTTCAAAATACGAAAAGATGTATGTCATCAAAGAATCAGGCAATCCATCTTGTTGGTTGGGTCCGATATGGGGTATTTCAAACTATATGGTCTTTAAAGGCCTTGTTAAATACGGATTTTATGAAGAGGCAAGAGAACTCGGCAAAAAAACCGTAAAGTTATTTGAAAACGATATTCTTCAAAGTGGAGAGCTTCACGAATATTATGATCCGGAAAACGGAGCACCAATTATGAATCCTGGTTTTCAAAATTGGAATTTATTATCGCTAAATATTAAAGCTTGGCTTGAGGGCAAAGAGGTTGTTGAAGAGTTTTAATGAGTAGTTTTATAGTTGCCAAAGGGGATATTATGAATAAGATTAAGTCGGTTATATATACAATACTTGGAACGGCGATAACTGCCTTTTCAGTAAGTACAATGCTGACGCCAAACAAAATTGTTTGTGGCGGTGTTTCCGGTGTTTCTACTATTTTGTATCAAAGTTTTAATGTAGCGCCCGGTTTAACCTATGCTATAATCAATATAGCATTATTGCTTATCGGTGCTAAAATTTTAGGTAAAGAATTTACCATAAAAACCTTATTAGGTTCAGGTATTCTTTCCGTATTTGTTCAGTTGTTTTCTTATTTACCGCCAATTACCGATAATGTTTTTTTAGCCGCATTTTTTGGCGGTACACTCTATGGCTTAGGTATCGGTATTGCATTTGCATCAGGAGCTTCTACCGGTGGAACAGATATTTTAAGTCGAATAATTCAATATTTTTTGCCGCAATTTCCAATAGGAAAACTTCTATTAGCGGTTGACGGTATTGTTATAACTATATCTCTTTTAGTATTTAAGGATACTGAACTTGTCCTTTTTGGAATTTTTTCTCTTTTCTTTTCTACTTTTTGTGTGGATTGGCTTATTAAAAAACTTAATGTTTCAAAAATTGCCTTTGTTATTACGGAAATGGGAGAGGAGATATCTAAACATCTTGTATCAACCTCTCCTCGTGGTGTTACCATAATTAAGGCTATCGGTGCTTACAGTAATGACAGTAAAAAGGTTTTGTTTTGCGCTTTAAAGGAAAACGAGGTACCTGCATTCCAAAAGAAAATATTAGCTATTGATAGTGATGCATTTATTGTCTATTCTGAATCTTCACAAATAATGGGTAATGGTTTCAATATATACCGATAATAGGAGATATGTTTATGAATTTATGGAGTATTGAAAAAAACGGTTTTGATATTTGCGATATAGAGAAACACGGCAGTAAATATCTGTTGGGTAATGGCTTTTTGGGTTACAGAGGCACTATGGAGGAATATAGTGCCGATCAGTTGGTTGCGGTTAATTTGGCAGGTTTTTTCGATTTAGCCGATGGTAGTAATTGGCGCGAATCGGTTAATGCACCAAATCCTTTATATACTGTAGTTTCTCTCAACGGAACAGAACTTAACTTAAATTCCACTCAAGCAATTTCACACAATCAAAAATTAGATATCAAAAATGGTATTCATTCAAGAGAAACTGTCTTTACACTTGCGGATGCTAATATTACCATAAAAGCAGAACGCTTTGTAAGTATGGTTAAAGAGAACATAATCGCTCTAAAGTATTCTGTTCTTTCGGATAAAGATGTTGATATAACCATTAAAACAGGTATTGATAAAAATATCTGGAGTATTTCCGGAAATCACTTGAATTATGTATCTGAGACCCAAGAAAACGATTATTTAGAACTCAATTCAGAAACAGTACAACTAAAAAACAAGCTTAAAGTTTATGAAAAGGTTGTAGGTCTTTGCAATATAAATAACGACAATCTTTTACATATTTCCAACCTAACTCTTAAAGCAAATGAAGAATTTACATTTACTAAATTTGGCGGTATTTATCATAGTGAAAGTCTTGAAAATTCAGAAAAAGAATTTAATGCAGCTGTTGATGCAGGTTATGAGGCTTTGCTTGATGAACATATAAAGGCTTGGGAAAAGATTTGGGAAAACAGCGATGTTCTTATTGAGGGCGACGATGAGGCTCAATTAGCACTTCGTTACAGTATCTATCACCTTTGCAGTATTGCGCCACATAATACCGATAAATGCGGTATTCCTGCCCGCGGACTTTCAGGACAAGTATATAAAGGCGCGGCTTTTTGGGATACCGAAATGTTTATGCTACCATTCTTCCAATTTACTGATTTTAAGGTTGCAAGAAATCTACTGAAATATAGAGTTAATACATTAGAGGGTGCCAAGAGAAAGGCAAAAGAATTTGGCTTTGAGGGTGCATTTTTTGCTTGGGAGAGTCAGGAAACAGGTGACGACGCTTGTACTCTCTTTAATGTAACCGATATATTTACAAACAGACCTTTAAGAACCTACTTTAAAGATAAGCAAATTCACGTGTCAGCCGATATAGTATTCGCTATGTGGGATTATTGCAGAACCACAGGTGATTATACACTTCTTCGTGATGGTGGACTTAAGCTTATGTATGAATGTTTGTGGTTTTTATATACTTATTCAGTGTTTAAGCCACATAAAAATCGTTATGAGATTTTAGATGTTGTAGGACCTGATGAGTACCACGAAAGAGTAAACAACAACGCCTTTACAAATGTTATTGTAAAGCATGCGGCTGATATTTTTGTAATGGCGCTCGAAAAAGTTAAAACCGATTATCCCGAAACATTTAATGAATTTGATAAGGATTTAACTTGGGCTTATGATTTTGCGAAAAAATTATATGTTCCACAGCCTAATGAAAACGGAATAATCGAGCAGTTTGATGGTTATTTTGGTTTAGAGGATGTTACCCCCGCAATACTTAAAACAAGAGAGTTAAAACCTAATGAATATTGGGGTGGTCATGGTTTAGCATCAACCACAAGAACATTAAAACAAGCCGATGTTGTGATGATGCTTAATGTGTTTAGAAACGAATATTCAAAAGAAATTAAAAAACTTAATTGGGATTTCTATGAGCCTTATACAGAGCACGGTTCAAGCCTTTCTGCATGTGCTTATGCGATTGTAGCGGCAGAAATAGGGTATACCGATTGGGCATATAAATACTTTATGAAAACTGCAACTGTTGATCTTACAGGTGATACAAAACAGTATTTGGGTTCACTTTATATTGGTGGAACTCACCCTGCAGCAAATGGCGGTGCTTGGAATACAGCAATATTCGGTCTTGCAGGTGTTAGCTTTACTAATGACGCTTTGGATATTTCTCCGAGACTTCCAGAACATTGGCAAAGCCTTACGTTTAAACTTAATTGGCAGGGCGAAAAGCTCTGTATTAAGGTTTCAGCTAATGGTGTTGAAATTGAAGGTCTTGAAAATTCAAAGGTTACAGTTTACGGAAAGGAATACAAATAATGAGCCTCAAAGCATTGATTTTTGATTTAGACGGTGTTTTAACTGATACCGCAAAATATCACTACCTTGCTTGGAAAAAGTTAGCTGATGAGTTAGGTTATTATTTTGATGAAAATATAAATGAGCTTTTAAAAGGAGTTTCCAGAATAAATTCTTTTGAAATAATTTTAGAAAAGAATAGTGCCACTAATAAACATACTCCTGAAGAAAAAGAAACCTTGGCTAATAAAAAGAATGATTATTACAAGGAAATGATTGAACAGCTTACTCCTGATGACATTTTGGATGGTATATTACCCTTTATAACCGCGGCGAGAAACAAAGGTATAAAATGTGCTGTTGCATCAATAAGCAAAAACGCACCGAGAGTTTTAGAACTTCTTAAAATTTCTCATTTATTCGATTATATTGCGGATGCGGCATTGGTAAAACAGCCAAAACCTCATCCTGAGATTTTTTTAACATGTGCAGAGGCTTTAGGCTTCGAACCTGAAGCATGCATTGGAATAGAGGATGCCCAAGCGGGAATAGAAGCAATAAATAGTGCAGGAATGATGTCTGTTGGCATAAATGTTTCGGTAACTTCCGTTGCTCCCGATTTCCCTCTATCAAGCACCGCAGAGTTAGATTTTGATAAAATTTTAGAATATTATCAAAAAAGGAGTTAAATTATGCGTATATTTGAAGATATATTGAAGACAAGTGAAAACCGATTAAATCCAAGAAGTTTTTACATCCCGAAGGGTGTTTCTGAATATAAACTTTTAAATGGTGAGTGGAATTTTGCATATTTCAAAAGAGACATTGATGTTCCTGAAAAAATAGAAAAATGGGATAAAATATCCGTTCCATCTTGTTGGCAACTTAAAGGATATGAAAATCCAAATTATACCAATATTAACTACCCATATCCTTGCGATCCTCCTTACGTACCTGACGATAACCCTTGTGGTGTTTATAGTCGTGATTTTGATATAGAAGATAAATGGGGAAAGATATACTTTGTTTTTGAGGGTGTTTCTTCCTGTGCTTTTCTTTATGTTAACGATAACTACGTTGGTTTTACTCAAGGTAGCCATCTATCTGCAGAATTTGATATTACAGATTTTGTAAATCAGGGCAAAAACAATGTGGTTGTAAAGGTGCTAAAATGGTGTGTTGGTAGTTATTTAGAGGATCAAGACGCCTTCAGATATAACGGTATTTTCCGCGATGTTTATATTTTACAAAGACCCGAAAACCATATAAAAGACGTTGAAATAATACCTAACGATAAGGAAATAAACGTTAAATTGACCGGTTCAGCACTTTTAAAAATATACGAAAATGACCTTCTTTTATGCGAAGAAAACATAAATGACGAATTTTCATATACACCGGAAAATCCTATTTTATGGAATGCAGAAAAACCTTTTCTTTATACTGTTTCACTTGAAAAAGACGGCGAGATTATAGAGTTTAAAGTCGGACTTCGTAAGGTTGAAATATCAAAAAATTGCGAGCTTTTAATAAATGGTGTTTCAGTAAAATTACATGGTGTTAATCATCATGATACAAGTAAATATAACGGTTGGTGTCAGACAAAAGAAGAACTCAAGAAAGATTTAGAGTTAATGAAAGAACTCAATATCAATTGTGTTAGAACTTCTCATTATCCACCATCACCTGAATTTATTGAAATGTGTGACGAGTTAGGTTTTTACGTGGTTTGTGAAACCGATATAGAAACACACGGATTTTTAAGAAGATATCCTAACGTTTCTGCTACTTTTGATGTTGAATCTAATGATTGGCCTTGTAGTAATTTAGATTGGCAAAAAGAGCATATCCAGCGTATGCAGCGAATGGTTGAATATTTCAAAAACAACGCTAGTGTTATTATGTGGTCTACAGGTAATGAAAGTGGTCACGGAGTTAATCACGTAGAGATGATTAAATGGACTAAAAATCGTGATAACACTCGTTTAATACACTGTGAAGACGCTTCACGTAAAGGACAGATTCACAATGCTGATGTATGTTCAAGAATGTATTTAGGCGTTAACACAATAGAAACTTTGGCATTACGCAACGATATAAATATGCCGATTTTCCTTTGCGAATATTCGCATGCTATGGGAAATGGTCCCGGTGACGTATGGGATTATAGCGAAATGTTTGATAAGCATCCAAAACTTATAGGTGGCTGTATCTGGGAATGGGCTGACCATGTTGTAACTGAAAACGAAGTTGAAAAATATGGTGGAGATTTTGAAGGTGAACTCACACATGACGGTAATTTCTGCTGTGACGGTCTTGTTTTCGCAGACCGTTCTTTTAAGGCAGGTTCCCTAGAGGCCAAAGCTGCTTATCAGCCTTTAAAAACCAACTATGAAAACGGAATACTTACTGTTTACAACAGATTTGATTTCACAAACTTTAATGAATATGAGATTGCGTACAATATTGAGGTTGATGGCGTTTCTGTTAAAACTCAAGCAATCAACTTAGATTTAGCACCGCATTGTTCAAAAGAAATTGAAATTAAATTTGAAGAAATTGAATGCGAATATGGCGCTTATTTAAATGTTGTTCTATCTAAGGACGGTAAAAACCTTGCACATACACAGCATAAACTTCCACACAAGATTAAACCTATAGAAGAAATGCAACTAGCAGAGCTTATTGAAGATGAGCTAAACATTTATGCTAAGGGCGATAATTTTAGCTATATATTTTCAAAGCATTATGGTGTATTTACAAGCATAGTCATCAAAGGCGAAGAACAGTTAGCAAGTAAAATGAAACTTTCTGCTTTCAGGGCACCTACAGACAATGATCGAAATGTAAAAAACAGATGGGCCAACATTAATATTTGGCAAGGCGAAAATCTTGATTGCCAATTTACAAAAGTATATGATTGTAAATTAGAAGATGGAACAATAATTCTCGATGGCTCGCTTGCAGGTGTTTCAAGATTACCTTTCTTTAGGTACAATCAAAAAATTATTATTACCAAAGATGGTAAAATTACTTTCGAACTTTGCGGAAAGGTTAGGGAAGATGCATTCTATCTACCAAGACTTGGCTTTGAATTAGAATTGCCTGAGTATAACGACAAATTCAAATATTATGGTTCAGGACCTTTTGAAAGTTACTGTGATATGTGCCATGCTTCAAGTGTTGGTATGTATGAAAGTTGTGCTGATAATGAATATGTAAATTACGTTGTTCCACAGGAACATGGCAATCATAATAAAACCAAGATGCTTAAAATCGGTAAACTAAAATTTGAGTCGACAAATGAATTTGAATTTAATGTATCGAGATATAGCACAGCGATGCTTTACAAGGCAGCACATACTAACGAGCTTGAAACTGATGGGAAACTTCACTTGCGCATTGATTATAAGGTGTCAGGTTTGGGTTCAAACTCTTGTGGACCGGCAATCAATCCTATATATCAGTTAAACGATAAAACAGTAAACTTTAGTTTTTGCATTTTCTTTGAATAGTTTAAAATCGCCTAAATAAAATACTGTATCCAGAGCACCCAACTTACCTAAAAGTGAGTAGGGTGCTTTTGACAAAGGATTGATATTAGATGAAAAGAAAAACCACAACCGGTATTATGTTAGCTATTTTAGCTGCGGCTTTATATGCCGTAAACTCACCGTTCTCTAAGTTACTGCTTGATTATATGCCACCAACTTTAATGGCAGGATTTTTGTATATTGGTGCAGGACTTGGTATGTGTATAATAGCTATTATCCGTAAGGTAAAAAAAGCTGACAAAAAAGAAGAAAATTTTAAAAAAGCAGACCTACCTTACACCTTGGCAATGATAATACTTGATATTGTTGCACCAATCTTTCTACTGTTGGGACTTTCCTTTACAACTGCGGCAAACGCTTCACTACTAAATAATTTTGAAATCGTAGCAACCGCAATAATCGCTCTAATGGTTTTTAAAGAAAAAATCAGCAAACGGCTTTGGATTGGTATTTTGTTTGTAACTATATCGTGTGCTTTATTGTCTTTTGAGGATATTTCAAGCCTTAAGTTTTCTACAGGTTCACTATTTGTGCTACTTGCCTGTTTATCTTGGGGATTAGAAAATAACTGCACACGAAAACTTTCTTCTAAAGACCCATTAAAGATTGTTCTTTTAAAAGGTGTTTTCTCAGGAACCGGCTCGGTCATTATTGGGCTTTGTCTTGGAGAACACATCACTGTGTATTGGAGTGTGTTTGCGGTTTTGATAGTGGGATTCGTTGCTTATGGACTTAGTATTTTCTTTTATATTTATGCGCAAAGGTTGCTTGGTGCAGCAAGAACGAGCGCATATTATGCTGTGGCACCCTTCATTGGTACTCTGCTGTCACTTATTATTTTTCGTGAGTTTCCGCACTATACATACTTTATTGCACTCGGCCTAATGGTTGTTGGTGCATTTTTATGTTCAAGTGATAAGCCGCTTTTTAAAAAAGCAAAATAACTTTGAGTTTCACTAATATATCGATAACAAAACAAGCCACCTTCAAAAATGAAGGTGGCTTTCACTTAATATAAATATTTTATTCAATATTTGTTACTTTATATCCGGCGTCAGTAATTAGGTTAATTAGCATATCGTTTGAAATATCCTCTGTAAACGTTATTATGGCGGTATTGGTCTTGTGTGAAACGTTTGCCTCGGTAACGCCTGAAAGAGCTTCTAAGAGCGTTTTGACGCGGTTTTCGCAATGAGGACACATCATACCTTCGATTGTTAATGTTTTTTGCATTTTCTTTTTCTCCTTTTTATCAAATATTTTAACGAAATTTAGTCTAATTGCATTACTGACAACACAAATGCTTGAAAGTGACATTGCCGCAGATGCAAGCATAGGATTTATTGTAAAACCGTTTAAAACTGTTACAAATGCGCCGGCAGCAAAAGGAATACATAATGCGTTATATAGAAACGCCCAAAATAGATTACCATATATCGTATGAAGGGTTTTACGTGATAATCTTATAGCCGCAGGAAGATTAGTCATTTTATCGGAAATGAGAACAATATCCGATGCTTCTATTGCTATATCTGTTGCGGCACTCATACTAACACCGATATCTGCAGTGGTAAGCGCAGGTGCGTCATTAATACCGTCGCCAACCATAATGACCGTACCATCGGTTTTCAGCTCGTTTATAATATTATTTTTATCTTCGGGCATTAGCTCTGAATAGACGGTTTCTATTCCGGCTTCATTGGCTATAGCTTTTGCGGTAGCACTGTTATCACCCGTGAGCATAACACATTTTAAACCTAAATTTTTAAGCTGTGATACTGCTGTTGCAGTATCTTTTTTTATTGTATCTGCAACCGCAATTATGCCGATAATATTCGTGTCCATTGCAAAATACATAGGGGTTTTTCCTTGGTTTGCAAAAGATTTTGCTTTATTACTTGCATCTTCAGAAATATTTATATGTTTTGAAATAAATCGATGATTACCACCTAAAATTTTGCTGTTTTTAAAGGTAGCACTAATACCACCGTTTACAGATGCAGAAAAATTAGTTACTTCGTATGGTGTGATGTTTTCGCTAGTAAGCTTTTCCATAATAGCGCGAGATAGGGGATGTTCACTTTTTGCCTCTAATCCACCTGCAATACTTAATAGTTCATTTTCTGTCACACCTATAGGATAAATATCGGTTACTTTCGGTTTCCCTAGAGTAACAGTGCCAGTTTTATCAAAAGCAATTATTTTAGCTTTAGCAGCTTTTTCAAGTATAGCAGCATTTTTATAGAGAATTCCATTTTTAGCACCAACTCCGCTGCCAACCATAATCGCAACAGGTGTAGCAAGTCCTAAAGCACAAGGACAACTTATAACCAAGACGGATATAGCTCTAGCTAAACTAAATGAAAACTCAGCATCTAAAATTTGCCAAACTATAAAGGTTATAATTGCAATTGATAATACCACAGGAGTAAATATGCCTGCGATTTTATCTGCAATTCTGCCTATTGGCGCTTTTGATGCGGCGGCATCACTTACAAGCTTGATAATTTTAGCAAATGAAGTATCTTCTACGACGCTTGTAGCCTTACATTTTATAAAACCAAACTGATTCATAGTAGCTGCAAAAACTTTATCGCCCTCAAATTTATCTACAGGGAGACTTTCGCCTGTGAGTGCAGATTCATCTATTGCGGTTTTACCTTCTAAAATTATTGCATCTAGCGGTATGTTTTCACCAGGTCGTACGACAAAAACATCACCAATTTTCACATTGCTAGCATCGATTTTAGTTTCGACACCGTCAATAATTACCGTAGCAGTTTTGGGCGACATTTTGATAAGTGAGTCAATAGCACTTGTAGTCTTGCGTTTTGAGCGTTCCTCTAACAATTTACCCAGTCTTACAATTACTAATATCATAGCAGATGCTTCGAAATATAAATTGTGAAGCATTTTGTGTGCTGCTGAAATATCACCGTTTTGTATATGAAACTGCATAACGAATATAGTTGCAGCAGAGTAAATAAATGCCGCAGAGGATCCTAATGCAACGAGTGTATCCATATTAGGAGCGAGATTTAAAACCGCCTTAAAACCGTTTATAAAGAACCTATTGTTTATAATTAATACTGTTAATGCTAAAAATAGCTGAATTAAACCATTAATCGCAGGATAATCTATGAAAAAAGTGGGGTAGGGAAGATTTAACATACTATGCCCCATAGCAAAATACATTAAAATAAGTAAGATTGCGGCTGAAAGAATTAGTTGAGTTATAGGTGATTTCGAGGTTGCATTTTTACTTGTTTTATCCATTTTTTGTCCTTTAACAGAAGCTTTATATCCGGCTTTAGTTACAGCTTCTATGATCGCCTGATTATCAGCGACACCTTCAACTGTCATAGAATTTGTTAAAAGATTAACAACACAAGTATTAACGCCATCAACTGAATTGACAGCTTTTTCAACACGTGCAGAACAAGCGGCACAGCTCATACCTAAAACATCAAACTGTTGCATAAAATCATCCTATCTTTTATAGTTAGCCGAGACTAACTATATTATAATTTATTTGTTTAAAAAAGTAAACAATTTTTTAGATAAAATATCAGGGAAAGCAAGATAATGGTTATACATCATAAATTTGATAAAGTGAATCTCTGTTTATAATAAATGTTTGTTAAAAAAATCAGTCTTATAATAAATTAAATTATTTAACGTCAAAATTCCATTCGATAGAAATTTTTAAAACATACTAGACTATGTTTAGAAAAAACTGAAAGGATGAGATTTTGTTGATTTTTAGAAAACAAATACATTTTGGTTAAAATAATATAGAAATAAAAGAAAAAGTTGTTATATGATAATTTTATAGAATAAATGCAAAACAACAAATAATTAAAATATAAAGCTAATAATTATAACGGCGATAAAGGGATTTTAAAATTATTATATTCGTAATTAAAAGAAATTATAGAACAGTCCGCATAAAGAGTAAGAAGAACCTAAAACAACTAATAACCATGCTAATTTAAAAAAACGCCTCCCCTTAATTATACAAAATATCCATTTTGTATAATTGGCAATAAAATTTTCAGAGGGATTAAATTTAGTTCTCCCTGCTTTAATTGTATCTAATCAAATATAAAAAGGTCAAACAAAATGTTGACCTTTTTTGTATTTATATGTACTTACTTAAAAACTCAATATTTTTAGCGAAGTTTTTGGCTTGGTCTCTGCCCATAGGCACACATTCAAGTGCATAGTAACCATCGTAACCTGTTTTTTTAAGTTCCTCGAAAGCTTTATCAAAGTTTACAATACCATCACCTAAATTACAATCTTTTAGATAATTATTATTTAGTGTTTTATATTCGCCTTTTTTAATTCTTCTTTTATTGCCGCTAGTAAATAAATAATCTTTTACATGAACATTAACAATCCTATCTTTTACTACAGGAATAAATTCTTCAACAGCTTCATCAACGAACAATATATTACCAAAATCTGCCACAACACCAAAATTTCTATCGGTAGCATTTAAAAGCTTTCTAAAGCCATCTTTACCATTAAATAAATAGCCCTGATCTTCGTATATTGATTTGATACCAATCCTTTCACAGTAATCATAGATTTCTTCGATAGCCTTAACTCCCCTATCAAAGTATAAATCCTTCATTTCTTCGGTTTTTTGGGGATCAGAAACATTTAGAGCAACTGTATGATGAATATAAGGAGAACCGAGTATTTTGGCAACATCGGCAAAAGCTTTAACCGTTTGAATATTTTTCTCGTTACCATCCTCAACTAAATCAATACCCACAGAAACACAAACAAACTTAACATCCTTTTTATCGGCGTATTCCCTTAATTTTTTAGCAAAATTCTTGTCAGGATCACTAAGTTCTAAGGTGTTTATTGTTTCTATATTCTTAATACCAAAACTAGCAGCTACATCTACAATATCAAAATATGATTTAGATTTAGAAAGTGGCGGTGTGTAAAGACAAATTTTTTCGTTCATAGTATAACTCCTAATCTATAGGTTATTAATAAAATTTATTAAATCATTAAAATTGCCCTGAGGGTAGCTTGAAATATCTATGTTTTTACGATTTATTAAATAATCAGTTATCAAAAAAGTTTTCATACCAACCGACGAGGCAGCAACCGCATCTTCATAAACATCGTTGCCTACCATCAAGCATTCATCCGGGTTGATTGATAGTTTTTCGGTTAGTTCGATATAATACTTAGGGTTTGGCTTTGAAAAATGACTGTTTTCGTGTGTTGAGCAATAAACAAAATCATCTTTTTTAATACCTGCCCACCTAATTCTTTCGTTGGTAGCTACCTCAGGAAAAATAGGATTAGTTGCGAGGACTAGCTTAAAACCTTTAGCTTTAAGTGTTTCAATGACATTTGGAACTACCGCATTATATCCACAATATTTCTTTGCATTAGAAAAATCTTTGGCATAAAACTCAGAAAACTTATCGTAATCATTAAGGACCCTATCGCCTAAAAGCGCAGAAAAATTATCCCAAAAGACTTTTTCGTTTAACTTGGTACCATCGTTTTTATAAACAGCTTCGGTTGCCTTCCAGATAGAAGCTACAAACTCTTTTGGTTCATAACCGTACGGTGCCATCTTTTGTGCAAGCATACCCAAGTAACCCTTGGCAAACTCGTCGTTATCCATAGGTAATAGTGTGCCGTCAAGGTCAAATAAAATATTCTTTATCATATTACCCTCTCTGCAAGCTTAGATAAAAGTCTTTCATTTCTTTTGCATCCTTAGCCTGTGTACCGTCAGATTCACAAATAAAGGTAGGGCTTAAATTTTTCTTTGCAACAATTTCCATTACAGGTTCAAAATTGGGACCAAAAACGGTATCTTCAAAGGTTAGATGTTTCTTTTCCCCGCCCGTTGTGTACTCAATTTTTGAAAAATGTGAATGGAAAATTTTAAGCCTATCTATGCCTAGTTCGGATTCTATTTTATCAAAAACAACATTAAAATCAGACAAATCTTTAAATCTACCTAAATCTCTTGCGTTAAGATGACCAAAATCAATGCAAGGAATAATTCTTTCGTCAAGTTTACATAGCGCTAAAACTTCTTCTAATGTGCCTAGTTGATTTACTTTACCCATTGTTTCGGGACATATATGGATGTCTCCAAGTCCTGCTTCATCAAGCGCAACAATAGCCTTTTTCATTGTATCAATAGCGAGCTCTAGTGCATATTCCCTTGTAATTTTACTGCAAGAGCCTGTGTGAACAACAATTCTGTTTCCACCCATAAATTTAACAGCTTTTGCACTAGCTAAAATGTAATTTATAGAATTAAGTCGTTTTTCTTCTTCGATTGAGGACATAGAAATATAATAAGGCGCATGTAAAGACAGGGTTATTCCCTCTTCACTAGCTAGTTTTCCTAGTTCCCTTGCTTTTTCTTCTCCTATATTAACACCGCGTCCACATTGATACTCAAAGGCATCGAGACCGTATTTCTTTGTAAATTTTGGTATATCTAAACTATTTTTATATCCTAATTCTTTAAAATCAATGCTAGTCCCAGCGGGTCCGAAAATAGCACTCATTCGTTTTCATCCTTTATATTATGAATTTTATAAACAAATTTTTCAAGCCATCTCTTGAAACGAAAACCATAGGAATCTTCGAGCTTGATTGGTGTTAGCAAAATTGTTTTCATACCAACTAAATTTCCGCCTAACACATCAGTGAAAATTTGGTCACCGACAATGGCGATATTTTTGTTTTTAACAGAAAGTCTTTTTGCGCCTCTAAGATATCCAAATGGGAGCGGTTTAGCCCCTGCACTTATATAATCAAGACCAATTCGTGATGCAAAGGGTTCAATCCTTCTTTTAACGGAATTGGATAGCACTATTAGTTTTATTTCGTTTGCTTGCATTTCTGCTATCCAATCAAGCAATCCATCTGTCAATACTGTGCCGTGATGTGTAGACATTGTATTATCAACATCAAGTAATAAGGCTTTAATATTTTTTTTTTTGAGCAAATTTATATTTATATCAGTTATACCTTTAAGCTTTACCGTCGGCTTTAAAAGCATAGTATCAACCTCACAAAATTAAAAGGCGGTTGAAAAAACAACCGCCTAAAATTTAAAACAGTAAATTAGCGGAATTTTCTCTTACGAGCTGCTTCCGACTTCTTTTTACGCTTTACAGAGGGCTTCTCATAGTGCTCTCTTTTACGAACTTCTTGAATAACACCGTCTTTAGCAGTCTGTCTTTTAAAACGACGAAGAGCATTATCAAGTGATTCGTTTTCTTTAACTCTAACTTGACTCATTACAATTCCCTCCCTCCGCAAGAATGCAGGGGTTTATACTTATGAAAACTATTATACTATAAACTTACTATCGTTGTCAAGCAATAGTTTGTAAAATACTGCAATTATTTGAAAAATAGCGGTAATTTTTCAAGAAAAATAATATCTTTTCTATCTGCTGCATCGCCTTCGGCAAGAAAAGCACAGGAAGCAGCTTCGATAGCGCCTGCTTCTTTGATAAGCTTTCTCACAGCTGCTAAGGACTCACCTGTACTAATTACATCATCAACAATAAGGACACGCTTACCCTTTAGCATATTAACTTCAGTTTCACCAAGATAAAGATGCTGTTCGTGCTGTGTTGTAATTGAAGTAACTGCAACATCAAGAGGATTTCTCATATAAACCTTAACGCCTTTTCGTGCTATTATGTAGGGTTTTCCCGACTGTCTTGACATTTCATAAGCGATAGGTATAGATTTAGCTTCGGGTGTAAGGATTACATCAAACTCAGGCACTCGTTTAAGCAACTCTTCACAGCCTGCAATAGTTAACTCAACATCACCGAAAATTATAAATGCGGCGATATCAAGCTTATCGCTAACGCTGAATTTTTCAAGCTTTCTCTCGAGACCAGCAATCTTCATAGAATAATATTCAGACATAAATGTTACCTCTTTATCAAAATATCAGCCTGGAGGCCATGCAAGATTTCTGCGTGCTAATAAATGAAAATGGATATGAAATACAGTTTGTCCGCCGTCTTCACCGCAGTTGTTAACAACTCTGTAACCGTTTTCAAGATCTTCCTGCTTTGCTATTTTAGCAATAGCTTCAAAAACTTTTGCAATTAAATAGCTGTTTTCAGAATTAATAGCATTAGCACAACAAATATGTTCTTTAGGAACAATTACAGCATGAAAAGGTGCTTTAGGGTCAATGTCGGCAAATGCGTAAACGAATTCATCTTCGTAAATTTTTGTGCTTGGAATTTCTCCTGCAACAATTTTACAAAACAAACAATCAGCCATGATTAACCTCCAATTTGTGTTTTAACAAACTCTGCGGTTTTTGAAAGAGCCTCGTCAATTTTAGAAGCGTCCTTACCGCCTGCCATAGCACTATCAGGTTTACCGCCGCCGTTACCGCCCGTAACCTTAGCTACTTCACGAACAAGATTGCCTGCATGAGCACCAAGTGTGATTGCCTTTTTACCACAAGCCGCTGTAAAGGTGATTTTTTCACCGTTTTGGGTTGCTAACATAATAATTACATCGTCATTATTTGCTTTAATTGTGTCGGTCATTTTGCGAAGCTCATCAGGAGCAGTTCCGTCAAGTCTTGCTACAGCAACCTTAATATCTTCTACAACAACAGCTTCTTTTAAAATGTCGTCGGTTTTAGAACCTGCAAGCTTACTTTCAGCCTTTTCAAGAGCCTGTTTTGTTTCTTTTAGCTCGTTCATAACGGCCTCAGAGCGCTTTGCAATATCAGCAACATTTTGTGCCTTAAGATTTATTGCCGTCTGATTCATAAGAGCAGCGTTGTTATAAACCACATTCATTACACCAAGCCCTGTTACAGCCTCAATTCTGCGAACACCGGCAGCAACACTTGACTCGGAAATAATATGGAATAAGCCGATTTTAGCGGTGTTATCCACGTGTGTACCGCCACAGAATTCTATTGAAACATTATCAGCTGCAACAACACGAACTACTTCGCCGTATTTTTCACCGAATAGTGCCATAGCGCCAAGCTTTTTAGCCTCAGCTATAGGCATTTCTTCGTTTTTAACGGTAATACCGCTTAAAATTGCATTGTTGACAAAAGCTTCAACCTGAGATAACTCATCTGCAGTTAAAGCAGAAAAATGTGTAAAGTCAAAGCGAACAGCCTTTTCATTTACTAACTGACCAGCTTGCTCAACATGTGTGCCGAGCACTGCACGAAGACCTGCCTGTAAAAGATGGGCAGCAGTATGGTTACGGCGAATTTCATTTCTTCGGTTTTCGTTAATAGAAACATCTACTGTATCGCCTACAGAAATTGCGCCCTTTTCAAGCTTACCGCTATGGGTAAAGATACCGTCGACGGTTTTCTTAGTGTTTGTAACAGCAAAGAAATTATCATCGCAAACAATGGCACCTGTATCCCCTACCTGACCGCCGCTTTCAGCGTAGCAAACGGATGTATCAAGAACAATTATAGCATCTGCACCTTGTGATATAGTACCAACGTGCTCACCGTCAGCTACAATATCAAGCACTTTTGCAGTACAGGTGTTTTCGCTATATCCTAAGAATTTAGTAGCAGGGATGTTTTCAAAAGCAATACCGTCGCTCTTCCAACTTTCACCGTCGGAAGCTTTACGAGCATTTCTAGCTTTTTCTCTCTGTTCATTCATACACTCTTTGAACTTTTCTTCATCAAGTGTCATTCCCTTTTCAGCGAGAATATCCTTGGTTAAATCTATCGGGAATCCGTATGTATCATAAAGCTTAAATGCATCTTCACCTGAAAGCATCCCGCCGTTTTTTGTGAGGTCAGCGAGCATAGTTAAGCCTTGATCAATAGTTTTGTTAAAACTTGCCTCTTCGTTTACGATAACTTTAAAAATAAGGTCTTTCTTTTCGATAAGCTCAGGGTAACCTGATTTATTTTCGTTAATAACAGTATTGCAAAGTTCCTCAAAGAAAGGACGATTGATACCAATTAGTTTTCCGTGACGAATAGCTCTTCTTATAATGCGGCGTAAAACATAGCCTCTGCCCTCGTTAGAAGGGATAATACCATCACTAATCATAAAGGTTGAAGCTCTCGCATGGTCGGTTATAGCACGAATTGAAATATCGGTACTTTTATCTTTTCCGTATTCTTTGCCTGAAATCTCGCAAACTTTATTTAAAATATTACGGACAGTATCAACCTCGAACATATTGTCAACACCCTGAATTACACAAGCAAGACGCTCAAGACCCATACCGGTATCAATATTTTTATGCTCAAGCTCGGTATATGTTCCGTCACCCATATTGTTAAATTGGGTGAACACATTATTCCAGATTTCCATATATCTGTCGCAATCACAACCAGGTTTGCAATCGGGAGAACCACAACCATATTTTTCGCCACGGTCAAAATAAATCTCGCTACAAGGACCGCAAGGGCCTGTACCATGCTCCCAGAAGTTATCTGCTTTACCTAACTTTACGATATGCTCTTCGGGAACACCTATTACATCGCGCCAGATAGCATAAGCCTCATCGTCTTCTTCATAAACAGATGGCCAAAGCAAATTTTCAGGGATTTCAAGCGTTTTTGTCAAAAATTCCCACGCCCACGGAATAGCCTCATTTTTAAAATAATCTCCAAAGGAGAAATTACCTAGCATTTCAAAATATGTACCGTGACGGGCAGTATAACCCACACGCTCGAGATCGGGCGTGCGGATACATTTTTGACAGGTTGTAACCCTATTGCGTGGCGGTGTTACCTCGCCCGTAAAGTATTTTTTCATAGGTGCCATACCTGAGTTTATCAATAATAGTGATTTGTCATTATCAGGTACTAGTGAAAAACTATTTAATCTTAAGTGACCTTTAGATTCAAAAAAAGAAAGATATTTTTCTCTAAGATCATTAAGTGAGGTCCATTCCATAATCTCAACATCCTTAATATACATAATATCTTGATTATTATATAACCTTTTGCCATCTTTGTCAACGGATAATGAGAAGTGTTTTTTATAAATTTAACTTCTAATCCTGTCAATTACATTTTTTTCAAGACGCGAAACCTGCGCCTGTGAAATACCTATTTCTTTTGAAACTTCCATTTGTGTTTTTCCTTGCATAAACCTAAGTGTTAATATAGTTTTTTCTCTTTCAGTTAGTTTTTTTATAGAATCCTTTAAAAACATCTCATCAAGCCAATTCTTGTCATCGTTATTATCTCCTACCTGGTCGAGTAAAAAGACCGTATCTCCACTGTCTGAATATACAGGATCGTATAGCGATACAGGTTCAACTATACTTTCAAGCGCTATTACTACATCTGATTTCTTCATACCAATTTCTTCTGCGATTTCTGTAATAGTTGGTTCTCTTTGTTCCTTAAGCATAAGTCTTTCCTTAGCTTGCATAGCTTTATACGCAGTATCCTTTATGGAACGACTAACCCTTACCGAATTATTATCTCGCAAATATCTTCGTATTTCACCTATTATCATTGGAATGATTATAGAATGGCGAAAAAGTAATATACATAGAGGATGAACTTTTATCCATCCTCTTAATGTCCTATAAATTATCTACTAAAAATTATACTTTTTTTGGAGTCTTCGGTCAACTGACAATAACTGTAAATTACTTGTCATTTGTAATTTGCGATTTGATTTAGATTATAGAGCGTAATATTGTCATTATTATCTGCCTCTGATACAACATTGTCATCGAACCCTGATTCAGAGAAAAGAGCGTAATAAAATTTTGCAGTCTCTTTAAGTGGTGTCAGTTTGGTAACTGTATCAAGATACTCAGAATAATCGAATGGTGTATTTTTGAACTTACACTCACCAACCAAATACTCCTTGCCACCCTTTCCGATGCAGAGGATATCAATTTCGGTTTCAGCAACTCTAACGCCTTTGGGTGCATCCTTATCACGCACTGTAGTTTTTCCTGTCCATCTGCCCATTTTTGAATAACGGAAAGGCAGTTCGTTTTTCTTTTGCTTCTCTCTTACAAACTCTTTGCACACATCTTCAAAGATAAAGGATGCAAATTCGTGCAGTGCCGGTGCAATAACATAATCATAAACGCCGTCTACATCGCCGTCTTCAAGCTGAGAAAAATTTGTAAAACCAAATGCGTACCAAAATCTAAAGAAATTATCGGTCAGGCGATAAGTGCCTCTGTTGGAGTTGGCTTTTTCCTTGCTTTTGGAATCGACTGAAAACTCACGCTCAACAATTCCAAGCTCGATAAGATTTTTAAGATATACGCTTGTTTTTGACGTGTCCTCTACGAGAGATTTTTGGCTGATGTCATTAAGCTTTGTATTGCCAAGAGCTACCGCTTCAATAATAGAGTTATATATCGGGGTTTCACGAAGTTCTTGATGAAGTAAAAAATCAACCTCGCTATACAAAACTGAGCCTTTAGTTAGGATATTTCTCTTAATATTCTCCGCTAATGAAAGCTTTGAACTAAACTGGCGAAGATAATGCGGAATACCGCCAAGTATGGAATATGCCAATACCTTATCTCTATCCGAATAATTCGGGAAGAATTTAACCGCATCATAAAAACCCATCTCGGTCATTTTATAAATGCCTGTTGCCCTTCCGTAAAGCGGATTTTTTTCGGCAAGTAATTCTTTCTCTATAAAACTCATTGCGCTACCGCACAATACAATCATTACATTTTTATCTTTAAGTTCAGCATCCCAAAGATTTTGCAGCACAGAAGGGATACTTTTATTTCCTTTACACATATACGGGAACTCATCTATGATAAGCAGTTTCTTTTGAGCTCCAAAAGGAAAATCTAAAACAGAACGAAAAGCACTCTCCCAATCGGCAAACTCGGAAATATATTGTTTTGCAGGGATATCCTCTTTCAGAATATGCTTTGAGAATTTGGAAAGCTGAACTTTATCGGTACTTTGCGTGCAGGAATAAAACACATGCTGTTTTCCTTTACAAAACTCTCTTAATGTTTCGGTCTTGCCCACACGACGTCTGCCATAAAGAACAACAAGCTGACCATTCTCATTATCAAATTTATCCTGAAGGAACTTTAATTCTGCTTCTCTTCCAATAAACATATCAAAACCTCCGTAAATTCAAAACGTGATTTACTAAATCGTGATTTGATAATATTATATATCACAATTTAAAAAAAATCAAGTGTTTTAATCATAACTACCGGCCGTGCCGGTAGTATGCACTGCCCCCTTAGGGCACAAGACCGGCCGAGCCTATAGGCTCGTCGAAAGGTTTGCCAACCGCAACTCTTTCACCGGCTGCCCCTAAAGGGGCTTTTTATTTGCCCTC
>JAZNJD010000008.1:0-46958 GCA_045577835.1 Acutalibacteraceae bacterium | reverse complement strand
AAGGGAAAAGAGCAAAAAACCGTCGCCAAAAGCAAAAGCCAAACGATCACCTTTTGTTTCATGATTTCCTCCTTACATGAAAATATTATTTCAGTTTCACTATAACACATTTGCGGCTTTTGTCAACCTGTTTTTTAGGCACTTTTCATTTATGCCGAATTTTCCGTTTGTTTTTCTGCTTTTTTATAAAAAAAGAGCGACGGTAAAATACCGTCGCTCCTTGGGGAACAAATCTTATTTGTAGAACTCGCCAAGCTTCACAAGACGCTCGTACTTCGCCTTTGCGTTTGCCTCGGCCTTCTCAAAGAGCTCAGCCGCTCTTTCGGGGAAGGACTGTGCCAGACGCGCATAGCGAGCCTCGCTCATAATGAAGTCCTGATAAGATGCCGAGGGAGCCTTGGAATCCAGCGTGAAGGGATTCTTGCCTTCCTGCTTAGCAGCGGGATTGAAGCGGAAGAGATGCCAGTAGCCTGCGTCAACCGCGCGCTTCATTTCCTGCTGGCAGTTGGTCATACCGCCCTTAAGTCCGTGCATTTCGCAAGGAGCGTAACCGATGATGATGGACGGTCCGGGATATGCTTCAGCCTCGGTAAGAGCCTTGAGAAGCTGATTCATGTCAGCGCCCATAGCAACCTGAGCAACGTATACGTAACCGTAGGACATAGCGATTTCAGCGAGATTCTTCTTGCCGATAGCCTTACCTGCAGCAGCGAACTGTGCAACCTGACCGATGTTGGAGGACTTGGACGCCTGTCCACCGGTGTTAGAGTAAACCTCGGTATCGAATACCATGATGTTTACGTCTTCGCCGGAAGCGAGAACGTGGTCAAGACCGCCGAAGCCGATATCGTATGCCCAACCGTCACCACCGAAGATCCAAACGGACTTCTTGGAGAGGTATTCTTTCTTAGAAAGGATAGCAGGAGCTGTAGGACAACCCTCTGCAGCAGCCTTTTCAAGTTCAGCAACGAGTGCATCGGTAGCTGCACCGTTCTTAGCACCATCCTCAGCAGTTGCGAGGAAGTTTTCAACAGCAGCCTTGAATTCAGCTGAAGCCTTATCAGACTCTGCCATTTCCTTAATGCTATCGATAAGACCTGAACGGATAGCTTTTTGACCTAAATAGATACCATAGCCGTGTTCAGCGTTATCTTCGAAGAGTGAGTTAGCCCAAGCAGGACCCTGACCCTTAGCATTAACAGTATATGGAGATGTAGCAGCAGGACCGCCCCAAATTGAAGAGCATCCGGTTGCGTTAGAGATATACATTCTGTCGCCAAAGAGCTGTGTTACGAGACGAGCATAGGCTGTTTCTGCACAACCTGCGCAAGAGCCTGAGAATTCAAGTAATGGCTTCTTAAACTGTGAAGAAATTACGTTAGCATCGGTTGCAATACCGTCTTTTTCGGTAACATTAGCAACACAGTAATCAAATACTGCCTGTTCTTTAAGCTGTGATTCTTGTGGAACCATCTTGAGAGATGCTGTAGGACATTCGCCAACGCAAACGCCGCAACCCATACAGTCAAGCGGAGAAACGGTCATAACATAAGAGTAACCCTTATTTGTAACGAGCTTCTCCTTAACTGCAACCTTAGTATCAGCAGGAGCGTTAGCCATCTCTTCAGCAGATAATGCATAAGGACGGATAGTAGCGTGAGGACAAACAAATGAACACTTGTTACAACCGATACAGGTTTCATTGTTCCACTCAGGAACCATAACTGCAACGCCACGCTTCTCGTGTGCAGAAGCACCGTGCTCGAAGGTACCGTCAGCGTGATCTACGAATGCAGAAACAGGAAGAGCGTCACCGTTCATAAGAGCTACAGGCTTCATAATGCCGTCAACCATCTTATCAAGCTTGGTAGCCTCTGACTTAGCAGCAGCTGTAGTATTATCAGTTGCATTAGCCCAGTCAGCAGGAACCTCTACCTTAACGTAAGCGGTAGCACCTGCATCAATAGCCTTCTCGTTCATTTCAACGATTTCTTTACCCTTCTTCATGAACTTCTGAGCTTTTTCCTTCATATAGCCGATAGCTTCTTCTGCAGGGAGAACCTTAGAAAGTGAGAAGAATGCAGACTGTAAAACGGTATTTGTTCTCTTACCGAGACCGATTTGTGCTGCAAGGTCAATAGCGTTAACTGTGTAAAGCTGAATATTATTCTTAGCGATATACCGCTTAGCTTCAGCAGGCATATGCTCTGATAACTCTTCAGGAGTCCACTGGCAGTTGATAAGGAATACACCGCCCGGTTTTACATCGTTAACCATCTTGTAACCCTTGATTACATAAGATGGGTTGTGACAAGCAACAAAGTCTGCCTTATTGATATAGTATGGGCTCTTGATTGGCTTATCACCGAATCTCAAGTGAGAAATTGTGATACCACCGGTCTTCTTAGAGTCATACTGGAAGTATGCCTGAACATACTTATCGGTATGGTCACCGATAATCTTGATAGAGTCTTTATTAGCACCAACAGTACCGTCGCCACCAAGACCCCAGAACTTGCACTCGATTGTGCCTTCTGCTGCAGTGTTTGGAGCTTCTTCCTCAGGAAGAGAAAGACCTGTAACGTCATCAACGATACCAAGTGTAAAGTTGTGCTTAATGTTGCCATTCTCTAATGCATTGAAAATAGCAAATATGCTTGAAGGAGGAGTATCCTTAGAGCCTAAACCGTAACGACCGCCTACTACTGTATCTACCTTTCTGCCCATACCTGCTAATGCAGCTACAACGTCTAGGTATAGAGGCTCACCGAGAGAGCCTGGCTCCTTAGTTCTGTCAAGAACAGCAATCTTCTTAACAGTTTCAGGAATAGCGGCAACGAACTTCTCTGCAGAGAAAGGACGGTAAAGGCGAACCTTGATAAGACCAACCTTTTTACCGGCTGCTAACATATAATCAATAACCTCTTCTGCAACGTCGCAGATGGAACCCATTGCGATCATTACATACTCAGCGTCAGGAGCGCCATAGTAGTTAAAGAGCTTATAATCAGTACCGAGCTTAGCATTAACCTTGTCCATATATTCTTCAACAATACCTGGAACTGCATCATAATACTTGTTGCAAGCCTCTCTGTGCTGGAAGAATATATCGCCGTTTTCGTGAGAACCACGCATTACAGGATGCTCAGGATTTAAAGCACGCTTACGGAACGCATCAACAGCATCCATATCACACATTTCTTTAAGGTCTTCAAAATCCCAAACTTGAATCTTCTGGATTTCGTGAGAAGTACGGAAACCATCAAAGAAGTTAAGGAAAGGAACTCTGCCCTTGATAGCTGCAAGGTGTGCTACTGCACCGAGGTCCATAACCTCTTGAGTGTTTGTTTCAGCGAGCATAGCAAAACCGGTCTGACGGCAAGCATAAACGTCTGAATGGTCACCAAAAATGTTAAGAGCATGTGAAGCTACGCAACGTGCAGAAACGTGGAACACGCTAGGAAGTAACTCACCTGCGATTTTATACATATTTGGGATCATAAGTAAAAGGCCCTGAGAAGCTGTGTAGGTGGTGGTAAGAGCACCGGCGTTAAGTGAGCCGTGAACTGTACCTGCAGCGCCTGCTTCAGACTGCATTTCAGAAACCTTTACGGTTGTACCAAATATGTTTTTTAGTCCTTGTGCTGACCACTGGTCAACATAATCTGCCATAGGGCTGGACGGTGTAATAGGATAAATACCTGCAACTTCGGTAAATGCATAAGATACATAAGCCGCAGCGTTATTACCGTCCATTGTCTTGAATTTTCTAGACACAAAAATTCCTCCTAAATAATATTCGTGAGAGAGCGTTAACGTGATTTTCATCAGGGCAATCTCATACAGATAAATTATAGCACTTTTCATCTCTTATGTAAACAAAAATTTTTTCTTTTTTTAAAGTTTTTTAGAATTTCCTGTATTGGTAATAAACTACATATCATTTTTTAGCTATTCTTGACAATTTTAGTCAAACAATGTATAATGATGTTACTTAAAAAAGAAAAAGGAAAACACTTGAAATCCAAGTATTTTCCTTTTTGGAGCTGAAGATGGGACTCGAACCCACGATCTGCTGATTACGAATCAGCTGCTCTGCCAACTGAGCCACTTCAGCGAGTAATTAGGTTGCTAAATTATTATACATATAGCAAGGCTTTAAGTCAAGAACAAAATAAGGGAGGGGTTCTTCTGGGAAGGGAAGTCAAACCGATAAATCGTAGAATGGCGGCTTATCGTAAAAACGCAGGCTTCACACAAGAACAGATTGCGGATATGTTGGGTATGGCGCGTAGCAATTATGCACGAATTGAGCGAAGCGGTAATCCTTCTATAGAGTTGCTTGAAAAATTAGCTGAAATTTATAAAATTCAGGTTGAACGTTTACTAAAAGATCAGGTGCTCGATTTCTCTGCGCCGCCTCCTTCAAATCCTATATTAAGAGCAAATGATTCTTATCTCCTTGATACCTCGGATTTATTTCCAATAACAATAGAGGAAGCTAATCTATTAAGGATTTTACGAATTCTGCCACAAGAAAACACCGACGCTGCAATGAAATTTATAAACGATCTGTATCAAAATCGTAACAAGAAAAAAGATTAATAAATTATTTTTTAAGCTCTCTGCTTTTTTTGCAGAGAGCTTAAACTTTTTAGAGGTTTAAAAGTTTTTTTGCATTTTCACCTAAAATTTTTCTGTTTTCTTCATCAGTTAGGCCAAGAGATAAAAATATATCCAGTTCGCTTTTTGGGCACCACATAGGATAATCGGTGCCAAAAAGCACCTTATCAGCACCATATGCTCTTATTACTTTTTTTGCCTCCTCGGGTTTAACATAATAAAAGCTTGAAGAACAGTCAACATAGATGTTTTCAAGATCTGACAGCTGTTTGTAAGCTTCCTTCCATACCGACCAACCGCCCAAATGTGCCGCAATTATTTTAAGTTTATCGTATATTTCGGCTATTGGACGAAGTCTGTTAGGATTTGAATTATCGTATCGATTGTCCCCTGCGTGAACCAATAACACAAGATTGTTTTGTTCACAAAGCTCATAAATTTTAAGGCAACGATAATCATCTAGCTTAAACCTTTGAATATCGGGGTGCAGTTTGACACCTTTAAGGCCTAAAGAAAGCAAATGCTCTATATCCCCTTTTAAATCTTCACTCTCAGGGTGCATTGTGCCAAAGCCTATAAGTGACTCCTTATGCATTTCTACTTCGTTTGCGATAAAATTATTTATACTTCTTACCTGTTTAGGTGTTGTTGCCACCGATTGAACAATGCATTTATCCACACCCGACAGAGCATTTTGATAAAGCAAATCCTCAACGGTTCCCTTGCCGTACGAAACGGTATCGTAAAAATTATCGGTACTGTTTATAGCAGGTGCGGCAATTTTTTCGGGATATATATGACAATGTGCATCTATGGTAAAATATTTTCCGTTTACCAACTCAAAATCAATCCTTTAAGTTCAACTTTTCTATTGCTTCTTCACGCATCTTATACTTTAGTATTTTGCCTGCAGCATTCATCGGGAAACTGTCAACAAACTCAATATATCTAGGCACCTTATGGCGAGCCATATGCGCCATAATATATTCCTTCATTTCCTGTTCGGTCATACTCTCGCCTTTTTTAAGTATAATCTGCGCCATTATTTCTTCACCGTACTGTTTATCAGGAACACCGATAACCTGAACGTCACGAACCTTAGGACAGGTGTATATAAATTCCTCTATTTCCTTAGGATAGATGTTTTCGCCACCGCGGATTATCATATCCTTAAGTCTTCCGGTTATGCGGTAATTGCCGTTTTCATCCTCGCAAGCAAGGTCGCCTGTGTGAAGCCAACCGTCTTCATCAATAGCCTCTGCGGTAGCCTTAGGCATCTTATAATAGCCCTTCATAATGTTGTAGCCTCTTGCTACAAACTCACCGTTTGTGCCAATAGGACACTCTTTGCCTGTTTCGGGGTCTATAATTTTACACTCAACATTGGCAAAAGCGCTACCAACCGTTTCGGTACGAACATCAATAGGGTCAAAATAACTACTCATTGTACAGCCGGGAGAAGCTTCGGTTTGACCGTAAACCGAAACTATTTCCTTCATATTCATAACCTCAGTAGCTTTTTTCATAAGGTCTGCAGGACAGTTTGCGCCCGCCATAATTCCAACCCTTATATATGAAAAGTCGGTCTTATCAAAATCAGGATGCTGCATCATAGCTATAAACATTGTAGGAACACCGTTAAACGCGGTAATATGCTCTGAATTTACACAAGCGAGTGCCGATTTTGCAGAGAAATATGGCAGCGGACACATAGTAGCGCCGTGTGTCATTGATGCAGTCATAGAAAGCACCATTCCAAAACAGTGGAACATCGGCACCTGAATCATCATACGGTCAGCAGTGGATAATTCCATGCGGTCACCGATATATTTACCGTTATTTACAACGTTATAATGTGTAAGCATTACGCCCTTAGGGAAGCCTGTTGTACCCGATGTATACTGCATATTACAAACATCGTCCTTTTGGACCAAAGCAGCTCTGCGGTAAACCTCGCTAATTGGCACCTGAACAGCACGTTCAGATGCTTCTTCCCATGTAAGACAACCCTTTTGCTTATAGCCTACGGTTATTACATTACGCAAGAACGGAAGTCTTTTTGCGTGCAAGCTCTCCCCTGCTTTTATCGTCTCTAGCTCTGGACAAAGCTCAGCAACAATCTGTCCGTAATGGCAGTCCTTAGCACCCTCGGTCATAATGAGGGTATGTGTATCAGACTGACGAAGTAAATATTCGATTTCATGAATTTTATATGCAGTGTTCACTGTTACAAGTACCGCACCTAGCTTAACGGTAGCCCAGAAAGCAATATACCACTGGGGAACATTGGTTGCCCAAACAGCTACGTGTGTTCCCGCCTTTACACCTAAAGAAATAAGAGAACGTGCGAAATTATCAACATCGTCTCTAAACTCGCTGTATGTTCTGGTGTAATCAAGCGTTGTATATTTAAATGCATATTGGTCAGGGAATTCCTCAACCATACGGTCAAGCACATCCGAGAAGGTAGCATCAATTAGCCTATCCTTCTCCCAAACATATTTACCTGTATGGGCACGGTTATAATAAAGGTTAGATTTTGCCTTAGAAGTATCACCAAACTGTCGCATATAATTTACAAACTGCGACAGTACAATCTCCATATCTTGAAGCTCTTTGCACCACTCAGGATCCCATTCTAAAGATATAAAGCCATCGTAATTAACCGAGCGAAGTGCCAACATCATGTCGTTTATGGGCATTTTTCCCTCGCCCATTAAACAAAATTCGCCGTTTTCTTCTGAGTCCTTAATATGAACATGGCAAACATAAGCGCCTAAATTCTTTATTGTTGTTTCAGGCTCTTCTTTTGCATAAAAAAAGGTCCAATACATATCCCATAAAGCCGCAATATTATCACAAGCAAAATGCTCTAAGAGGTCACGAAGACGGGCGGTATCACTATAAATACCCGAGCTCTCAACAACTAATATTACGCCCTTTTGCTCTGCTGTTTTTAAAACCTTAGCAATTATTTCTATACTGTTTTTAGTTAATTCTTCAGGATTTTCGGTCTGCTTAGCCCTGATTCTTACATTAGGTATATGAAGACGTTCCGCTATATCGATACAAGCATTGATTTCCTCTATACAGGATTTTTCATTTTTAATATCAGAAATATCACAAACCGTATCAATACAGGGAATCTGCAACTTCTGCTCATAAAGATTTCTAAGCGTTGCATGAGCCAAATCACCAAAGAAAGCACCGTCTCTTTCAGTGAAATGTTTGTTATGGATATCGTGAAGCTCTATTCCTTTAAATTTCAAATCTTTAGCTACTTGACAAAATTCCTGAAACGAACAGTCCCAACCTTTAGTTGAAAAAGAAAATTTCATCGAATTCCCTCCTCGTATACTATCTTATTTACCGCATTAATATATGCCTTTATAGAAGCACCCATAATATCGGTTGAAATACCGTTACCCGAATAAAGCTTTCCGTTTGAACGAAGCTTTACAATGGCACTTCCAACTGCCTCTTTGCCCTCGGTTACCGATTGAATTTGGAAATCATCAAGTTCATAGTGGAAACCGATAATTTGTTCAAGTGCAAAGAAAGAAGCCTCGACAGGACCGTTACCTATACATATTCCCTGTAATCTTTCACCATTTTTTTCGAGAGTTATTTGTGCTGAAGCAGCAATAATGTTACCGTTGTTAATGACATAGCTTACAAGCTTATATGTTGGAGGAACCTGTAATGCAACGCTTGCAACTATAGCCTCAAGCTCTCTGTTTGTTACGCTCTTCTTTTCTGCCACGCGCAAAAACTCCTCGTAAACCTTAACAGAATCCTCTTCAGTTAGGTCATAACCGAGCTTTGATACAGCCGACATAACCGTATCTGCATTATCGGATTTTTCTAGAGCAATTTCACTATTAAAAGAATCAGCAACAGTAACAACACTATTTTCGTTTCTAGAATCGCCAGAAATCCAGTTAATCTGCTTAATTATACGCTTAAGTTCGGTATATTTAATATCACTGCTAAAGCCATTACTTTCACCGCAGTTACGAACAATTTCTGCCATATTTTCAAGAGGAATGGTCTGACCGATAGCATCAGTAGTGACAATATCAGCACCCTTTCCGACAGCGGTAATAGCCTTTGCGGCAGCCAATCCGTTTTTATTATTGCAATTCACAGAAAGCTTTGTCTTTGAATCCTTAATATAAGAAGCTATTACCTCTATAAACTCGCCGAACTTTTCAGGCAACATCTCATCAGATGTATCACAAACGGTGACAACATCAGCTCCGGCATCCGCAGCAGTTATAATTGCTCCTTTTAAAACATCTTCTTCTGCACGGGTTGCATCTAAAGCACAAAATTCAACCTCGACACCCTTCTGTTTTGCAAAAGTAACAAGCTCTTTTGTGATTTCAATCATTTTGGGTGCCTTTATATGACAGGTATACTCCATTCCAACTGTTGAAACAGGTATTTCAATTCTAATACGAGGTTTTTTCGCTGTAACTAATGCATTTGCAGCATTATCAACACCCTCTTTTGTATATCCTGCAGAAACTGAAATAACGCTATTCTTAACAATAGATGCTATTGTTTTAACAAGTAGGGTATCACTCTTAATATTTAATATTTCACCTAGTTCTATAGCAGAAACATTTAGTTTTTCAAGCTGTCTTGAAATTTCAATTTTCTCCTTAAAAGAAAGGTTTTTCGCAAGAACTAAGGTTGCATCGGAAAAAAGAATTTTTTTCATAATAATCACTTCTCCTAAAATGAATTAAAAACAAAAAATCCCTAAGGTTTAAATAAACCCTAGGGACGAATTTAAAAAATCCGTGGTACCACCCATAATTACTGCATAAAAACAGTCACTCAGCAAGGCTCAAACAAGCCCTCGGTTACGATAACGGGACCCTCCGTAGTTTCTTACTTCAATTTCAGAAACTCTGCTCCGAAACGAGACTTTGCTTTAAACGGAATATCGGCTTGCAGCAAACGCCGACTCTCTGAAAAACCTACTTTAAAACAAATAATTTCTTCAACGCATTTAAAAATATTATGCAGTGATTATACCACCTAAAAAATGCTTTGTCAAGTATTTTTTATGCACTTACGGTTTGATGACCGCTATACTCAAATCATCACTACTATAATTAGAAAAAATCTCTTTTAAATTATCTTTTAAAATCTCAGCACATTCCGTTTCGGAATATTCCTCTACCCATTCGGCTATTCTTTCGCAAGCAGAATAACCGATGTTGGTTTTTGGATCGTATAAAAGATCTGAAACACCATCACTCGCCATTATAAAAATGGTGTTTTTCGTAATTTTTCCTAATGCATATCTGAAATGCTCATATACATCTGAGGAAGGTAGAAAATAGGTAAGATTCGCAAGATGACCGTTTTCGGGCAAGGATACCGCCTTAAATTTGGTATCTATCCCCTCTATGATAACTCCGTCGCCAAGATGTCCAATTAAAAAATTATCACCATCTACAACTGTAAAAAGCAGTGTTGCACCTGAATTTTTCTCGTCTAAATCGTGGTTTGAAAGAGTAAACAACAACCTTGTTATAAATTTTTCCGAATTGAATTTGCCTATTCCCTCTTTAAAATAATCAACTACTGCATCACACAAAATCTCAGCACAACGTCTGCCGTATTTTTTAGAGCCTGCACCATCAGACAGAACGGTTACACAGCTATTTTCGCCGATATACTTTTTGATTATATCCTGACAATCAATTTTGGTTTCAATATGAGTTTTTCCCGTAACAGAGGCAGTTGCTACTTTCACAAATCGTCATCCTTTTTAAAAAATTGTTCCCATCCAACCATCTGTGACTCAAGGCTGTTGCAGGCCGCCGCACTTGAAGCAGAAAGTAGTTCTATACCGCTTTTCATACAATCGAAAAGTTTTGAAAAATCTTTATGTTCTATGGTATATACCCTTCCGCTTTCTGTAAGTTTTTCAAGTTCTATAGCAGGTGCTTCTCCTATTTTGAAAGGCATTAGACTCAAATACTTCGAATTTTGTGCATTACGAAGACGATTGGCTGTTTCTGTAATATCAGTTGTTGTAACACCGCTGCTTATTAACAAAAGTTCGGGAAGATAATAACTGATACCCTTTTCTCTGTATGTTTCTATCTGTGCATTAAACAAATCCGCACATTTTCTCAGAGCTGTGTCAAGATCAGGTTGTTCTTCACTACCTGTGACAGTAAAAGGTGTGGCATCCACCGCTTTAAAGCCCGAAACAATCTCAGTCTTATTTGCGAATGCAACAACACAAAGCTGCACCTTTGAAGCACATTCAATGTTATTTAAAATATGGTTTGAAAGGTCATTAATAAAGGTTGTTATTTCAGTTAAATTTATAGCTGAAACCTTTGATGATACATCAATACATATACATATTGGAAGTCGCGGAGTTTTATTGGTATTATAATCGGTTTGCTCCAAAAATATTTTTGCCATTATATCAGTTTCTCCGTTTCTTTAATATCGAGGTTTTTTATTATTTTATTAAAAGCAGTTTCAAGTTCATCCACACTCGACAACTCTTTTGGTGGAAAACTTACATTGTTATCACAATCGGGACATAAAATATCATCTGTATCTATTTCGCGGGTATCCCAAGGATTAACAGTAAAGACCTTGTGACATTTTTTGCAACGAACTTTAACTATTCGCTTGCGATTATCGTAGCGAATTCCCTGACAGGCGCTACAAAGATGCTCTGTACTTCCCGGATAAATTTCATATTGAGAACCGCAATTTATGCAGTATGCTTTTTGAAACTTTATCTTACCAAAATCTTTAAAATCAATTGCCTGGGAAGGATATATTTCGGTTGAAAGATAGTTAGCACTCATATAAGAATAAAGCTCGCTAAGTAAATCAAACCACTGGCTATCATCAGGATATGTCTCTTTTGTAAATACGTCTGTGAAAGCGACACGCATTTTTTCGGTAAGATTAAACCAGATAAGATTATCCTGTAAAGAAATAGTTCTGTCAGATTTAAACTTAAATTGATTGTTCAAAATATCAGATACATCACCTACATTACCCGAAGGAAGCGGCGAAGAACCTAAGAAGAGTATTTTAAACAATAAGCAGGCTATAGCAAAATTCTCATCCTCAATAGTTCTTTTAACCTTATTAAAAGATTTCCCAAGACGGTGTATTCTGGGAGAAACAAACTCAGTAACACCGACAAGGCATAAAAAATCGCCAAATTGATAGCTATCTGTATCAATAAAATAAACTCTGCAATTTTTATGAACTAAAATGTTACTTAAATTAACATCACCCATTAAAATTCCGTTTTTATGCAGGCAACGGAAGGTTTCAATTATTCTTATGCAAAGTCTTACAAGTGTAGTTCTATCCCAATTCCACTCTTTTGCTAAAAAATGTATTGAATTTACAAATGCATCAAGGGTACAAACCTCTTTATTATGGGTATCTATTCTACGCATAACGCAACCAACAACTACCCTTTTTTCACTTGGTTCCAAAACAAGACCTTGCGGCCAACAAATATTATCGTCAAGCACAGGACTTTCCGCAATCATGGCTCTGAGTTTTGAAATGCTATATTCGGTAAGACGGTTTTGCTTGTATATTTTATACACCTTTCCGCCTGTAGCGGGATATATCGTACCCTCGCCGCCATCAGAAAGTGGTTTGCCTAATACATAGCTTGAAACTATTCCATTTTCCTCGCAAAAGATTTGCTCATTTTCCTGAGGAATTGCAATTATTATAGGTGTTTGTTCCATAAAAACAATCCTTTAAATTTATTTATAAAACGGCACTACTTTTTCCTTATTATAAACCCGCATCGCTACTGCTGAACAATTTTTAATTTCCTCATTGGAATTAAATTTCCATATTTCATCAGCGAGTTCAATATCGTCAGTAATAACGCAGATATTTCCTTCTACCTTACGCAAGTTTTCAAGTAAGGTTTCTACCTTGTTTGTGGAATTAAGATCAATATATCCCACAGGTTGCTCTTTTTCGCTTAACCTTAAAACCTTAAGAGTTCCCTCTCTTTGCATCGGTTCAAACAATTCTTTACATGTTTTCTTTGCCTCTGCCCCTATTTCTTGTTCTTTTGACATCGAAAGGTTTTTAAGATAGGAAATTGTACCTTCATCAACAAAAATAGGTTTATCGCCTCGTGCATGGTCTGTACGCAACACATCGTTACAAAATCTACGGTATTTATCGCTTTTGGCGTTCGGATAAGCTAAAAAAACATAATAAGGATAAAGAGTTTTAGCATCATACAGTTTTTCGTTATTCTTTTTAATTGTACAATTACAAATACGCTTAATGGTCGTAGCAATATTTTTAAGAAATTTCGACATTTCATCAAAAATCTCTAACGCCTCTTGATTTTTCTTAGGCGTTGAGCATACCATCATCTTATTCATATCTTTTATCAAATCATCTACCGGTTTTTTGATAGCGTCTATTGCTTTTATAACATCAGCAGCAGAGCAATTTTTGCGTACATTTGCTGTAGGATGTCCACCGTATTTATTTCTATAAAAAAGGAGTCCTGTCCTCACACTTAAAAATTTTTCAAAATTTGTATTTATCGTAATAGGGTCATCTATACGATAATTAAAAATTTTAACAAATGCAGCAACATCAATATCATCATAATCAAAAGGTAGCCATTTTGTTTTTTCGGCTATGCCTTGTTGTTTTAATTGATTGATCGGTCTGCCAGATGCAAATTTTTCTATTTTCTCATCAAATAAAACATTTTCGCTTCTTGTTGGAGGATTTTTTCTAAGATTCGCAATATCTTCAAGGTATATTTTATTTATCTCCCATAACCTCAACTGCTCTTTTTCAGATATGCATTTTAAATTATCATTGTAAATTAAGGCCTTTACAAGACGAGTAAGGAAAGGACAAATATCAACAAGAAGTATGTTTTGAATAACTGCAGAGTTGTTTTCTGCTCTTATAATTCTGTTATAAAGAGAATTTTTATCCTCAGCCATTACCCTTCTCCTCCCCGCTATAATCCATAATATTACTAAAATACAAGGTGTCGGTTACCGCCATATTATTAAGTGTATAAAGTGCTTTTTTAGAACCGCTTGCTGCCGCAATAACATAAAACTGAATAGCTAATTTTATTTCTCCTAAGTTCTCTTTTGCTATAGCTGTATCATAAATAAACTCTTTATCAAAAGAACCGTATTTTTCGGTTAAATAGTTTATATTCGGAAAAGAATTAGGTTCCATACACAAATCTTGTTCAAGTGCTTTAGGAATTAAATTCGAATCAATTTCTTTTAATTGTTTTTTTGCATTTTTAAAGAGGCTAGAAGAACTATCTTCGGTCTTTAAAATATCATCTATATAGTTTTTAGCCTCTTTAAGCCTACCTGTTTTAGCAGAATATTCAATAAGGCTATTCTTAACCGAATCCTTTTTTTGATCTGCTAAAAGAATATATTCGTAAGCCTTTTCAAAACTTTTTTCTACCCCTTTGCCGTTGGCATAACATAAAGCTACCATTTCGGTTGAATTGAGGTGTTTTTGATTATGAGCGCTAAGAAAATAATTAAAAGCCTTTTCGTAAGATTTCCCTTCAATTTCCTTATAATAATGACAAAGTCCCGCATTATACTGTGCCCTATCGTATCCAAGTTTAGCAGCTTTTGAAAAGCAGGCGTAAGCCATATTATAATCCAATTCAATACCGATACCGCTATAATAGCATATACCTAAAGAATTGATAGCAAATACATCAGGTTTATTACAGGAACAAGCACGTTCAAAATGAGCAAAAGCTTCATGATATTTTTCAAGCTTTTCAAAACATTTTCCGGCAAAATAATGAGCTTGTGAATAAAGTTCACCAGAGGGCGTGTCATATTCTGCAACAGATGTAAATAATTTTATCGCTTCTTTCAATTTTTCCTTTTCATTTTGCTTATAAAGAGACATCGCAAAATTAAAAAGTATCTCAATTTCAGTCATGACAATCCCCCTTAAAATATAATACAGTATAATATTAACACATAAAAACACAAAAATCAAATCATATTGACATTTTAAGACAAAAAAGGTACAATTAGAATATAATTTTTTTGGAGAGATTTTTATGCCAAATACTGATATTAAGAATATAGTTGCATTTTTGACATCAGCCAAATCGGTTTATAGACTGATTACAACTGATGCAATAGAATGTATGTATACTGTAATTAAAGCCGCATTGTATCCCAAATATGGCGAAAATTGGTTTGATTCCTTCAAAAATTTTTCGCCCAAAGCTTTAAATACCGCAGAAAAAATATATTCTTGTGACCTAAAAATGCTTTTTTCAGCTTTTTTAGAGTCAGAAGAAATTGTGAATTTAATATTAGAGCATAATATTGATAAAAAACAAGACTTTATATCCTGTATAAAGTCTTCACTCTATGATTTTGAAACTGTAACCGAAGAAAAAGTTACAGATATTAACGATGCCAAATGGGAAGATTCAATATCTAATCTTCAAAAAATAGTAGACTTTTTCCCTTGTGCCCGTGACAATCTTGGTGAAACATTCATCTCAAAGGTTGCGGTACACTGCACACAACTTAAAAAATTCGATAAATATATGCCAACATACGATATTGCAAAAACTATTGAACAAGAATCCCTCCAAATATCCGTTTCAGATTTTATCGAATATTGTGAAAAGCAAGAAACAACCATAATCACTCAAGATCAAAAGCTTTGTTTTTGCACAAAGGAATACGAAGAATTTTTAAAAGGTGTTAAATCGTATATTGCAATCTTGTTAAAAGAAAAAGAAAAAAAGCAAAATAAAATTTTGCTTATGAAGATAGCAGTCATTGCTCTTGCAGTAATTCTCACCTTTGTTTCTGCTTATACAACAAATTCTATAACACGCCTTGTTATAAAGAACAACAATAGCAGTAACGATAACAAAAATTCACAAGCGTCAAGCAATACAAACTCCAACACTTCTAAAAAAGAAGAAAGTTCTAAACCTTCTTCAAACAGCAGTAGTTCCTCAAATCCCTCTGATTCTTTAGACACTTCAAGCGATGTTTTGTCGCAACAAACGAATTCGAGCACCATTACCACTACCGATAAAAACGGCCGTGTAACCGATGTTTCTACCGCTAAATACCGTTATAAAGATGGCGGATCTTGGACTGGTGACTATACTGAATATGGTACAACTGTTAAGGATCAAAAAATCGTTTATATAAAGCCGTACAGATACTATTTAGAGTCTAATGAACCAGATATCAGAATAAATATCGTAAACAATACTGAACATATGATTAGAAATATAGCCTATGAAATTGTTTTATATGACGAACAAGGTAACAAAATTTTTGCTTGCTCCGAAACTAAGGTTATGGAAAATAGCGCTACCGTTAGTATAGATAAGGATACTTCCGATTATTTTGTTATAGATATTGCCGATAGTAATATCTATAACAAGGATGCCGATTTAGGATTCACAAAATTTTATTCAAAGATTAGTTACGATATTGTTGAATAATAAAAAACACATAAGAAAAGAGCTCGGATTTTTCCGAGCTCTTTTAAGTTTTTATTAGTCGTTAGAATAAGGAAGTAAAGCAATCTGACGAGCACGCTTGATAGCGGTTGTAAGCTCTCTCTGATGCTTTGCGCAAGTGCTGGTTGCACGGCGAGGTAAAATCTTTGCACGCTCTGAAACGAACTTGCGAAGACGTGCTACATCCTTATAATCGATTTCTTCTATTCTGTCAGCACAGAAATGGCAAACCTTTTTACGTGCCTTTCTGCGAGCAGGTCTCTCGATCTTTTCCATTGAAAAGTTCCTCCTAAAATTTTAAGATGGGAGAATCAGAATGGTAGATCATCATCCATACCGTTGTCAATCTCTGCAAAATCGCTTGCATCAGCATTACTGAAAGAAGCGTTTTCACTAACAACAGCGCCCGATGATGCACCGTCTCTCTTTGATTCTACAAATTGAACATTGTTAGCAACTACCTCAAATGCTGTGCGGTTGTTGCCATTCTTATCGGTATATTTACGGGTTTGAATAGAGCCCTCTATACCAATCATACTACCTTTTTTGAAATATTTGCTGATAAATTCAGCAGTTTGACGCCAAGCAACAATATTGATGAAATCTGCCTGAGCCTCTTCACCTGCGCGATAGCGTCTTCCTACGGCAATTGAAAATGAAGTAACGGAAATACCGTTAGGCGTTGTCTTAAGTTCAGGATCTGCAGTTAAGCGACCTGTTAAAACTACGATGTTAAACATTTTCTTTTTCCTCCGTTATTTTTTAATGGTCATTATACGAAGAACATTTTCGTCAATGCCTGCTACACGCTCGAGCTCTGCAGGGAAAGAAGCATCTGCAGTGAAAGTGTAGAATACATAATAACCCTCTGCCTCATCGTTGATGAGATAAGCAAGACGACGCTTGCCCCAATCGTCAACATTCTCGACAGTGCCGTTTTTAGCGATAAGGTCGTTGAACTTCTCTTTTAAAGCAGCAACTGCCTCGTCACCATTCTTTACGGAAAAGATAAGGGTTGTCTCATACTTAGCTGTCATTTTGTTGCACCTCCTTCTGGACATTTGGCCTTGCAATTTTTTTGCAAAGCAAGGAGCTAATAATAAAAAATTTCATTAGCGAGAGTTATTATATCAGTTTTTTTCTTTTAAGTCAACATTTTTTTAAACAATCTCTTGATTTTAACTAGGGTAATAGTTATAATACTGATGTAAAGGAGGTTTTTATATGCTTCTTGCGATTGATATTGGTAATACTAATATAACTTTAGGCGGTTTCGAGGATAAGGTTTTAACCTTTACCGCACGTCTTGCTACCGATAATTCTATGACATCGGATCAATACGCCTCACAATTTAAAAATATACTTTCACTTTACAATCAGGACTATACTAAGGTTGATGATTGTATCGTCTCTTCGGTAGTGCCTAGTGTGGGTAGTGCTGTTTGCCGTGCGGTTTCGCTTCTCTGTGATATAGTACCGCTTTCTTTAGGACCCGGTGTTAAAACGGGTTTAAATATAAAAATTGATAATCCCGCACAGCTTGGCGCAGACTTGGTTGCAGGTGCTGTAGGTGCTATTTCTGAATATACCCTGCCCTGTATTGTTATCGATATGGGCACTGCTTCTACCATTAGCGTTATTGACGAAAACGGTGCCTTTTTAGGCGGTGCTATAGCCGCAGGTGTGAGACTCACCCTTAAAGCATTATGTGAAAACACAGCACAGCTTCCATCTATCGACCTGTCGGCTCCTAATTCAGTAATCGGCACAAATACCGTTGACTGTATGCGTTCAGGTTTAATATTTGGAACCGCCGCTATGCTTGACGGACTTATTGACCGTATTGCTGACGAGCTAGGCTCCGAGCCTACAGTTGTCGCTACAGGCGGCCTTTCAAAAGAGGTTATCGAACATTGTAGTAACAATATAATATATAATGAAAATTTGCTTCTTGAAGGTCTTAGAGAAATATACGAAAAAAATCATTGACGGCATTTTCTGCCTGATTAAAACAGCGCAGTTTGCAAATATTAATGAACTGTACCTTTTCAAAGGACAGTATCGGAGGTAATTTTATGTCAAACACAAAACAGCAAACACAAAAGTTTGTGTTGGGTGCAATACTTACTGCTCTTGTAATAGTATTGCAGTTGCTCGGCACATTCATCAGATTCGGCCCCTTTGCAATTTCGCTAGTACTCATTCCTATTGTTATTGGTGCTACCCTTTGCGATTATAAAATTGGCGCATGGCTCGGTTTTATATTCGGCGTTGTAGTGCTTATGAGTGGTGACGCTGCCGCTTTTCTCGGTATTGATGTATTCGGAACGGTAGTTACTGTTCTGCTGAAAGGCACCTTATGCGGACTTGCCGCAGGGCTAACATATAAATTTCTTGAAAAATATAATCGCTACCTTGCGATTATAGCAGCCGCTGTTGTATGCCCCCTCGTTAATACAGGTGTCTTCTTCCTTGGTTGCATAACCTTCTTTATGAGTGCCATAGCAGAATGGGGCGTAGCAGGTGGCTTTAGCAATACAGTACAATATATGTTCCTAGGTCTCGCAGGCGGAAACTTCCTTGCCGAGCTTACTATAAATCTTTTATTGGCACCTGCAATTCTAAGAATTGTAGATGCTGTAAAAAAATAAATAAAGCATATAAATGAGGGGAATTTATGAAAATCAGTGACATTGATAAAAACCTAAAAATTTCTGACGGTGTAGCTCCCGAGACTGCTGTTTGGTTTGATGCTAAGACTAAACCATTTAAGCTTTTCGGTATTTTCTATGAAGAAGAAACGGCACAGTATACACGTATGCCCAAAAAGGTTTACGATACTGTTTCTGAGGGTGTAGCTCTGCTTGCTCCCTTTACTGCGGGCGGTAGACTTAAATTTAAAACCAATTCCCCTTTTATTGGTATTAAAGCAGTTATGAAAAATGTTGAAATGATGAGTCACATGACCTTGGCTTGCGAAAGCGGTTTTGACCTCTATGCCAAAGGCGCTGACGGATACGACTGCTACTGCCATACCTTTATGCCGCCTATTGGTATGAAAGAAGGCTATTCTTCTATTTATAAAGCCGATAAAATGGTTAATGACTGCCATATCGCCTACAACGATCAAATATTTGAATACACCATAAATTTCCCACTATATGACGGAGTTCAAGAATTATACATAGCACTTGATAAGGATGCCGTTCTTCTTGAGGCTGATGATTACAACGATATTAAGCCTATGGTATTTTACGGCTCATCAATAACACAGGGCGGATGCACTTCTCGCCCAGGCAACGCATATCCCGCTATGATTACCAGAATGTTTAATATCGACCATATTAACCTTGGCTTTTCAGGTAACTGCAAAGGCGAAAGCACTATGGCTGACTATTTAGCAAGCCTTGATATGAGCGTGTTTATCTGCGATTACGACCATAACGCACCCACCGCAGAGCATTTAAAGGTTACCCTTGCTGATATATATGCAAAGGTTAGAAAAAATCACCCAACACTTCCCTATATTTTTGTTTCAGCGACAGATGCTAAGCTTTTCCCTGCTGGCTTCAATCATCGCAAGGAAGTAATTTTTGAAGCATATAATAACGCACTAGCCTTAGGCGATAAAAATGTATATTTTGTTGACGGCTCAAAGCTGTTCGACGGCATAGGTTGGGATTCTTGCACAGTAGACGGTTGTCATCCTAACGACCTTGGCTTCTTCAGAATGGCACAAGGCATTTCAAAGGTAATAAAAGAAGCTCTTAAACTTTAATACCCAAAAATTCAAGCCCCTTAAACGAGGGGCTTTATTATTATATTAAAGCGCTTGAGCAAATACAGGAAAATATGGTAGAAACCGTCACAACCATCATTTGGGGCGCTATGCAGCCGCTTAATTCTGGTTTTACTATAGATATGGCGACAAAGCTTTTTGACGACTATATTGATGACGGACATTCTGTTGAAGAACTTATGCAAGAAATTAACGGCCTTTTTGAAGCGTCGGGTTTTTTCAAGAAGGGTCAGGCACAGAATTAACCACCCCTGACCCTAAATACGAATTCAGCGACAGCCTTGCCCGCTCTGCATTATGGGCGGGCTTAAAATATAATGAAATACCAAGGCTCACACCACAAGAAATACAAAAAGCGGTCGGTGTAGAATCCGACCGCCAAAAAGACTTTTATAAAATGCTGGCATACATAGTTTACACAGGTGCTTCACTTACCGCCGTAGGCTTTAACAACCCAAAACAATTCCCTAGTATAGAACAGGCTTTTCCTAACCTTTTTGAATGCGAAGAACAGCAGGATTGGAGAATTATGAAACAAAGGGTAGAGACATTTGCAAAAGCTAAAATGTAAAAAATGCAATAATGTAGATTATTCACTTGTGGTATTAATGTACTTAAGCATGTCGTTTGCGAACTAATTGTTTTTAGTGAAACTAATATTATCGACACTTGAAAAAAAACAAAAAAATACTTTTGAATCTTTTTCTCTATAAGATAAGATTCCGTGTTGACCTATTAATAATTGGTTGAATATCTCCGTTGGAACACGGAAAGTCCATTGTGTTTTTTCAGGAAGTTCGAAAGTTGCCAAAAGATAATGCCTATGTCTAATGGGAACCCATTTTCTCTGAAGATAAACGACATTGGCTTCGATTTTCTTTATAGGTAAATTTAATATCTTTTTTTCGCGTTTTAATAAAAAAATTAACGCAATTGGTAAAGAAAATATAACCCAACATTCTTTTAATGTAGTAAATATGTCGTAATCGTAATCCTTTAACGCTACAAAAAATATATGTATTGTAGATAACCATAAAACGATGGTAACAATAGACAAAAATCTTACTCGTCTATTCATAAAAATAAACACTCCTATATAAGTTGGTGATAAAAATGAAAGAAACAATTAATTGGGACAATCAGGGGACGGTTAGCGTGAAACCAAAGGTCAATCAGGGGTCAATCAGGGGACGGTTCTCTGATTGATTAAAGGTGCTAACTATTTAAAAAAGGAACTAACTAAATTTTAGTCAGTTCCTTTTTGTTATAATGTATTTACTTTTACGCTTTAGTGTCGCAATAGATACAACGGTAAACCTGATTTTTTTTATCGGTAAGTCTAAAGGTGTGAACGATTTCTTGCTCGGTTGCGGTTATGCAACGAGGATTTTTACAAAAAAGAACATTGTTAAGCTCTTTAGGTAATTCAATATTTTTCTTTTCGATAATCTTGCCGTCCTTAATTACATTAACCGTAACGTTAGGGTCTACATAACCTAAAATATCGGTGTCGATTTCGAAATCGGTATCAATTTTAATAATGTCCTTAGTACCGCTTTTTTTACTCGGTACATTCTTAATGAGCGCTACCGAACATTCTAGATTATCAAGACCTAAAAGCTTATACAACTTCATACCTTTGCCTGCGGTGATATGGTCGATAACTATTCCGTTTTTAATTGAATCTACATTCATAAATTTAAACCTCCAAAAGCTTAAGAATTAAAGCCATTCTCATATACTTAGCGTAGAGAACTTGTTTGAAATAACAAGCTCTGGGGTCCTTATCGACAGCAACACTGATTTCGTTTACACGAGGCAGCGGGTGAAGAACTATAAGGTCAGACTTTGCAAGGTCCATTTTTTCATGGGTTAATATATAACTGTCCTTTAGTCTTAAATAGTCTTCTTCGTTGAAGAAACGTTCTCTTTGAACTCTTGTCATATATAAAACATCAAGCTCGCCGATGACCTCTTCAAGTGATGTTGTTTGCTTATAGGGGATACCTTTAGACTTTAGGTGTGCTTCTTTAACATATCTTGGTACCTTTAGCTCCTCGGGTGAGATAAGCACAAACTTAACACCCTCGTATCTTGACATGGCGGCAATAAGTGAGTGAACAGTTCTGCCAAACTTAAGGTCACCGCAAAGACCGATTGTAAGGTTCTCGAATTTGCCTTTTTCTCTCTTAATTGTTAAGAGATCAGCAAGGGTCTGTGTTGGGTGGTTGTGACCGCCGTCGCCCGCATTGATAACAGGAATAGAAGCGTTCATAGCGGCTACAAGCGGTGCGCCCTCTTTTGGATGACGCATAGCAATTATATCTGCATAGCAAGAGATAACCTTTGCTGTATCTGCAACGCTTTCACCCTTTGATGATGAAGAGCTTTGAGCGTCCGAAAAACCTAACACATTACCGCCGAGCTCATACATAGCAGCCTCAAAGCTAAGACGGGTACGGGTTGAAGGCTCAAAAAATAATGTTGCCAATTTTTTACCCTTGCATTTTTCAGAATACTTTGTAGGGTTTTTAATAATGTCGTCTGCAACATTTAAAAGCTCGTCAATTTCTTCTACACTCAGTTCAGAAATGTCGATTAAACTTCTCATAAACTTTACTCCTTTGCGCCGTTAACTTCTAGATATTTCTTAATTCTTTCTACGTTTTCAAGATTTTTATCGTCTTCCTCAAGGTATTCGATGATATCATAAACATCAACTACCGAGTAAACAGGGAAGCCGAATTCCTCTGCAACCTCAGCCATAGCAGATTTATCGGTTTTGCCCTTTTCCTTACGGTCTACCATAACAAAGGTAGCGGCAACCTTAACACCCGCAAGGCAAGACAAATTAGCCATACTCTCTCTAATTGCGGTGCCTGCTGTAATTACGTCCTCAACGATTACAATCTCTTGACCGGCTTGTGGCTTATAGCCTACAAAGATACCGCCTTCGCCGTGGTCCTTTTCTTCTTTACGGTTAAAGAAGAAGGGAACATCTAAACCGTTTTTAGCAAGTGCTACGGCAACCGATACTGCAATCGGGATACCCTTGTATGCAGGACCATAAAGAACAGATTGCTTTTTGCCGAACTTCTCAAAATAAGCCTTGGCATAAAACTCACCGAGCTTACAAATTTGCTCGCCTGTTTTAATATCGCCTGCGTTTATGAAATAGGGGATCTTTCTGCCTGATTTTGCAGTAAAATCACCAAACTTTAAAACGCCTGCATCCTCTAAAAACTTTATAAATTCTCTTTTATAGCCTTCCATTTTAATTCTCCTTAAATCTCTATCCGATAAATTCTTCACAGCAACGCTCATAAGCTGCAACGGGGTCGGCCGCTGCGGTAATAGGTCTACCTACAACGATGTAGTCACTGCCTATCTTTTTAGCTTCGCTAGGTGTCATAACTCTCTTTTGGTCGCCAATATCACCATCTGTAAATCTAACGCCTGGTGTTACGGTTAAGAACTTCTCACCGCAAACAGAGTGTACCTTTTCGGCTTCTAAAGGCGAGCAAACAACACCGTCAAGTCCAGCAAGCTTTGCATTGTTAGCATAGTGCATAACAACCTTGTCGATAGGTTCTTTTATTAGCAGGTCATTTTCCATTCTTTCCTGATCGGTAGAGGTTAGCTGTGTAACAGCTATAAGTAAAGGTCTTGTACCATCCTCACGGGTAAGACCCTCAAGAGCTGCTTCCATCATTGAAATTGTGCCACCTGCGTGAAGATTGGTCATATCAACGTCGAGTCGGGATAGAACAGCCATTGATTTTTTAACGGTGTTAGGGATATCGTGAAGCTTTAAATCAAGAAAAATCTTGTGACCGCGAGCCTTGATTTCTCTAACAATCTGGGGACCCTCAGCATAAAAAAGCTCCATACCTATTTTAACAAAAGGTTTTTTTCCTGTGAACTTATCTAGGAAATTAAAAACCTGTTCCTTGCTTGCAAAATCACAAGCGATAATAACGTCTTTACCCATTATGAGCCCCTCCAATAATTTCTTTAAGTGAATTTATATTATATTTTTTCATAACGCTTGGTAGTTCCTCAATTATATCCTTGCAAACAGTAGGACTAATAAGGTTTGCGGCACCGATTTGTACAGCAGAAGCACCTGCGAGCATCATTTCAATAACGTCCTCAGCGGTTGATATGCCGCCCATACCGATAATCGGAATATTTACAGCCTCATATACCTGATAAACCATTCTAACGGCAACAGGAAATATAGCAGGGCCTGAAAATCCGCCCATTTTGTTGGCGATAACAGGCTTTTTAGTTTTAAGGTCAATACGCATACCCATAAGGGTGTTTATCATACTGATACCGTCAGCTCCTGCATCCTCGCAAGCCTTTGCGATTTCTACTATATCGGTAACGTTAGGGCTAAGCTTAATATAAACAGGCTTTGTGGTAACAGCCTTTACAGCTTTTGTTACCTCGGCGGCACTTTTAGCACTTGTTCCAAAGCTCATACCGCCACCGTGAACGTTCGGGCAGCTTATATTAACCTCTAATATACCAATTTGTTCCTCTTTATCGAGCTTTTTGCAGGTTTCAACATATTCTTCAAGTGAAAAACCGCTAACATTTGCAATAGCTTTTTTATTAAAACACTTTTTAAGCTTTGGTAGTTCTTCTGAAATTACAGCATCAACACCTGGGTTTTGCAGACCAACGCTATTTATTAAGCCCTCACGACATTCTGCAATTCTAGGTGTTGGATTACCAAAGCGAGAGTTTAGCGTTGTACCCTTTAGAGAAATACTGCCAAGGCAGTTAATATCATAAATATCAGCGAATTCATATCCAAATCCAAATGTGCCCGAGGCGGGAATTATAGGATTATCAAGAGTAAGACCGCTAAGGTTTACCTTTAAATCTACCATATAATTTCCTCCTTTTTAAGAACAGGACCGTCCTTACAAATTCGTTTATTGCCGTATTTGGTTTTACAGCTGCAACCCATACAAGCACCGAAGCCGCAACCCATACGCTCTTCAAAGCTAAACTGTCCTTCGGTTTCGGTTTTATTGTAAACCGCTTTAAGCATCGGCTCAGGTCCGCAGGTGTAGAAATAATCGTAATTAACACCTTCAAATGCATCGGTTACAAAGCCTTTTATACAATAGCTACCGTCAGCGGTAGTTACTTTTACTTTAGCACCCAAAGCCTTAAACTCATCCTCGTAAAATACGTCCTGTTTTGAGTTGAAGCCTAAGATAACAGTAACGTCTGTGCCTTTAGCAATCAATTTTTTGCAGAGATTATAAAGTGGGGGAACACCCACGCCTCCGCCTATAAGCAGAGCGCTTTTCTGCGGTGCAGAAATATCATATCCGTTACCAAGACCTACAAGCACATTAAGCTTTGCGCCTGTGTTAAGCGTAGACATATATTCTGTGCCTTTGCCTACTGCTTTGTAAATGATGGTAAGTGAGTTTTCCTCATAGTCGCACACAGAGATAGGACGGCGTAAAAACAAACCGTCTATCCTAATGTTTACAAACTGACCTGATGCAGTGATATCTGAAATATCACCCTCTAGCACCATTTTGTAAACACAGTATGCTAACTGCTCGTTCTCTTTTACAGTTAAAATAACTTCTTTCATAAAAAATCACCTATGATTGCTTTGGCTCTTAGGCGTCGATTGTCGATACACCGATTGTGGTTTCTTCAAGTACATCAAGAAGAATGTTAACGGTATCAAGAGAGGTGAATATATTAACATTATTCTCGGTAGCAAGTAATCTGATTTCCTGACCGTCGTTTGATGTACCGTCACCGTCAGATATATTGCTTGTGTTGATTATATAGGCAAGATACCCTTGTCTTATTGCGTTAGGAATTTCGTCACTATCCTCGCTAATCTTTTTAAGGATATGTGTTCTTATTCCGTTTTGCTTTAAGAATTCGCCTGTACCCTTAGTAGCCTGAATGTTAAAGCCTAGGTTGTAGAATCTACGAATTAGAGGAAGAGCTTCTTCCTTATCCTTATCTGCTATGGTTGCAAATACTGTACCATAGTTTTGTACCTTCATACCCGAAGCTTGAAGAGCTTTATACATAGCACGTGCAAACTGATTATCATAACCGATAGCTTCGCCTGTGGACTTCATTTCAGGTGAGAGGTAAGCATCGAGTCCCTTCAATTTGTTGAAAGAGAACACAGGAACCTTTACAAACCAACGATCCTTTTCTTTAGGATATATTTCGGTGATACCTTGCTCTTTAAGTGATTTACCTAATATAACCTCGGTTGCAATATCTGCAAGGCTGTAGCCTGTAGACTTTGAGAGGAAAGGCACTGTTCTTGAAGAACGGGGGTTAACCTCGATGATATATACATCATCATTCTGGTCAACGATGAACTGAATGTTGTAAAGACCAACAATACCTATACCTAAACCTAACTGCTTTGAGTAGTCGAGAATGGTTTCTCTAACCTTTTGTGAAATTGAGAATGGGGGATATACACTGATAGAGTCGCCGCTGTGGATACCTGTACGCTCAACAAGCTCCATAATACCTGGCACAAATACATCGGTACCGTCGCAAATAGCGTCAACCTCAACCTCTTTACCAACTATGTATTTATCAACCAAAACAGGCTTGTCCTCGTCAATTTCAACGGCGGTCTTAAGGTAGTTGCGTAGTTGGGCTTCGTTACCAACTATTCTCATAGCTCTGCCGCCTAAAACGAAGCTAGGTCTAACAAGAACAGGATAACCGATTTCTGCGGCAGCCTTAACACCGTCTTCGATAGCGGTAACAGCCTGACCCTTTGGCTGAGGAATATTTAAGGATTTAAGTATCTTTTCAAATGCATCACGGTTTTCGGCACGTTCGATTGCATCACAGTCGGTACCGATAATTTTAACACCGCGTTCCATAAGTGGCTGTGCTAGGTTAATAGCGGTTTGACCGCCAAGTGTTGCAATAACACCGTATGGTTTCTCAAACTCAATAATGTTCATAACATCCTCTGGAGTTAGAGGCTCGAAGTATAGCTTGTCAGCGGTTGTATAGTCGGTAGAAACTGTTTCAGGGTTGTTGTTTATAATAATTGCTTCGTATCCTGCTTTGCGGATGGTCTGTACAGCGTGAACTGTTGAATAGTCAAATTCAACGCCCTGACCGATACGGATAGGACCTGCACCTAAAACAATAATTTTCTTTTTGTCGGAAACAGTGCTTTGATTTTCACCCTTGTAGCTTGAATAAAAGTAGGGGATATAACCGCCCTTATGGAAGGTGTCAACCATACGGTAAACAGGCATAATACCCTTTTCTTTACGCATATTAAATACTTCAATCTCGGTTACATTCCAAAGCTTTGCAATATACTTATCGCTAAAGCCCTTTTCTTTTGCAAGACGTAAAGTAGCTGCATCCCTATTTTGTTTAACAACGGTTTCAAAATCAACAATATCCTTAATTGTTTCAAGGAAGTAAGGAGTTATTGAGGTGATTTCGTGTATCCTTTCAACCGAAACACCATGACTAAATAGCTCAGCAATAGCGTAAATATTATCGTCCTGGAAATCTTTTAGGTATTCCTCTAGTTGTTCTTTTGACATAGTGTCAAACTTAGCACCCCAGATATGAAATACGCTAGTTTCAAGTGAACGGATAGATTTTAACATACACTCATCCAATGTGGATCCAATGCCCATAACCTCACCGGTAGCCTTCATCTGTGTACCGAGTTTATTCTGTGCAGTTGTGAACTTATCAAATGGGAAGCGGGGGAATTTTGCAACGATATAATCAAGGCGAGGCTCAACGTCAGCCGTAGCGGTTGCAACCTTGATTTCGTTAAGCTTCATACCAACAGCAATCTTTGCGGTAACTCTAGCGATCGGATAACCGCTAGCTTTAGATGCAAGTGCTGAAGAACGTGAAACTCTAGGGTTTACTTCAATTAGATAGTATTCGGAAGAATAGGGATTGAGTGCAAACTGAACATTACAGCCGCCCTCGATTTTAAGCTCTTTAATAATTTTAATAGCGCTGTCGTTAAGCATCTTGCGGTCTTTATCGCTAAGTGTAAGAATTGGCGCTACAACCAAAGAGTCGCCTGTGTGAACACCAACAGGGTCGATATTTTCCATACCGCAAATTGTGATTGCGGTATCGTCAGAGTCACGCATAACCTCAAATTCAATTTCCTTGTAGCCCTTAACGCTCTTTTCAATAAGAACCTGATGAACAGGGGAGAGCTTAAACGCGTTAGTACCGATTTCAATTAGTTCTTGCTCGTTATAAGCAAAGCCACCACCAGTACCGCCTAGTGTGAATGCAGGACGAAGAACTACAGGATAACCTATTCTTTCAGCGGCTACCTTTGCTTCGTCAAGTGAGTATGTAATTTCAGACGGGATAACAGGCTCGCCTATGGATTCGCAAAGCTCTTTGAAAAGTTCTCTGTCTTCAGCGCGTTCAATACTCTCACTGCTTGTACCCAAAAGCTCAACGCCGCACTCTGCTAAAACGCCCTTTTTCTCAAGCTGCATGGCAAGGTTAAGACCTGTTTGTCCACCGATACCAGGAACTATAGCATCAGGACGCTCATATCTTATTATTTTAGCAATATATTCAAGGGTAAGAGGCTCCATATAAACCTTATCGGCAATTGATGTATCTGTCATAATAGTTGCAGGGTTTGAGTTGGCAAGAATTACCTCATAGCCTTCCTCTTTGAGTGCTAAGCAGGCCTGTGTTCCTGCATAGTCGAACTCAGCGGCCTGTCCTATAACGATAGGACCTGAACCGATAATTAAAATCTTCTTTAAATCTTTTCTTTTAGCCATTTTTGTTTCCTCCAATTATATATCCTTGAATATTATTTTTCCGTTGTATACTGTAAGCAGACATTTTCCGTTTACCGTTCTGTTTTCAAACGGTGTGCTTCTGCCCATAGTTTTAAAGTTGTCAGGGTTTATTGTATACTCTGCTTCTAAATCCCACAAGGAAAAGCTATTAGCCATATTTTCTATACTGAATCGCTTTCTCGGGTTGTAGCACATAAGCTCTATGAGTTTTTCGAGCGTGATAATATTTGTTTTTACAAGCTCGGTGTAGAGTAGTGGGAAGGCGGTTTCTAAACCTACAACTCCCATAGCACTCTTCAAAAGACCTTTTGATTTTTCTTCGGCTGAGTGCGGTGCATGGTCGGTAGCTATCATATCTATTGTACCGTCCCTAATGCCCTCAATAAGTGCTAATCTATCTTCCTCAGAACGTATCGGCGGATTCATTTTAAATCTGCCCTCATCCTTCAACATACTATCATTTAAAATTAAGTAATGCGGTCCCGTCTCACAGGTTATATCCACACCCTCGGCCTTTGCCTCTCTAATAAGCTCAACACTTTCTTTAGTTGAAACGTGGCACACATGGTATCGGCAACCTGATTTTTTTATAAGCTCGATATCCCGTTTTATAGGTAACCATTCGCTTTTTGAACAAATGCCGGGAAGACTGTTTGCCTTAGCAAACTCGCCGTCATGAATTACGCCGCCAAAGAGCAGTGAGTTTTCCTCACAGTGAGCTACTATTATTTTGTTAAGACGCTTAGCTTCTTTCATAGCGCTTAACATCATATCTTCCGACTGAACACCCTTGCCATCATCTGAAAATCCAGCAACGAAAGGCGACATATCTTCCATGACTGAAAGCATTTCGCCGTTTTGACCTTTAGTGATTGAGCCAAAGGGGTGAACACCAATTTGTGCATCACGATTTATTATTTCAAGTTGCTCATTTAAAGTATCTAACGAATCAGGAACAGGATTTAGGTTCGGCATACTACAAACGTCTGTATATCCACCCGCCGCCGCTGCTAAGGTACCCGATTTTATCGTCTCTTTATAAGAAAAACCCGGCTCTCTTAGATGAACATGAACATCTAAAAAACCGGGAAATAAAGCATATCTATCAGAGCTTTGAGTAAGTGATAAAATGTCTAAAGAACCGATAGTTGTATCGGTAGAAAGTAGGTCTTTTATAAACATGGGACTATATTGTTCGTTTAAAAAATTCATTTTATCACCCTTAAAATATAGACATAAAAAAACTGCCAACAGGCAGTAAGCATGACAAAACAAGATTGCAGCAATTAATATACTGCAAAACTTTAAATATTATCATCTTACCGATATCTCTGTATCAAGTTAAAGATTGTTTCTAGTATAATAACATAATGTATATATATTGTCAAGTTATTTTTGTAATATTGTTATGCGTTTTTGATTGACACAAATGGTAAAATATGATAATATAATAATGAAATATTTGATGGGAGGCTCAGTATGGGCACAATTATTACAATAGGTAGAGAATTTGGTAGCGGAGGCAGAGAATTAGGCAGAAGACTTGCCGAAGAACTCGGTATCGAGTATTACGATAAAGAGATTGTAACAAGCATAGCAGAGCACACCTCTTTATCCGAAGAATATGTAAAAGAGATTCTCGAATCTACCCCGCATAATCTATATCCGATAACAATAGGTCACAGTTTTGCTTATGTTGATAATGTGATGTTTAAAAACACACAGTCGGTTTATGCGGCACAAAAAGAAATAATAAGAAATCTATCTGAAAAAGCTGATTGTATAATCGTTGGTCGCTGTGCAGACTATATTTTAAAGGACAAAAACCCATTTAAAATTTTTGTTCACGCTGATATTGATAGTCGTATAGCTCGTTGCCGCAGTCGTAGCGATAAGGCTGAGAATTTTGATGATAAGCAGCTTAAACGTATGATTAAAAAGATTGATAGAAACCGTAAGGCTTATTACGAGTTCTATACAGGTCATAAGTGGGGCCACATTTCAAATTATGATATGTGTATCAATACTACCAATACTGATATTAAAGTAGTGGTAGCTGCTATTTCTAAAATGTTTAAATAGTTTTCGGAGGGTAAATATGTCGGTTTTAGTTACTGGCGGTGCTGGTTATATAGGTAGCCACACCTGTATTGAAATGCTAAATTCAGGTTATGATGTTGTAGTTATTGATAACCTTGATAACAGTTCAAGTGAATCTCTAAATAGGGTAGAGAAAATCACAGGAAAAAAGGTAAAGTTTTATCAAAATGATGTTAGAGATAAAGTTGCTTTACACAAGATTTTTTCTGAAAATAAAATTGATTCGGTTATTCACTTTGCAGGTCTTAAGGCAGTAGGCGAGTCGGTAAGAAAACCGATACTTTACTATGCTAACAACCTCGAAAGCACAATAGCTTTAATTGAGGTTATGACCGAGTTTAATGTTAAGAAAATCGTATTTTCTTCTTCTGCAACAGTTTACGGCGTTGCAAAGGAAATGCCTTTAGTTGAGGGTATGCCAACAGGCGCTATTAACCCCTATGGCAGAACAAAGCTATTTATAGAAGATATTCTTCGTGACCTTTACATTTCAGATAATGAATGGTCAATTGCTTTACTTAGATACTTTAATCCTATCGGTGCTCATAAATCGGGTATAATAGGTGAGGACCCTAAAGGAATTCCTAATAATCTAATGCCTTACATAGCACAGGTAGCAGTTGGTAAGCTTGAAAAGCTTCACGTTTTCGGTAATGATTATAATACTGTTGACGGTACAGGCGTTAGAGATTATATTCACGTAGTGGATTTAGCACTAGGTCACGTAAAGGCAGTAAATTGGGTGCTAGGAAATACAGGTTGTGAAGAAATCAATTTAGGCACAGGTAACGGTACTAGCGTTTTACAGCTAAAGGATGCATTCTCAAAGGCGTCGGGTATTGAAATACCTTATGTTATAGATCCTCGCCGTCCGGGTGATCCTGATGAGGTTTATGCCGATGCTTCAAAGTCTTTAAACTTGCTTGGTTGGAAGGCTGAGCGTGGTATCGACGAAATGTGCGAGGATACTTGGCGTTGGCAGTCAGGTAATCCTAACGGATACGAGTCATAAATTGCTTTAATTATAAATTTATAGACCGATGGTTATTCCGTCGGTCTATAATAAATTTTATAACCGCCTGTGGCGCAGCTGGATAACGCAGCAGATTCCGATTCTGAAGACCGGAGGTTCGAATCCTCTCAGGCGGGCCAGAAAAACCGACAAGTTTCGACTTGTCGGTTTTTCAGTTATATTCGCCTTACGGCGAGTTATATTGCTACGCAGTGATATTTGTCTTACGACAAGTGTTATTCGCTTCGCGAGTTTTTATAGGCAAATATAATATCACTGAAACCGTAGGTTTCAATATCACTTTCACGGAGTGAAAATATCACTGTGCCAAAGGCACAATATCACTAAATATTTAGTACTATAAGCACCTAGCTCCAAAAGTTGCACTTCCTACAAAATGATGCTATAATATAATTATGATTTTTTGTGAAAAGGATAGATAATAATGCCACAACATCCATTTCCGCCGTTATATGATAAAAACTCAAAGGTGCTTATTTTAGGTAGCTTTCCGTCTGTAAAATCGCGTGAGCAAATGTTTTTTTACGGACATCCGCAAAACAGATTTTGGAGGGTTCTTTCTGCTTTATTGGGCGTCAATACACCCGTAACTATGGAAGAAAAAGCTGAAATGTTGCATTCAAATCATATCGCATTATGGGATGTAATTGCCTCTTGTGATATATTAGGCAGTTCCGATAGTTCGATTAAAAACGTTGTGCCTAACGATCTTAGCGAAATTTTTAATAATGCTAACATTATTGAGATTTTTGTAAACGGAAAGACAGCCGAAAAATATTATAATAAATATATTCGTGATAAAATAGGTAGGGAAGCCGTTTGCCTGCCATCAACCTCACCCGCCAACGCCGCTTTTAATCTTGATAGACTGATAGAGGCTTGGAGTATTATTAAGGCATATATAAAGGAAAATTAAAAATAATAAAATTACTACTTGATTTTTTAAACTTTATCTAGTATAATGTCATAGTCGCACATAGGGAGATGTCGCCTAGTCCGGTCGAGGGCGCACGATTGGAAATCGTGTAGCTCGGAAACGAGCTCGAGAGTTCGAATCTCTCCATCTCCGCCAATTGAAAAAGAACTGTACCGCAAGGTATGGTTCTTTTTTAATTTACAATACTAGAGATTCGAAAAGACCAGTTCGGCAGAGCCGAATTGCGACCTTTCGGTGAACGGTCGCAAAGGTCGGGTGCGTGTCGGCGTCGGTGACGCCGAGCGAATCTCTCCATCTCCGCCGATTAAAAAAAGAACTGTACCGCAAGGTATGGTTCTTTTTTGTTTTTGTATATTTAAAGTCTAATAATTTAACGCATTTCGGATACGATATTTAAAAAACAGATTTTGGTGAAAATTATGTGCACTGCAATTAGTTTAGAGGGAAAATATCATCTTTTTGGAAGAACACTTGATGTTGACAGAGATTATGGTCAAGAGATAAGCGTTTTGTTTAAAAACAGTATGGTAAATTTTCGCCATTTACCCGCTATTAGTAAGCATCCTGCAGTTTTGGGAATGGCTGTAAAAATTAATGAGCAACCTTTGTTTTTTGACGGTGTTAACGAAAAAGGGCTTTGCGCGGCAGCGTTAAATTTTCCTCATTATACGGTTTATCATTCAGTAAAAGATGAGAAAACAAATATTGCATCATACGAATTTATAACCTATGTTTTGTGTACCTGTTCAAATGTTACAGATGCTGAAAATTTGCTTAAATCTGCTAATATAACACCTGAGAATTTTAGTGATGATTTACCGACAACGCCGCTTCATTGGATGATTTCTGATAAAAACAAGAGTATAACTGTAGAATCGGTAGCTGATGGTCTTAAAATTCACGAAAATCCTATAGGGGTACTCACAAACGCACCTGAGTTTCCATATCACATATTAAGACTATCAGAGTATATGCAGGTTAGCCCTATGGTACCTAAAAATAATATATATCCGTCGGTAAAACTTTTAGAATATTCAGGCGGCCTTGGTGGCGTTGGGCTTCCTGGTGATTTTTCTTCTGTCTCACGATTTGTTCGTGCGGCTTTTGCTAAAAAGAATATAAAAGAAGAGGAAGAAAAGGAAAAAAGTATAAATCAGTTTTTTCATGTTTTAGACTGTGTTTTTGTACCCAAAGGTTGCGTTCTTGATAAAGACGGGAGACTAATGCATACAGCGTATTCATGTTGTATTGACCCTAGTGAGCCTGCATATTATTTTACAACCTATGATGATAGAAAAATAGTTAAAAAGGTTATTTAAAGTTTATATAAAAAAGTAAAAACGACAAGTTTCACGCAAAACTTGTCGTTTTTTTGGCTGGGGTGGCAGGATTTGAACCTACGAATGCAGCAGTCAAAGTGCTGTGTCTTACCGCTTGACGACACCCCAAAATTTAATTAAAAATTTAGTCTTGGCAAGCGTTATACAGCCAAGACTAAATATGGGGTGGAAGATGGGATTCGAACCCACGGTCTCCAGTGCCACAAACTGGCGCTTTAACCAACTAAGCTACATCCACCGTAACGCAAAAACTATTATACCATAACAAAACGATTTGTCAAGGTTTTTTTGCAATTAAATCTCAAAATCTTCTGCTTTATAGTTACCAAGAGGATTGGCGGTATCGGGTTTTCTCTTTAGTGGGTCATATTTGTAATTGCGACAGTAGTCTCTTTTATTTGTAACACCGTGTTTTAAGCAAAAAATTTCTTCTGTGTAATCAGATTTTTTGCCAAATCTACACCACGAACAAGATTTAATAAGCTTTTTGTTAAATAATGAATTAGCCACATTATCATCTCCTAAACTTATTTTAACAAATCTTTTAACTTTTTTCTACTATTATTTTTGTTTTCTAGAGACAAAATTAAAACTATCACTAGAATAATAAGACTAATTGCTATTTCAGGTTTTGAAATCTTAAGAACCTTTTGTGTAAAATTTGAAATTGTCGGTAAAACAGGCTTGAAAATTAAAACTTGAAGATATGTATATCCAACGCTTAAAACTCCATGAATTATTCTAGACACTATGAAATAAATGTAGTTAATACCTGAGCTTTTAGAGAGTGAAAAGATCTGCATCCATATACTAATTCCCGAAAAACCTAATAGAAAAGAAATGAAATATATGTTTTTAATTTTGGATACAGCAGTTGTAACCTCAAAAAGATATGTTAATGTTTTCAAAAAATCAAATTGAGACAATATCGCATTAACAACCGAAAATAAAATAACAAAGGAACAAATTGAGATGGTAGATGCAGCTGCATCTTTTACAGAATTACAAAATAGGTTATTGAAGTCTATATTTGTTTCTTTGATATTTTTAACATTTATACTTTCTTTTTTTAGTTTTTTGCTCAAAAAAAGCTTTATTGTTAATGAAGATAAAATATGCGAAATTAAAAGAAAAATACCAAGGCGTTTGTTATGTAATATTTTATAGCCGATAGCAGAAATTACAAATGCAGGACCTGCATTGACACAAAAACATTGCATAATATTAGCGCCTTTTTTTGTAACAAATCCTTTGTTATATATTTCTTCAATAAGCTGTGCGCCTACAGGGTACCCGCCAACAATCGATAGCAAAAAAGCAAATTCAGTATCGGGCAATATTTTTATGTCACTCCTTATGATAATTAGTACTATCACAGAAAAAGGAAAAAGTGAGGGTATAATTACATTGCCGCAAATTAGAATTCCTTTAATTGCACCGTTTGTGCCCTCTCTTGAGTAGACTAACAATAGTATCAATAAAATAAAACAAGCTATTAAACTAAAATGTTTGAAATTTTTAATATATATCACCAACTAAAATTTATCTAATATATTTATATTTATCCTGTACTTAAAGAATGTTTACAGAACAAAAATCATATTTTTAAATGATGAATTTTAGGAGGAAATTTTTAATGGGCAAGAAGTTTCGCTTTAAATCAAAAAAGAAAAAAAGAATCAATTTTATTGAACAAGCTGACTTTGACGATTCTTTTGAATATATAAAAAGTTATAGGGTTGAGATACTTTCTAATGATGAAATGCTTGTTGAAGGCTGCAGAAAAATTCTTGATTATAATAGTGATTATATTAAACTAAAGCTTGAAAAAACATCGCTAATAGTTTTTGGCAGAGATTTTAAGGTTATAAGCTTTGAGGACCGACAGATAAAAATTAGTGGAACAATAATTTCTTTAGAATTTTGTAATTAGGAGAATAATATGCAGTGGCTTTTTAGGTTTATAAAGGGATACCTATCCATTAAAATATCGGGTGCTAATGCTTACGAGCTAATTAATATGGCTTCGATTAACAAAACACCAATTTTTTGTTGCAAATATGTTAAAGGTGAAGTTTTTGGATTTATAACAATAGATAATTTCAGAGATTTGAGAAAACACAAGCGAGGAATTAAATGCAAAGTTAAAATTTTAAAAAAATACGGTCTGCCGTTCATTGTGGCTAGATATAAAAACAGATATGGAATATTAATAGGCGCAATAATATTTTTTGTTTTTTTAGAATTTATGTCGGGCTTTATTTGGAATATAGATATTGCGGGTAATGATAAAATAAGCAATAAAGAAATACTTAATGCTTGTTATGAATTGGGAATACACGAAGGTGCGCCAAAAAGCAAAATTAATACAATGTATTCCGCTCAACAGTTACTACTTAAAAACGAAAATTTAGCGTGGGCTTCTTTTAATATAGAAACTTGTAATTTAACCGTTAACGTAACCGAAATAAAGAAAAAGGATAATATAAAGACCTTTTCTAATTTAATAGCAACCGACGATGGCATTGTGGAAAAAATCGACGTTAGCTCGGGAAATGTTCTGGTAAAGGTGGGACAGGAGGTTAAAAAAGGAGATATATTAGTATCAGGAATTATTGAAAAAGCTGATGAAACTTTGTTTGTTTCATCTAAAGGTAAAGTTTTTGTTAAGCAAACAAAAGAGTTTTCCTATAAAGAAAAATATATACAAGAAAAAATTATTTTAAAGGGAAAAGATATTAATATAAAACACCTTGAATTTTTTGGCTTTAAATTACCGCTTTCTTTAAGGAACACAAGTAAATGCCAAAAAATCGCTGAAAATAATAAAAGCTTTAAAGTATTGGAAAGAAATCTGCCAATAACTATTATGGCAACAAAATATAAACAAAAAGGAAAAAAGAAAATTAACTTTACAGAAGACGAGTTGCTTTTACAAATTGAACGACAAAGCAAAAAAGATATAAATAAATTAGACGTTGTAAGCGCAACCGAAAACAATACAAGCGTAACAGATCTAAAAGACGAGTTATTAATTATTAAAACCTTCACAATAATACGAAATATTGCAAGTGCAGAGGAAATAATTATTGATAGTAGTAATTGACAATATTATGATAAATATTGTATAATTATTTAAAAGGATGTGAAACATATATTGTTTGAACAACTAATAGATATTGAACGCATGGAACAAGCAGTAATGCTATTCGGAAATTTTGATGAGAATGTTAAAATAATTCAAAATCAGTTTTCTGTGGCCATCACTTTTAATAACGGTCAAATCAAAATTTCAGGCTCGCCTGAAAATGTGAATTTGGCTACAAGAACTATAAAATGTCTTTTAACAATGATTAACAAAGGTGAGCAAATAAACTCCGCTAGCGTTAACTCTGCTATAAATATGGTTTCTGACAATGACGATGATAAAATCAGTACCGTATTAGAATCAGATTGTATTTGCATTACCACAAAAGGTAAACCTATTAAGCCTAAAACGTTAGGACAGAAAAAATACCTCGAAGCTATTGAAAAAAACACCATTACCTTTGGTGTTGGTCCTGCGGGTACAGGTAAAACCTATCTTGCGGTCGCTGAAGCTGTTCGTGCTTTTCGCTCTAAACAGGTGAACAGAATTATTTTAACACGCCCTGCAGTTGAAGCGGGCGAGCGTTTGGGCTTTTTGCCCGGAGATTTGCAACAAAAGGTTGACCCGTATTTAAGACCGCTTTATGACGCATTATTTGATATGCTAGGACCTGAAAATTTTCAGCGTTGTCAGGAACGTGGGGATATTGAGGTAGCGCCTTTAGCTTATATGAGGGGCAGAACCTTAGATGATAGCTTTATTATATTAGACGAGGCGCAAAATACGACCTGTGAGCAAATGAAGATGTTTTTAACACGATTAGGATTTAATTCTAAAATTGTTGTAACGGGTGATATTACGCAGATTGACCTTCCTGAAGGAAAGCGTTCAGGACTTAAACAGGCTGTAGCTGTACTAAAGAATATTGACGGTATAAAAACAATTTATCTTTCGGGTAAAGATGTTGTGCGACATCGTTTAGTTCAGGAAGTTATCAAGGCGTATGAGAAAAACGGAGGTTAAAATGAAAATTAAGGTAACTATAACCGATAAGCAAAAAAAGGTTAAACTTCCATCGGGTACAAGGTTATTAGTTCGCAGAGCTTGTACTGCGGTTTTAGTTGAAGAGAATTTTACAGACCTAGCTGAAGTTGATGTCAGCTTTGTTGATGATGAACAAATCAAAGAATTGAATACACAGTTTAGAAATATTGATTCATCGACCGATGTTTTGTCGTTTCCTTTAGGAGAAAACGGCGTTTATGATATAAATCCTGTCACGAATGCAAAACAGCTTGGCGATATTGTAATATCATTAGAACATGCAGTTTCACAAGGTGAGCTTTACGGTCACGGTATTGAACGCGAAATGGCTTTTTTAACGGTGCACTCAATGCTGCATCTTTTGGGTTATGACCATGTAAACGGCGGTATTGAACAGGCTATTATGCGCGAAAAGGAAGAAAAAATATTAACACAGTTAGGACTAGCTGTAAATAAAGTATAGGGGTAATTATGGGACAAAAATCAGCTTTTATAACCTTTGTTGGAAGGCCGAATGTTGGAAAATCTTCTTTAATGAACAAAATATTGGGACAAAAAATCGCTATTGTTTCCTCTAAACCGCAAACTACTAGAACTAGAATAATGGGCGTACATACAGTTGAGGATACACAGTTTGTTTTTATTGATACGCCAGGATTTCATAAACCAAGAAATCTACTAGGTACAAATATGATAAAAGCTGTTGACAGCAGTATGGCTGATATTGACGCTGTTGTTTTGGTGGTTGATGCATCAGCGGATTTTGAAATAACCGCCGATAAGCTGCCACCGGCAGAAGTAGAACTAATTAATTCATTTAAACAAAAAAAGCTAAAAGCAATACTTGCTATTAATAAAATTGATGCTGTACCGCAAAAGGAAAAATTATTAGGTCTCATTACAGCTTACAGCGAAAATTTTGATTTTGAGGCTGTTATTCCGTTATCTGCCAAGACAGGTGACGGTGTTAAAACATTACTTGATGAGCTAAACAAGTACTCAAAGCCTGCGCCTCATTTTTTTGATGATGACGATGTAACCGACCAATCTGAAAAGGTTATGGTTGCGGAAATGATAAGGGAAAAGATACTGCGTTCCTTATCAAAAGAGGTTCCGCACGGTATAGCAGTTGATATTGAAAAATTTTATGAAAGAGATACTGCAAACGGCGAGCCTATTGTTGAAATAGAAGCTGTAATATATTGCGAAAAGGCATCACACAAGGGAATAGTTATTGGCAAAGGCGGAGAGATGCTTAAAAAAATAGGCTCACTTGCACGCTATGATATTGAAAAGTTTTTCGGTACAAAAGCTTCGGTAAAGCTTTGGGTAAAGGTGAAAGAGGACTGGCGTAACCGTCAGGGTTTAATTCATACCTTTGGCTTGAATTTTGATAACAACAATTAGCTATAATTTCCTCATATAAAAATCACCCTTTTGCAGAGAATTTATTTTAGGGTGATTTTATGGATGTTAATAAAAAATGGCTTAAATTTATTATAACGGGCAAAGCAGACGATTATGTTAGCTTTTGCTATGCAAAGAGACAAGATAATATTTACGGAAGTGATAATTCTGCGGTTTTCAACCAACGCTCTGGTAATAGGGGAAACGAACATAGGAGAACAGGACAAACTAATAACACTTTTAACGGCTGATAAGGGGGTTATTAAGGCTTATGCTGCGGGTGCGAAAAGTATTAAATCTAAACGTGCCGCCGCAACAGGCCTTTTATCTTATGCCAGTTTCACTATTGATAAAAAAGGAGAGAATCTTCGTATAACCGAAGCAACGCCGATTAGCTTGTTTTTTGGTGCTGGTAGTGATATTGTTACCTTATCACTTTCGCAATATTTTTGTGAGCTATCTGTTATAATTGAGCCGCCACCCGAGGAATCACAAGAATTTTTGCGACTTATACTTAATTCTTTACATTTTCTAACACATAAAAAGAAAAATCCCATCTTAATAAAAGCTATAACTGAGCTTAGAATTTTGTCCACTTCGGGTTATATGCCAAATCTTGTTGCCTGTGAAGATTGCGGTAAATTTGAGGACGATATTATGTATTTTGCCCTCGAAAACGGTAGTATCTATTGCAGAGAATGTCAAACAGGAGTGAATTTAGTTCCTATAAACAGAACAGTGTTAGAGGCTATGAGGCATATTGTTTATTCAGAATTTGAGAAGCTCTATTCCTTTTCAATACCTGAAAAAGATGCGGAAATTTTGTCAAACCTTACCGAACATTATCTGCTTTATCAAACCGAACATAGATTTACTACACTTGATTTTTTTAATAGCATTAAATAAGGAATAAATTTTATGCAAAATTATAACAAAAAGATTGTGAACACACTTGAACTTAATATTGTGTTACAAAAGCTCTCTGACGAGGCGTCGATGCCCGATGCTAAGGAGAGGGCTTTATCTTTGTTGCCTTCGTTTGATTTTTACGAGGTGAACAAGCTTTTAACACAAACTGATGACGCTTACAAATTGATTGCACAGTATACCTCTCCGTATTTCGGAGGTCTTAAAAATATTAATTCACATCTAACACATGCATCTTTGGGTGCTTCACTTTCCGCAAAAGAGCTTTTAAATATTGCTTATGCTTTAAGAATAATAAGAACTGTTAAAAAATGGTATGATGATTCTGCAAAAAATTCACAGATTAGTATCGATTATCTCTTTTTTGATTTAGCTCCCAACAACTATTTAGAGGACAAAATTAATTTTGCAATTAAAAACGAGGATGAGTTAAACGATAACGCCTCGTCCGCACTTGCTGATATAAGAAGAAAAATAAGAAATAATTCTTCGAAGATTAAAGATATACTTGATAAAACAGTAAAAGGCTCTGCCTCTAAGTATTTACAGGATGCAATCATAACTCAAAGAGACGGCAGATATGTTGTCCCTGTGAAAGCAGAGCATAAAGGCGAGTTTGCCGGAATTATTCATGATACCTCTGCAACAGGCTCAACTGTTTTTATTGAGCCGATGGCAGTTGTTGAAGCTAATAACGAGACTAGAATTTTACGAATCAAAGAGCAAGAAGAAATTGCGAGAATTTTGGCAGAATTATCTGCATTGGTATCCGATTTTAAGGAACAGATTGCAGTTTCGTATAATGCACTCGTAGAGCTTGATTTGATTTTTGCAAAGGCTAAGCTTGCCTACAAAATGGGCGCTATCATGCCTAAAATTAATACTAACGGTTATATTTACTTGAAAAATGCAAGGCATCCGCTTATTAATCGAAAGAGCGTTGTACCTATCACTGTGTCGCTCGGCGGCGAATTTAATCAGCTGATTATAACAGGTCCTAATACAGGCGGTAAGACCGTAACACTAAAAACAATTGGCCTTTTCAATTTAATGACCGCTTGCGGACTTATGATACCGGCTGATGATAACAGTGAAATGGCTATTTTTAATAGTGTATTTGCTGATATTGGTGACGAGCAAAGCATAGAGCAGTCGCTCTCCACATTTTCTTCCCACATGGTTAACATCATTTCTATTTTAGAAAATGTAGAAAATAATTCGCTTGTTCTTTTTGATGAACTGTGTTCAGGTACCGATCCTGTCGAAGGTGCGGCACTAGCAAAATCAATTTTACTTAAGCTTTTAACCGTTGGAGCGAAAACTGTTGCAACTACACACTATCCCGAGCTTAAATCTTATGCACTTGATACAGAAAAGGTTAACAATGCAAGTTGTGAGTTTGATGTTAACACCTTAAAACCTACCTACAGGCTAATTATTGGCCTACCAGGCCGTTCAAACGCTTTTGCCATATCTGAACGTCTAGGACTTTCAAAAGCGATTATTGCTGAAGCTAGAGAGCATTTATCAGACGAGGATACAAAGTTTGAAAGGGTAGTAGCAAGCCTTGAAAAAGCTCGCATAGAAGCAGAAAACGAAAGGCAATTGGCCGTTCGCTTGCGTTCTGAGTCTGAACAGCTAAAGAAAAAAACCGAGGCACTTGAAAACGAGCTTAAAATAAAACAAGAAAAGATAATGGAACAAACCCGAGATAAAGCAAATTCTATTATTGAGGACGCACGATACAAGGCAGGACAGTTGCTTAACGAGCTCGAAGAGGCAAAAAAACAGTTAAACGCTAAAAATGCATCACAGCTTGTTGAACAGGCACGAAAAGATTATAAAAGCACCATACGTGGTCTTGAAGATGCCGCTAATCCTGTTGAAAATAATGATTACGGTGAAAAGCTTAAAAAAGACCCACAGGTTAATGATGTGGTGCTGGTAGCTTCACTCAATAAAGATGCTGATGTAATAGAAGTAAATTCTAATCGTAAAAAAGCGCTTGTTGTTTCGGGTTCTATGAAGCTATGGGTTGATTTTGACGATTTAAGGGTTAAAAAGAGTAAGCCGAATAACAATAACACTAAGAAAACCCGCAATGTGTCGGGTATACCTTCGAAGCAAAACATATCTGTTGCCGGTGAAATTGACCTTAGAGGTATGGCTAGTGATGAAGCGATTTTAGAGCTAGATAAATATGTTGATAACGCTGTCCTTTCGGGAATTGCCACCATTACAATTATTCACGGAAAGGGAACAGGAGTGCTACGAAAAGCTGTTCAATCATATCTGCGTTCTCACAAAAATATCAAAACTTTTAGAATAGGTATGTTTGGCGAGGGCGAAAACGGTGTAACAATAGCCGAACTAACTAATTAAAATAAAAGGTACCGAAATAATCGGTACCTTTTTCTTATATAACAAAACCGCCGTTGACACCTAAAATTTGTCCTGTAATGTAATCTGCCTCATCACTTGCAAGGAAATATGCTGCGGCGGCAACCTCGTCGGCTGAGCCCATTCTGCCAAGCGGTATATCTTCAACAAAGTTAGTTAAGTCTTCAACGCTAATATTTGCATTCATTCCCGTTTCTATAAGTCCCGGTGATATAGCGTTAACATTGATATTGCTTGGTGCGAGTTCCTTAGCAAGCGCTTTTGTAAGACCTATAACACCCGCTTTTGCAGCAGAGTATGCAACCTCACACGAAGCACCAACCTCGCCCCACATAGAAGCTATATTAATTATTTTACCGCTTTTTTGTGATACCATAATAGGAGTTACAGATTTACAACAGTTATAAACACCTTTTAAATTTATATCAAAAATCCTATCAGAGTCGATATGGTCAGTATCGGTTATGAGTCCTATATGTGATACACCTGCATTATTTATAAGTATGTCGACCGAGCCAAATTTATAGGCCGCTTCTTTAATTAGTAAATCGGTTTCAAGATGGTTTGCAACATTTGCTTTAATATCCATTACCGAATATCCTTGACTCGATAGGGAGCGGGTGAGTAGCTTTGCGGCTTCGTACGAATTATTATAATTGATTACAACATTATATCCTTTTCTAGCAAATAAAATAGCAGTAGCGGCACCAATTCCTTTTGAAGCGCCAGTAATAACAACGGTTTTCATAGATACAACTCCTTTTAAAATATAATAACATATTTTTTTCAGAAAATAAAGAGGGTAATTACTATAAATTGGGTTAACATAATTTCAAATCAGCAGATATTGTATGGTTTACATAATTCGTTTACATAATATTGATTAAGATAAATATTTTAGTTGACATAATTGTTTTTTTGTAGTATAAATAATATAAAGCTTTTTATATTGCGCTTTTTCGGGTTTTTAGCAACTCTTTTTCTCTGCCTTTTGAGATTAAGATGTTGTATTTTTTACGCCCTTTGTTTACATAATTATATAAAAATAACGAAATATTGTATTTTTTGAGCTGTAGCTTACTAAATATTGTGTTCTTTCATATCTTGTCCTCACGCTACATATACATTAATTAGCGGAGGGATAAGTAATGAAAAAAACAAAAATCATATGTATAGGCGAGTTTAACATAATTAAGTTTGTTAAAAAGAATAAAACAACTCTATTGTTACTGCTTCTGTTTTTAATTGGTGTTATAATTTCGATAACACTTTACAGAAAAGAGTTTTTTTCTAATAAAATTTCAATTTGGTTAACTGATTATTATTTTTCTTCAAGAACAAATTCATTCTTTGTCTCTTGTGGTAAATCAATATTATCGCTGACCTTAATTATCACTCTATTCTTTATTTGTGGAACTTCAATGATGGGAATAATCACCGTTCCTCTTTCCATTAGTGGTTTAGGCTTTATAATCGGAAGTTTTATATCGCATATTTATTCTCAATATCAAATCAAGGGTGTTGCATATACAGCGGTAATATTAGTTCCGTCGGCTTTAATATTTTTAATAGCCTTATTCAATACCTGTAAACATACTATTAATTTTTCTTACCTATTAACTAAATTAACGTTTTCAAATTCAGTTTCAAAAAATATATCTCAAGAATTTAAAAGTTATTCTCTAAAATACGTGACATTACTCATTTTTACTTTTATGTCTGCTATTCTTGATGTGATTTTAAACAATTCTTTTTTAAAATATTTTGGATTTTAAAATTGGGAAAGGAGGTACCGCAAATGAAAAAGTTTTTAGATGGATATACAGAATATCTAACTAATATAAAAAAAGCGTCTGCAAATACTATTGATGCATATTTCAGAGATGCAGAAAAGTTTACTGACTTCTGTACAATGAACGGTACCAAGAGTCCTAATACTGTCAACGAATCGTACATAAATAAATATCTTGATTATCTTACCTATTTAGGTAAATCTGAAGCAACAAAAACCCGTATTGTTGCCTCAATCAGAGGTTTTTATAAGTATTTAGTTTATATTAAGGCTGCAAAAACAAATCCTGCTGATAAAATAAAGGTTGCAAGAACACAGCAAAAAATGCCTAACGTATTAGACTCTAGCGAAATAGTTTTACTGCTTTCCCAACCATCAGGAGATGACTATAAAAGTATACGTGACAGAGCAATGCTTGAACTTTTATACGCTACGGGTATTAAGGTTTCTGAAATCATATCACTAAAATTAAGCGATATAAACACACAACTAGGCATTTTACATATTCAGGATGAAACAGGAGATAAATCTAGAATTGTTCCGATTTATCCTGCGGCCGCAAAACATATTGATGAATATATAAAAACGGTTAGACCCTTACTTATTCAGGATTCTAACAACCAAATACTATTTACCAATATGAACGGTAATGCCATGTCAAGACAGGGGTTTTGGAAGGTCCTAAAATTTTATGCAATTAAAGCTGGAATTGACGAAAAGCGAATTACACCGCATACATTACGTCATTCATTCGCAACACATCTGCTTGAAAATGGTGCGAATTTAAAGGATATCAAAGAAATGCTTGGTCATTCGGATATTTCTTCAACACAGATATATACTCAACTTATAAAGAACAAATATGCTCAGTCATATTCTAAATTCCATCCACTTGCTAAATAGGATGTAAAACGGAGTAGTATTTAATGAAAATTATTACTATAACTTTAAACCCGGCATTTGATTTACATTGCTATTGTGATGATTTCAAGCCGTTTTCTGAGAGCCTTTGTGATATAATATCTTGTGATTCGGGCGGAAAGGGAATTAACATTTCACGTGCTCTAACAGCAAATGATGTGCCGAATACTGCATTATCAATATTGGGCGAAGAAAATGCAGGTGCTTTTTTAAAAGCGCTTAAAAAGGAAAATATTAACTGTAAATACATTACTGTTAGTGGCAGAATTAGAGAAAATATAACCGTGCACACGTTTAATAAACCAGAAACTAGAATTAGTTTTTCTGGTTTTTCTATTAATCATAAAACAATCAAACAGTTCGAAGAAATTTTGTTTAAAGAAAATTTTAATAACAGTATAGTTGTTTTTACAGGCAGAATACCTAATGGCATCAATAAAGAAGTTATAATAGAAATGCTTTCGAAGGTTAAAAATTGCGGTGCAAAATTAGTTATCGATTCAAAATCTTTTTACAGGGCTGATTTAATTGATTTAAAACCTTTTTTAATAAAACCAAATGAGGAAGAAATTTCTGCTTATACTAAGCTAGAGGTAACCGATTTAGAATCCGCTTTATTTGCTGCTAAAGAAATTAGAGCACTTGGCATCGAAAATGTTATAATAAGCCTTGGTGCTTTAGGCGCGGTGCTTTGCTGTAACGATGGTGATTATATAGCAATTCCCCCAGAAATTGATGTTAGATCAACTGTCGGAGCAGGAGATAGTATGATAGCAGGATTCTTATCAGGCATTTCGAAAGGATATGACTTTGAAGAAGCTTTACGCTTATCTGTGGCATACGGTAGCGCCGCTTGTACTACAATTGGTACGAACCCTCCTCCAAAAGACATTATAAATTCCATATTAGAAAAAACTATAGCCAAAAAAATTTAAAATAATTAACCCCGAAGGAAATGATATGCACCCCAAAAGTTAGACACTTTTGGAGGTGCATATTTTTGTGTAACGAATACTACCGGCAGTGCCGGTAGTTCCAAAAAGCTTTAGCTATGCGTAGAAAAAATATCCTCCTTCGTCTAAAATAGAAGTGGGTTTGCCAACCACAACAAAAAGACGAAGGAGGAGTCAAGTATGAA
>JAZNJD010000007.1:0-40724 GCA_045577835.1 Acutalibacteraceae bacterium | reverse complement strand
CGCCACTAAGTGTTTCAAGAAAATCCTCTAGCAAGCTAGATTCAAATCAGCGAAACACTCCGTTCGACTTGCATGTGTTAGGCACGCCGCCAGCGTTCGTCCTGAGCCAGGATCAAACTCTCTAAAAAATTATATCTCAACGCCTAAGCGTTAAAATCTTCTAGATAAGCTTATAGCTCATTTACTTCAAATGCTGACGCATTTTTCTTTGTCCTTGATTTCTAAATTTCTTTAAGAATCGTCGGGTCCTTATCTTTGTCGTTGTTTAATTTTCAAGGTCCGCTATAAAGCTCTAATCTCTCGATTTTTGCTTTATTTTAAGCACCTCTCGTTTGAGGCGCCTGATTATAATACCACAACCATCCCCATTTGTCAACACTTTTTTTAAACTTTTTTAAACTTTTTTCGCATTATTTTTTAACGGCAAAAATCCGAACAAAAAGGCACTATATATAGTGGTTTTGGTTTGTGTGGACTACTATTAAATTTGGGAATTGCGTTTTATTAACGGACGGTCGTGGACGCTAGTCCCTACATATAATCAGAAAAAATATTTTCGATATTAAAAAGTATATCTCACAAAAGGAGTTTCTTTATTTTCAGTTTATCAAACGTGATGCCTAACACAACAAACAATATTCCGCTAAGCAAAGACTGCATCAGACTTCCGAGCATTCCTGAGAGCGGTGCTATAAAGTTGCCCGATATAAATGCCTCATAAATATAGTAGCCGCCTATACATAATATAAAGGACGGTATAATTGCTAAAAGGTTTCTAAGGTTTATTATATTTTCCTTTTTATTTGTGAACATAAGTGCAGTGAGCGCTTTGATTATAACCGAGGCGGGCGCCCAGAGGGCGAAGCCTGTAAGACAATCTGCAAGCGCAGCGCCTGCGGCACCTACAAAGACGGCGTAAGGTGTTGGCAAGAGACAGGCGCTAAGCATAATAAAAGCATCGCCTATATGGATATAGCCTGTATGGCTCGGTATCTGCAGATAGGCTGTCAGCACAAAAACTATTGCAGTAAAGGTTGCGGCAAGGCAAACATTTTTAATTCTTTGCTTTTTCATATTTTCATATCCTTAAATTAGCCAAAGAGCCACCCTAGAAAAACTCACAGGCGGCTCTTTAATTTCATTTTATTATATTCCTAAAAGATTAAATACGCCAAGTGACTGTAGTAGAAGTAAAACCATGAGAACAGGAACGATATATTTTATCATTACAGCGAAAAGCTTTTTGCGGCTAAAGGTGTGACCTCCCTGTTCTACCTCTTCAATTATCCACTTCGGTTTAACAACCCAGCCGATAATGATACAGGTAAACAGACACACGATAGGCATCAAAAGATTGTTGCTGAGATAGTCCATAACGTCAAGCAGCTGACCTGTGCTACCGTTTGGCAGAGGTAGCTCGAAGTAGATAGCGTTATAGCCAAGACATACAAGCGCCGCAACTATAGCTATAACAATGGTTGAAATTACGGTTATCTGCTTACGGCTTTTACCTGTCATCTCCATAAGGTTTGCAACGATAGCCTCAAGTATCGATACACTAGAGGTGAGCGCCGCAAAGGTTACCATTATAAAGAAGAGACCGCCCACGATGTTTCCGACAAAGCCCATTTCGGTAAATATCTTTGGAAGAGATACAAACATAAGGCTAGGACCTGAAGCCATTCCCTCGGTACCTGAGAAGACAAACACAGCAGGAATTATCATCATACCTATTAAAAGCGCTACGCCTGTATCAAACGCTTCAATCTGTGTTACCGATTTAGAAAGGCTTACATCCTTTTTAACATACGAGCCGTAGGTTATCATAATACCCATAGCAACAGAAAGCGAGAAGAAGAGCTGACTCATAGCGTCTAAGAGTACCTGCATAAATTTGCCGAAGGTCAGTCCCTCGAAATTTGGTATTACATAGACAGCAAGGCCCTGAAGACCTGTACGGGTTACGCCGTTTTGGTCGGTGTGGGTAAGGGTTAATGCAAAAATGCTTATGATTACAATAAGCACGAGAAGTCCCGGCATAATGATACGGGAAAATCGCTCGATACCCTTTTCAACACCGAAGTATACTATTACAGCGGTTACAAGCAGATAGAGCACAGCCCAGAAAATCGGCTGCCAGGTAGATGTTATAAAGCCTGTAAAGAAGCCGTCTTGTGCGGCGGCCTTTTGACCTGTAAACGAAGAAACGGTGTATTTTAAAATCCAACCGCCGATAGCTGTATAGTAAGGCATAATAATAGCGGGAACTATAAACGCAAGCTTGCCGACAAATCCCCATTTTTTACCGATAGTTGTGTATGCCTTTATCGAGCTTTGTCCTGTCTTTCTGCCTATGGCTATATCGGTCATAAGCAGAGAAAAGCCGAAGGTAAGCACCAGCACTATGTATACTAAAAGGAAGAGTCCGCCTCCGTCCTTTGCCGCAAGGTAGGGGAACCTCCAAATGTTTCCAAGACCTACTGCACTTCCTGCGGCGGCTAGTACAAAGCCAATTGAGCCGCTAAAGCCACCTTTTTTTGTTTTTTCTGCCATTTGTATCTCTCCTTAATATAAATGAAAAATGAATGATGAATAATGAATAGTTAATGCGTCGGCAAAGCCGACCTTATATAAATCTCGCCAACGGCGCACCGAAACTCTTCACTATTCACTTTTCACTCTTCACTCGCAAGGTCTTGCCTTGCGTTAATTTTCATCATCTACTACGAAGCAGGTATCTATTCCGTAGTATTTAAAGCAGTTTATCTTTTCTTTGTCTATTTGCTCACCGCTTATCACTATCGGCACAGCGGGGGGACAAGTTACTGACGGTGAAGCTAAAATCTTGCCCTCGCACTTATCCACCGATATCTTGCGTGACGGTGAAAAAAGCGCCTCTTTAAGCGTTTTTTTCCTGACAGCAGGTGTTACGGTTGGTGGACAAATATTTATTGCCGCTTTCTTTTCTATCAAAGAAAGGTTGTTAAACAAATATTCAATTTCCTGTGAGGTGATTTCAGGGGTGAGCATTAAAACGATAAAATCAGGGTCCGCAAACTCACATTCGATGTTTTTTCCCCTTAAAGCGTCTGCTAATTCTATACCTGTATACCCGTATCCCTTAGGCGCTAAGGTTAGCTTTAAAGCCTCGTCGCCTACCACACAAAAGCCTAGCTTTGATATTTCGGTCTTTAGCTCTTTTGTTTTTTCCTCAAAAGCCGCTAACCTTTCGCTATACCCGTCGGTTAAATAGGCATTTAGCATATCAAGTGACTGCAAGATTAAATACGACGGGCTAGTAGACGCAAAAAACGACATAGCAGTCTCTGCCTGCTCTTTGAAAAGCGTTGGTGCCGCCTTTCCAATATGCAGATACGCACCGCCTGTAAGCGCCGGTAATGTTTTATGCGCCGAATCACAGCACATATCGGCGCCAAGTGTTATCGGGTGAATATCACAGGGTAAAAACTTAAGGTAAGCTCCGTGAGCGTTATCAACAAGCAGTAAAACGCCGTATTCCTTGCACACCTTTGAAAGTGAAGCAATATCTGTAATGTTACCGAGATAATCGGGACTTGTGATATATACCGCAACAGGTTTTTCGCATCTGCTATCAAAATAAGCCTTTAAATATTCGGCTGTAATTTTACAGGAAAGAATACTGCCGCTGTTTTCACCGTAAAGCCAATCTACCTCAAAATCAAGTAGTGCGGCGGCGGTTAAAAAAACCTTGTGCGCATTTCGTCCTGCAGCGATAAGCGGCCGCTTGCCCTCTTTCTTAGCATACATCTCTAAAAGCTTTAGCATAGCCCTTATCGGTAGCGAGGAGCCCTCGGTTGAATATACCGTCTTTGCTGTGCTAAAAAGCTCTGTGGCGTTTTGTTGGCTTTTCTCTATAATACCGTCGGCATTGTAAAGCACGTCGGCACCCGAAATTTCGGTTATATCAAGACCTTCAAAGCCTAAAACACTTTTACCCTTATGACCCGGCATATGTAATCTTAAAGCCTTGCTATCGGCATACCTTTTTACAAAATCAACTATCGGGGTGGTCATTTAGTATCCCCCAAAGTTTTTGCCGCCTCTAGCATTATGGCACATTCCATACGCTTTTTGAAAAGCTCACAGCCATAGCTATACACACCGTTTACCGAGCCTGTTGCATGGTAAGCGTTAGCGGCACAACCGCCCGAACAGTAAAGCTTTGCCCAACAATCTCTGCATTCGTCCCTTGTATACACATTACAAGCGGCAAATTCGTCCTGAACGACGGTGTTATTCACACCTTGCCATATATCACCGAGCTTAAACTTCTCGTCACCCACAAACTGATGACAGGGATATAGGTCACCCCAAGGGGTTACCGCCATGTACTCTGTACCCGAGCCACAGCCCGAAATACGCTTATATATACAAGGACCGCTTTTAAGGTCAAGCATATAGTGGTAAAAGGTAAAGGGTTTTCCCTCTTTATGTCTAGAAAGCATTAACTCTGCTAGCTCTTCATACTGTTTAAGAACGACGGGTAAATCTTCCTTTGTAAGCGCCGAAGGGTCATCCTCTGCACAAACTACAGGCTCCATACTAAGCTCTGTAAAGCCAAGACCAAGCATTTCCTTTATATCATTTAGAAAATCAGGGTTTGCGTGGGTAAAGGTGCCTCGCATATAGTAGTTTTTATTGCCTCTTTTTTCGACAAAGCGCTGAAACTTCGGCACTATCTTTTCCCAACTGCCGTTGCCTTGGTAGTCAACTCTAAAGCGGTCGTGCACCTCTTTTCGTCCGTCAAGACTTAGCACTACATTGCTCATTTCCTTGTTAGCAAAGTCGATAACATCATCGTCAACCAAAACACCGTTGGTAGTAAGGGTGAAGCGGAAGTTTTTGCCCTCTTGCTTTTCTCTTATACGGGCATAGGCTACAAGCTCTTTTATCATATCAAAGTTCATAAGCGGCTCGCCACCAAAGAAGTCCACCTCTAAATTGGTGCGGCCTTTTGAATTTTCAATCAGAAAATCAAGCGCACGCTTGCCGACCTCAAGACTCATAATAGCCCTGTCGCCGTGGTACTTGCCCTGACTTGCAAAGCAATAAGAACAGTTTAAATTACAGGTATGCGCTACATGTAGGCACAGCGCCTTTACTACACCGGCACTTTTTCTTTTAAGCGTTCCCGCCATATTTTCAAAGGTATCCTCTGAAAAGAGCTTACCCTCCCGCTTTAATTCCTCTATATCATCGAGACATTCTAAAATTTCAGCCTCGGTTAAATTTTCTGTGTCTTTATATTTTTTAAGTATCTTGGCGATAATTTCCTCTTTAGGACTTTTCTCATACATACTTATAATATCATAAGCTACCTCGTCCACAAGATGCACCGAGCCCGAATAGACATCGAGCACTATGTTAAGACCGCCTTGCTTATAGCAATGAATCATACTAAGGTTCCCCTCTTGCAAAAAATGCCGCCAAAAAGGCGGCACTCTTTTTAAGTTAATTTACTTATTATTTGTCTGCCTTTTCGCATTCCTGATTTGCAATACCGCAGCTGGTCTTGCAAGCAGACTGGCAAGAGGTCTGGCACTCGCCGCAACCGCCGTTTTTAGCGCTCTCGCAAAGGTTTTTGGTTTCTAAAGTCTGTATACGCTTCATATTTTTATCCTCCAAAGGTTATTTTTCCTAATTATATCACACTATTTTTCAAAAATCAAGATGGATATATATTATTTATAATGGTTATAGTTAGCCTAAACGCTTTATAAAATCGGTGAGCTCTTCACGGGAAAAGAACTCAAGTGTTAACGTTCCGCTGTTTTTGCCCTTTTGTGTAATTTTCACTCTGCGGCCAAGCTCAGCCGTAAGGGATATTTCGGCTTCTCTGAAAAAGGTATCCTTTTTCTCTGTTTTCTTAGGCGCTGTTGGCTTTTTGTTAGCGGCGCCTTCAAGAAAACGCACCGATGCGCCCGAAAGCGCAAGCTTAAAGAGCTGCTGTCTTAAATCCTCGTTTTCAACCGAAATCAGCACCCTTGCGTGACCGGCAGTGATTTTGTTATTTTCTAAAGCCTCTAGCTCGTTATCGTTGAGATTTAAAAGACGAAGTGTGTTAGCAACCGCACTTCTTGATTTACCAACGCTCTCGGCTACCTGTTCTTGTGTAAGACCGTATGTATCCATAAGTGCTTTATAGCCCTTTGCCTCTTCGACTGCATTTAGGTCCTCTCTTTGCAGATTTTCAATAAGCGCCATTTCCATTAGCGCCTTATCGTCAATCTCCTTAATAGCAACGGGGACCTCTGATAGCCCTGCCATACGGCAGGCACGCCAACGGCGCTCGCCCGCTATAATACGGTATGTTCCGTTTGCTTCGGGACGAACAACGATAGGCTGAATTAGTCCATGCTTTGATATACTGTCTGCTAATTCCTGTAAAGCTTCTTCATCGAAATTCTTTCTCGGCTGTGTGCGGTTTGGCTCAATATCGGTAAGACGAACATTTACAACGCTTCCGCTATCAGCCGCATTCTCGTTAAACAGAGAGTCAAGGCCACGGCCTAGTCCACCTTTTTTTACTGCCATTATTTACGCCCTCCTACTTCTCTTTAAAAATTCCTTGGCTAGCGCATTATAGGCGTCGCTGCCCTTTGAACGCTTATCGTAATACTGAATAGGACAACCAAAGCTTGGCGCCTCGGATAGTCTTACCGTTCTTGGAATTGTGGAACGGTAGAGCTTATCACTAAAGTATTTCTTAATTTCTGCTACAACCTGTTGGGTTAGATTTAGTCTACCGTCAAACATAGTAAGCACTATTCCCTCGATTTCAAGGGTTGGATTGTAAAGCCTTTTAACACTTCTCACAGATGCCATAAGCTGTGAAAGACCCTCTAGCGCAAAATATTCGCACTGAAGGGGAACTAGCACCGTATCCGAAGCGTTTAGAGCATTTATTGTGATAAGACCAAGTGACGGTGGGCAATCAATGAATATAAAATCATACTTTTCTCTAAGCGTTGCCACCGCATTTTTGAGCTGAGATTCTCGGTGCTCAATGTCTACAAGCTCGACCTCGGCGGCGGCAAGGTTTATTGAGGAGGGTATAACGTCAACATTCTTAAACTCGGTGGTTTGAACGGCGCTGTCAGCTCTGCAGCCTGATACAAGCAACTCGTAGGTTGTATTTGTACCCTCTTTTTTGCTTATTCCGTAGCCACTGGTAGAATTTCCCTGTGGGTCGGCATCAATAAGCAACACCTTTTTGCCCGAAAGACCTATTCCTGCGGCTAAGTTTACGGCGGTGGTTGTTTTTCCCACTCCGCCTTTTTGATTTACAATCGAAATAATTTTACCCATAATACTCTCCAAATATATGTAAGTATAATATATATTATATTAAATAATATAGATATATATAGGGACTAATGCCCTGATATATCACAATGTTTCACGTGAAACAATACTGTTAACAAACTCATTATAACGGTTATAGAAAGTCGAAACAGCGTTAAAAAACACTGTTTCGACGCCAAATCTACGATTTGGTCACAAATTTTCAAAGAAAATTTGGCTTTAACCGTTGCAATGAATATCGAGCCAATTCAAATTATCTTTAATTTGAATTGGCAAAAGCCGATACAATCGGCTTGTCGAAACGCTTATCCGCGTTTCGACATTCTATATTCATTATACCAACAAAACCTCTGCTTGTAAATAAAAAGTTTGGTTTTTGGATTGACAATTTATTGTATTTGTACTATAATTGCTTGTGCTTTAGAAAAAAGGAGAGAGATTTATGGAACTTATTGCTCAGATTTTAAGTATTTTAGGCTGCGCGATTATGATTTTTTCGTTTCAGTTTAAAAACAACCGTAATTTGTTTATAGCTCAGACCGTCTCCGCCTTCACCTTTTTTATGAGCTATTTGCTTTTAGGTGCTTTTGGCGGTGCACTTACTAATGTTGTAGCTGTAATAAACAGTGCGGTCTTGTTTTTAGGTCCTAAATACAGAAAAAAGCCTATTTTAGTGGCTGTTTGTCTAGGCTTTGTAGCGGTACAGGTTTTCTTGCTTTTAACCTTTAACGGTGTTTGGTCGGCTAGAACAATAGTTGAAACGGTGTTCGGTTTTATCGTTGCTCTCGCACAGGTGGCTGTAACAATCGCTATGTGGAAGGACGATGGCAGAATTATCCGCAACACCCGTCTATTTATCACCTCTCCCGCTTGGCTTATCTACAATATTATAGTTTTTTCACTAGGCGGTATAATCTGCGAGGCTTTCAGTATGACCTCAATCATCATATCCTTTATCCGCTACGGAAAAGACGGATTTGAGAAATAAACAATATATAATATAAACAAAAAGCGCAGAGGAATCTGCGCTTTTTAATTTTGCATTTTGCATTTTGCATTTTGCATTTATTTTTGGTCTGATTTGAATATAAGTGCGGCGATTAAGGAAAAGAATAGTGCCGCCGCTATGCCTGTACTTGTGGCGGTAAGTCCTCCCATAAGCGCACCGATAAGTCCGTAGTTATCAACTGCCTCTTTAACACCTGATGCAAGGCTGTAACCAAAGCCCGTTAGAGGCACAGTAGCGCCGGCCTCTGCAAACCTTACAATCGGCTCATAAAGACCTATGCCTGTTAAAATCACACCGATTACTACATACGAAGTCAATATTCTAGCGGGTGTAAGCTTGGTGCAGTCAATCAAAAGCTGACCTACAAGACAAAAGCTACCACCCACAGCAAAAGCCTTTAAAAGATTTAAAAGTATATCCAACATACAACAAGCCCCCAAGACAAATTGTTTCACGTGAAACATTCTTGGGGGTATTATTTCCATTATATTAGTATTTATTCAGCGTTTGGTCTATTCTTTTAAGAGTTTCGTTGTAGTCTATGTTGCGAGCCTTGGCACTTTCCGAACCCTCGCCGCTAACCGTTAGCTTTACTTTACAGGTACCGTATCTTCTGTCGGCAGGTGTTCTGTATACCTTAATCACCGCTATTTTCTCACTTTCGCAGTTAAGCTCTCGCACAGATAAGCGCCTTGTTCCCACTACCGAGCAGTTTCGTGATAAAACTAACCCTCCGTTTTTAGCCTCCCACATACATATATAAAGATAATATGTGTTAATAGCGGCGGCAACAACACACAAGAAAAACACAGGTGAGAAAAAGCTTTTTAAGAAATAAAAGCTCAAAAGCGCCAGGGCTAGTATAATAGAATAATAAACCGTTGGCATAAAGGCAAACCGTGTTTTTGATTTTTTGTCGCTTAAAGGCTTAAGCTCGCAAGACCTAAAGGACAAAAAAGGAAAAAGCTTGTCTTGTTTTGCAACAATTTCTTTTTTCTTGCCGCAAGGGATGACCGCCGGGCGCTCGCCCTTTAGATTACCGTAGCCACCCACTGCGGCACTCATTGTATATAAACCGAACAGGCGCATAAGCGGTGTTTGGTCGATTAAAACACAGTTGATGCGGCGCTTTGAAAATGCGGTGTGACGCCTCACAAACAGTCCCGATACCGTTTCTATCATTTTTCCACCAACACGCAGACGAAATCTTATATTCTTTGAAAGCGATGCTATAAAGGAAATTCCGTAAAGCAATAATAGAATAATGGTTATAAGGTTTAAAATAGGCGGAAAATAGTTGTTTACCTTGAGCGCTAGCTCGCTGAGTCTTCCGATTAACAGTCTTTCAACCGAAACACCTAAAAGCCTACCTAAATAGCTAATAACCGGCACGCCCACTAAAAGCCCTGTTAAAAAAGATGAGCTTGCGGCGGACAGAGCCGCTATTTTTATAGGCGAAAAGCGGTAGTTTATTCTCGGCTCGCCGAGATATAAAAGCTTCCATAGCTCTTTTGCCTTTTTTCTGCCGATTTTAAACTCTATATCTGCCTTTTCGGTGCTTCCTGCCTCGGTGTTAAGCCTAAAGGTCACACTGCCAAATATTAAATCGGCTAGATTTCGGCGGTATGATATAGAAGATAGCTCTGATATTGGCATTTTAACCTTTCTTCTTAGTAAAAAGCCGTTGCGAATGGTTAGAAATCCGTTTTCTACCTTTATCGAAAACTTGAGAGTTCTAAATAGCGCTACTGTAAATATAACGCCAAAGGCTATAAATTCAAGCGTCCATACTCCGCTTACCTCTCTTTTCATAAGGTATTGCACAACACCCTTAATAAGCGGTAATACTAGCACAAATAAAAAAGGCTTTAAAAAGCGGTAAAGCATAAGCGGATGGGCTTTGAAGTAATTTTTATCCATTTTCCTCATCCTTTGTGCTATTTAACAGTATATCCGCCTTTTCCTTTTCGATTTCGGGAATTATGCAAAAGCCTCGTGCCGCCTTTAAAATAACCGCCGAAAGACCTAGTGCATTTGATAGCGGTAAAGACACGCTTTCAGCATAAACTAAATTTTCTCTTGGGAAAATTAAGGTGGTTTTAATTATAAATCCTTTTTCTATCGATATATATGAATCATTTATACTAATTTGATAACTTTTAAAGAACAGCGGCAAAAAAACAAAAGAAAATAAAAAGCAGAGAATTAGCAGTACGGCAGAGCTTGCATAAAGAGAAAAGGCTATACACAAAAAGGCGCAGAGTACAACCGTAAATATAAAAAAACGCATCTGCCAAACTCTAAGGGTTTTCTTTGGTAATTTCCACTTTTGCTTCATTTTTTCACCCTACTTTATTTTATCCCAATACTCTTTAAATTTCTGCTCGTTTTTATTATCGCCAAACTCATAATACTTATAATTTTTTATTGCGTCGGGCAAATACTGTTGGTTTACATAATGTTTTGGGAAAGAATGAGGATAGAGATAGTTTTGTCCCCTTATTTCTGCCTCTTCACCGTCGAAATGCTTGTTCTGTAGATGGCGAGGCACAGGGTAAACGGCTCCCCTTTCAACGTCGCTCATTGCCTTTGCAATTGCATCGTGACCCGTTGCAGATTTAGGGCTTGTTGCTACTAATATTACAGCATTCGCAAGCGGTATTTTTGCCTCAGGAAGTCCCACCTCTAAAGCGGTGTCCACAGCCGCCTTAACTATAGGAATTATCTGGGGATAGGCTAGTCCCACATCCTCATTTGCACACACCAAAAGGCGTCTGCAAGCACTAGGTAAATCACCGGCAGAAAGTAGTCTTGCTAAATAGTAAATTGCGGCATCAGGGTCGGAGCCTCGCATTGATTTTTGGTAGGCAGAAACTAGGTCGAAGTGCTCGTCACCCTCTCGGTCATAGCGCACCGAATTGTTGGAAAGCAGCTGCTCTAAAACATCACTCTTTATATCTGCTATTCCCTCTTTTTCGGTTAACATAATACAGAGCTCTAAAATATTTATAGCTCGGCGAACGTCACCTGCGGCGCTTCGGGATAGCCTTATGATATCGTCGCTTGAAATGATAATTTCTTTACCGTCTTTTGCAAAAACCTTAATTGCACGCTCGATAACCTTTACTATATCTTCTGTTTTAAGGGGTTTAAACTCAAACACACTAGAACGGCTTAGTATCGCATTATAAACATAGAAAAACGGATTTTCTGTGGTGGATGCAATTAACGTTATATCCCCGTTTTCTATGTAGGAAAGTAAAATCTGCTGCTGCTTTTTATTAAAATACTGAATTTCATCAAGATATAAAAGTATTCCGTTTTCGGCATCGATGCTACCAATAGACGCCACTATCTCCTTAATATCGGCGGTAGAGGCGGTTGTAGCGTTTAGATAACACAGCTTTTTGCCGCATTTTGAGGCAATAATTTTAGCAACGGTGGTCTTTCCAACCCCCGAAGGTCCGTAAAATATAAGATTTGGGATTTTTCCCGATTCTATTATGCAACGAAGCACCTTTCCCTCGCCTAAAAGGTCATGTTGACCTGAAACCTCGTCTATTTCAGTAGGTCTTAAACGGTCTGCTAACGGTGAGCTCATATTCTTGCCTCCTAAAACCAAAACATTTAACTGCTTGGCTTATGTAATTGTTTTTATTGTTTAATCATAAGTTTTAAGTGGTGGTTGCTTTATGAAGACTAAATTTATAAAAAATGCGGCGGTTTTAACCGTTTCGGGCCTTGTTTTGCGCTTTCTTGGAATAATTTTTAAGGTTTGGTTGGCCTCACGCATCGGCGCCGAGGGTGTTGGCCTTTATCAGATTATATTTTCGGTATATACCCTAGCCGCTACCTTTGCTACAAGCGGTATTTGTACCGCCGTTACCCGCCTCGTTACCGAAGAACTAGCGCTTGGCGGCAGAAGCGGTGCCAGACTTATCCTTAGAAAATGTATCCTTTTATCACTTATTATTGCCGCTATTTCCTTTTGTCTTCTCTTTTTCGGTGCTGATTTTATAGCCTTAAAGCTTTTAACACAGCAAAATGCAGTTGCGGCTTTAAAAATCGTCGCCTTTTCTCTTCCCTTTATGGCTGTTTGCTCCTGCATTAGAGGTTATTTTGCCGCAAGACGAAGTGCCTCGCCCTCTGCTCTATCACAAATCTTTGAACAGCTAGTGCGACTTACCACAGTTTTTATAGGACTTAAGGTATTTTTACATAAGGGTTTATCCTTTGCCTTGGCGGCGGTAATGCTAGGCGATACCGTTGCCGAAGCGCTTTCCTGTCTTTTTATCTATATTCTATATAAGCTTGATATTAAAAAGGTTGAAAATAAAGGCAGAAAAAGACCGCCTTATAGGATATTTAAAGCCGTTAAGCATATAGCGTTGCCCATTACCTCGGGCAGATACTTAAATTCTCTGCTTAGAACTGCAGAAAATATAATCTCACCTAAAAGTTTAGCCAAAAATCCTGTTTTGTCGGACGGTGCGCTATCCCTTTTTGGTATGATAAAGGGCATGGCACTGCCTATTCTCTTCTTCCCCTCTACCCTTATTTCCTCAGTATCTGTGTTACTGCTTCCTGAAATGAGTGAGGCTAAGGCGCTCGGCAGAAAGGCACTTGTGAAAAGTGCCACCGAAAAGATTATAACGCTAACGCTACTCGTCGGCTTTTTCTGCGGCGCAGTATTTCTTTTTTCAGGTCAGCAGATAGGAACTCTTTTATATAAATCAAATGATGTCGGGTTTTTACTCTGTGCGCTGTCACCGATAGTACCGATGATGTATCTAGACGGAATTTGCGACGGTATTTTAAAGGGACTCGACTGCCAACGCTTTACATTTTTTTCGTCGGTAGGCGATTCTGTGCTTAGACTTATCCTCATTCCGCTGATTTTACCACGCTATAGCGTTACAGGCTTTATCGGAATTATGTATTTTTCAAACTTTTTTACCTGTGCGCTAAACTGCATTAAGCTAATTTGTGTTAGCGGTGCTAAAATAAATATTTTCAAAACCATTTTACTGCCGCTGTTTTTATCGGTAATATCCGTTTTAGGCTGTAATAAGGCTTTGTCACTTATACCAAATCTACCGATGTTAGTTTACATAATACTTGCGTGTGGAATTTCGTTGCTACTTTATATTATAGGTATTTTTGCCTTTAAATGCATAACAAAAGAGGATATAAAAGATATACTTTAATTATCGTTTAGGTTTACATAATTTCTATCAATGGTTTTCTTGCCACGCCACTCAAAAGCTCGGTTTTTGATATCGTCTTCGGGTGAGTAGTCTTCTTTATATCCGTTTATAAATTCGGGTATCTTGGTTAATTCATAGCAGTTTTGAGGGCAAGCGTTTGCACAAATATCGCAACCCCACAAAATGTTCTTTTCCTTTAGGCGCTTTAGTTCCTCGCTTGTAAGCTCCCCTTTTTTCTGACTGAGCGCTGAAAGGCAGTTTTTCTTATCTAGTCCCACAGGGCAGACCTCTTTACATTTTCCGCACGAACTGCATTTTTTTATATCAAAAGAAGTGGTTTCGAGCTTTAAATCGGTCACAATTTCGCCGATAAACACAAAAGAGCCGTATTTTTTGTTTATTAGTAGTCCGTTTTCACCTACAACACCTAAATTCGCTCTTGCGGCGGCGGCTACCTCGGGGATAGGGGAATTATCTATAAAGCACTCAATTTTATTTTGAGGGTAGTTTTCTTTTAAAGCTTCGGCTATTTTCTTTAAATAATCACCGCAAACATTATGATAGTCGGGAAGTGCTGAGTATCTGCTAAGGCTTTTAGGTTTTTCTTTCTTTACTGCATAGGGAAAAAGGCAGAGAATAACCGTTTTAGCGTTTTCGGGCAGTCTTTTTAAAGCCGCACATTCTATTAAATGATTTTCAACCTCAAAAAAGGGGATTGCGCCGAAAATTTCTATACCGTTCTCCTCAAAAATACGGGACAAAGACTTAAAAAATATCATTTTTTGCGCACCTCTTTAAAAAAGTCGTTAAGCAGTTTTTCACATTCTTCTTCACAAATACCACAAAAGACCTGCGTTTTATTTCCCCTTACAAGAGAAAAGGTGTTTACAACGCTATCGGCAAAACCGTATTCCTTATCAAAGGCGCCAAAAATCACTTCGGAAATTCTAGAGTTTAGTATAGCGCCGGCGCACATAGGACAAGGCTCTAGCGTTACATATATTTCGCAACCGTCAAGCCGCCAAGAGCCTAGTGCCTTGTTAGCGCCCTCAATCGCCTCGATTTCGGCGTGAGAAAGGGCGCTCCTCTTTTTCTCTCTTTGATTTTTGCCTTCCGATATGATTTTTCCGTCTTTAACAATAACCGCCCCTACGGGAACTTCTCCGTTAAGGGCGGCTTCTCGAGCGAGCTCCAACGCTCGTTTCATAAATTTTTTGTCCATATCTTTTCCTTTTTATGTTGTAATAAAAGAAAATGCTAATAATAAATAGATTGATATGATTATAATGACTGTAGGTCTTGTCAGTGCGGTTACAACAAGTGATTTTTCAGGAATTTTATTTTTATTTACTTCAAGAGCAAAGATTTCGGGGGATTTTTTTGCAATCAGTAACACACCTAAAATGCCTAGCAGCATACAAACCATTAAATAAACAAAGTAAATTACATTCTGTACCCCTTGAGATAGGTCATACAAAACATACTCAAAGATTACAGAAACTAAATTGTTGCAAAAATGCACCGCCACAGCCACCCAAAGTGTGCCTGTTTTAAGCCTTATCACCGCAAGGGCAAGACCTACCATAAAGGCAAAGGGAATCTGCACAAAATTGCCGTGGATAATTGCAAAAAGCAGAGAGCTTACAATTATAGCAAAGCCCTCGGAATGTTTTTTTAGCAGACCGAACATTATGCCTCTGCAACCGAATTCCTCTACCAAGGCGGGAACTACGGCGGTTGAAAGTAGGGCTAGAATAAAAATCAGCAGACCTTTTTCATCGGTATCGTTAGATAGCTCATATCTTAATCCGAAAAGGGACAAAAAGTTATCAAAAAACGAATCTGCCGCCGAAGAAAATATGTTTGCTAGCGAGCAGATGCTAATACCAAACAGGAAAAAGGGGAGAGCGGTGCCTTTTTCTGCTCTGCCTAGAGGCACTAGCTCACTCACCGTGCTTTTTTGAGTCCTTGCCAAAATTATAAATGGGATTGTAAAGCAAAGTAATGAGGAAACTATATGTGTAGCATATAAAAAATACTCGTTTTCAAGTAGACCGTAAACACTCTCAAAAGAAAAGCCTATCAACTGACCTATTATAATAAAGGGGAATACCCATAACTGCATAAGTGCAAAGGTAATAATAAGCACCGTACCGATACCCGTCATTTTTCTCTTTATCTCTTTTTTCTCTATTTCCTCCTCAGTTAAAGGGGGAAATGGGTTAAAGATAGGGGAAACGGGTGCTTCCCCTACCTGTGTATTTTCGGTATTTGGGTTTTGAGTTTGGGTTTCAAAATTATTATCCAATATAATTCCTCCGAATTATTCTTCTGTTGTCTCCTCTAAAACCTCTTCGATTACCTCTTCTTCTACCTCTGCCTCCGTTTCAACGGCGCCCGCATCTGCATCTGCCGCCTCAGGAGCATCGTTTACCTCGCCTGCATCGTGTTCAGCCTTTGCAACCGAGAGAATTTTCTCGCCCTCAGCTACACGCATTACCCTAACACCCTTTGCAGGACGGGCAAATTCAGAGATATCGCCTACATATATTCTAATAATTATGCCGTTTGAAGCAATCATTATGATATCTTCATCATCGGTAACAGGTAAAACGGCCGCAACGTTACCGTATTTTTCAACCTTATAGTTGGTAAGACCCTTACCGCCTCTAGACTGAATTCTGTAGCAAGAAATCGGGCTGATTCTACCGTAACCGTTCTCGGTAACGGTGAGAAGACGGGTATTTTCCTCGCAGATAGCCATATCTACAACATAGTCGCCCTCTCTCATATTGATAGCCTTAACACCGCGAGCAGTTCTGCCCATAGAACGAACGGCAAGCTCATTAAACTGAATTGCCATACCCTTGTGTGTTGCAACAAGTAAATTCTGATTGCCTGTTGTCATTCTAACAAAGCCTAGCTCGTCATCCTCATCTAGAGAAATAGCGATAATACCGCTCTTTCTTGTGTTCTTAAAGTCAGAAAGCTTGGTTCTCTTTATAATACCCTTCTTGGTTATCATACAGATAAAGCGCTCTTCCTCGTCCTCAGCGGTGCAGGGAAGTGTTACGGTTATCTTTTCACCCGGCATTAGAGGTAGAATATTTACTATATTCATACCCTTTGCAGTTCTTGAGCCCTCAGGAATTTCGTAAGCCTTAATTCTGTAAACTCGGCCTAGGTTTGAGAACATCATAACCCTATCGTGAGAAGAACAGATAAACATATTTTCAACAACATCGTCTTCTCTTGTGGTCATACCCGTAATACCTCTGCCGCCTCTGTGCTGAACATTATAGGTATCAGACGGTAATCTCTTTATATAACCGTTAACTGTTTTGGTAATTACACATTCTTCTTCGGGGATTAAATCCTCAATATCAACCTCGCCCGCAATATCGCTGATTTCGGTGCGGCGGTCGTCAGAATATTTGTCTCTAAGATTTAAAGCCTCGGTCTTTACAATATCAAGAATTCTAGCGTGACTAGCTAAAATTTCGTCACATTCCTTAATAAAGTCGAGCTTTTCCTTTAATTCATCTAAAATCTTCTGCTTTTCCATACCCGCAAGCTTACCGAGTTGCATCTGCACGATTGCGGTGGTCTGAATATCATCAAGACCGAATCTATCGGTTAGCGCCTGTTTAGATTCAGGAATAGTCTTTGAAGAACGGATAATTGCTATTACCTCGTCAATAAAGTCAAGAGCTATTTTTAGACCCTCTAAAACGTGGGCACGCTCTGCCGCTTTTCTGCGGTCAAATATAGTTCTTCTGCGGATTATGTCACACTGGAAGTCGATACTGTTTTGCAGCATCTCTTTTAGTGTTAAAATCTGTGGTTTACCGTTTACAATGGCAATAAGGTTAGCGCCGAAGGTGGTTTGTAACTCAGTATATGAGTAAATTTTGTTTAGAACTACCTGTGCATTAGCGTCCTTTTTAATATCAACTACAATTCTGATACCGCCGTCACGCTTTGAAGAGTAGTCAACAACATCGTCGATACCCTCGATACGCTTTTCAGCCGCTAAATCATAGATTTTCTTAACTAAATCCTTTTTTCTAACCTTATAAGGAAGCTCAGAAATAACAATACGGAATTTTCCGTTCTTAGTTTCCTCAATTTCTGCCTTGCCTCGAACAATTATCTTGCCCTTACCTGTAGCATAAGCGGCACGAATACCGCTTCTGCCCATAATAATACCGCCTGTTGGGAAGTCAGGTCCCTTTATATGCTCGCAAAGTTCAGGTAAATCTGCCTCAGGATTATCAATAAGACAGCACATAGCATCAATTGCCTCACCTAAATTATGGGGAGGAATTTCGGTTGCCATACCAAAGGCTATACCGCTAGAACCATTTACTAGTAATTGTGGGAAACGAACAGGTAAAACTGTTGGCTCTTTTAGTCGGTCATCATAGTTTGGTGCAAAATCAACGGTATCCTTTTCGATATCGTCTAGCATACTAAGAGAGAGTCTATTCATTTTAGACTCGGTATAACGGTATGCAGCAGCAGGATAACCGTCTATATTACCAAAGTTACCGTGACCGTCGATTAGCGGATAACGGAGAGAAAAGTCCTGTGCCATTCTAACCATAGCATCGTAAACTGAGGCGTCACCATGAGGATGGTAACGACCGAGCACAGAACCTACTGTATCTGCGCACTTACGGTATGCTTTTTCAGGGGTTAGTCCGTTTTCATACATTGTGTAAAGGATACGGCGGTGAACAGGCTTTAAACCGTCACGCACGTCAGGAAGAGCACGGCCTACTAGCACCGACATACCGTACTGAAGCATACTGTTTTTAACTTCGTTTACTATTTCAACCGGTTGTACATTGGTTTCTTCGGTTTCAGGCCAACGCATATTTTCTAATTTTTTAGCCATTTTTTAAGCTCCCCCTTTCCTTAAATATCAAGATCGGTAGCAAATACCGCATTTTCTTCAATAAACTGTTTTCTAGGCTCAACCTCTTCGCCCATAAGCATTGTAAAGGTTTCGTCTGCAAGGTATGCATCCTCAATGTTTACACGAAGCAGTGTTCTTCTTTCAGGGTCAAGTGTTGTTTCCCAAAGCTGATCAGGGTCCATCTCACCAAGACCTTTATAACGCTGAACGTCGGCGGTGCCGCCTAGCTGTTCAATATACATTGCTTTTTCTTCGTCTGTAAATGCGTCAAAGTGCTGTTTTCCCTTTGAAATACGGAAAAGCGGCGGCTGAGCTAGGTATATATGTCCTGTCTCGATAAGCTGAGGCATATAACGGAAGAAGAAGGTAAGTAAAAGAGTTCTTATGTGGCTACCGTCAACGTCGGCATCGGCCATAATAACTATTTTATCGTAACGAAGATTATCTATATTAAAGTTATCCCCTATACCTGTGCCAAGTGCCACTATAACAGGTGTTAGCTTATCATTGCCGTAAACCTTATCGTCTCTAGCCTTTTCAACGTTAAGCATTTTACCCCAAAGTGGCAATATTGCCTGATAGGTTGAGTTTCTGCCCTCAACCGCACTACCGCCTGCAGAATCACCCTCTACGATAAAGATTTCGGTCTTTGTAGGGTCGTTTGAAATACAGTCGGAAAGTTTTTCGGGCATTCTTGTCTTGCCGCCGATACCCGATTTATTTCGGGAAGCATCTCTAGCCTTTTGTGCGGCTTCTCTTGCGTTTGAAGCGGCAATAGCTTTATCAATAATAATCTTTGATTCAGCGGGGTTTTCTTCTAAGAATTTATATAATTGGTCGTTTATAATATCTCTAACTAGCTGACCTACCGAAGTGTTACCAAGCTTTGCCTTGGTTTGACTTTCAAACTGTGCGTCGGCAAGCTTTACAGAAACTACGGCAACTAAGCCCTCTAAAATATCGTCACCCTTTAGATTATCGCTAGATTCCTTAATCTTTTTAAAATCGTGAGCGTATTTGTTAACAACTCTAGTTACAGTCTGGCGGAAGGCTTGCTCATGGGTACCGCCGTCAATTGTGTGTAGAGTATTAGCAAAGGATAAAATCTTGCTATCATAAGCAGTTGACCAAAGTAAAGCGATTTCAGCAGTCTCGTCCTTTTTAGAGCCGCTAAGATAAATAACGCTATCATTAAGGCTTTCTTTCTTGGTGCCTGCTAAAATATACTCAACATAGGACTTTATACCGCCCTCAAAGCATAGGTCTTCCTGACGGTCTTTTGTATAGGAATCTGTTCTAAGGTCGGTAAGAACTACCCTTATGCCTGCATTTAGGAATGCCTGCTCTCTTAGTCTGTTTAAAAGAATTTCGTAATCATAGGTTGTAGTATCGGTAAATATTGTAGGGTCGGGCTTAAAGGTAACGGTGGTACCTGTCTCACTTGTGGTACCTATAACCTCTAAATCTGAAACAATGTTACCCTTTTCGTAACGCTGCTTGTAGATATTAGTACCGTCCTTAACCTCAACCTCAAGCCAAGAGGACAGGGCATTAACAACCGATGCACCAACACCGTGCAGACCGCCTGATACCTTGTATCCGCCGCCGCCAAACTTACCGCCTGCGTGAAGAATTGTAAATACAACCGTTACGGTAGGAATACCTTTTTGTGGGTTAATACCAACAGGTATACCACGACCGTTATCGGTAACCCTTATAATACCGTCATCCAAAATATCAACGGTGATTTTATCGCAAAAGCCTGCTAATGCTTCGTCGATAGAGTTATCAACAATCTCATAAACCAAGTGGTGAAGACCGCGCTCACCGGTAGAACCTATATACATACCGGGACGCTTTCTAACAGCCTCTAATCCTTCTAGCACCTGTATCGAATTTTCGTCATAAGCTTCGGTAATAGGTGTGTTTATGGTTTCGCTCATTTAGATTTTCTCCTTTTAAAAAGATTTATAAAATTTCCTTAATATTTATTCTTTTAATAAGAGTTTGGGGAGAAAACTGAGATAGATAAACCCTGTTTTCTTTCTTTCTCTTAGAACAAACTATAAAAGTTTTTGGTAAATCATAGGTAAGATATTTAACATTACCCTTTTTTTCAGCGTTAGATAAATATTCTCGGCTTCTTTTTGAAACGGTTGTATTATCAAGGTCAAAAAAACCGATTATATCTTCTTCCTTTACGGTAACATCGTTACCGAGATTTATATACATTAAATCAAAACCTCGCCGTTTTTAATTTCGAAAATTTTGCCCTCTTTAAGTCTTGCAGTATTTGAGGGGTCGCAACAGGTTATAAAGGCTTGTCTACCTTTTATGTGGTTTAAAATATAATTTTGTCTTGTAACATCAAGCTCACTCATAACATCATCAAGCAGACAAATCGGTTGCTCGCCCGTAATTTCTCTTGCAACCTCAGCCTGTGAAAGTTTTAAACTTATAGAAACGCTTCTTTGCTGACCCTGTGAGCCGAAAGAACGGCTATCATCCCCATTTATTAAAAACATAATATTATCTCTGTGAGGACCCACCGAGGTAACACCGGTATACATATCCTCTTTTCTTGATAGCTTTAACTTTTCCTCTATACTTACATCACTATCTGCGACATACACCGCCGAAATTTTTTCTTTTCCGCCCGATAGGCCTGCATAAATATCGGGAAGATATTTTTTTAAATCTTCAATGTATTTTTTTCGGTATTTTATTATTTTTTCGCCGCTTGCCGCTATCTCTTTTTCAAAAACATCAAGCATAACGCAGACTGTTTTATCGTATTTTAAATCCTTTATAATAGAATTTCGCTGTAAAACAGCCCTTTTATATGATTTTAAAATTTCGATATAGTTTGGATATATTTGACCTATACCTAAATCTAAAAATTTTCTTCTAACATTAGGACCGTCCTTAATAAGACCTAAATCAACAGGCGAAAATATAACGGCATTAAATGTTCCTGCAAGCTTTGAAGCAGAGGATAGTGCTTTATCGTTTAAAAAAGCCTTTTTTGTATCACTAATTTTAATCTCTGCATTATTTTCTACACCTAAAAAGGTGAAATCTGTAGAAATTAAAGAAGAATTTTCACCTTTTTTAATAAGCTCAAAATCCTTGCTACCTCTAAAGCTTTTAGCACCCGAAAAAAGCCAAAGGGCTTCTATTATGTTTGTTTTGCCCTGTGCATTTTCGCCGCAAATAACATTTATTTCTTCACTAGGAAAAATTTCCATTTCACCTATGTTTCTGAAATTTTTTAAATAAAGCCTATTTACCTTCATTTTCTACAATAAGTTTTACGCCGTCAAACTCGGCAGTATCTCCTATTTTTAGTTTTTTACCGCGCATTAAACAAACTTCACCGTTAACCAAAACCTCGCCGCCTTGAATTACAAATTTAGCGTGGCCGCCGGTTGCAACTAGATTGCCAAGTTTAAGTGCACTGTCAAGCTTTATAAAATCTTCTTTTATAAAAATTTTAATTTTTTTCATTAATTAATCCTCATAGGCATTACAAGATATAAGAAATCGGTGTTATTTTCATCAGCAGAAATAATTACAACACCCGAATTTGAGCCGTTGAATTTAATTTGAATATTATCGTCCTCACAGCCCTTTAATGCATCTAAAAGATAACGGCAGTTAAGACCTAATTCAAAATCTTCACCCTCAAGCACGATAGGAAGTGTTTCATTTGCTCTGCCTATTGATGTTTTAGAATTAACCTTAAGAATATTTTCTTCAAATCCAAAACGAACAGGGAAGGAGAAGGTATCATTTATAATTAGAGAAACTCTTTCTACTGCATCAATTAAATCCTTGCAGTTTAAAAATGCTCTATGTGTATAAATTTCAGGAATTGTCTTTTCAAAATTAACAAACTCACCCTCTAGCAAACGGCAGATAAATATGTATCCGTTTACATCAAAGGAAACTAGTCTCTTTCCAACAGTGATGGTTAAATTTTCGGTTGTTTCGTCTATAATCTTTGCAACCTCGTTTACAGCTCTTCCAGAAACTATAAGCTCAGCCTCGCCCACAGCATTTACTCTTCTTCTTCTGATAGCTAGTCTATATCCGTCAATACCAACCAACTGTAAAACATTATTTGAAAGCTTTATATTTATACCTGTAAGGATAGGTCTAGTTCCCTCAATTTGAGCTACAGCGAAAATTGTTCCCTTAACCATTTCGGAGAAAATTTTACCGTCAAGCTCTATCTTTTCACCCTCATTAACTAAAGGCATTTCAGGAAAATCAATAGCCGCCATACCCATAATTTCAAAGCTTGCCTCGCCGCTTTTAATTACACAGCGAAGTCTATCATCAGCCTCAATTTCCACCTGAACACCGTTCATTTTTCTAAGTATTTCACCGAGAAGTCTCGCATTTATAACAATATCGCCCTCTTCTTCACAGGAAGCATACATTTCCTTTTTTATTCCTGTTTCAAGATTATAAGCTATAAGGGTTAACTTTCCTTTTTCTGCAGAAAGAAGTATACCTTCAAGAACAGGCATAGCTGTTTTTGAAGAAACTATTTTTTGAAGTCTTGTAACGGCATCTAAAAGCTCTCCGCGTTCAGCTGAAAATTTCATAATATTTCCTCCGTTTGTTTTTTCTAAAATAAAAATAATTATAATTTAACAGTAATAATATGGTATGTGTAAACTGTTAGTTTGTCCCAAAAATCCTATTTTATAAGACTTTTTTGTGTTAACAAAAAATTTTATAATTTGTTTATAACTTTAATAGTTTTTAAGTTTTAAACATAATGTTGAAAACTTTGGTGTTAATTAACATTAAAAGTGTGGAAAACTTTTTATGTATTACTCTTTAAATTTTTAATAATATCGTCAACAAGTTCTTTTTCGTAAGGCTTGTCCTTTAAGAACTTTTCAATTTTATCAACGTTGTAAAGAACGGTTGAATGGTCCTTACCAAAGCTCTCGCCTATAGCCTTATATGAAAGGTCGGTAGCCTCTCTTGCTATATACATAGCAACCTGACGGGCAAGCACTAGAGAAGCTGTTCTTCTGTTTGATAAAATATCACTTTCGGATACATTATAGGTTCTTGCAACCTCGTCAATTATTTTTTCAATCTTTATAGGCTCAGGCTGTGTATCATTTATAACCTCTCTTATAAAGCCCTGAACAATAGATACTGTAGGTATTTTCTTTTGAAGCTCTATAAATGCCTTTAATTTTTTAATAACGCCCTCTATCTGACGGGTATTACTCTTTATATGCTCTGCGATATAGTAAATTAAATTTTCATCTAAAATATATCCGCTTTGCTGAGCCTTAGTTCTTATAATTCCAACCCTTGTTTCAAAGTCAGGTGAGAGAACATCGGCAAAAAGACCGCTTGATAATCTTGACCTTATACGATCGTCCAAGGTTTTAATTTCTTTTAAGGGACGGTCAAGCGTTACAACAATCTGCTTGTTATTCTGATAAAGGGTATTAAAGGTGTTAAAGAATTCTTCCTGTGTCTGCTCTTTACCTGCGATAAAGTGAATATCGTCAACAAGCAAAACATCGGCGTTGCGGTATTTAGTTCTAAAGTCATCAACAGTACCAAGACCAAGCTTTCCTTCGTGTAAAGCCTGAATTAACTGATTGGTGAAATCCTCACCGCGAATATATTCAACCCTTTTATTTTTAAAGTTTTTCTTTAGATTGTTTTTAATAGCTAAAAGAAGGTGGGTTTTTCCAACACCCGAAGGACCGTAAATTACAAGCGGATTATAGTTTATCATTCCGGGATTTTCCGAAACCGCAAAAGCGGCGGCTTGAGCAAAACGGTTAGACGAGCCAACTATAAAATTATCAAAGGTGAAAAAGTCCTCAAAGGTAAGACCCTCGCTCATGGTCTCTGCTCTTAAAATTTCCTCTTCCTCTAAATCAAAAATAATTTTAAATTTTAAATCTATACCCATTACCTTTTTTATACACTCGTTCATTATCTCGGTGTAGTTTTGCTCGATAATGGTGCACATATATTCGTTTGAGTGAGAAACTATAAAATAACCGTCCTCAATTTTTTCGGGTTTTATATCCTTTAAAAAACAGATAAAAGCTGCTTCTGAAATTTGAGCCTTACATTCTTCACTGATAGCTACCCAAATATCTGCAACCGACTGAATTGCCATTAAAATTACCACCCTAAATAAATATATTATATATATAATAAATAGATATACATATAGAGTATAGCATAAGCCTTAATTTTTTTCAACACTTTTAAACTAAAAATGTCAATAAATATTGATTTATTTTATAGTTTAGGTGTATAATCAAAATATAATATAAAAGGGGGAATATTTTTGAAAATAAAAGAGCTTTTAAAACAAGATAAATTATCCCTTTCATTTGAGGTTTTTCCACCAAAAACAGAAAGTAGTTTTGAGAGTGTAAAGGTGGCTGTTGAGGAGATAGCAAGGCTAAAACCATCATTTATGAGTGTTACATACGGTGCAGGCGGAGGAACAAGTGAATATACCCTTGAAATTTCAAAAAATATAAAGAAAAATTACGGTGTGCCAACGCTAGCACACTTAACCTGTATTTCTTCAACAAAGGAAACGGTTGCTAAAAAAATAGAGCAGATAAAAAGTGCCGGAATAGAAAATGTTATGGCTCTTAGAGGCGATATACCCGAAAATATGCAAAATAAAGACCGTTCAGCTTGGGATTATAAAAATGCTGTAGATTTAGTAAGAGAGCTAAAAGAATCAAACAGTAATTTTTGTATCGGTGGTGCCTGTTATCCTGAGGTACACCCTGAAAGTATAAATCAGGCTGAGGATATTTTATACCTTAAAGAAAAGGTAGATGCAGGCTGTGATTTTTTAACAACACAGATGTTTTTTGATAATAATTTGCTCTATAATTTTCTCTACAAAATAAGAGAAAAGGGTATAAATGTGCCTGTAATTGCAGGAATTATGCCTATAACTAATGCTAATCAGCTAGAGCGTGCTATTAAGCTGTCGGGAAGCTTTATTCCAAGGCGGTTTGTGAGCTTGGTTGATAAGTTCGGCTCAAATCCCGATGCTATGAAGCAGGCAGGTATTGCATATGCTACCGACCAAATTATAGACCTTTTTGCAAACGGCATAAAAAATGTTCATGTTTACTCAATGAATAAGCCTGAGGTAGCTAAGAAAATTATGGAAAATTTAAGCGATATAATAAAATGATGAGTGGTATCTTTGTAAAAAATTATTGTGCGCCGCCTGTAAATAAAAAAGAAATTTTGCGTTATTTAAAGGCTAAAAATCAAAGCGGTTTTGAAGAGCTTTTAAGCGTGTGCATTAAAGAGGCAGAGGGCGTCTTAAAATATAGGGTTTGCTATATCGAATGTGGGCTTAAAATTGAAAAAGATGTGTGTGATTTTGGCTTTTTTTCTGTAAAGTCAAAGGACCTTGCTGTCTGCCTTAAAAATTCAAAAAAGGTTATAATTTTTGCCGCAACAATAGGTATAGAAATAGATAGACTAATTCTTAAATATATGAGCGTTTCACCCTCAAAGGCTGTAGTTTTTGATGCTATAGGCTCTGAGAGAATAGAGGCTTTATGTGATACGTTTTGTAACGAGTTTAGAACCGGAAAAAAACTAAAAATAACACCTCGCTTTAGTGCGGGATACGGTGATTTAGCGCTTCAAAATCAAACAGAAATTTTTAATGCATTAAATTGCTCAAAAAATATAGGGCTAACGCTAAATGATAGTCTTATAATGTCACCAAATAAATCGGTAACCGCGATTTTTGGTATTGAAGAAGGTATTTTATGAAATTTTTAGAATTTTTAGAAAAAAATATAGTTTTGCTTGACGGCGGAATGGGTACTCTTTTGCAACAAAAGGGCTTAAAGGTAGGGGAAAAGCCTGAGCTTTGGAACATAACCCACCCTGAAATTATAACAGAAATTCATAAGAGCTATTATGAAGCGGGAAGTTGCGTGGTATCCACCAACACATTTGGCGCAAATTTGCTTAAATTCAGCGAAAAAGAACTCGAAGAAATTATAAATAAAGCGGTTGAAAATGCAAAAAAAGCACGCTCTATCTCAAAGGGTGGCCACCAAAAATTCATAGCCTTAGATATAGGTCCTCTAGGTAAACTTTTAAAGCCTTTTGGCGATTTAGAGTTTGAAAAAGCGGTAGAAATTTTCGCAAAAACCGTAAAAATCGGCGCTAAATTAGGTGTGGACCTTGTAATTCTTGAAACCTTCAACGATTCTTATGAGACAAAAGCGGCACTGTTGGCTGTTAAAGAAAACTGCGATTTGCCCGTCCTTGTTTCGAATGCCTATTCAGAGGATAAAAAGCTGATGACAGGCGCCACCCCCGCTGCTATGGTAGCACTTCTTGAGGGTATGGGTGCTGATATTTTAGGTGCTAACTGCTCACTCGGTCCAAAGCAGCTAAAGGAAGTGGCACTTGAACTTTTAGAAAACGCAAGTGTACCTGTAGTTTTAAAGCCGAATGCGGGTTTGCCAAGACTAGTAGAGGGTAAAACAGTATTCGATGTAACACCAAAGGAGTTTGCAAAAGATGTAGCAGAGCTTGTAAAATGTGGACTTTCTGTTGTGGGCGGCTGCTGTGGTACAACACCTGAATATATATCCCTTTTATCAAAAGAAATAAAAGGATTAAACCTTAAAAAAACAGAAAAAAAGGATACAACCGTTGTATCCTCTTATACCCACGCAGTAAAATTTGATAAAAAGCCCATTCTTATCGGCGAGCGCATTAATCCAACAGGTAAAAAACGCTTTAAACAGGCGCTTATCCAAAATGATATAGACTATATTTTGTCCGAGGGTGTAAAACAGCAGGAAAAGGGTGTGCATATTCTTGATGTCAATGTAGGTCTGCCTGATATAGACGAAGAAAAAATGCTCGAAGCCTGCGTTACCGCACTACAGGGTGTAACCGATTTACCGCTGCAAATAGATTCTGCAAACATAAATGCTATGGAAAAAGCACTCAGAATTTATAACGGCAAGGCTATGATAAACTCGGTAAACGGAAAAATTGAAAGTATGAATTCTATTTTTCCGCTGGTTAAAAAATACGGCGGTGTTGTGGTGGCGCTAACACTCGACGAAAACGGTATTCCCGAAAAAGCAGAGCAAAGGGTAGAGATAGCTAAGAAAATTCTAGCCGAAGCTAAAAAATACGGCATAGATAAAAAGGATATTATATTTGATACCCTCGCTATGTCAATAAGTGCCGACCAAAATGCCGCTAACGAAACACTTAAAGCGCTAAAAATAATAAGTGAGGAATTAGGCTGTAAAACCTCGCTTGGCGTTTCAAATATTTCTTTCGGTCTTCCAAACAGGGAAATAATTAACAGCACATTTTTTAGTATGGCACTTGAAAACGGACTATCGGCCGCTATAATGAATCCCTATTCAGAGGAAATGATGAAGGTTTATTTTGCCTATAATGTGCTGAAAGGCAACGATTTAAACTGCCTCCAATATATTAATTTTGCAGGTGGTATAACAAGCGATACAACCACAAAAGCCCAAGAAAACATAACTCTTAAAGAGGCAATAATAAAGGGCTTTTGCGAAAAGGCGGCTAATATTACAGGCGAGCTAATAAAGGCAAGAGCGGCCTTAGATATAGTAAATAACGATATTATCCCTGCGCTTAATACAGTAGGCGAGGGCTTTGAAAACAAAACTCTATATCTTCCTCAGCTGCTTATGAGCGCCGAGGCGGCAAAGGGTGCCTTTGAGGTTATAAAGGCAAATCTTAAAGGAAACGACACAAAAAACGGCAAAACAATAGTGATAGCCACCGTAAAGGGCGATATACACGATATAGGTAAAAATATCGTTAAGCTACTGCTTCAAAATTACGGTTTTAATGTTATAGATCTTGGAAAAGATGTACCACCCGAGAAAATAGTTAACACCGCAATAGAGAAAAATGCAGAAATCGTAGGACTTTCGGCGCTAATGACCACCACACTTTCCGCCATGGAGGAAACAATAGCACTTTTAAAGCAAAAAGCACCGAATATTAAAACAATGGTAGGCGGTGCTGTTGTGAACGAAAGCTACGCTCAAAAAATCGGCGCCGACAAATACGCAAAGGACGCCCTTGAAGCAGTCCGCTATGCGAGTGAAAAGTGAATAGTGAAGAGTGAAAAGGTAAGGTGTTCGCAGAGCAAACGAATATAAAATATAGGGAACAACCTTTAGTGTCGCTTTACCAACACCAAAACGGTATATATAAAAAACAGTGCGTGTCAACTAAAGAAGCACTTTTAGTTGACACGCATCCTTTTGCATTTAATCAGTCTTTCGGTAAAAATCAAAGCTTGTCAACTAAACAGGGTGGTTTAGTTGACAAGCATTTGTTTGCAAATATTTTAAATTTTCTTTTTTCTTTAATTTTGCATTTTACATTTTGCACTTTGCATTTATTCAATCTTTTTGCAATTTTTTCGGTTTTATGGTGCCAAAATTAAAAAAAGTCTTGACAAATTACAAAAATCGATTATAATAAAAACAGTAATCATTACTATTTTTTTAAAGGAGGCAATATGAAAAACTACTCGAAGCAGCGAGCGGCGATAATTGAAGTTCTTAAAAATTCAAAAGAGCATCCAACCGCAGCACAGGTGTATAGCGAAGTTAGAAAACAACTTCCCAATATAAGCCTTGGCACAGTTTACCGCAACCTTAAAGCTCTCTCAAGTGAGGGCGATGCTTTAGGTCTCTCGGTGGGCGATGGCTTCGAGCATTTCGATGGGGATACATCTCCGCATTTGCATCTCTTCTGCAGATGCTGTGGCACAATTTTTGACCTGCCTATCAAAGAAGATACGGCTGTCACATTGGCTCGAAATCACGGTTTTTCGCCCGAAGGCTCAATTTACATTGTAAACGGGGTCTGCAAGGCTTGTAGTGGTGATTAAATTAAAATTTTAGAAAATTAAAGAAAAAAGTATTATTTGGAGGAAAAGTTTATGAAAAAGTATGTATGTATGATTTGTGGTTACACACACGAGGGCGACGCTGCTCCTGCAGAGTGCCCAATCTGCCACGCTCCCGCTTCTAAATTCCAAGAGCAAGCAGGCGAGAAATCTTGGGCAGCTGAGCACGTTGTAGGTATCGCAAAAGGCGTTGACGAGAGAATTATCGCAGGTCTCAGAGAAAACTTCAACGGCGAGTGCTGTGAGGTTGGTATGTACCTTGCAATGTCAAGAGTAGCACACCGTGAGGGTTATCCTGAAATAGGTCTTTATTGGGAAAAGGCAGCCTTAGAAGAGGCTGAGCACGCTGCAAAATTTGCTGAGCTTTTAGGCGAGGTTGTAACCGATAGCACCAAGAAAAACCTTGAGATGCGTGTAGACGCTGAAAACGGCGCAACACTCGGCAAGTTCGAGCTTGCAAAGCTTGCTAAGGAATTAGGCCTTGATGCAATCCACGATACAGTTCACGAAATGGCTCGTGATGAGGCCCGTCACGGCAAAGCATTTGAGGGTCTTTTAAAGAGATATTTTTAAATTAAATTAAAAAATTTTTAGGCGTATTTTCGCCCAAAAAAAGCATAAAATAAACGGGCGAGTATTTTAAATATTCGTCCGTTTTGCTTTTGATTTATAATACCAATATTTTGTTATAAAGGAGGTAAAATTATGAAAAAATTAGCAGTTGTTCTTTTATCCGTTTTATTACTCTTTTCTGTAGTAGGCTGCGGAAATTACGATATGATGAATGATGTTAAAGACGAAGTAAAAGATGCTAAGGACAAGGTAGAAGATAAGGTTGACGATATGCTGCCGTCAGATAACAACTCTGATATGAGCACCGCCTCGACCAAAATCACCGCCGAACAGGCAAAAAAGCGAGCTTTAGAGCACGCAGGAGTTAAGGAAGGCGATGTGTACAACTTCGATATCGAAAAGGAAACCGAAGACGGTACACTTTGCTTTGAAATAGACTTTGAAACCAAGGAATATGAATACGATTATTTAATCGACGCTAATACAGGCGAGGTTAAAAACTCAAAAAAGGAAATAAACAACTAACAAAACCTGACAAAAACCTTAAAAAATGGTGGCTTGTCAACTAAACTACCCTGTTTAGTTGACAAGCCGCTTTATTTTACATAAAAACAATCTTCTTTCCTTTTTTGAGGATTGGTGTCGATGTAATTCCAAATTTTAAGGTAATCATTTTCGCCACGAATTATATGGTCGTGAAATGAGCGTTGGAAAATTTGATTGCCCGTGTTACCATCAATTAAATTGATTTGTTTTGTTGCATTATATTTTAACCATCCCACTACATTGGATATCGTAGGGGAGGGGTTTCCCCTCCCGTTATTTCCAACGCAAAGGATAATATGTATATGGTTTGGCATTATTACAAATTTGTTCACAGCAACACAAGGGTATTTTTTATTAACGGATAAAATATATTTCTCTACAATTTTTCCTTGTTGGGTTAATTGCGGGAGGGGGAACCCCTCCCCTACAATATCACCTAATATTTTTTGTTTTTGGTAGGTACATATCGTTATGAAATAATATCCACTTTGGCTGTAATCAAAATCTTTGAGTCGTGTCGGTTTTCGTTTGGGTAAATTCATATTTAATCCAATTCCTTTATATCGGTTACGGTGAGCATATTTTCTGAAACGGTAAACGATATATCAAAATCGGCAAAACGCATTGTGTAACCCCTGCCGTCGTCCTGATAGGAAGGTCTTGGGTCGTCGGCTAAACACTCAGTTAAAATTTTTATTTTTCTTTCGGGGATTTTCGCCTTTAATTCCTCAGGAAAATTAACCTCGAGCTTGTGGCCCTTGTTTGCCTCGGCATAGCCGCCGAGCGCATCGGGAATACTATCGGCGTAAGGAATATACGGTTTTATATCGTAAATCGGGGTGTTGTCGATAAGGTCGGCACCCGAAACTATTAAAACAGTTCCTCTGTCAGCAGTTTTTTTAATCTGCTCTATTTTCACAACCGAAAGACCTAAATTGTTAGGTCTAAAGGGTGAACGGCTTGCAAAAACACCTACTCGTTTGTTGCCGCCAAGTCTTGGCGGACGAATAGTAGGCGACCACTTGTCCCTGTGCGACAGCGAAAAATCAAAAATCAGCCAAAGGTGCGAAAACTGCTCCATACCTAAAAGTGCGTTTTCGTCCCTAAATTCAGGACAAAAAACTATTTCGGATATGGTTTCAACCCTGCCGCTTTGCCTTGGCACACCGAATTTTTCCTTGAAATCATTGTGTATGTAGGCTATAGGTGTAATTTCGTGTTTTTTATCCAACATTTTCACCCTCGAAATCCCTTAAAGCTCGGTTTAGCGCCGAAACAGGAAGCCCTACTATATTAAAATAGTCGCCCTCAATTTTTTCAACAAGCACCGAGCCAAAGCCCTGAATACCGTATGCGCCCGCCTTGTCTAAGCTCTCATTTTTGGCTATATAATCGTAAATTTCTTTATCGCTCAAAGGATAAAAGGTCACCTTAGAGCAAACGCTAAAGCTTTTTATTTTGTCCCCTTTAGCAATAGAGCAACCGGTTACTACCAAATGTGTTTTTCCCGATAGCTTTTTAAGCATTGAAAAAGCATCTGCCTCATTTTTTGGCTTGCCCAAAATTTCGTTTTCTAAAATTACCACCGTATCGGCGGCGATTACGGTAGAGTGAGGGTGCTTTCGGGATATAAAATCAGCCTTTTTGCGTGATAAAAGCTCAGGCACTTCTAAAACAGATACACCCTCGGGCACCGTTTCGTCAATATCAGCGCAGATTATTTTAAAATCATCAAGTATAAACTTAAGTAGCTCTTGTCTTCTCGGCGAGGCCGACGCCAAAATATATTCCATAAAACACCTCAAACAAAAAATGCACCATTCCTTAATTAAATGGTACATTCATTATACTTTTATTTTTAAGTTTTTGCAATACCTACTCTATTTGACGAGCTAAGAAATTAGCCGCAACGGTAGCAAGCTTTATATCGGTTTCTTCCGCCTTTGCCGCTTGGTCGTTCTGTAATAGCACAACCGCACCCGCTACATCGCCCGCCGCAACAATAGGCACCGCCACGCATATTTTTTGGTCTAACCCCACAAAGCCCAGCACAGCTTTTGCACCCTCAAAGGTGCAAGCCTTTCGGTTTTCCATTATCTTTGATAGCTCGTCACTAACAAGCTTATCAAGCGCCTCACGCTTAGAGATGCCCGCCGCCGCGATAACACGCTCGCTGTCACATATTAAAACCGATAGCTTGGTGCTGTCAGATAACGCCTCGGCATACTGTGCCGCAAAAACCGAAAGCTCCCCTATCGGCGAATACTTCTTAAAAATAACCTCACCGCTAGCAGATGTATAAATCTCAAGCGGATCCCCCTCGCGTATCCGCATCGTGCGGCGGATTTCCTTGGGGATAACAACACGACCTAAATCGTCTATTCTACGAACTATTCCTGTTGCTTTCATATATACATTTCTCCTTAAATTACAAATTGTGTTGTTATTATCTGTATTTTGAGGAGATTTATACTGTGCGAATTTACTTTTGAAATGAATTGTGATATAATAAATCAAAGGCGGTGATTTTGTGTCTTTATTAAAATTATTCTCTAAAACGAAAATGCAACAGAGCGAAAATGAAAACACCATAAAAGAATTCTTTTTTTATCATCATGGCGATGGTATGTCAATGGATAGAGATGACCCTAAAAAATATAAACAGTATCGTTCTTTGAATGAAGACACCATAGAACAATGGCGTCAAGAACTTATTGCCCAAGATTTTGAATTGCTAGCAAAAGACATTACAGAAAACAATTGGATAATTATAGGTAATCTTATTCGTTTAATTTCATCATCAAAAAACAAGGTTGAAGAAAATTTTAAAAAACTACTTAATCAAATTATTGAAAAATCGACTGCTTTAGATAAACGTCAAAAAATTTTGATATTAGAACATTTTGCTGGTCGCACATCATCTCAAAAAGACGGCGGAATTTATCTGATTCAAAGTAAAGCGAACTTAAAAAAATTGATAAAAACTGTCATTGCTACACTTTCTAACTTTACTTGCAATGAGGCTGACAACACATTAGAAATCGGATGGGAAAACATTCAACAACGATACGATTGTGCTAAAATGAACATTCAAAGTGCTTTTCAAAAATTCAATATAGATTGATAAAAGCGAGGTGAATTTCACCTCGCTTGTTCTTTATATCGTTTCAAAATACTATGTACTGCAATCGCAAATTTTTCTTCAAGTGTCAATGAGTTATCCAGCGGGTCTCCCTCACGAATTCTCATTGTGCGGCGGATTTCTTTGGGAATAACGACTCTTCCCAAATCATCTATTCTTCTCACAATACCTGTTGCTTTCATATATCCATTTCTCCTTAAATTACAAATTGTGTTGTTATTATCTGTAATTTGAGGAGATTTATACTGTGTATTAAATTTTATTCTGCAACAAATGGTATGTTATTTTCCTTTGCATACTGCTCGGCATAACTACCCATTGAGGCAAGAATAACAATTTTGTCGCTTTCAAAAAAAGCGGTATCGGCTATTTTTGTCAAGCTTACAGGAATGTGAATATGAGTTAGGTTTGGACAACTACGAAATGCACCATAACCAATTTCATTTACACCATAAGGAATAATTACTTGGGATAGGGATTCGTTTTCGTAAAAAGCCCACCCGCCGATAATTCTAACTTCTTTAGGAATAATGATTTTTCTACGCCAACCTCTGTAACGTTCTAAAATACCATCTTTAATTACGAAACCTCTGTTTAACATAGTGCACCACCCATAAATGTTTTCATTATCTTATCATAATTTCATTATATAATCAACTATACACCAAATTTGGTACAATAAACAAGCGAGGTGAATTTCACCTCGCTTTTGCTATGTATAAGTCAAAATTCACTATTTTTCGTCAAAAATATTTCTTCAAAAATCACCCAAAAGCCCAGTATTTATAAGGATTTATCGCACTTTTGTGTTATTATAACACGAGCCTCTATTCTACGAACTATTCCTGTTGCTTTCATATATAAAAACTCCTTTGTTGATTTGATAACATTTCTATTATCTGTCAACAAAGGAGTTTTATACTGCTAAAAAAGATTATTTGTACTCTATCCACATAGCGATTGTGCTTTTTTCGGGATTTTCGGGAACATTGAGTTTATCCGCCACAATCTCATCATGTACTGTCATCATGCGTGTGTTTAGTATAACCATTGAGGCACAGTATGTAAGCTGTTTTTCTAAAACAGGATGACTATATTTTTTAAGAATTTTAATTGTTTCATCAAAAGCAGATTTGAAGCTCTCTGTAAGCTTTTGTGCCAATGGATGTGATTGCAAAATGTCTATACATTTTTGCTTTGCGTCGCCAGCTAAAACCAAAATGTCAGAAACAATGTTTCCGTTCTCATCTAAATGAGCAAAACGATTTTCAATGCCTTTCCAAACCGCTTTTTCACTTTCTGAAAAATCTGAATAATTTCTATTATTCTTTAAAACATCTGCGAAGAAAAGCGTGTGAGTATAATCTATCTCGCCGGCTCTATCCCAAAGGTTTAGAGTGTCATCGCCGATTTTGTATGCCCAAAACATCGCATTTTCACTACCGTTGCCATTATGCCCCATAGGAGTTTTTTCAGGCATATCGTATAATTCAAATCCCATAAAGCCCCATGTTTCGCCATTAGCACGTTTTTCGGGATAATAAATATCATACACATCAAGACTCTGTACAAAGCAATCTACTGCAAAAATTACCGCCCACCATTTAAGGTCATTATCACTCATATTGTTTTTAACGATTCCGAGTCCACGAAAACGAGCGATTGAATCGGTAACAATAGTATCTATTACTTGGCTTCGCTCTTTGGAATGCTCTCTTTGAGCTTTCCAAATCTCATATTGACATTCTTTACTTGCAATAAAAATGTTTGTTACATATTTATTGCCAACCTTTTTAAGAAGCGTTGCATCCAAAAGCAAAGTAACTTCTTCTTCCATATAAGGCATAGCAACTCCGCATTCAATAGCCAATTGCTCTAATGTTAGCGGGTTATTATCTAATTCAAGCAATATATTTTTAGGTAAACTTCTTTGAACCGCTTTCCATGGTAAGCCACTTGGCTGACTGCCGCTTGCGGCAAAGTCAACGTTTTCCGGTTTGTAACTTCTTATACCAAATTCTCTTGACACATTCATACCTTCTTTCAAAATTTTTCTAGCACGAAACAGTTTAGACTTAACTGTGTTTTCAGGGAGTTTTAAAGAAACGGCAATATCTTTGATTTTTCTGTCTTCTATGTAATAGGCAACTACAATATTACGATATTCTGATGAAACAAAGGCAAGCTCTCGCCTAAGCAAATTTAAATCTTCACTATCAATCATTTTGTTTTCGGTATTCGCAGTATTGTCTGAAATTTCATAGTCGCTAATATCCGGACCAACAAACAATTCATTTCGATTATGTTTATTCTTAGCCCATACACTATAACGATTACGAGCAATACCCCAAACCCACGCCTCAAAGTTTTCCAGCTCATTACCTCTCTCAAGCGAGGATATAATATTAAGCAAAATATCTTGAGCTAAGTTTTCTGCTTCAAAACTATTTCCCGTCTTTTTAAGACTGAAATAAAACAGATTATCCATATAATTTTGAGTCAGCGAATTTAAGTATTCCTCTTTCACCGATTTTTCTATTGCCATTTTCTTTAACCCCCTTTCACTTATATAGTGTTACAATTTTGAAAAAGGTTGCAAAGTTTTTATTATTATAACATAAATTATTGTGTAGTAAAAGAGGAGTGGAAATCCACTCCTCTTTTGCTACAATTAGTTTATGAACTCAGAAATTTCTTTGATGATCGGTGAAAAATCTATCGGGACTACTCTAGGTAATCCACGATATTCGTTATTCAAATATTTATTTCTAATATTATTATTAAAATATGTGCGCTTTTCATAGTTGGAAATACTCTTGATTTCCTTATGACCATCCTCTTTCTCGCTCAAAATATATGTGGAGTCACGAGAAAAATCCGCTTCCATTAGCATAGTGTTATGTGTTGTCATAATAACTTGGCCTTCAATATAAGGAGTTATCTCATCAAATAATTTTTTGAACAAATAATCATGCACTCCAGAATCAGCTTCATCTATAACTACAACACCTCCCAAACAAGCGGTTAATAAATAGCATAAAACTCTTAATACCTGGTGATTACCTGTTGATTCTCTAGAAAATTCAATATGACGGTATTCACCAGCAACAAGCTTTTCAAACATCAACTCGTAATGAATAGTCTTATCATTATATCTGCGATCATAATAAACTTTACGTATATCAGAATTTATGGAAGAAAAAAATTGAGTGAGAACTTTTTCTGCTATATCCAATTGATTTTCTTTTGAAACAGATAAATTGCCCACATCGGCAGCTTCAAAAACATCTAAATCCGAAAACAATCTATCCCATTTTTTTGTACCAATTCCAATGTAACAAGATAATGAACTAATCATAGATAGAACCGCGTCAAAATTATCAGAAATGTTATCAACACCATATGATTTAGATTTATCCATTAATTCGTGTAAAATAATAGCCAGAAGTGAGTGCTTGCCCCAAAATCTTTTCGCAGTTGCTTTAATATCGTTTAATAGCTCTTTTGATTTAACAATTCCAGCGTTTATATTGATTCCTTGCGGGGAACATTCGAAATATATGCCTTTACGCTTGTTTAATAGAAATTCTAATTTCTCATATACTATTTCTTCTTCATCGAGCTTTATTATATATTTGCCCAGACTTCCTAAAAGAGAAAATTCATATTCTGCTTCTATGTTACCATTACTTCCAACCATTCTACAATCATCGATGATTGCCGCCATATCACGCAAATCTGATTTTATTTGTTGACGAATCATACTTTCCATATTTTCATCCGCAAAAAAAGCTTTATGATTCAATAGCTCTTCATACATGTCTCGTACGTTCATTGTAGATAAAATTTCGCACAAAAAAACAAAGGCAGACATCAAATTTGATTTACCCGCACCGTTTTCGCCAAAAACAACAGCTAAATTTTTAGGAGTTCCATTCTTATTTGATAGATCAAACTCTATGTTACCAAAAGAGCGAAAATTCTTCAATTTAACATTTGTAAACATGCGATCACCTCGACTCATAGTATCTCACATTCTTTTAAAAAAATCAAGATATTTTTTAAAAAAAGTAAAATTATTTTTAATTTTGATAACAAACATATCCGTTTTTGACCTTATTCTATATTTTTTCTTGACAAATATCACAACATGATGTATGATATGAACGCGAGAAGAGCATCTACTTTCAAATAATGAGCTCTTACATATATGATAAATAAAAGGCAACAAAAAAACACCCCCGGTCAGGGTGTTATCTTGCACCAGAAAAGCATCTGTTTGGGATATTTTGTTCTCGACAAACTTAATATACCACAACTATGACCAATTTGCAATCTTTTTTCAGGAAGGAGGTAAAATGCAAGTCTTTGTTCCTTTTATAAATATTTTATGAAAGGGGTTTTTCTGTATGGGAAAAACTATTGTAAAAACTGGGCAAATTGCTCCAAAATCCGGTCAATACAGACCTGCCGGAAGTAAAACTGAGGTCACACTTGTTGCGGGAAAGCGAGTTCCTCCTACTTCAAACGGAACGACTAAATTCACCTTGGTTGACCAAACAAAACACAAGGAGGTATAATCATGAAAACAATACCACTAAATTTCAAAGGTTATTGGCGCGAAATAAACAAGGGCAGCGTTCCGGAAGAGTCAGGCGTGTACTGTGTTTACGCCTGCACATATAATGCTTCGGAGAAAAATGTTTCACTTCGAAAAATTCTCTATATAGGTGAATCTGAAAACGTAAGGAATAGGATATCAGACCACGACAGACTGTCTGATTGGAAAAAGCTTCTTAAATCGGGTGAGACACTTTGTTACTCATTTGCTGCGGTTGATAGTACAGACCGACTGCGAGCTGAAGCGGCACTGATTTTTTTTCACAAGCCACCTTGTAACACGGAATATGTGAATAGCTTTCCGTTCGCAGATACAAAAATTGAAACAAGTGGGTGCAACAACTTACTGACTAAGGAATTCACAGTCAGCAGTACAAAGTAATTTCCGCCTAATCCGCTTGTAAAACATAATAATGGAGTAGGGTAAACTCAATGTTTGTTCTGCTCCATTATTTTATATGAAATTGATATAAAGAAATATTTAAAACGGCTTGTTTTGCAGAGTTTTTTCAGACAAAAATCAGCGAAAACCCAGTGTTTATACGGCTTTATAGCTCTTGGTGTTATTATACCTCATTCATCTATTCTACGAACTATTCCAGTTGCTTTCATATATACATTTCTCCTTAACTTACAAATTGTGTTGTTAGTATTTGTTAAAGGTGGGGATTTATACTGCAAAATTTCCGTTTTGTGAAAAGAATAATTCTTGACATTTTAGGGAACAATTGTTATAATAATTTTATAAAAAGTTCCCTAAAAGGAGTTTTAGTATGAACAATTACCCCGAAATACAAGAATTATTGGAGCAACGCGCCGATTTGTACGCCCGACTTAAATTATTGGCTTATGACGGCACACCAGAAATAAAGGAAAACAGAAGCGGTAAATATCTATATGTCCGCAAGCGTGTTGGTAGCCGTGTAACATCAACCTATGTTGATGTGTATTCCGATACGCTTTATCAATTATTACTTCGCAATAATGCTGAAGCAAAAAACTTAAGAAAGCAAATTCGCAAAGTAGAAAAAGCACTTGCTGAAAAAGGTTTTACCGAAAACGAATTATCTCCCGACGTTCTCTTAAACCTTGATTTTGCACGAATGAATATGAAATTATCCATTTACGAGCAGGCGGTTTTAGAAGGTGTTGCAACCTCTTTTCCGCAAACCGAAGATATACTAGAAAACGGCAAGGTAAACGGTGTAACAGCTAGCGACGTGCAAAAAATCTTAAACCTCAAACACGCATGGGAATTTATCCTTGATAGAGATGTATTGCAGGTTAAAAGCGACTATTCTATCCTTTGCCATATTGCTAAACTCGTAAACGAGGGCTTTTTTGCAAGCGGCGGCAGAATAAGAGGTGTACCTGTAACCATAGGCGGCACTTCGTACATTCCCCCTTTGCCGATAGAAACGGTTGTTATAGAAAACGTTTTAGATATTATCAGTAAAGACGATGAGCCGATAAATATTGCCATAGAACTTTGCCTTTACTGTATGAAAACACAAATTTTCAATGATGGCAATAAACGAGCGGCAGTAATTTTTGCAAATCACTATTTAATTTCAAAAGCGGGGGGACTCTTGGTTATACCCGAAAATCACGTTCCTGAATTCAAAAAACTTTTGATAAATTATTATGAAGATAAAGACAACGGAGAAATCAAAGAATTCTTAAAACAACACTGTCATAAAAACTTTAGGTAATATAACGAGCGGTGAACTTCACCTCTCGTTATATCTTTCTACCACACTATGTACCGCCCAACAAAACTTGTCAAAAGGTGCCAATGTTGTCAGCAGCGGATCCCCCTCACGAATCCTCATTGTTCTTCTGATTTCTTTAGGAATAACCACACGACCTAAGTCGTCTATTCTTCTCACCTTTCCTCTTGCGGTGCCCGACTCTGCGCTCACTCCTATCGTGGCGCAATCGTCGACCGCGGCGCTTCCTTACACTCGCTTCTTCTCACACTGTGAGCGCTCGCGACGTCACCTGTTGCTTTCATAATATATAATAATCTCCTTGCTTTACAAATTTGTACTGTTAGTATCTGTAAAGCAAGGAGTTTTATACTTTATTTATGTACTTTAAAAAATAATCCGTTATTGTGCAGTTATTTGATAAGGCAAATCAATGTTTTTCGCTTACTTAGAATTCACTATTTTTATTATTTTATCTGTCCCACAACTCTTCAAAATATTAAAAATATTCTTATTGGGATTTTCTATCACAAGTTCTGCCTGTAATTCTTGCAACAATCGATATCTTCCAATGATAAATCCAATTCCAGAAGAATCCATGAAATTTACCCGTGATAGATCAAGCACAACTTGTTTTGGAGATATTTCAAGGATTTTGGCATCGGT
>JAZNJD010000006.1:0-54969 GCA_045577835.1 Acutalibacteraceae bacterium | reverse complement strand
CAAACATATTTGAAAAGCAAATCTCTTAATCATCTTCTATACACCTCTTTAACTTAATAATTTATATGTTAAATTAAAAAGGCGTATGCAGTATAGCTTAATTATATATTATTTTACTGCACATTTCAATTATTATATTAGACAAATTAAATTATGATTTTACTTCTTGACACATAGCCAAAAGAAAAAACACCAAGATATAAGACTTGGTGTTTTTTCTTATTTGGGATAGGAATTTTTAAATTCTAAGAAAGGAGGGTTAGAGTGAAATTTAAAGCGAAATTTTTAAAAAAGCTGTTTTTTCCTATCCCTATAGTATCTGAAGAAAATTTCTTTTCGGATACATAAATCAAGATGTGATCTTCATCGTTTTAGTTTGCCTCGTAGTGCTAACATAACAAATAGGGCAATATCGGTATTGTCGACCTTTTTGTTATTGAAATGTTCTGTACCGTAACCCATTGCGAACACACCGACATCAGCCGCGGAATGCTGGTTTGTTGTAAAGGTAACCTCACTAAGCTCATAGTTTTCCTTATTATGTAAGGTATTACCTCCTGCTGCTGAGTCGGTAATGGAATTGCTTGCAGAGTGTGTAGTTGCAATACCAATATTCGGTAAATGGTCTATAAGAAGACCAAACTCAAATTTGGTTTCGCTAAACTTATTGCAAATTGCAATATCATTTAACCCCATACCGTCACCAATCATATATATAACGTTTTTAGGTTGAACAAATTTTGTTGTTTTTGTTTTGTTTAAATCTGCACTGGTAAAAGTAATGATTTTTGAATATATTTCGCCGTTGGTCGTACCTATTTCAGATTTGTTTGAAGAATCCGAAGCGGACGAGTTGGTAGATGAAGAATTATCGTCGCTATTTGAACTTTGTGTAACTGATGAGCCACTGTTTGAAGAAACCGAATTATTACCTTTTTTATTGCCGCCACAAGCAACCATAGTAAATAATACTACTAATGCTAACATTACGGCTAATAATTTACGCATAATCATTATATCTTCCCCTGTAAGCAGTTATATTACTTCTACTTTTTAAAACACGGACCGTAGGTAGCGCAAGCTCTATAGTCCTGTCCCTCTTTATCCATACCGAATGCATTCCAAGCGGCAGGACGGAATATATCGCTTTCTGGTACATTGTGCATGCAAACAGGGATTCTAAGCATTGAGCACATAGTAATAAGGTCTGCGCCTATATGTCCGTAAGAGATTGCGCCGTGGTTAGCGCCCCAATTATTCATCACATCGTAAGCGGTCTTGAAAGGACTTCCCTCTTTACCGTCTGTACGAGGGGCGAACCAAGTACAAGGCCAGGTTGGGTTTGTTCTTTCCATAAGTGTATCGGATACATCATCCGGAAGATTTACTGTCCAACCCTCTGCAATCTGTAAAACTGGACCTAAGCCCTTAACAAGATTTAGTCTTATCATTGTGCATGGCATTTCTGACTTTGTGGTAAAGTGGCTTGAGAAACCGTCGCTAGTCAAGAAATGCCTTACATATCCTTCTAAAATAATAGCGAGAAAAGTATATTTTTAAATTCGAAAGAGAGGTGTCTTTTGTTTGGAATATAAATAAGAAAATTGTGCACATTCGACTGTAACATTATAAAGCCAAGGTTTAAGCAACGTCTGCATCCAGTTTTTTCATTGATATAAAGTAAAAAACAAGCAAAGTTATAATGGATAGAATCCATCCAACGGGCCAAACAGCATATAAGAAAGTAAGATTGGGGAAAAGCGGAAAAATTGCATAAACCCAAACAAATCGAAACAGGCACATATAGATTAAAGTAGAAATCGTTGGAATAATAGGTTTGCCCATTCCTCTCAGCGTGCCACCCATCACTTCGTTAATACCGCAAATAAAATATGTACTCGATATAATAATCATTTTTTGTTGTGAGAACGCAATAACAGCCGGGTTTGAAGACAAAAGTGACGATAGCTGTCCCGAAAAAATAGCCGAAAGTGAACCAAAGGTCGCGCCAAACACCGTTGTGATGAATAATGCCCGAATCAGAGTTTGCTTTACTCGTTTTATATTTCCTGCTCCCATATTCTGTGCAATGTAAGGGGTAACAGCCAGCGACGGAGCAAAAGAAATCTGATACAGGATTCCGTCAAATTGGTTTGCAATTGCGATTCCGGTAGTCGCAGCTTCACCAAAGCCGTTAACAGTAGTGGTGATTACTACATTTGCCAAAGAATACAGAGAGCTTTGAAGACCGGCAGGAACTCCAATATACAAAATATCTTTTAGCTCGGCAAAATCAAATTTTATTTGCTTAAAATTAATACGAACTACATTTTGGAATTTCAATAGTGTACAAAAAGCTAAAACGCTCGCAATCACATTTGAAATAATGGTTGCAACAGCAACCCCCTCCACATCAACATCAAAGCCTGCCACAAAGAAAATTGTAAATAAAACCTTAATAATTCCGCCTAATATTAAAAAATACATAGGCCGCTTTGTATCTCCTGTTGCCCGCAGTATCGAAGCACAAAAATTATAAAACATCAATACCGGTACACCGTAAAAGTAGATTTTAAAATATTTCGTAGCCTGCGGAAGGAGAGTATCCGGACAGTTTGTCATTTTTAAAAAAGTTTCAGAAAAAGTTACGCCTATCAACATCAAAACTAAACCGCCGACGATTGAAAACAGAAGCGAAGTCATAACAGCTTTATCAGCACGTTCACTATTTCCTTCACCTATTCTTCTGGCAACAATGACATTGGCTCCTGCCGATATTCCAATAAGCAAGCTCGTACTTAGGCTTATTAACATTCCACAGGCACCAACAGCACCAACAGCTTTGTCATCAGAAAAGAATCTCAGCACCGTCATATCAGTAATATTAAACAACGATTGCATAACATTCATGATCATGATAGGTATTGTCATCGAAAGCAAACCTTTCGTTATGGAGCCTGAAAGCATATTTACATTATTCGATTTCATTTGTATCTCACCCATAATACATTTCGATTTGTCAATAACAAAAAAGTGACAATTTATAATGTTACAGATTACTTCTTAAACTGCGGGCCGTAGGTAGCACAAGCACGGTAATCTTGTCCCTCTTTATCCATGCCGAAGGCATTCCAAGCGGCAGGACGGAAGATATCATCTTCAGGTACATTATGCATATAAATTTATTTAGGTTGTTTCCCAATATAAGCAAGGATACCGCCGTCAACATAAAGAATATGTCCATTGACTGCGTTCGAGGCGTCACTTGCAAGGAATACAGCAGGGCCTACTAGTTCTTCTGGGTTGAGCCATCTGCCTGCCGGAGTTTTTGCACAAATAAAGCTGTCAAAAGGATGCTTAGAGCCATCTGCCTGCACTTCTCTTAAAGGTGCGGTCTGGGGGGTTGCAATATAGCCAGGTCCAATACCATTACACTGAATATTAAATTCGCCATATTCTGAACAAATATTTTTTGTCAGCATTTTAAGTCCACCCTTTGCTGCTGCATAAGCTGAAACGGTTTCTCTGCCAAGCTCTGACATCATTGAGCAAATATTTATAATCTTACCGCCGCCTTTTTTAATCATAGAAGGAATAACAGCCTTTGCACATATAAAAGGAGCATTTAAGTCAACATCAATTACCTGTCTAAACTCAGCAGCTCTCATTTCGTGCATCGGTATTCTCTTGATAATACCTGCATTGTTAACTAAGATATCAATAACACCAACTGTTTCTTCAATATCCTTTACCATAGCGTCCACAGCATCTTCATCAGTTACATCGCAAATATAACCTTTTACATCAATACCTTCTGCCTTGTAGTTTTCAAGACCTTTATTCAAAAATTCTTCATTAATATCGTTAAATACAATTTTTGCACCGGCATTGGCAAGTCCCTTTGCAATAGCAAATCCGATACCATATGATGCACCTGTTACAAGTGCTACTTTTCCGTCTAATCTAAACATAATATATACCTCTTATCTTAAATCTTTTGTTTCAATGTGATCCATATCAGTAAATTCCTGATTCTCTCCGCACATTGCCCAAATGAATGAGTAGTTCTTTGTTCCAACGCCTGAGTGAATTGACCAACTTGGTGAAATCACCGCTTCTTCGTTGTGCATAATGATATGTCTTGTTTCATTTGGCTCGCCCATCATATGAAATACTGCATCATTTTCATCCATATCAAGATACATATATACTTCCATTCTTCTGTCGTGAGTATGTGATGGCATTGTGTTCCAGTTTGAACCCGGTTCTAACTGAGTTAATCCCATAGCAAGCTGACAAGATTTAATTACTTCAGGGTGTATATATTGATTGATAACTCTCTTGTTACAGTCTTCAACACTTCCGCAAGGTACTTTTTTAGCCTTTGTAATATCAATCTTAACGATTGGATATGATGCATGTGCAGGGCAAGATGATATATAGAACTTTGGTGGGTTCTCTGTATCAACACACTTGAATGTGATTTCCTTGTTGCCCATACCGATATAAATACCGTCTCTTGGATTCATTTCATATTCTGTACCGTCAATTGTAATGATACCTTTGCCGCCAACATTGATACAGCCCATTTCACGTCTTTCAAGGAAATATTCTGCCGCAAGCTCTTTTCCTGCTTCAAGTTTTAATTCCTGATATACAGGCATAATACCAGCAGTTATAATTCTGTCGATATGGCTATATACCATTCTTGTGTTATCCTTTGTAAACAGCTTTGAGATATGGAATTCCTCTCTCAAGCGGTCTGTGTCATAATTTTTTACATCCTTTGGGTTTGCTGCGTTTCTTACTTCCATTTTACTTAAATCCTCCTTAATATATCTTCCATACACTTCAATTTGTGAAAGTGCCGCCCACGATAACGGAAACGATACTTGCTTAAAATTAGTAAGATGTACGATTTTAGTTTTAACCTTTTCGGGCAATACAAGTTCTTGACCTTCCTTTATTCCATCAAACTCTGCTGTAACCTTGCTACCATCTGAAAATTCCACATCAATATTTTTCCAATATGTATCATGAGGGAAATCAGCACGAAGATAAAATACTAATTTTTCAACTTCAACCTCTGCTCCAAAGTCAATATAATATTCTAAATCTTCTCTTGCACCGCCTGCCCACGAATGATAAGGATAATCACCGTGTCCCTCATTTTCTTTTACACCATCAATTGCATTTCTCTCGAAGAAGCACACATCTTCACGTGTAACAAGATTTGCATAAGCATGTGGAAAATATTTCTTTTGTCCTCTTATATCATGAGAATTAAGACAAATATTGCGCACTCTGTAAGCAGCTTCATCATCAGCCTCACTTACTTTTATATGATGCCTATTTCCAGAAAATGCTTTTTTATCATATCCGCGTTTTAAATCTCCAAACGGAATCTCAAACACAAACGTTGATGATGGACAATAGATTATGCTTTCTGCAATATTTTCGTCAAGCTGAATAGATATAAAATCTATATTCTTTTTGAGAATAACTATCTTGTCGCCTTTTTTATATTCTTTTTCGTAAAAACAATCTATACAAAATCCACTATTTGAAAATACTTCCTCATCATCCTTATTAAATATCTTAATTTCTAACAATAATTTCACCCCTTTATAACACAATTGTCTTCTTGTAAATTAATTTAATAAATTACATCTTTTTGAATATAAGAAAGTATAAATCTTCCTACCATATTAAAAAATCATTTTCTTTTAATTTAAGCATAGCTTCAACAAAGAAGAAATCACCGTAAATTATAGGCATATGCAATCCTTTTGTTTCTCCTTTTCTAGGATAAAATTCTGTTCCCATATTAACAACAGAATCGGTATTAACATCATAATCGCAACATTTTTCATCAATTGCCTTTAATATCTTAATTGCTGACTTTGTGTACATTTTTGCCTCACGCTCAGAGACATACTTTGCAAGCTCCAACATTCCGCAGGCAGCACAAACTCCTGCTGTACTGTCATATAATACAGGTTCTTCGGGAGAGCGAAAATCAACAAGTGGCAGATAATCAGTCTCGGCACAGTTTACAATAAAATAATTAGCAGTTTTTATTGCAGCTGCTCTGTATTCTTCTTTTCCTGTGTGAATATACGATAAAATTGAACCATAAACAGCCCACGCAAGACCTCTTGACCAGCAAGATGTCTCATCAACACCCTGTCCCGCATGAACTTTCAGCATTTCTCCCGTTTTAGTGTCATGCTCTACAATATGGTTTACACTCCCGTCAATTCTTATATGGTCTTTCATTGACATATCGGCATGATGCATTGCAATTTTCTTAAATCTATCGTCTGAAACCTCACCTGACGCCCAATAAAGGAGCGGAATATTCATCATACAGTCAATAATGGTCCAGCCTTCGCTTCCCTCCATATTCCATGCTCTTATAAATTTACCGTCAACATTATATCTTGAAGCAAGCATTGAAGCGGCTAACATGTTTCTCTTAAATGCCTGTTTATTACCTGTTAGTCTGTAATTTGCACCTGAAGTTAAATGCCACATAAATCCGACATCATGATGAAGTCCTAAAAAGTCATCGAACGCACCATCTAAAATCTCTTCGGATTTTTCTGCAGTGATTTTATAATCTTCTACTCCTGTCTCATTGTACATAAGCCACATCATACCGCCCCAAAATCCGTTTGTCCACCATACAATTTGTTTTTTTGCCATATCGTCATGTACTCCGTCTATTGAAGTATAAGGCAGCTTCTCCCTACTCCTTACTGCGACTTTTCTTAGCTTTTCATCAAGCTTTTGCCATGTTTTATCTATCCATTCTTTGTTTTCAGTTATAACAGTTTTCATTTATTTTACCTCATTTCAAAATAGTATTTTATTTCTCCACTTTTATGATTGGTTATTAAAGAAAGCTTACATAACACTCATGATTATGATAGGTACTGTCATCGAAATCAAGCCCTTCGTTATGGAGCCAGAAAGCATATTTACATTATTCGATTTCATTTTATCCCACCCATAATACATTTCGATTTGTCAATAGCAAAAAAGTGACAATTTATAATGTTGCAAGATTACTTCTTAAACTGCGGACCATAAGTCTGACAAGCTCTATAGTCCTGACCTTCCTTATCCATACCAAATGCATTCCAAGCAGCAGGACGGAATATATCGCTTTCTGGTACATTGTGCATACAAACAGGGATTCTTAACATTGAGCACATAGTAATAAGGTCTGCGCCTATATGTCCGTAAGAGATTGCGCCGTGGTTAGCGCCCCAATTATTCATCACATCGTAAGCGGTCTTGAAAGGACTTCCCTCTTTACCGTCGGTACGAGGTGCAAACCAAGTACAAGGCCAGGTTGGGTTTGTTCTTTCCATAAGTGTATCGGATACATCATCCGGAAGATTTACTGTCCAACCCTCTGCAATCTGTAAAACTGGACCTAAGCCCTTAACAAGATTTAGTCTTATCATTGTGCAGGGCATTTCTGACTTTGTAGTAAAGTGGCTTGAGAAACCGCCGCCACGGAAGTTATCAAAGCCTGCCTCGCACCAACAGCAAGCATCGGTCATCTTCTTTATATCCTCGTCGGTTACTTCCCACCATTTTTTCATTACTGCGTTGCCGTTTTCATCGGTGCAAACACCCGATGCATCAAGACAAGCGGCACCTGAATTAAGTAGGTGGATAATACCGTCAGATTCCTTGGCTTTGCCATCTAAATCGTAGCCTGTAACCCTCTTTACAGCATCGCCGCTCCAATATGTACGAACGTCTGCAAAGATTTGTGCTCTGTGGGTTAGTAATCTCATAAAGAGCATACCCATACCGTTAAGCACATCGTTTTCGGTAGCTAGTGTATACGGCTCTCTTGCGCCCTCATAGTCAAATGTAGAGCTAAGCAGTGCTTCAGGATAGTCACAGTTTGGCCAATGGTCGGTCCACTGTCTTTGTCCCTGGAAGCCGCCTGCGATAGCATTATGGCCTGCTTTTTCTTCCTCGAATTTATCAGGGAGATTTTTATTACCTGCCATAAGGTCTTTTATAATGCAATACATTTTAACAGTGAATTCCCACTGCTTTTCTTTTTCTTCCGGAGAGAATTTAACAAAGTCAGGGTTATCGTCTCTACCCTCTTTGCAGTGTTCTTTTGTCCAAGCGAGAGCTTTCCTATACTCTTCCTCGTTATAGATGCCTTCTTCCATTCTGCGAAGAATTTCAACCTCATCTACACTCTCTACACGCATACCGAAGTATTCTTCCATAAAGGCATGATCGATAATTGAGCCGCCAATACCCATACACTGTGAGCCGATTTGGAGGTAAGATTTACCGCGCATTGTAGCAACAGCCACAGCACAGCGACCAAAGCGTAAAAGCTTTTCTTTTACATCCTCTGGTATAGTATCTACCATATCTGTATCCTGTACCTCGTGACCGTAGATACCGAAAGCAGGTAAACCTTTTTGAGCGTGTGTTGCAAGAACAGATGCCAAGTAAACAGCGCCAGGTCTTTCAGTGCCGTTGAAGCCCCAAACACCTTTAATTGTGTTTTGGTCCATATCCATTGTTTCTGCACCGTAGCACCAGCAAGGTGTTACAGTAAGGGTAATATCTACACCTTCCTTGCGGAACTTTTCAGCACATGCGGCGGCTTCAGGAACTCGTCCGATTGTAGTGTCGGCGATAACAACCTTAACAGGTTCACCGTTTGAATAGAAAAGATTTTCTTCAAACAATTTTTTTGCAGCATTAGCTAAAGCCATTGTTTGTCCTTCAAGGCTTTCACGAAGCTTCATCGGGCCTCTACGACCGTCTATTGTCGGTCTTATTCCTATTACCGGATAATCTCCTATGTATCTGTTTTTTGACATTTTTAATTCCTCCTCATTCGATTTAAAGAATAATTAAAACAATATATCATTTATTAATTGTTCGATTGGATCATCAAACATACAAAATTCATGATCGCCATCAAAGATAACAAGTTTAATCCAATCTGTACCAACCTTATGGCAAATTTTTTTAATAATTTCAAAAGTTTGTTCGCTATCTTTGTAATTGAACAATTGATCCTTGTTTCCCATCTGTAGACACATTTTTCGTGGGTATGTTAAACAGGCGACCTGAGCATCGCTGAATTTTTCAGCATACTCGAACCATTTCCAATCAAGAAATCCATGATGTTCTCCGCCACCAAAATACGAACAGGATATCGCAGAGAGTATACGTTCGTCTATTGCAGAGGTGAAAAGAGTATAAAATCCGCCGTAGGAAAGCCCAACCATACCAAAATTAGAGACATAACTTTGATTTTCAAAATAGTCAATAATCTTAGTTATTCCGTATACTTCAATAGCGGTGATAGAACTTCCTATATTCTTCAAAATAACGTCAATAGCCGTGCGGTTGAATTCCAGATTATACTCTTTATGTGACCACAAAAGCAACTGCGGTGCAAATGCATGAACTCTATGTTTTATAACTCTTTCGAGCATATTATTATAATTTGCAGTGTTTCCATAGAAACCTGAAATCAGCTCAGGTGTTCCTTCCCCACCATGCTGAACTATAACAAGAGGTCGCTTTCCTTCGGATGTAGTTTTGAAAAACAAGCCTGATAATACAAGTCCATCTAATATTTCAAACTCAGCACGGTAAATACAGTATCCGTCCTCTTCGCTAAGCTTTTCAAACCTAGCTTTAGGTACTGTTTTATCCTGCTTTTCATTTAATGGCCAACCTAAATAATTTTTTAATTCATTACGATAATACTCACGATTATCCATAAAATTATTTATTTGTGCATCTCTTTTTTCGTCAATATCTTTTTTTCTTTTTGAAACAATTTGTTTTAATCCATCAAGATAGTTTTGTTTATATATTTTTGATGTATCTTTATCTTCAAAATAATTCATTTTATTCCCTTAATATATGCTTTTGCATTTAATAGTATTTTTCTGCAAATTCAACAAGTGACTTTAAATCACCTAAACCGTGCGGATGATGGTTACAACCCGCCTTTAATATTTCGGTTAAATTACCACCATGAGCCTTAAAATAATCTGATAAAATTTTTCCATTTTCCTCATAGGGAACCACGGTATCACTATCACCGCAGACCATAAAAATCGGTATGTTTAACTTTAAAAGTCTTTCCTTATAATCTATCGGATGATTTCTAAAATTCAACATTTCGCCAATAGTGATACCAATATCTTTTTTGAATTCTTCTATTGAAGGAGATTTGCTATTTCCCATACCTAATGGCCAACTAAGCAAATTAAGTACAGGCGCATCAATATACATTGCTGCTACATATTGAGGATACTTTGCCGCAAAATATACCGCCTGCATTCCTCCGCAGCTCATACCAACAACAAAACATTTTTCGTTTAATTCAAACTCTGTTTTTAAGAAGTCACAAAAGCGAGGTCGTACATCTGTATCTTCCTCTGGACACAGACGGCTTTTATTTTCTAAATGAGCTAAATAATATCCTCGCTTAAGCATTTCTAGTTCGAATTCCGGAAAGGCATCAAAATACTCCGTTTTATAAAGCCACTTTTTATCCTTACAAGGAACATTCGGTATAACAAGTATTGCTTTTCTGTTCTCAAATTCAAATTCAAGTTTTTTATAATTATCCCATTTGCTTTCAAAAACCTTCATGTTTTACCTACCCCTTCCTTGCGGTATTTATCAGCAAAAGCTGTAGCTTCAAGAACTCTTCAGATTTATATCTTATAACTGATAACAATTTTGTATGTTTATTATTAAATTTATCTCTGAACTCTGCCTGAAGCGTCGCCGCCTGCAAGTTTTTCTACCTCGGCTACGGATACTCGGTTATAGTCACCCTCAACAGAGTGTTTTAAGGCTGAAGCTGCTACTGCAAACTCAATAGTTTCTTTTGATGATTTACCACTAAGTATTGAATAAATAAGTCCTCCGCCAAAGCTATCGCCACCGCCTACACGGTCAACTATATGTAGGTGATAAGACTTTGAGAAATAATAGTCTTCGCCATCATAGAGCATACCTGCCCAGTCGTTATCGTTAGCAGAGATAGAACTTCTGAGTGTTATTGCTACCTTTTCAAATCCGAATTTATCTGCAAGTTGCTTTGCAACAGATTTGTAGCCTTCGTGGTTTAGTTTCCCCCCATAGATATCTGTTCCCTCTGCCTCGATACCGAATACATCCTTTGCATCCTCTTCGTTAGAGATACAAACATCAACATAACGGCATAACTCGGTCATAGCTTTTCTTGCTTCTTCTCTTGTCCAGAGTTTACCCCTATAGTTTAAATCGCAAGAAATTTTAACACCCTTTTCTTTTGCCTTTATACAAGCCTCTTTACAGATTTCTACCACATTCTCACCAAGAGCTGGTGTGATGCCTGTAAAGTGGAACCAATCAGCGCCTTCAAATATGCTATCCCAATCAAAATCATCGGTTGTAGCTTGTTGGATAGCAGAATACTTACGGTCATAAATACAAACAGAGCCTCGCTGCGATGCGCCTTTTTCAAGGAAGTAGATACCAACTCTCTCTCCGCCTCTTGTTATCTTAGATGTATCAACACCAAAATATCTAAGACTATCTACTGCGGCTTGACCTATAGCGTGTTTAGGTAGTTTTGTTACGTAAACGCTATCCATACCATAATTTGCAAGGCTTACTGCAACGTTAGCTTCGCCACCGCCAAAGGTTGCTTGTATTTGGTCATTTTGGAAAAATCTATAATATCCGTTAGGAGCGAGTCTTAACATCAATTCACCGAAAGTAACTATTTTTGCCATATTATTTGCCCTCCATTTTTTCGAGTGCTTCTTTAACAAAGAAGCTACCGCCAATAGCAGCTATTTTATCAAAGGCTAAAAACTCATCGATATTGCTTCTATCAACGCCGCCTGTAGGTATAAACTTTACCTGTGGGAATGGTGCAGAAAGTGCCTTTAAAGCTTTTAAACCGCCATACACGTTTGCTGGGAAGAATTTAACGGTTGTAATACCGAGTTCTAATGCCTGCATAATTTCAGTAGGTGTTACACAACCGGGATAATATGGTATATTTCTTTCATTACAGATATTTGCAACTGCGATAGAAAGACCGGGTGATACGATAAACTGTGCGCCTGCTTTTAGTGCTGCTTCGCACTGCTCAGCGTTGATTACCGTTCCCGCACCGATAGACATATCGGGATATTTCTTTACGGCATATTCAATAGCCTCTGCCGCACAAGCGGTACGAAAAGTAATCTCTGCACAGTTAATGCCGTTATTTTTTAGTGCAGTTAGAATTTTATCGGTTTCCGAGAGTTCTTTTATTACCACTACAGGTACAAATTTTTCCATAATAATTACCTCTTATAATACATATAAATTTGCGATTTATATTTTACAGCAACTTTATCCAACGAAGCAATTTCAAGATTTGTGCTATACAACATATCTTTCATATTGTCAGCATTTCTTATTGCCGCAACATTATCGCTCTTTCTTATTTGAACTTTCTTTATAAGTTGGTCAACATTGTCCGTATTTTCTATAATAACTTTTGTCTCTTTGATATGTCGTATTTCGGCATTTTTTAAGATTTCACCAAACACTACATCATTGACAATTATATTACCATTTTGCGAAATATACTGAGCTGAATTTAGCACAGAACACAGTTTTCCCTGTCAGTTTTTGGTGTATGAAAATCACTTCCCCATTCAATATAAGAAAGCACAGTATCTTTTATTACTGTTATTTTTTCAAAACAAAACTACATTTATTATCTGTTGTGCTGTCTGCACCTATAAATACTGTAAATCCGCCTGCTTCACTATCATACTTCATATCAGCATTCCAGAATTTAAGCATTTCCTCGTTTATAGCAAACTCAACCCTTGCGGTTTCTCCCTTTTTGATATGAACACGCTTAAAGGCTTTTAACTGACGAACAGGTCGTGCAACCATAGAAACAGTATTATCTCTTATATAAAGTTGAGCAACCTCATCGGCATCGTAATCACCTGTGTTTGTTATATTAACAGAAAAAACTATATCTTGGCTTGGTGTTAATATTGTTCCGCTTGCTTCAACCTGTGAATATTCAAACTTTGTATACGAAAGACCATAACCAAACGGATAAAGTGCAGTGTTTGGCACATCAACATAACGCAACGTATAATCAGCCTCAGGACATCTTACCAAGTGAGCGTTGCGTATATAATCGTAATGTAACGGAAGCTGACCAACACACCTTGGGAAAGACATTGGCAGTTTTCCTGATGGAGACACTTCGCCAAGTAGCAGCTTTGCTATAGCATCATTTCCCGCAAAACCTGACTGCCAAACACACATAACCGCCTTAGAAAGTTTTGAAACTTCATCAAGTAAAATTGGTCTACCACAATAAACCAAAGTTATTATATTCTTGTTTACTTCATAAATTTTTCTCAATAGATTCATTTGAATTTCAGGTATATCTATTTTAGCACGGCTACGTGATTCACCAGATTGTAACGGATGTTCTCCAATAGTAACTATAACTCTTTCTGCTTTTTTGGCCAACCGAACTGCATTCTTTAAATATTCATCTTCATTACCATAGCATAAATCAACCTCACGGTCTTTAACCGCTAGGAAATTATCATACTCAATCATCGGGCATCCCTGCTCATAAGGAATATCACCTAAAGCTTGAGATAAATTTTTCTTTAATAATTTTGAATAATTAATAATTTGCTCGTCTTTAATATGATATAAAAGTGCGTTATTGCTAATAATGCCGCTAAAAGGTCCAACTATAACGGTTCCTTTTTTCTCGAGAGGTAAAATACCATCATTCTTTAGCAAAACTGCACCTTTTTCAACAGCTTCCATTACTGTATTATAACTGTCTTTGAATTGCTCAACAGTAAATTCATTACTATCAAAAAATTTATACGGTTCTTCAAAAAGACCTAAATCATTTTTTAGTTCAAGCACACGCATAACTGCTTCATCAACAATTTTTTCGTCTAACTCTCCGTTTTTTACAAGTTCTGGTATATATCTAATATAATAGTTATCCATCATATCAATATCAACAGAAGCCTGCAAGGAGAACTTAGCTACATCTTTTTCACTGTTAGCACTTCCCTGAGTTGACGAACCCGATATAGAAGCATAGTCAGAAATAATTACACCGTCAAATCCCCATTCGTTTCTGAGAATACCACGTAACAATTTTTTATTGAATATATTGGGAATACCTGCTATTGAATTGAATGAAGACATTATCATACCGGCACCCGTATCAACAGCTGCTTTAAACGGTGGAAGATATATTTCTCTTAATGTTCTTTCCGATATGTCAGCATCATCATAATCTTTTCCTGACACAGGGGCTCCATAAGCCGCAAAATGCTTAACACATGCTACTGTAGAATCTTTATTACCTATTCCGTCACCTTGATAACCTCTTACCACAGCTTTTACCATTTCGCTTTGCAGATGTACATCTTCGCCGTATGTTCCCTCGCAACGACCCCAACGGGCATCCCTTGCAACATCAGCCTGTGGCGAAAAAGTAACATTTATGCCATCATTTGCAGCCTGTGAAGAAGCTTCTCTTGCCATTTTCTCAACTAAATCGGTATCAAAAGTTGCTGCTTGACATAAAGCAGACGGTTGATTTACATAGTAGCCAAAAGTAACATCTGCCATAAATGCAAGAGGAATTTTATTATGTTTTAAGTGTTCTTCTTGAATTTTTTTTAGTTTTTGTGAACCGAAAATATTAAATACGGAACCTATTTTATTTAATTCTTCAGAACTAAATCTTCTTGAATAAACATATTTATCCGTATCTCCGGTAACCATACCGTCTTTTTCAAAATACAAATTGTTAAGCTGTGTAAGCTGTCCTACCTTTTCCTCTAATGTGAGGCTTTCTAAAAGCTTTCTAAGCTCTGATTTAGTCATATTAATTCACCTATTAAACATTAAGTTGTCCTGTTATTACCTTTGGTTTTAAAGGCTTATAATTCAATATATACTTACTGGATTTACCGTTTTTCGATATTATATTAAGTGTGAAAAATTCAACCGTCAATGAATCCGGTAAAACAAAACGTACAGTTGGACCTATCTTATTACATCTATCTTTTACAACTCCTGTTTTCCAATCAAGCAAGTCGTATGATTCGCTGCCTATTTCTATAACAGCTTTAATTTCATCCGAAACATTGTCGTTGCCATCGTTTAACAACCACAACTCTGCTGAAAAAGTTTCGTTTCCTCGCCAAGAAAACTTTGAAAATCTTGCACTCGCTAAAACCGGCGAAAGAGAATTTGCTATAGCATAATAAGCAGGTTTTGGTTTCAACGGATATGATATTATTGAGTTGTTTGCTGCCGTCATCCAAGGCTCGTTCATACACCAATTAAGTACCATAGAGCAATACGGTTGCTGACGCCTTGCTTCTTCAAAAATTGCTTTATATCCTTCTGCTTGCAATAATTGTGAATATTCTACTAATTGCTTTGTAGTGAGATTTTTTCCAAAATAATGTTCTAACACCTCTCGACAAGCCCAGCGTGTTTCACCCCACATACCTGTAGCATGATGATAACGCCAGCTTTTTGTATCGTCCAGATTTTCTATTTCATCATCAGGAATTATCTGCTTTAGAATTTCATAATCACTAATTGACGGGACACCGAATTCTGTGTACGCAGTAGCATGTGCTTTCTGAAAAACCTCATATACTTCTTTACCGCCAACACCATCAAGAAAGGTATATCCGCCGTGTGCCATTCCCGTTAGCGGTGATGTCATAATAAACGGCGTTTTTTCGTCTAATTCATAACAAAGTTTATTAAGTAGTCTGATTGCTTTATCTTGCTCGTCCATGTGTGACCAACCGTTAAATAACTCGTTTCCACCACACCATAGAACTACTGAGGGATGATTGCGCAATAGTTTTATAATTGCTGTAGCTTCTTGCTCTAGCACCTTAATATATTTTTTCGTTCCCTCGTAACGATTACAGGCGAGAGTAAATTCTTGCCAAACCATAATGCCCATTCGATCACAAATATCATAAAACTCATCTTTTTTTATACCTGCGCCGCCCCAAAGTCTAAAAATATTAAAGTTAGCATCTTTTGCAAGTTTTACTAATTCTTCATATCTTTGTTCATCAACAATTCCAGGGTAAATATCAGTATTTACAAGATTAGAACCTTTTGCAAAAATTCTTCTTCCGTTTAATTCAACTGTTACAAACGCCGGATATCTTGATTTAGGAAACTCTCTTGGCTCTTGGTCAGCGTAAGGATTATGAACTAATCTTATTGTTCTAAAGCCTATTGTACCCGTATTTTTATCTGACTCTGTTTCTGCGGTCCATCTATAAAGATAAGGCTCTCCCTGTCCGTTACACCACCACAGTTTTACGCTTTTAAGTGTAAAATTAGGATTTGTTCCTTTATAAACTATATTTTCTTCTCTATCATAGACTGTATACAAAACCTGAGAATCGCACTCGGTTTCAAAATGGACCTCAGCAACATCCTGTGTATTATTCAATTCATAAAATGGTTCACAATTAAAAATAAAATCTTTCTTTCGGGTTTCTAAATAAATAGATTTCCAAAGTCCTGAAACCAAAAGTTGCGGATTAAAGTCCCAACCATAATGAACAGCCGGTTTGCAACACTGATTTGCCAAGGATCGCATTTTTATATACTCTTTTCCGTTTTTTGGATGAGGATGAATAACAATTTGCAAAATCGAACCATAATTAGCTTTATCCGACAAATCAAGCTCCAAAGGAGAAAACATACCTTCGTGCGAATAAATAACATTTCCATCAATCATAATATCGTAACTATAATCAATGCCGCCGCTTACAAGCCACAAAGACTCTTCAGAAGATTTTTCAAATTCGAGTTTGGTTTGGTATTCCCACCACCAATCTTCTGTATGTTCCAATTCGGTAAGATTATCAGAAAACATTGGATTTTCCATACCAATGTGTTTTAAATAGTCGCACTGTATATTTCCGGGAACCTGTACTGAAAAAAAGTCAAATTCTTCTTTTCCAGTTGGGTCATATCGTCTGCCCTGCCATTTTTGTAAAAATTTCATATAATCACACTTCCGCAAATTTGTTATTCATCTTCAAATTATAAAAGGTTGTAACAATTCTTCAAATTATTTGATTTTTATACTGTATTTAAATACGGCTTCGCCACCACATTTAAAGGAAAATCTAACACGCCACAATCCATCTTTCCAAATATTGCAAAGAGTTGTGTCATCATTTACATCCTTATGTTCTACGGTAATATCAGAATCAACGTTCCATTCAATCACCGCTTCAGTACCGTTTTCTGTTACAGCGGTAAGAGAATTGTTGCTAATTTTCGGTAACACAGAAAATATCATATTTTCCGTTACAATATTTTCGCTTTTAACAAAAGTAAAACTATCAGTTACTGTAATAAGACTATTCATTTTATCAAAAGCGATATTACGATGATACTTTTCTAATCCACTAACACTTTGCCAAGCCTTATGTAAATCAACGTCAAAATTAAGTATATCGCCATCCAAAACACTAACATTTTCTGCACAGAAATTTCTTCCGTTACATTGCATTACACCATTAATTTCGGGTAGATTATGCCAACTTGTTTGGTTATACCATATTTTATATCTGTTTTCGTTAAAATTATCCTTAGAATATGTACCTTTTCCAGGATCGACAAGTAGTGGTGTTGCATTAGCATATACAGTTAATGTTCCAACATCATTATGATTATGAGATTCATCGTTATGTCCGCCTTTTGTTGCAAGAAATAATCCTGTAGAATTTTTTCTGTCCTGCCAAGCAGTTAATATCTGTAAACTTTCAATATAATTAAAGTTTGGAAATTCTACATTTGTTTCATATTCGCAAATTTCCTTTTGGGACAATAAAGAAAAAACAGTAGAACAAGTAGTATGATGTCCTGGAATAAAACTTCCTTTGTTTTTTATCCAATACTTTTTACCGATGTTGCAAAGTAATTGATTATTAGTTCTTTTTCCATAATAAAAAAGCAACCATGAAAGTCCACCTGTTTTATGTACGCTATCATTAAAATTAACTACATAATTTTCGGAAATAAACATACTGGCATAAAAATTTCCTGCATTTTTAATAAGTGATCTATCAAATAAATCTATATCACCGTTTGATGAAATATAAAGTTGTTCAAGACACACATACAATGCACCGGCAGCCACTCCCCAATAGTTAATACCTTCATCACAGCCTCCATCTTCGGGAAGCGAGTCTGCAAAAATATCCAAAACCTCTAAAACTTTAGAAACGCCTTTACGCATATATTCTTCATCAGGCGAAGCAAATATATATGCCGTTATTAAATTTTCACATATCCAAGGATTCCAGTTGTTTACAAACCGTTTCTCGCCTTCATAACGCGGAATAGCCTGCCACCAATAGTCATTATGCTTTAAAAAAGCATCAAGCATTCGAAATTTTATTTCTGATTTTACTCGTTCTATAACTGTTATATCAAGTTTTTCTTTTAGGAGATGTATTGCCATAGATAAAATTGCTCCCGCATCTGAAGCAAAAATATCTAAATACGGGTCGTAGTTTTGTTGTATTCCCGTAGAGCCACCGTATCGATGAGCAGAAAGTCCCCAATAGGTTTCTTCACAAGTAAGAACAATACCGTTTGTTATATCGTCTAAAAAACGGCCTTTATATTCGATGCACTCAGCCAAAATAAGCAAAGAAAGTATTTTACGTCTTTCAAACAAGGGTGTTTCCCAAGCCTCACGATTACCCGTTCTTTCAAATTCTAAAAAATTTGTAGTTAATAATGACGGCCAATTATAATTAATATAATTTTCTGCGAATTTTATTATATTGCTTGCACAGTTTGGGGGAATATTCCCCCAAACTGTGCGATTATTAGCCGATTCAAAAATTGGTTTACCTAACGATATTTCACCGCTTAGAATTTTATCAGTAAGTTCTCTCAACATAGAACCGTCTCCTTATTTTGCTTTTGCTCTTTTCTTCAGGTAAAGTATAACAGCAAGTGAAGCTGCAACAGCAAAAAGTACGCCACCTAATAACCATGGCCACCACAACAATGTGCCCGGGGTTTCCAGTTTTTCAAATTGCACATTTTCAAATTTCACATTTGATTTTAAAAATGTAAGCTTTACAGTTTCCGCTTTGTTGCCTGCAACCATAAAATATCCAAGTTTATCGGTTTCAATAGTAACAAACTCAAAATTTTTATTAGCTTCTATTTCTGTCACTACTCCGTCTTTGTCGACATAATAAACCTTTGTTGTTTTTAAATCGATATTATCAGGAATTGTAAAGGATATTTTTATCTTTTCCTTAAGCGATATTTCCTTTTTCTCGTTATACATTGCAAGATTATAAAGGACAAATTCTTTAGACTGAGCAAATGCTAATGCCTTATCAAACACAGAGCCTTCCTTAATTTCCTGAACTTCAAGACTTATATTCATAGCTTTAATGCTACCAAGATTAGTATTTAAATATTCAGGTGTTATAAGGTTGATTCCGTAGAAAAGAGAATTACTTGTAAGCTGCACACGGTTAATACCTGATGTATAGTTTTTAGGAATTTCTATAACAGGTTTTATATAATAGCTTTTAGTTTTGTCGAGAGGCTCATTTGAATAGCAATAAGAATCAATAAAAATACTTTTATCGTTGCCGTTGTTTCCATATGAACCAAATATAATACCCGCTCTTGTTAAATCGGTGTTTTGGGGTATATACACTGACATTGTAACCCATTGACCTTTTTTATAAATGTTTTCCTGAGCAATAGTTCCTTTTGCATTGTTAGCGAAACTAAATGTTGGTCCTTGAGATATAGTACCTGTTGAATCACGATAAATTAATCTTGCATAATCAAGACCCTTATTGTCAGCATCTACGAAAACCTTTACATTTAAAAATCTGCCTGTCTTGGGATTATATTTTTCAGGGAAATAAACATATATACTGCTTGTATCTGAACGTGTGTTTTTCAAATATAGTGAACGCTTACCATCAGCAGCACGGAATGATGTAACTGCTGATGTCATACCTTTGGCCTGATGATACTGCTGATCCTGAACAATATATAAATAATCAGAAGCAGCACCTGATTCAAAGTCTAAAAGCATACCGTTTGCACTTATACTATTGTTATTATATCGTATCATATCTATCGGTGAATCTGCTATAGAATATGAGTCGATATAAAACTTTGCACCCTCATTCTTTTCATTAAAGCTTGAAATATAGATACCAATATTTTTTAATTTAACACCGTTAGGTATTTTATAGGAGATTGATACCCATTCGTTTTTATGACGAATTTCATCTGTCATTACAGGATTATTTGCATTGTCAGAAAAATAATAATAATCACTGTACACCATATTACCGTCTTGTTTTCTATAGAAAAACGCAAGAATATCGGAAGTGCTATCTTCAGTCATAAATACTTTAAGATTAACCCACTGACCGGCTTTAGGTAAAAAGTAATCGTTATTTAAGAAAATAAACTGACCTTTAGCGGCACCAACACCTGTTTTAAAAAATAAAGATTTGTTTCCGTCTGCCTTATTATCTCCAACTATTACAGCAGAATATTTCTTTTCTTCTTTATAATCATTTGTTTGAACTTGCTGTATGTAATTCTCTTTTGTGCCCGTTTCAAAATTCAACCTGACATTAGGATCATCTAAATTAAGATAACGTATTGTATCTAATGCTGTATCAGTTAAAGAATAAGAATCAATATAGAAATTAGCGTTGTTGTTATATTCCTCAAAACTGCTAGCATACACACCGCCGCTTACTATCTCCGCATTTTTAGGAACAAACAAAGATAGTGTTACCCATTGTCCCTTTTGACGAATTTCATCTGTTACTACAGAATTAGCGCTATTATTTTCAAAATAGTAATTATCGCTATATTTTATATTTCCATCCTTTTGCTTGTAGAAAAGGGATAAAATTGTTGTGCCGCTTTCTTCAGGAACAAAGACTTTTAAATTATACCATTTGCCGGCTTCAGGCTTAAAGAAATCCGCTTTTAAAAAGAATAATTGCGACTTTGCTGCGCCGTCAACGGTCGAAATTTTAAGAGATTTTTTACCCTCAGATTTTTGCTCGGTTGTTATATTTGCACTATATTTCTTTTCTTCACTAAAGGTATTAGTTTGAACAGTCTGTATATAATCATCTTTAGTACCCGCCTCAAAACTATGCTTTACTGCTGGGTCATTCATATCCAAATAACGAATTGTATCCAATGCTGTATCTGTTACAGAGTAAGAATCTACGTAAAATAGAGCATTGTTATTACTTGTAGCAAAGCTTGTGGCGTATATACCGATATTTTGAATTGTTACATTAGATGGAATTTGAAGAGATAGCGTTATCCACTGTCCTTTTTGACGAATTTCATCTGTTACCACAGAATTAGTGCTATTATTTTCAAAATAGTAATTATCGCTATATTTTATATTTCCATCATTTCTCTTATAGAAAAGTGCTAAAACAGCTGCTCCGCTTTCTTCAGGAACAAAGACTTTTAAATTATACCATTTACCAGTTTCAGGTTTAAAGAAGTCGGTCTTTAAGAAGAATAATTGCGCCTTCGCCGCACCGTCAACGGTAGAAATTTTAAGCGATTTTGCACCGTTGTCTGCCTGTTCCTTAGAAAGACTGGCAACATATTTTGTTTCCTGACCCCAAGTGTTAGTTTGCACCTTATCTATATAATCTTTTTCGGTACCACCTTCAAAGCTTCCTCTAATAGCTGGGTCGTTCATATCCGGATAGCGAAGCGTATCAAGTGCTTTATCTGTGATTGAAAATTCATCAATGTAGAACTTTACATTTTCATTCTTTTCTGCGAAGCTACTAATATACAAACCGCATCTTTGTATATTTTCACCTGCTGCAACCTGAAAAGAAATAGTAATCCACTTACCTGTTTCTCTTATGCTATCTGCTGGAACAGTATTGTTTTCATTATCACGAAAATAATAAGCACTACTGGTTTTTACAGTTCCATTGGTTAGCCTATAAAAAAGACTGATTCTATCAAGATCGCCTACTTGAGGTACATAAATTTTGAAATTAAACCATTTTCCCGCTTCAGGCTTAATCTTGCCTTCTTTAAAGAAAATATACTGACCCTTTGCAGCACCCGTAGTGGTAGAAAAATACAGAGATTTTTCACCGTGTGAGGCGTATTCGGCAGAAATTTCTGCCGAATACTTTTGTTCTTGCGAATAATTATTAGTTTGAACTTGATGTATATAATCTGTCTTATTGCCTGTTTCAAAACTATGTTCTGAAGAAATTCCACTATTTGCCGAAACAGTTGAAACTATGCTTGTAACTATAACAGATGCAATAATTGTTAAAACTAAAACTACTGAAGTAAAATACCGTATATAATTTTTGATATTAAATTTCATAGACAACACCTTTATTGCGTAGCAGCAAGTTATTTCTTTGAATTATACTCATCAATTTCTTGCTGCAATTGTGGCTTAATACTATCTAATTTAGCTACAACTCCAGAGCCGCTGGTAGTTGCTGTTTTTAACAATTCACTTGCCTTAGTTGAAAAGCTATTAGCTTTTACGATAATCTGTGCTTTTTCTTGCTCAAGTAACGCTTCTCTCTCATCCTCTGTTAAATACTGCTCAGCACTTCCAAACAATCCCAATCTTTCGCACATTTGATTGTTTACATAAGAAATGAGCCTTAAATACTCAACAGCACCTTCAACATTTTTAGACTTTGATGATATGGAAGCTGACATAGATGAAGTTGCATAAAACGGCTCTGTTTCGCCAGTAATATCCCAAACAAACATTGGTGCTACACCAAAATCGTCACCGCCTGCAAGCTTTGCTTTACGGCATATTTCAGAATATTCATATTCATTACCGATAACCATAGCGTCTTGACCTTTTGGAAATTCTTCACGCCAATTAGCACTTTTGTTTCCGCCACGAAAAACTTTATCAATTGAAGAAAGGTTTGATAATTCTGTAGCTGCTAAAACGAATTTGCTGTTCTTCAAATCAAGGGACAATTTTCCGTTTTCATCCCAATTAATAACACCGTAGGGTACTAACTGTGTAGTAAACTCATTACCTGTAAGAGCGTACTGATCGTTATTCGGATTGGTCATAGCTTTAGCAGTATTTTTAAATTGTGTAAAGGTCCATTTACCCTCTTTATACCACTCAAGCGGCGTTTTCTGACCCTCGTTTATAAATCTCGTTTCATTAAAAATAATGTATTTTCTTTGTAAACGCTTTACACCAATTACACGATTGGAATTTCCTGTCCATTTTAACAATTCGTTGAACTCGGTATGATAAAGCTCATCATTAAAATCTATAACCTCAGTAAGGTCCATAAAAATTTCAGGGGGATTTGAAGCCGAAAACTGTACAATATCAGGCATATTGTCAGTTGCATAAGCGGCTATTAAATCTTTAGTAGTAATAGCATCATATTCAATTTCAACACCGTATGTTTCTTTCCAAGAAAGACCTACCTGATATGCTGTATACGGTGCATTGGGACGATTAAGCACAGCTATACTGTCCAAAGAAGAAATGTCGGCCGCCACTCTGAGCTTTTTGTTCTTGAGATTTTTCATTTTTAAGCCTGCCCCATAGTCACCCTTTGAAACAATGTAATCACCATTTGCTTTTCCTGAATCAGAAGAAGTGGCCTTATCTGTACAACCCGTACATAAGAACATAATTAGACATAAAAACAAGACTGCAATTTTTTTCATTTTCAATTCCTCCAAGTTTATTTTTTTATTAATTTAATACAATCGACATCTATCCAAGCCCAGCCTCCGCTTTCGTGATAAAAGCCTAATGTATTAATTCCGTCAACAAGTGTAACATTTACACTAACACTTACTATGTCTTGGGATTCGGGATAATCGACCGTTCCCGTCCCTACCCCATTACAAGTAAGTTGATTCTTTTTGGCGCCATACTTACCTACATAGTACACTTCAGCAATATATTCTCCTGCTTCTCCTTCGGGTACTTCAACCGTAAAAACCAAATCAGAATCGTGGGTTTTTCCTTTCCAAAGAACTGTAGCGAATCCGCTACACTCTTCACCACCCCAATATTCACAGTTCACCATTTCAGCCAATTCAGCCTCAAGGGTGATTTGCCCGTCTTGCCATTGCGGATTTTCGCCATTGATGTGACCGTATGTATCATAATATTTAATTACATCAGGCTTTTCTCTGTGGTTTTCAAGACTTAAAAGGGGTAATTCATCGAGAGTTATCACATGTTCTGAGGTATAATTTTCAATAAGCCGTTCGGCATCCGTATATGCATCATTTGGAACTAATTTTCCTTGTGAAGAAGTATAAACATAATCACCATACCATGTATTCCAATACAGCCACTTCACTCCTGATGCTTGCATTTCATTAATAGACGGCACAGATGCCACCTCAGAAAGCGATAACATTTTTTCAGGCAACGCTTCATTTAAGGTGCTATAAAAGCTCGAGCCTGTCGGTGAATCAACTGTATAATTATCCCATGAAGCTATATCATAGGTTCTTATATCAGGAATCCAGCTACTACTTTGACCGTTCCAAACCCAAATAAGATTTTGAAGCCCGTGATAATTTTCAAGGCGGTCATATACTATATTCCATAGTTTAATATAGTCCGAAGAGCTTCCTGACCCCCACCAAAACCAACCTCCGCTTGCTTCATGTAGTGGACGCCATAGAACAGGAACACCTGCTTGCTCTAACTCTTTAAGCTGATATGCAATATTGTCAAGACTCATTAAAATATATTCATTCTCTGCTGTACCTTTAGTTACCGCATTAGCTATGCTAAACTGTGTTCCGTCTGTTTTCCCTGACCAATATTTATAGCAGGAATAGCCTTTAGATAAATCATCAATATCACGAGGTACAGACCAATGCCACATAAAAGAAACTATGCCGTTACAGTCTCTGTGCCATTTAATAGCTTCCTTAACTTTTAAGCTGATTTCAGTTTTTAATTCCGAACCCGCAATATCAAAACTCATAAGCGCAGGCAATTCACCTGTTACACCGTATATACAAGCAATTTCGGGATATTTAGTAATCTGAAATTGCTGTCCCGAAAGTGTATATTTTCCATAAATGTCTTCAAGATAGTCCTTTAATGCAGATGTTTTGTCCGCTATATCATTAGAAACAGTTAATATTTCTCTTTTGTCGACGCCTAAAAACAATTTTTTTAACGCTACAAAATCCAATAGATTTACCGATGAATCATTTGAATGAACATCAGCCGCAACAAGAAAAGCATCCTCCAAACCATTGGCACCAAGCAAATGGTTTATTAATTTGACAATATCATTGCTATCTAATATGCCGTTACCGTCAAGGTCGCCGTTTACTGCTATTTTATAACTATAAACTGTACACCCTGATATATTAACATTCACATCTGCATTAGTCTCAATTTTTTCCACATCAGTAGACATATCATTGATGTTTGATAAAAATTTATTCTGCACCCAACTTTTTTCAGTATTAGGTTCAATTCTTAAAAATTTGTTACCAACACCAAAATAGTTACTATAAACTTTTATCTGCGAAGCTTTAGTAATTAAATCCAATGGTTCAGTTGAAGAATATATCCCGTCAATCAAAAGTCTGCCGTTTCCTTCAAGAAGTAACCCAATAGCATTTCGGCTATAGTCTGGCTTTTTAAAGGACAACACACACCATACATCCTCTATAGATAATTCATCGGAAAAAACTTTTCCCTGATTAGTGTAATAAACGATCTGAACTTTTTCCAGATTTTCATTCTTTAACCTCAAATTAAGCCAATCACCTGTAGTAAATTCAACAGTGTTATTAAAAGAAAGATAAGTCTTATCAGAAGCCTTTACTTCAAGCGAAAAACCGTCCGTTCCTTCTTCTACAACCGTAGCTTCTACTTGCTGCTGTTCCTCATTTTCAATGTAGTTTATTGCAGAAACATCAGAAAAATCTGTAATTATTTCGGCTTTATAAGAATTATCAGCAGGCTGTTCATTAGAAGTGAAAAAGTTGTCAATATAAACTGCTTTGTTATAACCGCTATTACCACTACTGTAAATATAAACACCAAAGCCGGAAATTGTGACATCAGTAGGAATATAAACAGAAGTGGTATACCACCAGTCATTTATATATTTAGAATTTTGATTCAAAGAATATTGAGTACCGTATTTAAAAATACCATTACTGTTTCTATAAAAAAGACCTATTGAATCTACTCCCGAACAATTTGAATCTACTCGAAGTGATAAATTAGCCCATTTACCTTTTTCTAAAGAAAAATTATTTAAAAAAATATATATTTTTGAATCGGTTTGATTTAATTGTGAAAAAAACAATGAATTGTTACCTTCAATATATTCATCACTAGATACTGAATAGCTACAACCAGAAGCTTGTTTCCAATCTTGATTCTGAACCTGTGACACATACTTTACTGTATTATCTTCAAAATCATAATTGCCGTCTTGAGCAATACAGATTGTTTGAAAGAAAAAAACAAAATTTAGAGATAATAATAAAGAAATTATTTGTTTAAATAACTTTTTCATCTTATTGCTCCCTCAATTTATTTATTTTTTTACTTTTTTTAAAGTTACACAATCTAAATTCATCCATCCCCAACCGCCTACTTGATGTGAGAAACCAACATAGTTGACACCTTCTTTAAGCTCGATAGGGATTTCTTTTATTGCAAATTCCTTATATTCAGGAAACTCTTGTAAGCCTGTAGATAATCCGTTTACTAAAAAATCATTTAGTTTTTTACTTCCCTCGCTCATATACCTAATTTCTGCGATATATTCGCCAGCCCCACCTTCAGGTACATTAAAAGGTATAATTGCTTCGGCTTCATATTGTTTTCCTCTCCAAAGAAGCATTGCTCCGCCGCTATACTTTGCGTTAAAGCGTCCAAGACAATTTACTTGATTTCCTGTTTCAAATTCAAGGGTTATCTGTCCGTCTTTCCAAACAGGAACACCACCAGGCATATAACCCGTATCAATGTATGTTTGAACAGAATTAGGCATTTCTCGCTTGCATTCTTTAGTCCACAACGGTAATTCATCAAGAGTTATAACATATCTCGAATTATAGTTGTTTTTTAATTCCTCTAGTGGTGTATAGTCAGCAGCAGTATATGTTCCGTTTTCGCCCTTATAAACGAAATCACCATACCAAGTACACCAATATAGCCAACGCATACTTTTTTCTACCATATCATTAGCGTGAGGAATTGGACCGCATTCTGACAGTGCTAACATCTTATCGGGTGCACATTCCTTTAGAATGTTATAATAGTCCTCACCTAAACTATCACCCGAATAATTGTCCCAAGCTGCTATATCAAAAGTATTCGGGTCGGGCATCCAATCTTTTCTTTGAGCATTCCATACCCATATCAAATTTTTAAGTTTATGCTTATTCATAAGAGAATCATAAACCATTTCCCATAGTTCGAGATAAATATATTTACTTTTGCCCCACCACCAAGTGTTATTAAGTCCAGCTTCATGTAATGGACGCCAAATAACAGGAACACCGGCTAATTCCAATCTTTTTAGTTGTCCTGCAACTTTTTCAATTTGCTCCTTAACCAGTTCGTTTTCTTTTGTTCCTTCAATAATAGTGTTGTTAAAGTCAAAGTTTTTAAAATCCTTTATCCATCTTCCCGTACCCTTTGAATAATCATCAATGTCAACAGGCATAAACCAATGCCAATGAAAAGCAACAATACCATTACATCTTTTATGCCAATCTATAGCATTAGCGATATTACCGTCCTGTGTTTCATCCCATGCCATACCACCCATCTCATATGAGGTTAATGCGGGCAATTTACCTGTTTCGCTATAAATAAATACCGCTTCGGTCATATCCGCACTAAAAACCTGACCTGAAATTGTGTATTTACCATTTATGCTCGTTAAATAATCTTTAAGAGCCTGCGTTTTTTCCTCAATACTTGATGTGTCATAATTACTTATATCAAATTCAGTAATTGTTGTACTATTAGCAGTTTTCTTGTTATTGGATTCATTACATGCGGTTAAACATGATAGCAATATAACTAAAACCAATAAAATTGAAACAATTTTTTTAAACATAAAGTTCCTCCTTATAAAAATTATCCTACAATACCTGAGCGTTCAAAGCTTTGGGCAAATCCACGCTGCATTATTATATAAAGTATAAGCGGAGGTAATATAAACAATAGACACGAAGCAAATAAAACGGGTGTACTTTGAAGATTTTCTCCCCAAGCGCCCTGATTTACGATATTGTTTACCAATTCCTTAATTCCATCCATTTTAACTGAAAGTAAAGGTTGATTGCGTATAAATAATCTTGAATAATAATAGTCATTCCAATTCCATACGAAAGCAAAAACTGTAACAACTATAAATGCAGGCTTAACATTAGGAAGCATTATTTTGCTGTAAATTACAAATTCGGATGCACCGTCTATTCGTGCAGCATTTTCAAGTTCTTTAGGAATTCCTTGAAAAAACCTCATAAATACAAGTATGAACAATCCTGAACGAAGACCACTACCGAAAAGATTGGTAATATAAAGGGAAAACTCACTGTCCACAAGATTTATTGTTGACGCCTTACCTGTAAACCAACCTATAACCTCACCTATTCCAAAGAAATCAAAATAAACGAAATCAAAGTATAATGGAATTATATAAGTTTGTACTGGCACTACAATAGTTAAAATCATAATCACTATAAACAGCGGATTAAGTTTTAATTTAAATCTTGCCAAACCGTAACCTGTCATTGAACATATACACAACACCAATATGGTATTTACAGAAACAACTCTAAGTGATAATATTAAAGTTTTCCATAAATCAAGTGCTGCAATAGCGTTTTTAAAATTCTCCCAAGTAACACCGCTGGATATCCAAACTATGCTTGGATTAAACATATCCTCTACAGGACGAAAAGCTTTTGTAATCATAATAAGAAGTGGATTTAAAAGTATATAAGCTAAGCCGATAAGCAAGGCGTACATAAAAATCCAATAGCATACCTTAGGAATATATTTTTTAAGCATTTGCTTATTGATTGATGTTTTAATATTCATTTGCAGACACCGTCTTTCTTGCTATAAGGAATACAAATAATAACACTATGCCAATAACCACAAAGAAAATCATTGCGGCAGCTGAAGCATATCCGTAAAGGAAGTTATCAATTCTGTCTAATATCTCACGCATTACTGCATTGTTTGAGTTTGTAAATGTATCTATTATCGTGTATATAATGACAAGTAAACTGGTTGGTCCAAGTACAGGGAATGTAATCTTCCAGAATGTATCCCAAGCATTTGCACCCTCAACAGATGCAACCTCATAATATGTAGTTGGTATTGTCTGTATAGAGCTTAAATAAAGAAGAATTTGAAGTCCCGATTTCCACGAAAGGTCAAATACCTGCGAGGTAGCGCTTACTATAAACTCTGTAATTTCTTCACCCAAATTAAGACTTTCAAGTAATGATGTCAAAGTTCCCGCCTGGAATATTTGTGAGTTTTCTGCAGTACCTGTTGCTATGAAAACGTCACTGTTTATTATTCGAAGCACCATACCTGTACCGATTATTACCGGCAAAAAGAATACTGCACGCATAAATGTTCTGCCAACAAATTTTTGATTAATTATTATTGCAATAAACATTGAAAAAAACCAAATAAGCGGAACATTCTTTAAAAGCTCTGTAAGCGATGCTGCTATTTTTTCTATATAATCCGAATTCACAAGCAACATATATTCGAAGTTTTCCCAGCGCACAAATTCAAGATTAAGACCAGATTCGTTTAATGATACATTAGAAAAAGCATAAAAAGCTGACTTAATAAAGGGTATTATAAAGAATTTTATTGCACCCAATATCCAAGGTAATAGGAAAAGATATCCGGCAATATTAGATTTTTTTTCAAGTGATAACCGTCTTTTCATTAATTACCCTCCTTTAAGCTGTACCATAATGCCGGAACTGTAATGCCATCTATCTCTGTATCCTTTTGGGAGTAATTAACATATACCCGAACACCGTTCTCGTATACAGTTACCGTAACATCATCAATTACGCTATGTCCAGTAATTTTGCTATCCTCTACAGCGTTATATACCTTTTTAATTTCGTTCTGCCATTTAACAGAAATGTCAAACCAAGATTTATAGTTGGCACCGAAAACATCACCGAGCTTAGTGCCGTTAATTGCAGAATTTTTTGCATAAATACCATCAAATTTAATATTTGAACAACTTTCTACTGCATTCAAAAAGATTTCAGTAGACATACTTGATAAATTAAGTGCTAGAGTGCTGTAATCCTTAGTTCCCTTTAATACAATCTGTATAAATGGTACATCATAATCAAATATAATGTATTTACTTGAATATGTAGGAATATCTGTAATAGTCTTTGAATATTTCCACATATAATCATTTGATGATGAAGAAACTAATGTGTACTTATTTCCTATTGTTTCAACTGCCGATAAAATCATCTTTTTAGAATCAACTCTTGAAACATAGCTCTTTGAATAGTCGGAAATAATATTCGATGATATATCATCTAAAGCAATACCTTTTACATCAGCTTTTGAAGCATTTTTTACTAGCTTTAATGCCGCCGATTTATACTTAGTGGGTCTTACAAAGGAGATTGGAGAATCCTCGCTTACACGGTAATTATCAACAATTGTAAAATTCTTAAGTCTTAAAGGGGATTTTTGTAATGAATATACCTTTGTGGAGTTTCCTCTTATACCGTTTCCACTTTTTGAAAAACTGAAAAAATCAGCGTAAGAATATACATCAATACCGTTCTTTTCAGCGTAAGAAAGTAACGTTTTATATCCCTTTTTACCGCCCAAATTACCGAGCATACCAAACTCTATTTCTGTCATTTCTTTTATAGAACTTTTACTGTAATTTTTAAGTCCCAAGGATATAGCCTTTATATCCTTTTCATTATATTTTTCAAGGATAGTTTTTGCTTGGTCATAGGTTGTAAGCGCCTCTATTGTTTTATATGGTATGCCTAAGAAATTAGATTGCTTTAAAATACCGCCGTAAAGATCTAAATGCAGACGGTTTTCACCACTTGATGTATCCTTAAGACCATTCTTTTTAAGATAATCTCTGTATTTTTCCGCCATACCGACATAATTCGCCTTATCGCCAACAAGGAAATTATATTTTACAGTATATTTTTTGAAATCATTATCAGGCTCCGACATAAACAAAGAAGATGTTTTTGAACCGTTTTGCATAGTAACGTCTACATTACCGTTTGCCCTGTAAATACATCTTGAATATGCGGTTGCACCATCTACTAGCTGACAAGGTGCCGATGCACATATTGATGCGCTCTCTGCCCCTTTTTCAATTATTGAAACTACCGCATTTTCGCCACATTTCATGCCGAAAACAGGCACCTTTATATCCTGCTCATATGTGGTTTGTAAATTGGAGGGAGTTAAAAGATCCTCTCCGTAAACTCTTTTATCGTATATGCGTTTAACTCCATTTTGCTTTTCACTTAAAGAAATTACCGCACCGCTACCGTCAGGCACAAAAACATAACCCTCAGCGTCTTTACTCTGTTCAGAACCGAAGTACGGTAACAACTCCACGCTGATAACCTGATTTGTTTCATTCTCTTTAATATCACTTAAAATAACCGATGCTTTAAGCCCGTCATTATCTAAAAGATACTCTACAGGAACGGTAAAGCCTAAATCCTTAAACTCAAAGTCGATACGAACGCCGTTCTTAATGCTTCTAACGGTTGCAGTCTTTTTTCTTACAGGACCGGAAAAAGTGTTAACAGTTTTTGTAGTATTGTTAAAAGAATATGTAACTACAATATCTGATAACATATCGGTCTTCACTACACCCGAAGCGGATTTATCATCCGAACTACTTGTATAGTGACCATACCATACATAACCGTTTCTCTTATCTGCTACTTGTAGCAAGAAACTATCTACACTGTAATCAAGAATATAATTATCGTTTTCTACAACAACATTACCCTCCTTAACCACAGTGCCAACCGATATTTTGGTAGTCGACTTCTCTGCATCTTCTGAATAAACGAATATTACACAGTTAAGAAAGATGCATAACACTAATATATAAGAAATAATATGTTTCATCAATTAAGTCCCCTCAGAAACCTACACTCATACGATAGGCAATCTCTCTTATTAATGTTTCTATAAAGGCTGCACATTCAGCAAACAAATTAAATATTAAAAATGCGATAAACACCAAAATCACTATTCCTAAAATTGTAGTGAGTAGTAGTAAAATATTTGTTTTAAAGCTTGCTATATGTACACTGCCTAAACCTAAAATAACAATAAACGCAAATAATATATAACCTATAATATTTATGTAGTTAAGGAATACTCCCTCTTCCGATGTTAGCGCATTTGATAGTATTATGTTAATTACCTGACACGCAATTAACGGCATTAACGCATAGGAAACTACTGTAAACACCTGTCCAAGCGTGCCTGCACACTCAAAAAAGCTTGACATCAACCAGTTTACAAATATAAAAGCCGCGATCAAAAGAATTGGAACTCCCATAATCATATAAATGTTAAAGTTGCTGTTTGTGTTGGGATTGAAAATAAATCCTGTTTCAAAGAATGACAGAATCTGCACTAAACCAAACACCACAAACATCGCAAATCCAAAAGGATAGCAATACTTTTTGTTATATCTAAGCTCTGAAAAACCATCTATTGGATGACATACACAATAAAGCGCATAGGAAACATTTTCTGATTTTATCAAAGTAATATTTTTCTTTTTGGTGAATATGCGTACACCCACAAATAAAGCAATAGCGCAAACAATAACAATTGCAAAGGAATTAAAATTTTCTCTTAAATAGATATTTCTGTAACGTTTAAAAGCAATAGAATAATTTTCCTTTGAATCAGCCATCTCGAAGTATTCCATAGCCTTTATATACTCTCGATCCATAAGATAAACCTTACCGATACCTATATAAGCAAGCTGACTGTTACCGTCAATTCTTAAAACATTCTCCCAAGGTTCAAAAGATTCCTCATACTTACCGCTATGGAAAAGATAACTACCCTGCCTAACATAGCTGCCGAATTCTGTAGGTGCTAAAGCTGTAAGCAAGCCCGTGTCCTTATCGAGCACCAATATATCGTCGCCTATAGTAGCAACATCTACAGGATTCATAAAGGTTCCTTCCTGTACTCCCTCGCCACCAAACACATAAAGCAGTTCGCCCTCTTGATTGTATTGGAAAAGACGCTTCCATGTTGTATCAAGTGCAGTGATAAAACCATATTCATCAACAGCAATAGAATTAAAACTGCTACTTAATTTTTTATCGCTGTTACTTTTTAACTTTGGATCACCTATTTGTTTAATGGAGAGTATGTTGCTTCCCTGTGAATTGAGTTTTCGCAACGGTTTATCTGAGCTTGTGCTACTTGCCCCTATCGTATAAATAAAATTCTCATCATCAATATCGAAGTTCTTATATTCAACAGGCAAAGTTTTTGTTGTATAATTTAACTGTGCTTCAGTTTTAAATTTTCGCCAAAAATTTCTAAGCAATATCTCAGCCGTTACCTTAACTTCACCCGAGCCGAAAAAACTTAAAAACTCACCGTCTTTGTCTAAAAGCAAAGCACCGCGATATTCATTTTCTACCAAAATATAGACTTGGTCAAGACTGTCAACCATAACCTTTAAGGGTAGATAAAGATAATTTTCTTCAATCATATCCGCTTTAGGCTTTCCATATTCCTTAATAACATTTCCGTTAAAATCGGTAAGAAAAACCATTCCTGCGGCTCTGTCGGTAACATAAATACCGTTTTTATTTACAAATATACCTCTTAATTCCTGTGTTTTATATTCTTTACCGTCTTGAAAAAAGGTGATAATACTATTAAAGGTATAATCTTCATTTAATACCACAACACGATTATTTCCCGAGTCAAGAATATATATCTTATCCATGAAAACAGCCATATCTTCTGGCTCTTTAAGAGTTACACTGCCACCGCCAAAAATCTTCTTTAAATCGTATGGAGCAGGTATCTTTTTTACATCACCTGAGGTTTCATAAGTGTATGATTTTACAGGAGATGTTGCTGAAACATTTAATGAAAATAACATCACGACGGACAGTAAAAGTATTATTAAGCTTGTTATAAATCTACGCATTTTTTCACTCCGCTTCCAAATAAAATATCAGTCCTTGATACCAGAATGTGCCATTGTTTCCATTACTTGGCTTTGTGAAAGTACAAAAACGAGTATGGGCGGCAACATCATAAGCAAAGAACCTGCGGCACCTACTCCCGAACGTGCGATACCCGCCGAAGCTATCTGACTTACTGCGGTAGGAAGCATTTTAAGGTTTTCGCTAAAAATAAATCCACCGCCTGTTGAATTCCAACTTCCTTGGAATTGGAAAATGAGGACAGTCATAATAGCGGGTTTTATATTTGGAAGTACAATGCTAAACCAAATACGGTACTCTCCCGCTCCATCAATCCTTGCTGACTCAAGAATTGAATCAGGTAAGGTTTGGAGATAATTTATACAAAGATAAATACCCATCGTACTTGCGAGTGACGGGAAAATAATTGCACCGAATGTATCTATAAGGTTAAGCTTAGACATAATTATGTACTGCGGAAGTGCAATAACTGCGCCCGAAAACATAAGTGCCAAGGTAATAAGGTTGTTAATAAACTTTTTACCAAAAAATTTATGCTTAGTTAATGGATAAGCAGCCAATGTTGCAACCGTTAAGTAAAGCAAAGTTGTTGTAACAGATACAAAAACGGTATTGTACAAATATCTCTCGAAAGGCACCCACAAATTAGATATCAAAAAGCCTAAGCTTTTAAAATTCTGAATCGTTGGATTACTTACAAAAAATCTTGGTGGGAAAATAAACAGTTCTTCAAGAGGCTTAAATGCCTGCATAACTGCGTATACAAGCGGTAACGCCATAAAAACGCCTAAAATGGCTAAAAACAAAAAAATCAAGAATGTTACAAATGGCGACCGAGTTCTAATTTTATTCTTACGCAACGGAATACTACTCCTTTTTAGAAAATTTCCTTTAATGGGTAATTTACTTATCAAAGCTTAAAAGCTTGAACACAAGCTTTTTGGTACCAACAACCATTGCAAACAAAACAACTGCAATGGCACAGGCATAACCAAGCTCCAGTCGGGTATTACCGTAGTCTGAAATGTGGTTAAGTATAGTGAGTGTAGAATATTCAACACTCATACTTCCTCCCGAAAGCGATTCGGTTATAGCACCCACCGAGAATGCAGTAGTAATTTGCATAACAGCACCAAAAAGTAACATCTGCTTCATATTAGGAAGGGTTATATACCAAAGCTCTTGGAAACGGTTTTGTATTCCGTCAATAGCACCTGCCTCGTACTGACTTTTATCAACACCCTGAAAACCTGCAATAAATGACAGAAAACCTACACCCAACGACATCCAAAGCTGCACGATAATAATAACCGTCATATTGTATTGTGGGTCAGTAAACCATTGTATAGGCTCTTTAATGAAATTCATTTTCATAAGTAAGCCATTTATAAGACCATACGAATCACCGCTAAACAGATACTGCCATATAAAATACACATTACCTGAAAGTGACGGCGAATAGAAAACTATTGTCATTAATACTCGCAGTGATTTTGGAAGTTGGTTAATAATCCAAGCCAAAATAAATGCTATTATGTAACCGAGAGGTCCGTTAATTATTGCAAAGAGAAGTGTATTTTTTAAAGCTGTTAAAAAAACTTCATCATCAATTATAAGGCGCTTATAATTTTCAATACCTATAAAATGCGGTGTTTTTGACATATTAAAATCGGTAAAGCTTAAGCCCATAGCTGCTAATATCGGCAACACCAAAAACACAAAGAAAAAGAGCAGAAACGGAAAAACCATAGAATAACTTACTAAACTCTTTTTTAAGTTATGATGTATATTTTTATTTTTTGTTAATTGCATCGTTTCACCTACTCAATAATCGAACTCTTTACGCTTTCTTTCAAGCTCAAGGTCAATCTGCTCACTCCAATAAATGATTTCCTCACGTGGGAGCTTATCCGGATTTAATACACAAGAAAGGAACGCATTATTAATTGCTTTTGAGGTAAAGTAACTACCTGGCATCTGTTCAAGCGATACACACTCACTTCTCTGCGCTTCAAGAACATTTAATTCTTTGCTTGACCAAGGAAGTAAGGCGGTAGCCTCTATATTAGCAGGGGCATATCTACCCGCCGCACCAAGTACCGCTTCAAGCTCTAAGCCGTAGCGTGCTTGAATTTCGCTAGAAGACCACCATTTAATAAATTCCCAACTGCTTTCCTTTTTATTTGAGGTTTCAAGAATCATACTAGCTGTTGAAGCAAATATCTGCGAACGATTAATTTTTCCATCTTTCTCTGTGCCAGGGATTAAAGTCATTTCCCAAAGACCTGCAATTTCAGGTGCGCCAACCGCTAAGTTGTTATAGAAAACATAATCGGCAACCATCATCGGCATTTCGCCCGAACGGAAACGGTTTAATCCGTCATAGGACTGTGGGAATTTATAGTCGGTATAGTATGTAATAGCTTTAGCAAAGCTTTCGTATGCTGTAACAGAATCAAGAGCCGAGGTTTTTAAATCCTTATCATATATTGTACCGCCGTTCTGATAAAGCAGGGTGGTAAATATATTGTAGCCTGTCATATTTTGTATGCTTGAAAGTGCACCGATACCGATTTCTAAATTATCACGACGCAAAATTGGAAGTGTTTCTTTAAGTAGCTGCTCCCAAGTCTGAGGTATTTCAATATTTAGCTCGTCTAAAATATCGGTTCTGTAGAAAAGCATACTAAATGACTGACTTTCAGGCAGACCGTAATATTTGCCGTTATAGTGATAGGATTTCATACTGTCGGGTGAATATTGCTTTACAACTTCGTCAAAGCCCTCCATACAAGAAAGGTCGGTACTTATACCCCTAAGCGCATAGTTGACAGGTGTACTTACTGCATTATTAAGTGCAACATCGGGTCCTCTACCCGCAAAATCGGCGTGAACTATTGAGCTTGTAACAAGCTTTAAATCTACCGCTATTCCGTATTTGGGGGTAAAATCATCATCTATCATATTTTTAAGTATCTGCATCTGGTCACGACCCGAAGACTGGAGCCAAACTGTTATGGCCTCATTGTCTCCTGAGCTCATTCCCGCGTAATCCTCTGTAAAAGAGGCAATAAAGCGTAAAAGCTTATGCTTTACCGAATCAAAGAATTTGGCACTGCCCTTTTGCTTTTCCATATTCTTTGAGCCGACATATATTGAGTCTATTTCCAAAGCCTGTTCACGAAGGGTGGAAATAAAAGCGCCCATTGAGCTAATATTTGATTTAACACCTGAAAGTCTTCCGTCACGTGTTAATGTATATGTTTTATCAGCAGTTTCACGAAGCTGCAATACAAAGGCGGAAAGTACGGAAAGCTCTTTTCCGACTGTTCCATTTTCACTGCTAAAGGATTTAATAACCGCCTCAATACGGTCAGCTGCTGTATTAAAGTCTTTTTTAAGATTAGGTAATTCTTTATCTAAATCATAATCACGGTTTGCATCGGGATTTGCACCGACAATCATTATTATCTGACGGTAGGTACTGTTAAGGTCTAACAAAATGTTTTGTAGTTCTCTTACAGTAGCCGCCATTTCACTCATAGTAACAGAAAGGCAAATTTCATTATCGCCTTTATTAAGTCTTATATAATAGTTTGTAAGATCGCATACCTGCCAATCGTCCCCATAGCCAAAGCTTAAACTGTTGGCTTCGGCAAAAGGAACTTCACCGTTTACACTCATTGAACGGTAAACATCCATACCTGTAAGGTAATTTTGGCGGTATCTGATAGAAATACTGTAAAGACCGTCTTCTGGTACATTTACATTCCAAGCAATAGTATCAAAGGGATACTTCCAGTTAGGACCGCCCACAGTATTAAGTAAAGTTTTACTTGCACTGTAAGGGTTTGTATAGGGGCTTTGCATATCTGTCTGCGGCAATATGCTCACAGAAGAACGCCATTTGGTTTTTTCGGCTTCTATAACTACGGTTTTGCCGTCATATTTTTTTACACCGCTGTTTGCTTTAAGATATTCTTTATATGTAGGTAATTCTTTGTAGGGTATTAAGTAAATTTCTTTTATTGCGAATTTTCCGCTGTTACCCATAAGTGTTATCTTATGAGTACCCTCGGCAAAATAAAATGTAAAGTATTCGCTATATAGGCCCTCTGAACTTTTAAAATACTCCGTATGCCAAGAAAAATCCTGTTCGATTTGAGGGCGTATCTGGTTTCCGTTAGAATCAAAGATTTCTTCGTCGGTTTTATCTACCCAGCGCCTTGAAATCTCCATTAAATTAAGCTCGTCAAAGAGTGTTTCACCGTCAATTTTAGCATCATAAACGATATCGTTACGCTTCTCTTCGACAGCTTTAACATCAATAGCAATATTGTAAATACCGGTTTTATTTACGGTAACTTCCCATTCATATGTATCGTTTTCGCTAACAATTAAGGCGGTATTGTCATCTGTTAAAGTACCAACATTTATATCGGTTTTTATATAGTCAAGTGCAGATACCGTAATCTGTTCAGCCGACTTGTCTACCGGTTTATCCTTGAAAGAAGAGAGATACTCAGAATATGAGTCCTCTGTTGTTTCCTTAATTTCAATATCCTTTTCCTCTGTTGCTGCATAACTAACCAAGCCCTTATTTAAAGGACTTAAAACAATAGATAATACACCAACACAACAAAGTATTGCGGAAATCGCCTTTTTCATAACATACCTACCTTTTTGAACTTAAAATCATCGGTAGTGAGGGGTTTTTGCCCCTCACTACGAATTTAAATGTTTTTTAACAAATAGACCTGAGTGCCATTTAAAAAGATTTTAAATTAAACTGCTATACCAAGTAAATGATTTGTAAGATTTATCATATTATCAGCGCTGAACTCAGACCTATATTCAAGACCTGCTGTGTTAATTTCAACACCATTAATATTTGCAATTTTCTTTTTAAGTACAACAAGGTCTAAAATGTTGATTTTTTCATCGCCATTTGTATTAGCAACAAATATGTTAGATACCTTATTACCATTCAAATCAATTGTAAAATCAGAAACTGCAGTTACAAAATGATTATCGTTAATATTATCAATAAGCTTGAAAACATCGCCGTCTTGTGCATTGTTTAAAGCATTCTTTAATCTTGAATATACAGTTGTTCCATCAGAAGAAGTCTTTATAGAATCAACTATTTGAGTCTTGCCAGCAAATCTAAGATTTACTTCATTATCTACAGCTTCTGAATAAGTGTAATACACTTTATCTACAGTTAAACCAGTATACCATGAACCAAATGAAGTAACAGTATTTGGAATAAAAATATAATCTAAATCACAATTTTCAAATGGATACTGTCCCAATGTGGTAACACCTTTTGGAATTTCCAAACATTCAATTTTTGCGTTCTTTAATGCACCTTCACCGATTGAAGTAAGTGTGGAAGGCAACTTTATTTCTTTAACTTTAACGCCATTAAGTGAATTTTTTCCTAAAGAAGTAAAGCCTTCAGATATAACAACATTATTATAATCGTATGCAGACCATTCACTTGCAAGAAGTTCTGCAATAATGTTGTTACCACCATCAACAGGAACTACAGTTATTGTTTTGTCGATTGCATTGTATTCCCATTTAGAACTATCAAGTGTTGCTTTTGCACCAACACCTGCAAGATAAATAACTTTAACGCCTTCTGGTATTGTAGGCATTGCATTAACAGTAGCGTAAGATAGAACCGTAACAGTCTCCCCTGCTACCGCATTCTCAACTATGCTCTTAAAACCACCATAAGTATGATAACCGTTTGCGTCGGTCTTCATAGCATCAACAGCAACATATGAGGCACATTTGCCACTGAAATTACCAGGACCTAATGCACCACCAGCACTGTAATAAACCTTCAACTCACCTTTTTTATTAAGATTTGTATTCCAACCACCATTTAATGATGTTATGGTATTAGGAAAATAAATACTTGTAAGTGGTGCATCCTTAAAAGGATAACCGCCAATAGTAGTTACACCTACAGGAATATGAAGCTGGGTTAGCTTATACCATCTAACCATAGCTTGTGTACCGATTGTTTTAAGAGTTGATGGCAAAATAAGCTTACTTGCTTTACCATCATTTAAGCCGTTTTGAAGAATTTTAGTAAAGCCTTCGCCGATAATTACGGTATCGTAATCATAATTTTTCCACTGGTCCGCAAGGCTTGCTCCACCGCTATTTCCTATTGAACCGTCACTGTTTGATGTTGGGGTTACGGTAATGGTCTTTGTGGGCAAAAAGTACTTCCAATACTGATTGTTCCAAGTAGCAGAAGCACCAACATTGGCTTGGTAAACCATATTAACGCCTTCTGCTATTTCGGGCATTGCGGTTGCAGTAACATTTGAAAGAACTGTAACTGTATCACCGCTTGTGGCTGCTGCTGCAACGGTTGCAAAGCTACCGTATGCAACAGTGCGATCAGCTTTGAAGTTAACTGTATTAACCTGTACAGTTATAGATGTAAATTTATCATATGTAGCAGCCTTTATGGTATCATAACCGCTGCCTATTCCATTAAAAACATAAAGCTTTGCAAAAGGAGCTCCGTTATTATTATAAGCCCAGTTTCCGTTTATTGACTTAATGGTGTTTGGAACGTAAACAGATGTAAGAGTACATCCCTGGATAATATTACTACCTATTGTTGTTACGCCTACAGGTATGTGCAACCACTTAAGCTGTTTTGAATTTTTAAATGCACCTTCACCAATTTTTCTCAGTGTTGTAGGCAAAATGATGGTTTCTGCTTTACAGCCGTTAAAGCCGTTTCCAATAATTTCCCCAATACCTTCATTAACAATAATTCTATTGTAATCAAGGTCTTTCCAATAAGTTTGAGCCAACAAATAGGGAACCGTTCCTGTTCCTTCAATGTTGCCTGTTACGGTAATAGTCTTATCTTCTGCGGTGTAAACCCAGTCGATAGACTCAACCGTGCCTGATGTAGCAATCTCTGTTGTTTCCTCTGCCGAAGCTCCAACAACAGCAACGGACAACAACATAACAATTGCAAGTGCCAAAGAGAGTATGCGTGTGATTTTTTTCATTGTATTGCCTCCTTAATTTATTTAATAAAACAGAAGCCAACTGTAGAAAACTTCTGTTTATATCCGTTTATAATTCCAATTTGGCCATAGGAAAATATTTATTTTGATATAATAATATTAAAGTTTCTCGAGAACAACCATATAACAACTGTAAAGTTCAACATCCATTGCTGCTGCAAAGTCTTTTGAATAGAAAACTTCTTCTCTTACTAATTCTAAGTCTTTATCAGAATTAAGGAGATAGTAGCTTGCTTTTACGCCATTTTCATTGCTAAAGCCCTGCATATTGATTTTTACTTTTTCTGTTGGCGCTGTATCATCATCAGAAAAATTTGTAAATACAGCTACAGCCTTATTTTCACTAACAGCGGCACAAGCAAACAAATTCTCCTCGGGTTTAACCTCTACACTGTTATCCAGTTTATAAAGTTCATTAAACATTTTAAAGGGATAATATCCTTTTAAAGTTTCGCATACAAAGCGACCAAACATACCATTGAAATTACCTGGTCTAGCATCATAGTACATAAGCATATCTACAGGTAAGTATTGACATAACGACATTGTACTTAATATAAATGACGCACCTTTAAGTGACTGTAATGCTTTAAATGAATAGAGCATTCCTTCGCCTTCCCAGCCCTTTACATAGTTCCACTCATTATTGATGCTTTCGGTATCGTTATATCCAGTCTCATCAAGCATTTTGCGTATTTCTATTGCATTTTCTGCAATAAATGTCGGCTCATACGCATAACGATGCCAAGAAAAGAAATCCATAGGAACATTACGCTTTTTCATTTCTATAAGGAAATCCTTAGCCCATTCAAGATTACCGCTAATTGACGGACCGCCTATTTTTAAATGAGGGAATGTTGTTTTTAAATGCTTTGCTGCAATTTCATACAAATCAAAAAACTGAAGCTTTGTGCCACCCCAAGTGCGTTTGTCTGCAGAATCGTCAGGATCAAGGTCAGCTTCATTCCAAATTTCCCAATACTTAATATCATACTTAAATCCGTCTGCCCAACCCTCAGTATAGTGCTTAATTATATGTTCACATATAACCGCCCACTTTTTAAAGTCTTTAGGCGGAAGTGTGTTGTATTTTTTAACCCAATGCTCAATGCCGGCACCAAGACGATAAAAGACTTTTGTACCTGAATAATCAATAACTCTTAAATACTCATCAGTACAGGCAAAATCATAAGAAGCCTCATCATAAGGATCAGCATCAAAATTTGTAAAAATCAAATTCACATCAACGCAGTGCGGACCACCGTAGGTACTGCAAAAGGCGGAATCGTGAGTTCTGGCATATGGTATACCCGCCTCAATCCAAGCAGGCATATTAGTTATTCGTTGGTGAGCGCTGAACTTATAAACGGGACCGTTGTTAACGGCGTGCATAGGCTTTACCTTACCACAATTCTTACTAAAATCAACAATTAAATTTTTCACTTTACCATCTCCTAATTTATTAAACAGGGTTCATGTTGGAAACCCCTTATTAACGAATGTTAGCTTTTGAACAAGTTGTTTTTAGAATCTAACGACTTTTCCTATACTCCAAAGGCGAGCAATTAAAAAACGCTTTAAATTCACGGTGAAAAGTAGCAAGAGAGTTAAAACCACTGTCATAACATATGTCTGCCACTGTATCGTCAGTTTCTAGAAGCATTTTACAAGCATAGTTTAATCTGCATTTTGAAAGATAACTTTTAAATCTCATTTTTGTGTGCTTATAAAAAAGTGAAGAAAAATAATCCTCCTCCAAGCCTACAATTTTTGAAATTTGCAACATTGTAATAGGCGCTCTAAAATTTTCATCAATATAATTCAAGGCTTTTTCTACCCTTGAATCCACAGACTTACTCAAAGCATCGGAATGGTACCTCATAATAGTTAAAAAAGCATATCCTATAACATTTTTTATAATTGGTTCGCTTAAATCATCATGTATGCTACAATATTCCTTTATCGCCTTATCGATCAGAGCGCTTATGATTTCATAATCCTTTTCACTTAAATGAGTAACGCATACTTCTTCTGGGGAAAACCTGCGCATAGTTTTCATGTTTTTTTCGCCTATAACATTTTCACGGAACATTAAGTTATAAATGACAGGAGATTCATCAAATACGAGCTCATGTACATCATTTGGGCAAATAAAGAACATATCGCCCGGTTTTGCCGTAAATGTTTTACCGTTAATTACTTCCTTCATTTCGCCGGATATGAGAACTTCAATTTCATAACAATCATGAATATGCTGTGTTTTTGCCAGCTTTGTATTTTTGTAAACGTGTATATCGTTGTATGAATTGTTTCTTTTCATTTTATTAACATAGTATTTATCAATTACTTCTTTCATCGCTCTCAAATCCTTTCTAAAAAAATATGCAAATAATTTTATTTTGGCACTTTACACAAATATTATACCTTTTTCGATAATAAATTTCATCTCAAAAGCACCATATATTTTATCATAATCTCGAAAATACAACTCACTTTATACTCCACGAGTTGCAAAATCTCGAAAAATTAACATTAAAAACCATTTTTAAATTAACCAGACCATCGGTGGAAACAAGGTGTATTTGTATACTTAAAAAAACAGCACCTTGCCTAAAAAATCAGAACAAGAAGCTGTTTTGTTTTACACCGATAAGTATATATTAATTTGTGATTTATTATTTTTGATTCGTCTATACTTTGGTGCGAAAACTATATGATATTGGCATCTGTATTTCGAATGTGCACTGCTTTTTATCTCATTACTTTGATTAGACTTTTACTTAACAACCTTATACTTAACCCTTACACCGTATTTAACCGAAGAAAGCAGTCCTAAGTCTTTAAACTTTAAAACGAAGCCTCTGATAGTTGCATAAGCGGCATCGCCAAAATCCTTTTCAAGCTGTTTTGTAGAAAATTCCGCCGTGCCATAGAAGGAAAGCACAAACTTCCAAAGCATTGTTTCCTTTTCGGTTATCTTGCCTTCTTTAACGGCATCATCATAAACGGTTAAGGTTTCAACTGTAGTTGTTCCTTCATTCATCTTATTATAAACATTATTTATAAAATACAGAATAAACGGAGTAACATCAATCTTGCCGCTGAGTTTCTTATTTTCCTCAATAGCCGTATAAGCATCGTAATATGCTTTACGGCTTTTTTCAATTTGACTTGAGAACGGAATGAACAACGCATACCTATAACCCTTTTGAATTAAAAACCATAAGTGCACAAGTCGCGCCATTCTGCCGTTACCGTCAAAATACGGATGAACAAAAGCAATATAAAAATGGATAATTGCCGCCTTTATTAAATCGTTAATATCATCTTCGGCATTAACAAAAGCCATAAGCGACTTCATAAACTCCGGAACTTTTTTGTGGTCAAGTCCTGAATGCTCAACACGGTCGCTTACAACATAAACAGTATCGTGCCTATAAAAATTATCCTTTAACAATTTGTCATCATCGGTTAGGAAATCGCCTACCGTCATCATATAAAGCTTATATAGATTTTCTTCGGTAATTTTGTTGGTTGTATCTGCAATAAATTCAAGGCCATGCTTTATACCTAAAATTCTATTTTCCTGCTCATCTTTAGGTGCCATACCTTTTAAGATATTGCGCACACTGTCTCGGCTGAAATCTATGCTCTCAATGGCTGAGGTCGCAACAATTTCATCCTCGGCAGCTTTTATACCGTAATTACCATCCTGCGACTGCAATAAAAGTTTGATGGCACTTTGACTTACCGCCGCATGATTTTCGATAAAAACAACATTATTACCATCAAAATCTAAAAGCGGTAAAGTTTTATAATACAATTCTTCCAAAGACTGCAAAAAGGCGTTAAAATCTTCGCCGTATTTGTACTGCATTTTTTGATAATCAGTAAAATGTTTGTCCTTCAGCATTTTTGTAAATAACTTTATATCCATAATACCCTCCAATATTTATTAGTATCAGTTTGTATCAGTATATCATTAGGTCAAAAAATTGTCAACCAAAATTTTATATTTAACCTACTTTTTATAAAATAATTAAAATTATAGGTTAATATTGCCTTTTATCTTCAAATTGTCGCAGAATGGTGAAAACCCGCTATTTAAGCGGGTTTTCGGGGTGTTTTATATTGAATTTTCACGGCAGTTTTGGACCTATAGGTTTATCAATAGGGGTGGATGTTGCGCTTTTTGTTGTTGCCGTTTAGTTTGTCCGTTCGGTAAAGCCTGAGGCTTTCGGCAAGGCTAACGCCTGCCGAAAACGAAGGCAAAACCGATGGGCAAAATAAACGAGCGCAACCGCAATAGACATCCCCTATTGTTAAACCTTTATAGTATTAGTTAACCCGCCGTGTGAGTGGTTAAGCTAATACTATACTTTGATAATAATTACTGTTTTCCAAAAGTACTGAAAATCCTTTATTTATGCGGGTTTTCGGCGTTTTTCGTCAAATCTTCCACTCGATTTTTATCTCCCGTTTTTTGCCGTCCTCTTTTTTCCGATAAAGATTTTACTTATAAATTCATCGACAATTTCAAAGGTAAGTTCATCGATATGACGATACTTTTTAATGACACTTTCAGGATCAAAAGAATCGGTGGTTCCTGTTAAACTTTTTAATTTTTGAGTTAATAAAACAATGCGTTCTTCGTGGGCAGAGGATTCTTTAATATATGTTTCACGGTACTTAATAAATTGCTCGGGTGTTATAAGACCGTCCAATTTATCACTATACATCTGTGCCATTCGGTCATCGTTCCGCTTTATCTTTTTTTCAAGTTCTTCAATTTCCGAAAGCAACGAGCTTTCATTACGGACACCTCTTTTAGGTTTGGAAATACTACCTATTTGTCCTACATCATAGTATCTGTCAAGAAGCTTATTTATTTCACAAAGCACTATCTCAGTGAGTTCGTCAAGCCGGATACTGTGTTCATTATCACAAACACCGTTAGAAGTTTTTCTTGTTCGACAAGCAAGATAATTATATCTCCCTTTTGAAAGTTTATAACTCATCTTCCACATGGTATTGCCGCACTCACCGCAAAAGACCTTTCGTGCAAACGCATAGCATTTACCGCTTGGAATCTTCTGACCTCTTCCTCGACTGTGTCTCAGTTCCTGCACCTTTAGATACTGTTCTAAAGTCACAATCGCCTCGTGCATATTCTCAACAATATCCCACTCTTTTTCAGGTTTTTTGCGCCGTTTTTTGGTCTTATAATTTATGACCTCGCGCCTGCCTTGCACAAGGGCACCCGTATATTCCAAGCGACGAAGTATAGAGTAAATGGACGCTTCCGACCAAACCTTCTGTGGATTTGAGTTTTTTTCAAAATTACCGTTATAATATCTAAGCCCCTGTTGTTTTTTGTGAACACATGGCGGCGGAATATTTTCGCTGTTGAGGGATTTAGCAATTGCGATATAGCCAAATCCTTGTATATACATTTCAAATATTCGTCTAACAACAGGTGCCGCCACCTCATAGATTACAAGATGTTTTTATCATTTGGGTCAACAAGATATCCATAAGGAGCAAACGAGCCAACAAATTCACCATTCAGGCGTTTAGTCTTTAAGGTGGATTTGATATTCTCGGACAAGTCCTCTAAATACCATTCATTCACAAGACCGTTTATCTGTCGGGCTTTTTTGTTGCCCTTGATGCTTGTATCGGCATTGTCAACCACTCCGACAAACCGCACACCCCATTCGAGAAACTTTCCGTGAATATAGCGTTCTATCATCTCCATATCACGGGAAAATCGAGATTGCGTTTTACATACAACTATCGAGCATTTCCTTTCTTCGCAGTCCCTTAGAACCTGATTCCAAGCAGGCCTATTTGCATCTGCACCGCTATAGTCCTCATCAGAGTAGATACCGTTTATTTGCCATCCTTTCTCAACACAATAATTTATAAGCATTGTTTTTTGATTTTGGATACTCTCACTCTCATCAGTGACATTCTTCTTGTCTCTGTCCTCTGAGGAAAGCCGAACATAAATATCCGCAATTTCTGTTAACATAGTTACGACACTTCCCCTTTTTCAATTTTAGAAGTATCGCCCAAAATGTGAACATCTATATTATAATCCAAACTATAAATTTTTTCAACATCCATTACACAAAGGTTTCTGATTTTTGAATTTAGCTTTTGTTTCATTTCATCTTGGATTTTGCTTATAAATATATTTTTAACCTCATAATCACATAAATTATTCTTCATAGCAAATATCCCCCAATGAATGTTCGCTTACAAAATAATTATGCGAATTTGATGCTCTTAATGTTTCCGAAATCCCTAAATCCCTTCAGCCATCGGCATCACTTCCCTTAACGCTTGCAAGATAAACCCTTGTCACATCTTCCCGTTCGTGACCGAGCAGTTTAGATACCATAAGCTTTGCTTCTCGCTCGGTCTTGCCCTCGGATATAAACTTACTGTACCACTCGGCGGCGCAGTCCGTGAAATGTTAATGTTTTGCTTGAGACTTGGTCACATACCTTGCTTCTGTGCTTTAATATAAAGTTTTGTATTTCTGTTTTTACTATGTGTGTCTGTTTATCTTTCGGTACAAAAAGCTTGTATCCTTGCGGTGTGGTTTTCAAATGCTTTTTAAAAACAATACGATTACTTTCGTTTATTGGCACTTCCCTGATTTTGCCACCCTTACCTTTAATGCTTATAAAACCGTTTTTAAGGGCGTTTCGTGCTATTGCAGTATCAATCCTTAATACTTCGTGTAAACGCAGTCCTGCATACCTTGCAATAACAATACAAGCAACATAATCATCTCGTTTGTGCCTCCAACATTCAGCAATCATACGATTAAATTCGCTCATACTCCAAGTACGGTCTACATTGCCGAATTTCCGTCTTTCCAAAACAAACTCATCATTGGTTGGTAGAGTATACTTTGCATCAGGAATTTGGTCGTGCCAGAATCTTATTGCTGCAAGGTCTGTTTTGATTGTTGATGCAGAAAATCCTTTATCCTGCATATAATCCACATAAGCCGATAAATGTTTACCTGATATACTTTGTAGTTTTTGCAGATTATAGGTATCACCGACAAATTTAAGAAATCGTTTGTACGCTTCAAAATAGCGTTCCTTTGTTTTGTAACTTCCCTGCCTATTGTGACGATAAAGTCTTTCTGCTTGGGTTAATAGGTTTACATAAAAATTTCTCATAATATATTTACTCCTTGATATGTTTTCCTGCAAATGTGCGCAACTCTCCCTATTAACCTCTTCTGGCATTTCCGCCTGTTTTCCAAATCTATATCGGCATAAACCCTTATATCTAAAGGATTTTTATTTGGCGATTTGATTCTGTCTCTATTGTGTTTAGGTTGTGTTCAGTAAGGCTCCGTATAAAACTTTAAAAAGTTCGAGGAGCAACTCATCCTCTACGGTGTTGCACCGACCTGATACATCAGGTTGCATTTGCAGGTGCTTTGTTGTGGCAATTTTCAGCGTTACCACTCCGCTGATCTTCGGACGGAAAGATCTTATATATGTAAATAGATAAAAAACAAAACGGCACCGTCCTGCCGCTTTTAGTATTGTGTTTCGGTACAAAGTCGCAAGAAATACCGAAACGGTCATTTTTAAACTTTTGCAAATTCGTTTTGCTTGTTTCTTTAATTCCATAAATTTTAATCTCCTTTATCTTTAAAATACTTTTTGTAATTGATGGGTTAGTCAATCGGTATTTTGTTGTCATTTAAACGCAAAAAAGGACCTGATGCCAAAACAGGCATCAAAGTCCTTTAGTTTACTGTGGCTCACACAATATGAGCTATATTCATTTTTTCAAAAGATACATAAAAACAACACTTAAAAACCTTTTTTCATTGCTAATAGGCATACTACTTCAAGGTCAATACAATCTCAACGGCGTTGCGCGATGTAAGAAATAAATCTTACGGGTGCCATCTCAGGCGTGCGCATATTCTCAACAACAATTATAAATTACCACAACATATGCGATTTGTCAATACCAGAAATCAATATGTTGTGTAAACTTTTTGTGAACGGATTATTCTTTATAAGCTCTTAAGCATTATCAGCCTGTCTTGCAATTCTGTTTTTTTGCAAATGACAAACCACCAGGAAAGAAGGAGGCCTGGTGGTTTATTAATTGGGGATAGGTTGAGATGTGTAATCTTTAGTTCTGTATAGTTTTAAGGAGCAAACATTTTGGAGCGAAAATTAACCTCTATCCCCTGTGGTATATAGAGAAATCCAAATTATGAAAATAAGAGTTTTAAATATGGCTTTAATATTAAAAACCTAATCACAATTGGAATTATACCCTGAATTTTTTATACAAATTATCTCTGCACTCTGCCTGAACCGTCGCCGCCTGCTAATTTTTCTACCTCGGCTACGGATACTCGGTTATAGTCACCCTCAACAGAGTGTTTTAGTGCTGACGCTGCTACTGCAAATTCGATAGCCTCTTTTGAGGTTTTACCACTTAGTATCGAGTATATAAGTCCGCCTCCGAAAGAGTCTCCGCCGCCTACACGGTCAACTATATGCAGGTGATAAGACTTTGAGAAATAATAATCCTCACCGTCATAGAGCATACCTGCCCAGTCGTTATCGTTAGCAGAGATAGAACTTCTAAGTGTTATTGCTACCTTTTCAAAACCAAATTTATCTGCAAGTTGCTTTGCAACAGATTTGTAGCCTTCGTGGTTAAGCTTTCCGCCATAGATATCAGTGCCCTCTGCTTCAATACCGAATACGTCCTTTGCATCTTCTTCGTTAGAGATACAAACGTCAACGTAACGACACAACTCGGTCATAGCTTTTCTTGCTTCTTCTCTTGTCCAAAGTTTTCCTCTGTAATTTAAGTCACAGGATATTTTAACTCCCTTTTCCTTTGCCTTTATGCAAGCCTCTTTACAGATTTCTACTACATTCTCGCCAAGTGCTGGTGTGATGCCTGTAAAGTGGAACCAATCAGCGCCTTCAAATATGCTATCCCAATCAAAATCATCGGTTGTAGCTTGTTGGATAGCAGAATACTTACGGTCATAAATACAAACAGAGCCTCGCTGAGATGCACCTTTTTCAAGGAAATAGATACCTACTCTCTCTCCGCCTCTTGTTATCTTAGAGGTATCAACGCCAAAGTATCTAAGGCTATCTACTGCGGCTTGGCCTATAGCGTGTTTAGGTAGTTTTGTAACATATACGCTATCCATTCCATAATTTGCAAGGCTAACAGCAACGTTTGCCTCACCACCGCCAAAGGTAGCTTGCATTTGGTCATTTTGGAAAAATCTATAATATCCGTTAGGGGCAAGTCTTAACATTAACTCACCGAAAGTAACTATTTTTGCCATATTATTTATCCTCCTGTTTTTCAAGTGCTTCTTTAACAAAGAAGCTACCGCCAATAGCTGCTATTTTATCAAAGGCTAAAAACTCATCGATATTGCTTCTATCAACGCCGCCTGTAGGTATAAACTTAACCTGTGGGAATGGAGCAGATAAAGCCTTTAATGCTTTAAGACCGCCATACACGTTTGCAGGGAAGAATTTAATGGTTGTAATACCGAGCTCTAGTGCCTGCATAATTTCGGTTGGTGTTACGCAACCGGGATAATACGGTATATTTCTTTGGTTACAGATATTTGCAACAGCAATAGAAAGACCTGGTGACACGATAAACTGAGCGCCTGCTTTAAGTGCTGCTTCACACTGCTCGGCATTTATAACCGTGCCTGCACCTATTGACATATCCGGATAATTTTTGCAGGCATATTCAATAGCTTCTGCGGCACATGAAGTGCGGAATGTGATTTCTGCACAGTTTATTCCGTTGTTTTTAAGTGCGGTTAATATCTTATCTGTTTCAGATAACTCTTTTATTACTACTACGGGTACGAATTTTTCCATTTTGTATTCTCCCTATTTCAAGTACAATGTTTCTCCTGGTTTAATTACATAATCAAGCTCATCTAAGCAAAACCACACATTCTTAAGAGTCGGATTATAAACAATAGTATTATCAACACTGAACTCTAACTGCTCAAATGCTTTAACATATTCACAAACTTCAATATTTGTTGCAAACCATATATCCTCGCTATCAGAAGCCTCTTTACAAAACTCTTTAATAACATGCCAATTATTGTTATGATCGAACTCATAACTATGACCCCAAAGATAAAATAGTCTCGGATGACGTGCAGCAATATAGCAACTTTTATTATTAAGCTCTTTAAATTCCTTTAGCCAATTTAATAAATCAGGATTATCGTGATGGCAGGTGGGCATCCAATTATACCAATCAGCAGGCATCTTGAATTTATTGTTATCAAAGCCAGCTGTTCTTCCGTATGCTATTTCCAACATTTGAAGATAATCTCGTATAGTTTTATAATCAGAATATAATAAATTGTTAATACCAGAGTCAGGATATGCCATTCCTTTAATAATTCTCGAAAATCGCTGTTCAAGTCTTCTTCTGCCTTCAAGCATATCATTGATTCCATCTTTGGGTGATGCAATGCCGGGAGCAATATGATGATTTCCATGAACTGCTATCTCATGACCTTTTGCTAAAATATAATTCTCGATTTCTTGTTCGGTCAAACGCTCTTTAGAACCTATAGATGCATCATTTAAATTAAATGTGCATTTCATATTGTATTCCGCAAGAATTTGTGATAATTCTTCATCTTGCATCACGCCATCATCATAACTAAGTGTAAGTGCTTTTGTTTTTCCTTCGAAAAAACGCATGAATCTGTATCTCATAAAAATTTCTCCTTTTAAAACTATAAAAAATAAGTTCACAAGTCCCTATCATCAATTTGCTTAACATAAAGTGTTTTTATTTCTTTACCGTATATACTAACATTAATTTCATCTCTACCAAGAAACTCAAATATCAACAAAATCATATGAAAAAGCACATAAAACCTTTGCTGTTTATAAAAATGTCTCATTTCAGTAAGTACCAAAATGAAGATTTCCTACGGCTATGCCAAGTTGTGAAACATTGGTATAAATTCTAAAGAAATTTACATTCTCAAGATCAAAAGCTTTATCTGTTGTACTGTTTCTATAAAAAGCAGAGATAGGAATTGTTACTCTATTCCACCCTGTAGAGAGGGTACCTTTAAAATATGAAAGACCATAGGTAGCCTCTGCTATGTCCCAAATTTCTGACGAAGTTAATTCTATCGACCCAGAAGTAGTATTATTAAATAAATCTGCATCCGACACATACAAATCAAAGCAAAAATAATCCATCTCGCTTATATCAACACCAGCACGAACATAAGTTATAGGTTCACCTAAACGATAATATGCATCATTTGATGAATGACAAGACACTTTTTTAGTTGCTCCCCATCCAGAAGCAGAAGAATAATTATTGAAGTATACTGGATTTTCAGGATAATCAGAAGGCGAAAATTCAATATTTTTAATTCGTATTTCTCCGCTTAATTGGTCACTCAAAACATAATACATTCTTATACGTTTTACTGCCGAAGAATCAAAGTTGCCTAAAACTGAATTATAACGTTCAAGATCAAGTTTAATATGATTCCAACCGGGTTTAAGCATTCCGTTCTTAAAGCAACCCATACCATAACCTATTTCGTCCACATCGATATTTGTCGAAGAAGAAAGTTCAAGTTGCATTTCTGTAGATTTGTCAAAAAGAGAAGTATCAGATATGTAAAAATCAAACTCGAGATATCTCATATTGGAAATATCAAGAGATTCCTTCTTATAAAAGGATATAGTCACCACTTTATAATTATCAAGGCCCAAATATAAATATCCGCCATCATCGTCAGTGCCAACCTTACCACTAACAAGTCTGTAATCCCAAGGCGTAGATGCATTAGAGTAATTTCTAAGGGTATCATCCCAAAAACTAATCGTATTTTTACTTTCGGTTGAAACTGTACTTACAGCAAGTGAGCCGACATCAGAACCAATAATTTTGGCAGATGTATGAACCATAGCTTTATTATTGGTAAGAGTTATATTTCCATGTAACTCAAGAGATTCAACGTTTTTTAAAACCTTATAATTATTCAAATTAAGTCTTGTTATCATCGTTGACATTATTTTGGCCTTGCCTTTTTTTAAACAAACCGCATCCTTGCCGCCTTGAGATATTATTGAACCACAAACACTAAGTTCGCCATCTCCGCAATAAAAGGCATTTTCACCAACCGCCCATACTTCGGCACTGATAACATCGGTTTTACCTGTATATCCGTCAGCAAGATATACACTATACGATTTTGTTCCCATTCGCACAGGAAGTTCAGTAGAAATTATTTTCGCATCAGATGTATCAGCAACATAAATACCATAATATGCTTGATCGGTACCATGTCCTATACTAGTAATTGTTGCATCACCTGTTATACTAATACCAGTTGAACAACCGTAAATAAAGTTCATAAAATGCAGTTCATTAGTAGCATCATCTACTATATAGCCTGTTACATTTTCAAGGGTCCATTTTAGTGAAAGATCAGTACCCTTGTTAATTTCGCCATCCCACCAAACGCTCTTAATGGTATTTCTGCTATCACGGTTAGCGGTTGGGTTTGACTGACAGTCTCTTACAACGCCGCCTACACTTCCACCACCAACAGCAATTCCTGTTTTAAGCGTTCCGAAATTAACAGCTTCAATGTAATGATTATCACAGCGATTGGTCATAAAATCTGCAACCTGCCATGCAGAATCAACTGTACAATTTACAACATATATATTTTCTCCGTTACCTCTGATTGTATATGCATAAGGAGTTCCGTCAGGTTTTGTCTTAGCGTAATCAACAGTAATACCTCTGATACCCGAATTGCTTTCAAGCGTTATTAAAGCAGTGCCATTCGCATCGTTTTTACCATAATCTGTAACAAAGGTTGTATTTACTGCTGTACCAAAGTGCGGTCTATCCGCAGAACCTCTAAGCTCAACTCCGCTTTTAACAGTTATTGGATTTTCAAGCAAGTAATCATACGAGGGAAGATAAACTATTCCTCCACCAGAATCTGCTGCAATATCAATTACATTCTGCACAACCTCAGAAACATCTTGAGTTTCGGTAGTATCAATACCATAATTAAGGACATTATATATTACCTGCTTCGGCGGTTTTTTGCTCTGTCTCTTATAATCAGTATAGACACTGTTTAAATCGCCTATTAAGTCATTGTTATAGCTCACCATTACATTCTTGGTAGATTCAGCTGTATAACTAAATGTTTCTGCAGTATTGCAGTTAACAAAGCTTGATTTTTCACTATTAGATGTTAAGTCTTGTACCATGATTTTTAAGTTTAATTAAGGTTTCTATTACTCCTTTTTTTGCAGGAATATCGTTAAGATATTTTTCAAGCATATAGTTTTTCATGTCATTCACAATTTCTTCTATAGGCTTGTTTACACCAAGA
>JAZNJD010000005.1:0-6654 GCA_045577835.1 Acutalibacteraceae bacterium | reverse complement strand
GGCAAATAAAAAGCCCCTTTAGGGGCAGCCGGTGAAAGAGTTGCGGTTGGCAAACCTTTCGACGAGCCTATAGGCTCGGCCGGTCTTGTGCCCTAAGGGGGCAGTGCATACTACCGGCACGGCCGGTAGTTATGATTTTTACCGAAAGACTGATTAAATTGAAGAAGAAAGAAAAAAATAAATAAGAAAAATGTGTCGTTTTGCTTTGCAAAGTATCTTTTTTATTATTTGTTATTTATTATTTTTTATATTAAAGCTTTTGGTTAAAGTATTTTTTATCCTCTGTAAAGCTAAACTTAACCGTTGTGGTAGCGCTCTTTCCTGACTCTAGGAATTTAAGTGTTCCGTTTTGGCGGAGAACGTCTCTGCCGTCGGGCGTGCAGTTGCCGGGCTCTAGGCCTAAAACATACTCGGTGTTGCCTAGCTGTTTCCACTCGGTAAAGCAGGGTAAACTGTTTTTATCATAGCTCATAACAAGACCCTTGTTTATATCCTGATTGAAAATACCAACCTTAGCATTACCGTCTTTTTCCTTAACATCATAGAAATAGCAGCGCTCAGTGAAGTCGCTTACGGGCGTTTCTATATTAAGTGCGGTATCGATAAATTTTTCTGCGTTCTCATTTCGGGCAACCACGTTATTATTAGGTATCTTTACTATACTGTTTTCGCTAAGCAGAGGATAGCCCATATTGCAGTGATATAAAATCATATATGGAGAGGTTTTCTCTGCATGGTTTGTAACGGTATCGCAAACCGTAAAGGTGTTATCAAGATACGAAACGGTGTAAACCCTATTCATAACGAGTTTTCTGCCAAAGAATGAGGTATCTCTTATTTTAAGCTTTATAATAAGCTCGGTTTCGGTTTCTTCTATACCGCAAAGCTCGGAAGGTGTGTTTGAAATTGTGCCGTGAAGACCTAATTCCTCGCCGTCATCTGTACAGGGTGAGCCAACGGCGGTAAGACCGCAGGTGGTGAAAAAGCCTGCGGTAAAGGATTTTAAAAAGCCTGTGCCTTTAGGGTCGAAATACTGTGGCGCTATATATCCGCAGGGTGAAAAATATCCCATATTATCGCCCTTGAAATTAAGACGTGAAACATCGCCTGCGCGGTCAAGAGATATCCACATTTCAAGTCCCTTTCCGTTTCTTACATAAAGAAAGTGCATACCGTCGCCTCTGCCGTTTTGCAGAACGTACTGCTCGGCGCCTTTAATTTGTAATGGATTACCTATATATTTGCTCATAAAATTTCCTCGCTTTTCATTAACTTTACATCTAAATTTTACTATTTTTTAATCCCTTTGTAAAGTGTTTTAAACAATAATTATTTTTCCGTTATCCTTTTCTTCAAAATATTTGTATATCGCTTGTGTGTTGGTGATTACGGTGTCGAGTGTGCCGATAGGGACAAGGTTATACGGTGCCGATAGCGATAGCTTTGTTTGGTCAAATAAAAACACCGTTTTTTTAGATTGGTTTATTGCAACTCGTCGTATCTGCATTTCGGGTAGTGACGGGTCGTTTAAAATACCTTTATGGTTAATTCCGTGACAGGAGAAAAAGAGGGTATCTATATTAAAACGGCTTATAAAATCCTCGGCAAAGCTTCCGAAATGCGCTAGTGAATTGCTGAAAATTTCTCCGCCCGTGCAATAGGTTTTTATCCCCTTTTTAACAAGCACGCAAGCAAGCGGAATACCGTTTGTTATAACCGTAATATCCTTTTTTTCGCCCAAAAACTCCGCCATTTGAAGCGTTGTGGTTGAGGAATCTATAAAGATAATATCGTTATCGTTAACAAGTCTTGCCGCCGCCTTGCAGAGCGCACGCTTCTCGGCAGCATTAACCGTTTGTCTAAAATTAAGCGGTGCAACGATATGTTCAGACTGTATCTTTTTTGCGCCGCCGTGACTTCTTATAATCTGATTTCGTTTAGATAGCTCGGCTAGGTCTCTGCGAACGGTGGGGAGGCTCACAAAAAGCTTTTCTGACAGCTTTTTTGCGGAAATATACTGCTCTTCTTCTAAAAGTGATAGAATTTTATCATATCTTTCTTCTTTTAACATACACGCCTCTCCTTTTGAGCGTTTTTGATTGATTATCAACTTTAAAGCCGCCTATTGACAATCACTTTTGAACGCTTTATCTTATTATATAATAATACTTTGTTTAATATTTGTCAATGCGGAGATGAAAATTATGTATGATGTAGCGATAATAGGCGCAGGCGTTGTTGGCGGCATGATTGCACGAACGCTCACAAGGTATGATTTAAAAATATGCATTTTAGAAAAGGAAAACGATGTGAGTCTCGGCGCTACCAAGGCAAACTCTGCCATAGTTCACGCCGGCTTTGACGCTGAGGAAAACTCACTAAAGGCTCGTCTTAATGTAAAGGGCTCGCAGATGATGGAAAATATCTGCAAGGAATTGGGTGTTAGATATAAAAACAACGGTGCCCTCGTTCTAGGCTTTAATGATGAGGATAGAGAGCACCTTAACATACTTCTTAACAGGGGTATAGCCAACGGCGTTAAGGACCTTTCTATAATCGAAAAGGAAGAGCTTAAAGCAAAAGAGCCTAACATTTCAGATAATGCAACCTGTGCTTTATATGCTAAAACATCTGCTATTGTTTGCCCTTATGATTTAGCGGTTTCTGCTATCGGTAACGCTATGGATAACGGCGCCGAGTTACTGCTTAATTTCGAGGTTTCAAACATTAAGGCTTTAGAAGACGGCTATAAAATAAGCTCTAAAAATGATAGCATTAACGCACGCTTCGTAATCAACTGTGCGGGTGCTTATTCGGATAAAATAGCAGCGCTTGTAGGGGATAATTCATTTAAAATAACCGCTCGCAAGGGCGAGTACATACTGCTTGATAAGGGTTGCGGCGAGCTAGTATCCCACACCCTTTTCAGAACACCAACCAAAATGGGTAAGGGTATTTTAGTAAGCCCTACCGTAGATAACAACCTGATTTTAGGACCTACCTCGGTTGATATAGACGATAAGGATAATAAGTCTACAACAAGCGAGGGACTAAATAGCGTTATAGAAAAGGCAAAGGAAAATTTAGAAAATGTTCCGTTCCAAAAGACCATAACCTCATTTTGCGGTCTTCGTGCTGTGGGCAGCACAGGTGATTTCATAATAAACTCACCTGTGAAGAGCTTTATAAATGTAGCGGGTATTGAGTCTCCGGGACTTTCCGCTTCACCCGCAATAGCAGAGTATGTGACAGAGCTTTTAGAGCAACAGGGACTAACATTTAAAGAAAATAAAGATTTCTGTCCTTACAGACGCTCCTTCCACGCATTTTTTGATGCCACTATTGAGGAGAAAAATAAGATTATAAAAGAAAATTCCGCTTACGGTAGAATAGTTTGCCGCTGTGAAGGTATTACCGAGGGCGAGATAGTTGACGCTATCACCCGTAATCCAAAAGCCACCGATTTAGACGGTGTAAAACGAAGAACAAGGGCGCAGATGGGCAGATGTCAGGGCGGATTTTGCGGTCCTCAAATAATCGAGATTATAGCAAGAGAAACCGGTATGCCTTACGAGAGCGTTACAAAGTTCGGCGGAAAATCGGTAATGAACATCGGCAGAACAAAGGGAGGCATGTAAGGTGACAGAGCTAGTAATCATAGGCGGCGGTCCTGCGGGAATGGCTGCAGCAATAGCCGCACACGAGCAGGGTATTCGCGATATTATAATTTTAGAGCGTGAAAACCGTTTAGGCGGTATACTTATGCAGTGTATACATAACGGCTTTGGCCTACATAAGTTTGCAGAGGAGTTAACAGGTACCGAGTATGCCGCAAAATACGAGCAGAAAATAAAGGAGCTCGGCATAAATTATAAGCTTAATACCACCGTATTAAAGCTATCAAAGGATAAGGAAATAACCGCAACAAACTCTGAGGACGGTATTTTTAAAATCAAGGCAAAGGCAGTAGTTCTTGCAATGGGCTGCAGAGAGCGAGCAAGAGGCAGTCTTAATATAGCAGGTAGTAGACCTGCAGGAATATACAGTGCCGGCTCTGCACAAAAGTTTGTTAATATAAAGGGTTATTTACCCGGCAAAAACGTTGTTATTTTAGGTAGCGGCGATATAGGTCTTATTATGGCAAGAAGAATGACACTAGAGGGTGCAAAGGTGCACGCTGTATGTGAAATTATGCCCTATTCGGGTGGTCTTGCACGAAATATTGAGCAGTGCCTAAACGATTTTGGTATCCCCTTAAAGCTATCCCACACCGTTACAAAAATTCACGGTAAGGAACGAGTTGAGGGTGTAACCATAGCAAAGGTAGATAGTAACCGCAAACCAATTCCTGAAACCGAGGAATATATACCCTGCGATACTCTGCTTTTATCGGTTGGCCTTATCCCCGAAAACGAGCTTTCCCGTGGCGCCGATATAGACATTAGCGGTATTACAAACGGTGCGGTGGTAGACCAAAACCGTCAGACCTCTATAGAGGGTGTTTTTGCCTGCGGTAACGTTCTGCACGTTCACGATTTGGTGGATTTTGTGTCCGAAGAGGCAGAAATTGCGGGAATTGCCGCCGCAGAATATATTAAGGGCGAAAATAAAAACAGCACCCATATAAATATTAAGACCGACTCAAAAATCCGCTATACTGTTCCGCAGATTATAACCGAGCAAAAGGATACAAAGGTGTATTTCAGGGTAGATAATATCTATAGGAATGTGAAGATAAACGTGATGTCGGGCGAAGAGGTAGTTTTATCTAAAAAGAGACCTAAGGTAGCGCCGGGTGAGATGGAATATGTGCTTATAAAAGGCGATAGCCTTAAAAACATAGACGAGCTAAAGTTTACTTTGGAGGTGCTGTAATATGGAAAGAACACTTACCTGTATCGTATGTCCTCTAGGCTGTGAGCTTAAGGTAACGCTAGACGGAAAAAATGTGGTTTCGGTTGAGGGAAACACCTGTAACCGAGGCAAAGTTTACGCCGAAAACGAGTGTGTCAACCCTAAAAGAACGGTAACCTCTACCGTTCTTTGCGAGGACGGCTCTCTGCTTCCTGTCAAAACCGACTGTGCAATACCAAAGGATAAAATATTTGATTGTATGAAGCTTATAAACAGCACGGTAGCACACCTTCCTGTGTCAATAGGCGACGTGATTATAGAAAATGCCTTCGGCAGTAACATTGTAGCGGCAGGAAATAAAGAATAAAAAATGCAAAGTGCAAAATGTAAAATGCAAAATTAAATTATCAATAAATATTGATTTTGTAGGGGAGGCGTTTCGCCTCCCATTTGCACCGCAAAACACAATTTTTATTCTTTCTTCTTTATTATTTATTATTTGTTTTAGGAACGACACTAAAGGTCGTTCCCTACATTTTTGGACAGTCGAGGTTACGGCTTCGCCATTACCTCTTTGTCGCCTTGCGACATCTCTCCTAACAGGAGAGTCTCGCCTGTCCCTACACACCTCACAAGGCTTCGCCTTGTGCCGTCGTTCCCTACGGAAGTAATATTATTTCTTTTCCCTTTTTTATAGCGTAATCAAGCGCTATTTTTGTTCCGCTTTTGCGTTTTGTGGGTGCAAATTTTTCGTTATAGTAAAAAATACAATAATGACTTTTTTCTATCATTTCATAGTTTCTTTTAATATATACTGCCCTATTAGCACTTAACACACTTTCAGGATAATATGTATCCTCGTAAAATTCTAGTAGATATTTTCTGTAATCCTCGCTGATATTTGGATACTCCGCCCTCACAAAAATTCTCTTTATGTGGGGGTATTTTTCTTTTAGTTCATCTACCACATCATAGCAAAGAGAATTAAATCTACTTTTGCTACCAAAAAGAAAGGTATCAACATTTTTCTCTACAACCAAATTTTCGACAATTTCAAACAGCTTGGATTTTAGTTCTTCGGTTTCCTCTGTTTCCCTGTTACCGACAAAACAACAGGTATTTATTGGCATTTACAATTCCTCCAAGTAAATAATTGTTTACTCATTATACAATATCTTTCACTCAAAGTAAATATATCTGCAACTTTGTTTTATAATAATTTGCTCTTTTATTCAGTAAAATATATGTATGAATGAAAAGGGGCGGTAATATGAAAACAGAGTTTTCAGAAAAATATATCACTCTCGGTTTAAAAATTGCATATTACAGAAGAAAAGCAGGCTTTACACAAGAATATTTTGCAGAACTTATCGGCAAAAGTGTAAGTTTTGTAGGTCAGGTTGAGGGTACAGGAACGGTGAGAGGCGTTTCTTTAGAAACCTTATTCAAAATCGCACAGGTTCTTAATGTATCACCTTCTAAATTGTTAGAAGAGGATTAAATACAAGCTTAAAGAAAAAGAAAATTTAAAATATTTGCAAAAAAATGCTTGTCAACTAAACCACCCTGTTTAGTTGACAAGCTTTAATTTTACCGAAAGGCTGTTTAAATGCAAAAGGATGCGTGTCAACTAAAAGTGCTTCTTTAGTTGACACGCACTGTTTTATGGCTTTAGCCAGTTGAGGACGGAACGTCCGAAACAAACAACCACCCGCTATGCGGGTGCGCGTCGGTTGTTATACAAAAAAATTCTCCATAGTAGTACAATAAGGTTGTTCAAGTCTTAGAGAACTACGAAAG
>JAZNJD010000004.1:0-5280 GCA_045577835.1 Acutalibacteraceae bacterium | reverse complement strand
TATAAACCCAAATCAGATTTTGGGTTTAGGATTTTACGCTGTGGCTTTGTTAAAATACTCGTTAATCCGTCAGGATTAACTGCGTTTTGTGTCTCGCCACACCGAAAATCCTTTAATCACAAAATTCTCCGACCTAAAAGGTGCGGATTTATGAGTGGATTTTGGTGATGCGAAGCACATAAGGCTGTCGCCTATGTGCGACAAAGAGCCGAAAGACGCCTTAAACCCGCACTTTTAGGCTGGTTCGGGTTTATATGCTTTGGCTAAGCTATCCTTTTCAAGCAACGAGGAAATAAGGGTATTAACCGCATCTAGTCTTGCTAAATTGCCGGCAAATATAAAGAAAAAGAAAAATGTGCCGAGCAGGGAATAATCAACCATTTTAAGCGAGTCTCGGTCAACAAAGAAAAGGATAATAGGAATAATTACAAGACCTACCAAAAAAGGAATTATTCTAAAAACGATAAGGATAGAAAAAATGAATAATATTATATAAAGTATAGTCTTATTTCTATCAAGCTTTTCGCCGAAATCATTATCTAGCGTAAATTTAATCGGCTTTAACGGAATACAGGCGGCTATCAAGAGAAAGACGGCTAACAAAAAACAGGGAAGCATTATTTTGCAAAATTCACCTGTTGGAATATTAAAATAGGAATACAAATAGAGGTTTTGCGGATTTCCAAAGGGTGTTAACATACCGCCCAGGTTTGCCGAAATATTTTGAAGCACAAAAAGATAAGCCATATACCTTTCCTGTTTTGTAACCGATAGTGCAAAATAGCCTAGCGGCAGAAAGGTTATAAGCGCCATATCGTTTGCAATAATCATAGAGCCGATAAAGGTGATGACTATTAGCATTATAAACAGCGAGCGCAGATTTCCCGAAAGGGCTACAAGCTTTCGTGCAAGGATAGTAAAAAACTTAATGTTTCTTAAAGCGCAAACAACCGCCAATGTTAAAAAAAGACAAGAAAGGGTTTTAAAATCAAAATATGTAACGTATTCTTTATCGGGCGGCACCAAAAAACAGGTAATAACGGCCGCTAAAGCCGCAATTAGAAATACTGTATTTTTCTTTATAAATCTTAGCGCTTTCAAGCTACCACCCCTTTAAAACAAAACAATTATAGTATAAACAAAAAACAATGTCAATAATTGTTGAGCAAAGAAAAAAGGATGTTCTTATTTATGCTACGCTTGACATTTTTTGCTTTTTATTGTAGAATTTTGGTGTATTATTTTAAGGAGGGAATTGCAGGAGCAACCCACAGGAAAAACCTTATGTTTTTATAATCTATGCCCACGCAAACAGTGATAGGGTACTTCCGATAATTCGTGCTATGCAAGAAAGCGGCATTTCTATTTGGTTCGATGAGGGAATTGTTGCAGGCAGCGGAGAATTTAACACAGCAGATTTTCCAAAGCCTCAAAGTAGCTTCGTAGCGCCACAGCCTACCTACACTCCGCCCTCGAATGCAAATAAGAGCGAGAAAAACAGAACGGTTGCGATACTGCTAGCGCTTTTCCTAGGTAGCTTAGGAATAGACTATTTCTATTTAGGCAAAAAGCTAATGGGCATTTTATGTATCCTGTTTTGTTGGACCTACATACCCTGCTTTTTAGGTGTAATAAATGCAATTCGTTACTTGATTATGGGCGAAGAAAAATTTCAAGACAAATACGGAAACGCCATACCTAAACAATAAATTTGACCGTTTGAGAGCAGCACACAGGAGAGTTCTAAATGACAAGTAGCTCAACAGAAAAAAACTATAAAACAAGCGTGCTTATAAAACGCTTTATGCCATATTATAAAAAATACATTCCTACCGTTATTTTTGATTTGTTTTGCGCCTCACTGACCACAATATGTGAGATAATATTACCCCTTATTATGCGTGAAATAACCGATGCGGGTATGAGTGATATATCAAGGCTTACGATAGGTTTTATACTAAAAGTCGGCACTCTTTATTTGGTGCTTCGGGTTATTGACGCCGCAGCTTCGTATTATATGGCATACATCGGTCATGTTATGGGTACAAGAATAGAGACCGATATGCGACGGGATGCTTATGCGCATCTGCACAGGCTATCTAATACATATTTCAACAACACCAAGGTAGGTCAGATAATGGGCAGAATCACCAACGACCTTTTTGATGTTACTGAATTCTCACACCACTGTCCAGAAGAATTTTTTATTGCGGGCATAAAGGGTTTAATATCCTTTATAATTCTAATGAATATTAATATTCCGCTAACACTTATTATTTTTATCATAATACCGATTATGATTTTAATCTGCAGAAGACTCAATTCCAAAATGCGAGATACCTTTAGAAAACAGCGTGTTATGATAGGTGAGCTAAACGCTCGAATAGAGGACTCTTTACTTGGTCAAAAGGTTGTAAAGGCTTTTGCTAACGAGGATATTGAGCAGGAAAAATTTGAAAAGGATAACAAAAAGTTTTTCTCTATTAAGAAGCTGTCATACAAGTTTATGGGCGCCTTTACCACTACAACCAGAATGTTTGACGGTATAATGTATGCCGCAGTTGTAATCTTCGGCAGTATCTTTATGATTAAGGGCAAAATTACCCCTGGTGACCTTGTAGCATATCTTTTGTATGTTACCACCTTTATAGCAACGGTGCGCCGAATAATCGAGTTTGCCGAGCAGTTTCAAAGAGGCCTTACAGGTATCGAGCGCTTTTTACAGATAATGGATGCCGATATTGAGATATTTGACGAGCCCGACGCTATAAAGCTTCAAAATCCACAGGGCAATATCGAATTTAACGGCGTTTCGTTTGAATATCCCGACGACCACAACCGAGTATTTAAAGATTTAAACCTTAACATTAAAAGCGGTGAGAAAATCGCCTTTGTAGGACCATCGGGCGGCGGTAAAACCACGCTGTGCAACCTTATCCCCCGTTTTTACGATGTGACAAGCGGCGAAATTCTGCTTGACGGTAAAAATATTAAAAAATACACCCTCAAATCCCTTAGAGAGAGCATCGGTGTAGTGCAGCAGGATGTGTATCTTTTCTCGGGAACGGTTTATGAGAATATCGCCTACGGTAAGCATGGTGCTACCTTAGAGGAGGTAATCGATGCCGCCAAAAAAGCGGGCGCCGATGAATTTATCAGCGAGCTTAAAGACGGGTATGATACCTACGTAGGTGAGCGTGGTGTTAAGCTTTCGGGCGGACAAAAGCAGAGGATAAGTATAGCGCGAGTTTTTCTTAAAAATCCCCCGATTATAATACTTGACGAGGCGACAAGCGCCCTTGATAACGAGAGTGAGTATGCGGTAGCCCGTTCACTTAATAAGCTAGCCGAGGGCAGAACAACCATAACCATTGCCCACCGCCTTTCAACCATACGCAATGCCGATAGAATTCTAGTGCTTACCGACGAGGGTATAGTAGAAGAAGGCACCCACGAGCAGCTGCTTAAACAAAAGGGAATGTATTATAAGTTCTACGAAATGGCAAATAGTTTTAATTAAAAAAGCGGAGTGGAAAACCACTCCGCTTAATAAATTTTATAACAACCAACAAAATTATTATATCAAAAATTTTATTTACAGTCAATATTTTTCGCACCCTACAGGATTTTTTCTGCGTTTAGCACAATCGGTTTTTGCAAAATTCATATAATATTACGCATAGAAATTTCACGCAAAATATGATATATTAAAGACAGAAAAAGAAAGGGTGATACCAATGTTTCGTTAACCACTCTGAAAGCTTGAAAAGACAAAAAATAATAAAGGAAAAATGTCTTAGTTACCAAGTGATTAGGAGTTTTATATAACCCTCAGTAAATGTTAAAAAATCCTCGTTTCAGAGAATCTTGCTTTACGGGAAAAGCCAAGATAAAGAGGCTTTTAAAAAACGGTAAAAGGCAGTTTAAAAGAGGGTACAAAATCTAAGAATTGAGAGGTACAATAAAAAGATGCTAGATATCAAGAGTGACCAAAAATAACCCTTGACCGATTAAAAGGTGTAAAGAAACCTCGGTCAAGGGTTATTTTTTTATTTATATATCGTTTTGCTTTGCAAAGTATCTTTTTTATTCTTTATTGTTTTTTGGAACGACACACAGGTCGTTCCCTACGGAAGTAATATTATTTCTTTTTTCTTTTTTCTAGCGTAATCAAGTGCTATTTTTGTTCCGCTTTTGCGTTTTGTGGGCGCAAATTCCTCATTGTAATAAAAAATACAATAATGGCTGTTATCAATCATACTATAGTTTCTTTTAATATATACTGCCCTATTAGCACCTAACACACTTTCAGGATAATATGTATCCTCGTAAAATTCTAGTAGATACTTTCTGTAATTCTCGCTGATATTTGGATACTCCGCCCTCACAAAAATTCTCTTTATGTGGGGGTATTTTTCTTTTAGTTCATCTACCACATCATAGCAAAGGTCGTCAAATCTTGATTTACTGCCAAAAAGAAAGGTATCAACTTTTTTGTCGGTAATTAAATTCTCAACAATTTCTAATACCTTTAATTTTAGCTCTTCTGTTATCTCGGTTTCCCTGTGGCCGAAGAAAGAACAGGTGAAATTTAAGTTCATTTTTACACCTCTTTAAAATACTATAAGCACAAAAACAAATAAGTCTGATATTTATAGTATACACAATTTAATTATCAATATCAATAGTCTGTGGAATATTAAAAATAATATTAATAGACTATAGTTTAGAGGTGATTAAATGGGTGATTTAGCAAAAGCAATAGGTCAACGAATTCGAAATTATAGAACACAACTAGGTTTAAGCCAAGAAAAGCTAGCAGAGCTTTCGGGTTGTCATCCAACATATATAGGTCAATTAGAACGAGGAGAAAAAAACGCAACTATAGAAAGTGTTGAAAAGGTTGCAGTTTCATTAAAAATTCCTCTATCAAAACTTTTTGAAAATTTAGGTGATAATAAAACAGAAATGCGAAATATTCCTCTTGAGTGCTATGAGTTTCTATTGACTAAAAATAAAGAGGAACAAGAACAAATTATCAAAATTTTATTTGAGATGGATAAATACAAAAGCAAATAATTAAAAAACATCGCAAAAAAGAGGCTTGTCAACTAAACGGGGTGATTTAGTTGACAAGCCTTTATTGTGTAACGAATACTACCGGCAGTGCCGGTAGTTCCAAAAAGCTTTAGCTATGCGTAGAAAAAATATCCTCCTTCGTCTAAAATAGAAGTGGGTTTGCCAACCACAACAAAAAGACGAAGGAGGAGTCAAGTATGA
>JAZNJD010000003.1:0-78440 GCA_045577835.1 Acutalibacteraceae bacterium | reverse complement strand
GTAGAATTTTGTAAATAAAGGATTTTTCGGTGTGCGAGACACAAATGTGAGTGAATCCTGTCGGATTCACGAGTATTTTAACAAAGCTACAGCGGAAAATCCTTGTTTCAAAATCTGATTCGGGTTTAGATGCTCTGGCTATACGAAAAAAGGGGATAGTTATGGGGATTTTTAGCGGTTGTCTGTTGGCATCCGATGCAGACGAAACATTGGTTTCAAACGGTGTTGTGCCGCAGATAAACAACGAAAAAATAAAATTTTTCGTAGAAAACGGCGGTGTCTTCTCACTAGCCACAGGCAGAGTGCCTTGTGCGGCAAGATGTGTAGCTAATCAGCTTTACACACTTTCTACCTCTGTTTTCGGTAATGGCTGTATAGCCTATAATCTTGATACCAAAGAGGCGCTTTTTGAATACATACTAGACCAAGACGATTTAAAAGCAGTAGAAAAAGCCATAGAGGCTTTTAGTCGTATAGGTATTGAGTGTTTTTACAGAGAAGATACATACGTATTAAATCAAACTGACCGTACTGATGAGCATACAAGCTATGAGGAAGTACCGTGGGAATATTTAGAGACAAAAGACCTTTACGGTATGAAAATAAATAAGGTGTTATATCAGTGTGCCGATTTTGAAGAGGCTGAAAGATTAAAAGAATATCTTTCGTCTATTGCAAAAAACAGCGATTTTTTAAATTCATCGTTTACGATAAATGGCGTAATAAAAAATATGCTAGAGCAGGTGCCAAAGGGTGTTTCAAAGGCAGCAGGCGTGCTGAAACTTGCCGAGCTGCTTAACATTGAAAAAGGTTGTATTTATGCCATAGGCGATTATTATAACGATTTGGATATGCTAAAGGCGGCAGATATTAGTGCGGCAACTAAAGGCGCACCTGACGATGTAAAAGCAGTGGCAGATATAACAGTTTGTAGTGTTGAAGACGGCGCAGTTGCCGATTTCATAGATTATTTAACTAATCACAGAGGAAATTAAATTTTCCAAAGTGTTTGAGAAAGGAAAAAGAAAATGAACGAGCAAACAAAAAAAGAACTAGCTAGAGCAGCTCTTAATGTGCGTATCGGCATATTAAAGGGCGTACACGCAGCAAAATCAGGACATCCGGGCGGATCTCTTTCCTGCGCAGATATTCTTACATATCTGTATTTCAAGCAGATGAACATTGATCCTAAAAATCCTCAGATGGAAAATCGTGACCGTTTTGTTCTCTCTAAGGGACATGCGGCTCCAGCACTCTATGCAGTATTAGCAGAGCGTGGTTTCTTCTCACCTGACGAGCTACTTAATCTTCGTCAAATCGGTTCTATGCTTCAGGGCCACCCAGATAAGAAAAAGATTCCAGGTGTTGATATGACAACAGGTTCACTTGGTCAGGGTATATCTGCAGCTGTAGGTATGGCTCTTTCTGCTAAGCACTTCGGCAACGATTTCAAGGTTTACACTGTTTTAGGTGACGGTGAAATCGAAGAGGGTCAGGTTTGGGAAGCAGCAATGTTTGCCGCTAATAAGGGTCTTAACAACCTCGTAGCATTTGTTGATAATAATGATCTTCAGATTGACGGTAGCATTATGGAGGTTAACTCTCCACATCCTATCGACAAGAAGTTTGAGGCATTTAACTGGAATGTAATTTGCATTAACGGTCACGACTTTGACGAAATCGAAGCAGCACTCGAAAAGGCTGCTACCTCTGACAAGCCTACCGCAATTATTGCTAAGACCGTTAAGGGCAAGGGCGTTTCTTATATGGAAAATCAAGTTGGCTGGCACGGTTCTGCTCCTAACGACGAGAAGTTCGAGATAGCTATGGAAGAGCTTAATGCCGCTAAAGCAGCACTTAATTAAGGAGGAAATCTAAAATGGCAGATATTAAAACTTCAGCAACAAGAGCAGGCTTTGGTAAGGCTCTCGTTCAATTAGGCGAAAAAAGAGACGATTTTATTGTTATGGATGCTGACCTTGCAGCAGCAACACAGACAGGTATGTTCAAAAAGGCGTTCCCTGAGAGATTTTATGACTGCGGTATCGCAGAGCAGAATATGATAGGTATTGCAGCAGGTATTGCTACAACAGGTAAGAAGGTAATCGCTAGCTCATTCGCTATGTTTGCAGCAGGTAGAGCTTACGAGCAGGTAAGAAACGCTGTAGGCTATCCACACCTTAACGTAATCATCGGCGCTACCCACGCAGGTATCTCTGTAGGTGAAGACGGTGCTACCCACCAGTGCTGTGAGGATATCGCTTTAATGCGTACAATCCCAGGTATGACAATCATTAACCCTGCTGACGAAACCGAAGCTATCAAGGCAGTAGAGGCAGCACTTGAGGTTGACGGTCCTGTTTATATGAGATTTGGCAGACTTGCAGTGCCGATTATCTTTGATGACGACTATAAGTTCGAGGTTGGTAAGGGCGTAGAGCTAAAGGCAGGCACCGATGTAACAATCGTAGCTACCGGTCTTATGGTTAACGAAGCTTTACAGGCTTATGATATGTTAGCTGCTGAGGGTATTTCAGCTCGTATCATCAACATTCACACAATCAAGCCTCTTGATGAAGAAATCATCCTAAAGGCAGCTAAGGAAACAGGCGCTATCGTTACTGCTGAAGAGCATTCTGTTATCGGCGGCTTAGGCTCAGCTGTTAGCGAATTCCTAGCAGAAAACTGTCCTGTTCCGGTTGTTAAGCTTGGTGTTTACGATCAGTTTGCTCATTCAGGTCCTGCAGCAAAGCTTCTTGACGAGTTCGGCCTCCGCGCTGTAGATATCGTAGAAAAGGCAAAGAAGGCTATAGCTTTAAAGAAATAATTAAATATAATTTATAAATCTATAAAGTAAATACCACCGCCAAGGTCCCAATTTTCGTACCTTGGCGGTGGTATAATTATGTCAGAAAAGGTCAAAATAAAAAGAATTTTGAAAATTTTTTCAAAAAACACTTGACAAATTGAAACCTTTTGATTATAATAAAATTACAGAAACGAACAAATGTTCGTCGGAGGTAGACTATGAGCTTTATAGATGTAATTAAAACAATATTTGAATTTTCTCTCGTTGCATTCACCTTTTGGGCAATACTAAACGAGAACAGATTTATAAAGATAGAGCGAAAGATAAAAGCCTTTTTACGTCGCAGAAAGATTAAGGCTGTAAAAGGCAAATCAGCGGTATGTCGCTCAAGCTTCTAATAAAAATACAAGCGTGTTAACAAATTTGTTAACACGCTTAATTTATTTTGGCAATCTTTTTATAAGGTTATTACCCTCGACTTTAAGCCATAGCTTTGCGCCTTTGTAATCGGGTAAAATCTTTTGTACCTCTTCCCAAAAAAGTCTTGAGTGGTTTAGCTGTTTTAAATGGCATAGCTCGTGAACTACTATATAATCAACAACATTATCAGGGCAAAGGCAAAGAAGCAAATTGAAGTTAATGTTTCGTTTAGCAGAACAGCTACCCCAAACGCTTCGTTGTTTTTTGACAGAAAGTTTATTAAAACTTACCCCTAATATTTTTGCAAAGTATTTTGCTTTAGGGCTTATCAGCTCTTTTGTTTTTTGCCTGAAAGCTTCAAGCTCTATATCAGAAAATTCAGGCAGAGAAGAATTGTTTCTGTTTTCTATTTCCTTTAGCTTTTTTTCTATCCAAGGTGATTTTTCTTCTATCAGTTTTTTTATTGTGCGCTTGCTTGTAAAAAAGGGGGCACGAACAATTACAGTAAGGTCAGATTTTATTTCTACCCCGATAGATTTGCGTTTGGATTTAATTATTTTGTATTCCATTTAACACCTTCGTTTTTAGTATTAAAATAATAATACCGCCTATCCTGTTTGTTGTCAAGGATAGGCGGTAAATTTTATTTTGCTATTCTGTCTAGAACCTTTGATTTGTCAAGCAATATGAAGACAATAAAGGTGAGTATGAATTCAGGTAGCATATACGCTCCGTTGTATAAAAGCGAATAAATAGGGGATACAAATCCAAACTCATTAGGCCAAAGAGCATCCCAAACAACCCAGCCTGTTATAAAGTGGCATATAAAACGCAGTGTAAATGTAAGTCCCATACCGGCTAAAGCGGCAGTAACAGGCTTTAAACTGTTTTTGAAAATGCCTGTAAAGCCAAGCACTCCGTATGCTATAATATAGTCTAAGAAAATAATAGCGAGGGCAACGTATATGTTGGTTGCGTATGCTACATTGTCAAGACCTAGCAGTAGCTGAATTCCGCCGTGTAAAAAGGACACAGCAAGTCCCCAACCAAGATTGTACTTTAGGGCTACAATAACTATAGGTAGCATACTTACAACAGTGAGTCCTCCACCTAAGGGCATATCAATCTTTATAAGACTGAGTACGGTTGCCAGCGCTAGCATAAGAGCGCTGAATACTAATTTTTTTACCTTCATTTTTACTTCCTTTCTCGGAAATTAAGAGCCCGCCTAAAGCAAAAATGCCATAGGCGGTAACCTACGGCATTTAGATTAAATCTATATTGTCGTTTCCTACGGCGGCATTATCCGCATCAGGTTACCGGTCAAAGCATAGCTGTTAAAACAGCAACTTCCTCTCAGCCTGAATTCATCAAGCTCCCGAACTAAATTTATTTTTTGAAGTAAGCGCTTAAACTTCGAGAGTATTATAAATCTTTTGTTAGATTTTGTCAATAGTAAACTTGCATTTTCGTTGACACTAGTTTTAAATTGTGGTATCATATTTAGTTAGAGGGGGGATTTTATGCAGCTTGAATTTTTGTCGTCTTGCGCCTTAGAAACCGAGCAGATTGCCGAGAAGTTAGCCGAGGATTTAGTCGGTGGCGAAGTGATTGCTTTTCGTGGCGGTCTAGGAATGGGTAAAACCTGTTTTATCAGGGGTCTAGCCAGAGGACTTAAATTTACAGGTGAAACAAATTCTCCAACCTTCGCTATAGTTAATGAATACCGTGGCGGAAGATTGCCGCTTTTTCATTTTGATATGTATAGGATTTCCTCGTGGGAGGATTTATATTCCTGCGGATATTTTGATTTTTTAGACGAGGGCGGTATTATTGCGGTTGAGTGGAGTGAAAATATAGCCTCCGCATTACCACAAGATGTAATTACCGTCTTAATTGAAAAAGGCGAAAATGAAACCGATAGAAAGATTACGGTTACAAGGGGAGAGAACTAATGAAAATTTTAAGTGTTGAATGTTCAGCCACTCCTTGCTCTGCCGCCGTTTGTGAAGACGGAAAGATTATCGCAAGCAGCTTTGTTAATGTTCGCCTGACACACTCTCAGACTCTTATGTCATTGATTAAAGCTATATTGGATAATGCACAGCTGTCTTTAAGTGATATAGAGGGCTTTGCTATTGCCGCAGGTCCCGGCTCTTTTACAGGTGTTAGAATAGGTATAAGTGCCATAAAAGGCTTAGCACAGGCTAAGAAATTGCCTTGTGTTGCAGTTTCAACACTTCGCGCTATGGCAGAACTTTACAAAGGCAGAAACTGTATAGTTTGTCCTGTTATGGATGCTCGCTGTAATCAGCTTTATAATGCACTCTTTGAAATAGAAGGGGAAAATATTAAAAGGCTTTGTGATGATAGGGCGCTTCTTTGCACAGAGCTAGCAGAAGAGCTAAAAAGCTTATCAGAGCAAAAGGATAAGGAAATAATAGTTTTAGGTGACGGTGCCGATTTATTCTATAATTTCGCAAAGGATATAAAGGGTGTAAAGCTAGCACTCGAGCCTAATAAATATCAAAATGCCCAAGGTGTAGCGCTAGCCGCAGAAAGCACCTTTATAGAGGGCGAAACGGTATCTAGTGAGGAATTATTGCCTGTGTATCTTCGTCTGCCTCAGGCAGAGCGCGAGCTAAAGGCTAAGCTTGAAAATCAAAAACAATAAACATATAGGAGTGTAGAATTTATGAAAATTGCAATCGGCTGTGACCATGGCGGTCTTGACCACAAGAACGCTATCGTAGAGCATTTGAAAGAAAGAGGCTTTGAGGTAACCGATTTCGGTATATACGAAAATGTATCGGTTGATTATCCCGATATTGCAGTTAAGGTAACCTCTGCGGTAGTTTCAAACGAATGTGACCGCGGTATCCTTGTTTGCGGTACAGGTATAGGAATGTCTATGGCTGCTAACAAGGTAAAGGGTATCAGAGCCGCTGTTTGCAGTGACCATTTTTCAGTTAAGTATACAAGACTTCATAACAACGCAAATATCCTCTGCCTCGGCGGTAGAGTAATAGGCATCGGCACAGCACTCGAGCTTGTTGACCTTTATGTTGATACCGAATTTGAGGGCGGCCGCCATCAGAACAGGATTGATAAAATCACAGCAATAGAAAATAAAAATTAAGGGGGCAAAAACTATGAAAGAAAATGTTTTTATCATGGACCATCCACTTATTCAGCACAAGCTTACCATTTTAAGAGATGAAAGAACAGGTTCAAAGCAGTTCAGAGAATTAGTTAGCGAAATCGCTATGCTTATGTGCTATGAATCTACAAGAGATTTACCACTTAAAGAGGTTGAAACAAAAACACCCCTAACCGTTGCAAAAACCAAGGTTTTAAAGGGCAGAAAGATGGCATTTGTGCCGATTCTCCGTGCAGGACTTGGTATGGTAGACGGAGTGCTTAGCCTTATCCCTGCCGCAAAGGTAGGTCATATCGGTATGTATCGTGACCCCGAAACCCATAAGCCTGTTGATTATTACTGCAAATTACCTGCAGACCTTAACGAGCGTGATGTTTTTGTATTAGACCCAATGCTCGCTACCGGCGGCAGCGCTATTGATGCGGTTACAAGAATTAAGGAATTCAATCCTAAGAGAATTAAATTTATGTGTATAATTGCAGCACCTGAGGGTGTTGAGGCATTCACAAAGGCACACCCCGACGTTCCTGTTTACTGTGCAGGTCTTGACGAAAAGCTTAACGACCATTGCTATATTCTTCCAGGTCTTGGCGACGCAGGTGACCGTATCTTCGGAACTAAGTAAAAATCAAACACAACAAAAAAGCGCTTAAATCGTAAAGATTTAAGCGCTTTAAATTTTTCATTCTTATTTAAGCTTTAAATATGGTGCAGGGTTGTGGTTTACACCGTTTACAACAACCTCGAAGTGCAGATGGTTACCGGTTGAATTTCCTGTAGAGCCAACCCTCGCAATAACCTGACCTGCCGATACACGCTCGCCTCTTTGTACACAAAGTGAAGAAGCGTGAGCATATTTTGTAACCTTACCGTCACCGTGGTCTATAATTACCATATATCCGTATCCGTTTTTCCAGCCTGAATAGGTAACAGTACCCGAAGCTACAGCAAAAATAGATGTTCCCTTAGGTGCGCAAAGGTCAAGACCCTTGTGGTTTCTACCGTCACCGTAATAGGCGCTTATTTTAAAGCTGCCTGCAGGAAGAGGACAAATAAAGCCTGAATTTTGAGCTATAAGTTGCTGAGAAGCGGAAGCGGTTGAAACCGCAGTTCCTACCTTAACAACACGGTTTACAGGTTCAGAAACTGTAACATCTGTAACGGTTACTCTCTCGCTTACCTCGCCGTTTACAGTGGTAACTGTTTCGGTAAGGCGGCGAACACCGTTAGAACCTGCAACTAAAACCTTGCTGTCACCACGAAGCATAGTGTTTGTATATTGTTTAACAGTTTTATTAGCAATCTCGATATCGGTAACAACGGTTGCTACACATTTTACAGGTACCTCATCAACAGCAAGCTTTGCTTCTTCTTCGGTATCGAAATCACTTGTAAGGTAATAGCCTTTAACAAGCTCTATATTCTTTTCAAACTGACAAACGCTCTCAGGATTGATAGCGAAGTTGTTTTTACGTGCATCTATATAGGTTGAAATGGTATCATTCTCAAGGCAGGCAACAACCTTACCGTCAACCCTAACTTCATAGCCTTCAACTATTTTTTCGGTGTTTGCGATAATAGCGTCGGCAACAGCATCCTCTGTATCAATAACACTGTTAAGCACTACGGTTGCTTCGTATTTAGGGGTTTGTACCGCCGCATCAACTTCTTCCTCGAAAGAGTTAACCCTTTCCTTAACTATCTTAACAGCGGCGTCAAATTGAGTTTTATCCTTAACGGTGGCGATTACCTCACCGCCGTAATTTACCTTGTATGCAAAACGCACGCCTGAGGCACCAAGACCTATGGCAACTGCGAAAATAGATATAACAAGGAAAATTGCTATTTTACGGGCGTGGCTTAAACCGATTAGCTTTGAATATAAAAATTTAGACTTTTCAGCCACGGTTTTCATCAGCGTTTCGAGTTCCATAAAACAGCTCCTTTCTCAAAAAGTTACAAATTGTAATATTATTATAACTAAAAAGTTACAAAATTGCAACCTTTTTCTTTAAAAATCTTAAAAAACTTTTTCATAATTTTTGAAAAACCCTTTATTTATGCAGAAAAACGCCATTTGAAGATTTTTTCAAACGGCGTAACTTTTTGTAACTTTTTAGTTAATTTCGGTTAAGACGGTGGTAAAAATCGATAACTTCTTGCCTTAAAGCGCTGTTTTTTTCTGCCTTTAAAGCAGGGTCAAGCTTCAAAACCTTTTCTGCGGCAATACCTGCAATTTTTAATGTTTCGGTATCTCCAAAGATATCGGCTATTCTCATAGGTGGCAGACCGTGTTGTCGGTTTCCTAAAAAGTCACCGGGACCACGAAGCTTTAAATCCTCGTCGGCTATTTTAAAGCCGTCGGTATTTAAGGTTAATATTTTAAGTCTAGCCTCGGTTTCGGTGCCTAAAGCATCGGAAATCAGTATACATGTAGACTGATGTGTGCCTCTGCCGATACGGCCTCTTAGCTGATGCAGCTGTGAAAGACCAAATCGCTCGGCATTTTCTATCACCATTATAGCGGCATTGGGCACATCTATTCCCACCTCAACTACGGTGGTGCAAACCAGCAAATCTATTTCGCCCTTAGAAAAGGCGCCCATAACCTTTTCTTTATCCTTAGGCTTCATTTTTCCGTGAAGTAGACCTAGTTTATATGAAGAAAACTCATTTTGGGCAAGTGTCTTAAAATATTCCTCAGCACTTTGCAGTTCGCTCTTTTCACTTTCCTCAACAAGCGGACAAACAATATAACCCTGACGTCCCTCGTCTATATGCTTCTTTATATAATTATAGGCTCGCTGTCTTTTATCTCCCGAAACAAGATAACTTTCAATTGGTTTTCTGCCCTTTGGATACTCGTTTATTATGCTGATATCAAGGTCACCGTAAAGCACCATGGCTAGTGTGCCCGGTATTGGCGTTGCCGACATAACAAGTGTGTGTGGATATTTTCCCTTAGAGGATAGAGCGGTGCGCTGATTAACACCGAAACGGTGCTGTTCATCGGTAATTACAAGACCTAGATTTTTAAATTCGGTATCCTCTGTGAGAAGTGCATGGGTGCCAACGGATATATCGTATTCACCGTTTTTAAGTGCTTCTTTTATTTTTAGCTTTTTTGATTTAGTGAGTGAGCCTGTGAGCAGACACACCTTTATATTACTATCTGCAAATAATGAGGACAGCGAATTAAAATGCTGTTCGGCAAGTATTTCGGTGGGTGCCATAAGTGCCGACTGAAAACCGTTTTTAGCCATAGTATATATAAGTGAGGCGGCAACCGCGGTCTTGCCCGAGCCTACATCACCTTGTATAAGCCTGTTCATACTTCTGCCCGATTGCATATCAGAAATGCAGTCTTTAACAGCGTTTTGTTGCGCAAAGGTTAGCGAAAAGGGAAGTAATGCTTCAAATTCGCCCGAAAAATCCTCCAATATTACACAGGGACTTTGCCTTTTGTGTTTGCGCTTTAATATGTTTAGGGATAACTGCAAAACAAAAAGCTCTTCAAAAACAAGACGCTCTTTTGCACGCTCTAGCGCCTCTTGGCTTTTTGGAAAATGAATATTTGAAAGGGCGCTTTTAAGGTCTAAAAGCTTGTAAGCTGTTAATATTTCTTCTGGTATAGGGTCGTCACCCATCTCGCACATAAGGGCATTTTTAACCATCTTTTTAAAGTTTAAAACACCTATATTTTTCATCGCTTTATATATAGGCTCAATTTCTACCGAGCCTACCTCACGAATTTCAGGGGAGGACATAGATGGAATGATACTTAATGGCGAGAGCTTTCCTAGGAATAAATATGTTCGTCCTTTTTTTAGTCTGGCAGCGAGGTATTTGTTATTGAAAATGGTAATATTCATATTACCGCTTTCATCGGCTACAACAAACTTATAAAGCGACATATTTTGCCTTATGTACTGCTCGCTTATTTCGGTTACAATGGTGGCCTTTACACACACCTTTTCGTTATAATTGCAATCGAAAATAGGGGTTATTTTTGAAAAATCCTCATAGGCTCTTGGATAAAAACGCAAAAGGGCACCGACGGTATCGATGCCCATACTGGAAAGTATCTCGGCGCGTTTTTCACCAACGCCCTTTAAAAATCTTATGTCGGTTTTAAAGTTTGACATAAATTACTCTCACTCAACTGAAATTATAAAGTAGTAAACCGGCTGACCGCCGTTTATAAATGTGATTTCTACCTTGTCACCGTATTTTTCGTTAATCTGACGTTCAATAGCCTCTGCCTGAGATTCAGTTATTTCCTCGCCATACATAACGGTTACAAACTCGCTATCCTTCTTAATCATTTGCTTAAGAAGCTTTAGAACAGTTTTTTCAAGGTCGGTATCGGTAAACGAAACCTTGTTTTCAAGAAGTGCTAGGAAGTCACCCTTCTTAATCTTATGACCGTCAAAATCAGAATCACGGGCAGCAAAGGTAATCTGTCCTGTAGATATTCCCTCAGCGGCATTCTGCATAGCAATAGCGTTAGCCTCTGCATCTGCACTCTCATCAAAGTTTAACATAGCGGTTACACCCTGAGGAATTGTTCTTGTGTGGAGAACTATTACCTTACGGGTACTAATCGGAATGGTCTGCTCAGCCGCCATAATAATATTCTTATTGTTAGGAAGCACAAAAACGGTCTCGGCAGGGGTGTTTTCAACAGCCCTTAAAATATCGTCGGTGCTGGGATTCATAGTCTGACCGCCGCTTACAACTGTATCAACACCTAATTGATTAAATAAATCAGCAATACCGTCACCTGCGCAAACCGATACAAAACCTACAGGCTTTGTAATATCTACGCTCTTTATCTCTTCGGTTAAATCGCTGTTCTTTGAGGGGCGCTTTTTAGCCTTGTCGGCATCGTGTTTTGCTCTCTCGTGCTGGTCACGCATATTTTCAATCTTTAAATGTACTAGCTGACCAAAGGTGAGTGCATTTTCAATAGCGTTACCCGGGTGGTCGGTATGAACGTGTACCTTGATTATTTCATCGTCGTCAACCACAACAACGCAGTCGCCTATAGATTCAAGGTAAGCCCTTAGCTCTGCGGGTTCTTTGCCGCTGTCATTACGGTTTACGATAAATTCTGTGCAATAGGTAAAGGTGATTTCGGTCTCAAACTCACCTGCGGCATTTCTGCCCTCGTCCTCATTCTCGACTACTTCGTTTGAAGCGTTCTCGGAGGGGATTATATAGCCGTCCTTAAATACCGAGAGCATACCTTCGAGTATTATTACAAAGCCTTTGCCGCCTGCATCCACAACGCCTGCCTTTTTAAGCACAGGTAATAACTCAGGGGTAGAATCAAGAGCAACCTTAGCGCCCTCTATAGCGGATTCAAAAACTCCAATAGCATCCTTGTTATCTGCAAGTGCCTTTTCGGCATAGTCAGCAGCTATTCTTGCAACGGTTAAAATGGTGCCCTCGGTTGGCTTCATAACTGCCTTGTAAGCGGCTTCAACACCCATTCTAAATGCCTTTGCAATATTTTCGGCGGTGGCAAACTCATCGTCACCAATTCCCTTTGCAAAGCCTCTGAAAAGAAGAGAGGTTATAACGCCTGAGTTACCTCTGGCGCCTCTAAGCAAAGCAGATGCATTGGTTGCGGCAACCTTGCCTGCAGTAGCACCCTCAAGTTTTGAAATTTCTCTAACCGAGTTTGCAATGGTCATAGACATATTTGTACCTGTATCACCGTCAGGCACAGGGAATATGTTAAGGTCGTCAACCCTTTTTCTGTTATTAGCAAGATTGTTGGCGGCGGAAATAATTGCGTCGCGCAGTGTGTTTCCGTTAAACAAATTAAGCACTCCTTTAGAAATAAGCTATGGCTTATTCAATTATTCCGTCTACCTTTACGATAACACGGTTAACAGTAATTCCTGTCACTTCTTTTACTACATACTTAACCTTTTCGGTTATGCTTGCTGCAATGGCGTTTATGTTCATACCGTATGTTACAACTATATGAATTTCAACATTAATCTTTTCTGCATCGCCCGTTACCTTGATGCCTGTATCAATAGCATCTGAACGATTAACAAGCTTTGATAGGCGCTGACGGTGTGAGCTTGGCATCATACCAACAACACCGAAGCAGGAGGTAACCTCGTTGCCGATAAGCTTGGAAAGATATGTTTCACTAATTAATATTTTGCCTTGTAGTGTTTCATAGGAAATCATATAAAATCCTCCTAAATATTATTTCTTTTTATATTCTTCTATCGAAAAATAAATATCACTTTGTGAGACTGCTACACCGCTTTTTATACTGCTATCATAAAAGAGAAGACCTTTTCGGTAGCATAACGGTATCTGCGGCATATCGGTAAGCAGAGTTGCCGCAACATCACTTAAGGAAGCGGTAGAGCTATAAAAATTGTTTATAGCAGTTGCGGTAAAGTTTATATTGCTTGCTATCGGTGTTCCGTCAGGATTCAGCGGAACAGGTTCAAGACCTACACCGTAAGCGGCGGTACCGCCTTTAAGCACTAGGGGAGAAAGGTCCATATTAGGAAGAATGCTTATCTCACCTAAATAAAGCTGAAAGCTACCCGACTGCAAATCCGCAATATACTGCTCATAGCTTTTTGAAATAACGGTTATTTCTATTCCTGCAAGCCCTAATTGCTTTTTTATAAGATTTGCTGCCTGAACACGCGAGGAATTTTCAGAGTTTACAAGCAATGTGAATTTAGGTCGCAACCCATTTGAATTTACTCTGCTACCATCATTTGCTATTCTATTATAACCTATTTTCTCAAGATTCTCAACTGTTATTTGCAAATTAGCCTTTGAATTTAGAGATTGTGTAGCGGTGGCGTCTTTAAAAGCGGGGTTAAAGAAGCCTGTTGCGGCTACTGCATTATTATAATAGGCGTTACTGCAAAGCTCTTCTCGATCAATAGCAGAGGATATAGCATAGCGCATATATTTTCCCGTAAGCTCACCGAAAGAACTGTTTATACCTATATATACGAGATTGTTTAGGTTTACATCTGCTTTTTTACCGCTCATTCTAACTATTTCGTTATTAGATAGGTCGGTATAATATATATCGGTAGCACCAACTTCAACATAGTGGGAAATAGAAGTCTCGTCAGGCGCATCAATAAGGGCTATTTTTTTAATACTTGGCTTGTTGCCAAAAAAGTTATTATTTATGGTAAGTGTAGTATTGTTATCACTTAATATATATCTGCCGCAGCCAATAGGCGGAGCGGTTACACCGTCAGAGTCGGTCTGCTTGTCACTTTCCGCTTTAATAATTGGAAAATCGATAAGGTTTAGAAAATAAGGGTCATTTCTACTCAGGTGGAATACAACCGTTTTATTACCTGTAGCCTCAACCCTTGCAACCTCGTAAAGCTTGTGGGCATATTGGGTGGCAGAGGCTTTAGCTATATTATATGAATATATAACGTCGTTTGCGGTAACGGCTGAACCGTCCGAAAAGGAAGCGGATTTTAGCTCTACCGTACAGGTTTTATCACCTAAAGTTGCGGTTTTAGCAAGACGCAAAACAGGATTAAATTCGTTATCGGTTTTAACAAGCGGCTCAAAGAGTAGCTTTGATAAATCTCTGTTTGTTTTTGATACAGCGGTGTAAGGGTTAAAGCTATCAGAACGGCAGTAAAGAAGATTTATTTCGTTTTTTGAAACAGTAGTGGCGGGTTTCGAGGCGGTAGGCTTATTTGTTTTATCCGCTTCATCGCCGCAAGAGCAAAGGGTAATAAGTGATAAAACAGCTAAAAAAACGCAAAGGAATTTCTTTATAACCATTGTATCACTTCACCTCTTTCATACTTTTTTATATATCGGCTCTGCCGAGTTGCAAAGTCCTGTGTTCATATCCACATCGAAAAGGCAACCGTTTAAAATACATTCGCCTTCTGCAAACTCAAATTTCGACATATCATTAGATTTTAATCTATTTATTATTATTTCCTTTTTAACACCTAAAATTGATTGGTGCACACCCGTCATACCAAGATCGGTAATATAGCCTGTGCCGTTTGGTAATACCTGCGCATCATTGGTTTGAATGTGGGTGTGTGTGCCGAAAACGGCAGTTACCTTGCCGTCAAGATAAAATCCTAAGGCACGCTTTTCGCTTGTAGCCTCGGCGTGAAAATCAACAAAGATAAGCTTTGCGCCGTCATTCTTTGCCTTTGTGATAAGTTCATCAGCGGCAATAAACGGGTTCGTTGCCTTTTCCTTTTCAAGATAAATCTGACCTGAAAGGTTTATAACCGCTATTTGCACTCTGCCAAGGTCTAAAAGACAGTATCCGCTGCCGTAAGGCGTATCTATATTGTGTGGGCGCAATAAAAATGGGTTTTCGTCTAGCTTTTCGTGTATTTCTCTGTGCCTTAGCGTGTGGTTTCCGCCTGTTATAACATCGGCGCCCGCCGAAAAAATAAGACTAGAACTATGAATAGAAATACCGTTGCCCTCGGCTGAATTTTCACCGTTCACTATAACAGCATCGGTATTTAAGGTTTTTTTAAGGGTAGGTAGGGCTTTTAGCAAAGCCTCGGTGCCGCAGGGTGCACAAACATCCCCAATACACAGTATACGCATAAGCTGTTCCTTCCAAATCGGTGTAAATTTATATGTTTGATAACTACAATATATTACCATAAATTTATGCTAAATTCAATTCTATTTTAAAAAAATCGAAAATAAAGCAAAAAATATCAAAAATTAAAAGTGAGCAAACAAGAGAAAAAAAGAGAAAACAAGAGATATAAAGAGATAATGACTTTAAAGTTATAATTTTTGAAAAAATGTGTTGACAAAAGTGTTTTTGCGTGGTAATATATTCAAGCTGATTTAAGTCGCATTTTATTTTTTGACTTAATAACTTAAATAATTTGGAGGTTTAGCATTATGTCTACATTTATGGCAAAACCTGCTGAAGTTCAGCGTAAATGGTATATAGTAGATGCAGCTAACAGACCGCTTGGCCGTACAGCTGTTAAGGTTGCTGACTTACTCAGAGGTAAGGGCAAGCCTGAATTTACACCTCATGTTGACTGCGGCGACCATGTCGTAGTAATCAACGCTGAAAAGGCAGTTCTCACAGGAAAGAAGCTTGAAAAGAAGTATTATCGTCGCCACACAGGCTATGTTGGCGGTCTTAAGGAAGTTCAGTATGCAACCCTTATGAAGACCCGTCCACAGCTTGCTATGGAATTAGCAGTTAAGGGCATGGTTCCTGATACTACTATCGGCCGTAAGGCTCTTACAAGACTTCACGTTTACGCAGGCGAAACCTATGCACAGGTAGCTCAAAAGCCTGAAAGAATCGAATTTTAAGAAGGGAGACAGAATAAATGTTTGAAGGAAAGCCATATTTCTACGGCACCGGCAGAAGAAAGAGTTCTGTTGCCCGTGTTCGTCTTTATAATGGTACCGGTAAGGTTACCATCAACGGCAGAGATATAGATGATTATTTCGGCCTCGAAACCCTAAAGGTTATCGTTCGTCAGCCATTAGTTCTCACAGAGAATTCTGATAAGTTCGATGTAGTTTGCACCGTAACAGGCGGCGGCGTTACCGGTCAGGCAGGCGCAATCCGTCACGGTATTTCCCGTGCACTCTTGCTTGCAGGCGAAGAGCTTCGCCCAGCACTTAAGAAGGCAGGTTTCCTCACACGTGACCCACGTATGAAGGAAAGAAAGAAATACGGTCTCAAGGGCGCTCGTCGTGCACCACAGTTCTCAAAGAGATAATTTCTTATCAATTATTCCAAGTCTTGCGATTTTTCGCAGGACTTGGTTTTTTATTTTAAGAATAAACTGTGGCTATAGTTAATAAACAGGGTGCGAGTATTTTTTATACTCGCACCCTGTATTTAGGTAGTTTTTAAATTGTATTATTTAGGCTTGGTTTAAATCTTTATTTCAAAGTTGCCAAGCTTATTATTTTCCTGCCAAGGATTTACGGTATTTTTCGCTCTCCCAATTGGCAATAAAGTTCTTAGCAGCCTCGCCCATGGTGGAAAGGGGATGTCCTGCGGCTCTAATATTGGAGACAACAAATACTACTGCGGTCAGAGTCTCTGCCATGACCTGTGCTTTTTTGCCGTCCATTCGCATACGAACGCAACCGGTTTTGCTATCAGCAACGCATTGACCTTCTTCAACAATTTCTTTATCCATTGAGAAAGAGCCAATCAAAAATACCATTTGGTCGGGATATAGGGGCTCTTCTAAGAGGAATTTTTCGGTATATTCGCCGCTTGCTATTGCTTCGGTAAGGAAAGGGGTAGCCACCTCAAAGAGACCGTCTTCAATTTCTTTGATCTCTACCTTTGGGAAGCAATCATCGGTAATGCCGAACTGCTTTGCTAAGCGCTTATTGGCATCTGCGTGCAATTCAAGGCAACGGTCAGGGTCATCGTCATGGGCGATAATGCCATGGTTTTGCATAATGATAATTGACGGAAGCTTACCGGTAGCTTTTTCCACACGGCGCAGCTCATCACGAATGGCAAAGGTGAGGTTGGCGCCGGGATCTACATAGGGAACCATACCCCAGGAATATTCAGCATCTTCAAAAGCTGCAGTGCAAAGCTCCTTGCAGTTGACTGCACAGGCAGCAAGATTAGCATATACGCTGTGAGTATGAACTACAAAGGTTTTAAGAATAGAATGGAAACCCGCCTCTACTGAGGGACGTAGCTGTGCTAGACCTTCAATAGTTTGGATTGATTCCTTAGCCTTGGTGGAGCCTGCGGTTTCCACATTTTCAAATTGGGTAGGCTCGCTGTTTAGATAAAAAGTACGAAGTGCCGCACCGTCCAAAACGGCATAAGCTTTATCAGGCTCAATGTCTGAAAGACAGAATCCTGAGGCCTTGATGGCCATTAAACCGTCCGAAAGCTTTACCGAGGTATTTCCGCCGCCGCCCTGAACATAGTCGGCTCGTGCTCCCGCTGTTTTGGAAATACGGGAAAAATCATTTAAAAGATTGGTATTTTTTTCAAAAAACATTATTAAAGCTCCTTTGCGTTTCTACTAACTATAACTATTATAATGATTGTAGTTTGTCGAAACGCTAGAAAGCGCTTCGACAGCCGATAAAATCGGCTCTGCATAATAAAAATATTTAATAATTTTATTATGCACGACATTCATTGCAATGGGTATAGTCGAATTTTCAAAGAAAATTCGTTACCAAATCAAAGATTTGGTGTCGAAACAGTAAAATTTATTACTGTTTCGACTAACTATAACCATTATAAACATAGTAAAATAATTTGTCAATCACCGATATCAACAGTGTGATTCTTTATTTTATTAGTTGTATTGCAATTTTACAAAAAGCACAAACAGGGTGCGAGTATTTAATACTCGCACCCTGTTTGCTATTGTTAAAATTCTAAGAAAGGAGGATAAATATTAAATTAAAAAATTATTCGGGCTTGGTTTCAAGCTTTAGGTCGAAGTCGCCAAGCTTATTAACCTTAAAGCCGTTCTTCTTATATTCTTCATAGTCAAATTCTTCAAGCTCATCGATAGCAAGCTTGTGGAATTCGTAGAAGTTGTGCCACCACTCATAACCTGAGCCTAATTCTGCATTAAGATATGCATCAGCAATATCACAGCCCATAGCGGGAGCTACATAGAAAGCACCCATAGCGAGAACGTTAACACCGTTGCCTGTGATAGCTCTTAGTGCTGCAGGAACGCTCTCTACAACGCCTGCGTGAACGTGGGGGCATTTGCTAGCCGCAATATGTATACCCATACCTGTACCGCAGAATAAAAGTGCTCGCTCAAATTCGCCCTCGGAAATCATAGCGCCAACTCTAAGACCTACACGGTGGAACATAAGGTCGGTATCGTTAGGGTCGCTGTCAGCCTTAACGCCCATATCGGTAATTTCCCAACCCTTTGCCTTAAGGTGTGCTACTACCGCTTCTTTTAGAGGGAAGCCGGCAAAGTCAGCACCTACAACTAATTTTTTGTCCTTAACAGTTTTCATAAACGTACCTCCGAAATATTATTTTAATTATTTTAAATTGTAATACAGATAGTTTCTAAGCGAAACCTTATATTCCTCAGGTGTCATCCCAACAACCTTTTTAAAGGTTTTGCTGAAATATCCGGGACTTGAAAAGCCGAGTATTGTTGCAATTTGAGAAAGAGAAAACTCATTTTCTCGGATTAGGTCTTTAGCCTTTGCTATCTTCATCTCGGTAAAATGTTCAATTATAGTAAGACCTTTTTCCTGTTTAAAGATTGTGCTGATATGGGTTTTACTGTAATTAAAGGTGTTGCAAATATCTGTAATAGAAATTTTTTCGTATATATGCTCTAAAAGATATTCTTCAATATCCTTTAAAATTTTCTTTTTCGAGGTTGAAATATCTAATTTAAGCTTTGAGTCGGTCAAAATCTTATCTTTATTCTGTAATCCTTTTTGATGTCTTATAAGATTTATAAGAAAAACTTCGGTTAAATTTTCAACCATCTGTGTTGAGCCGAAAGGATGAGATTCTCGTTCTGAAAGCTCGATAGTACCTTTATCTACTATAGGAATTAAAAAGGCATTGTGGGTTTCGTCTACTATTTCGGAAAATTGCTCCTTCATTTTAGCGGTAAAGGGAATTATTCTTGACGAAATATCGTAAAGCAGAGGACTGTCACATACAAAGGATATTATGAATATGTTAAAATTGTTTACACCGTCTCCGCAAAGACCGTGCTCAGCGTTAGGCGGGATAAGGAAGAATTCACCCTGCGAAATACTAATTCTGCTATCGTCAAGCAGCATATAAGCATTGCCTCGGTCAAGGTACCACATCTCCCAAAAATCGTGCTTTTCGGGGAAGGGAGGATGATTTTTATTACATTCATAATAAAACAGAGAACAAAACGCTGTTACATTTAATTCTCTTTCCAGAGAAAGCCTCGGAAATTCCAAAAAATCACCTTCAAACATACATTCTTTCTGTATAACAATTTAACATTTTTTTGCAAAATAGTCAACAAAAAATTTGCCAAGTGGACAATATTACAATAAGCTTGAACAATGTTAGATTGACCAATTGTTGCCCAAATGGTATAATTGAAGCAAATGATATGGGGAAATTTTTGATTAAAATTGCTAAAATTTTACTCCGCTTGTGAAAAGTTGCTCAAAGAGTCACATTTTAATATATAAATGAAGGTCGGGGATACAAGGATGAAAAGAACTCTAAGTGTTTTAGTGAGTGCGATAATTCTGCTTAGTATGGTAATTTTACCTATCAATTCTGTAGCAGAGTCTTCATATACTGCGCTTACATCTGCTGCCTCGAAAAAGTGGTACATAAATGGTACTGACAGTAAATCAAACATAGAAAAATATAATATGCGCGCTACCGAAAAATATATGGTAGCCAAGGGCTATACATTTAAAGAGGCGGGCGAGTATGACTTTTCAGGCTCTATCCTTTTAGATGAGGAAACCGTGTCGGGCATCAAAAAGGGTGCTGATTCGGTAGGCTTTATGATTTTAGAGCGAAAGAGCAATACAGTTTTATATCCTTCGGGTAAGGCTGATTTTTATACCGTTAAAAATACCGAGCTTGAAACCACCACTATAAAGAGTGTAACAGGCGTTATCAATGCCAAAGCGGGCGACGAAATAATTTTTCTTGTTAAAAATTTGACCGATAAAACCCCTGCTTTACAGGTTATATTCGATATATATAAGGGAATAGGCGAAAACAGAGAAAAAATAGCCTCTACATATTCGGATTACAGCACCGAACAGGGCAAAAACAATTGGAACTACTATAAATTAGCTGTAAGTGGTTTTGAAACACCAACAATTCCCGAGGGCGCTATCCCTGCAGAAACCAATGGTTTCAGAGATTTAGGTTATTTCGACGGTACTTGGTGGTGGGTGAACAGCCTGTCAGCTAACGACCCTGCTTCTGACTATGCAGGTATCCGTGTTGGCCCGCACACAATGTGCACAACAAATGATTATCTTACCGCAAAAGGATATACGGTACAAAAAGACGGATATTTAGATTTCTCAGGTACAGTATTACTTGATATAACTGCGGCAATGGGCGTTCCCGAAAACACTGATACCATAGGCTTTATGGTTATAGAAAAGCGCAGCAATACAGTTTTATATCCTGCCGATTCAAATAAGTTTGAGGTGTTTAAGAACACCGAGCAAAACAGAACAACCCCATCAACCTTCGCCGGCGGTTATGAGGCAAAGGCGGGCGATGAAATTCTCTTCATATCCAAGAATTTAACCAAGGGTCTTAACCCATCGGTACAAATTATAGCCAATGTTTCTTTAACTGTAGACGGAGAAAAGAAAAAAGTTGGTAATTCAAGTGACGATTATGTAGGTGTACAGGGCAAAACCAATTGGAGATACTGCTACGCTTCCACTTCAACCTTTAAAACACCTATAATTCCTGCTAAAAATATTTTTGATGTGGCAGAACACTATAACGTAGACGATAAGAGCTGGTATTTATCCGAAGGCTCGGTTAAGGAGATAGTTCTTAAAAGCTATGGTGCAAAGCTCTCTAAGGATAAGTTTACAGTGACCAACCAGCAAAGCCTCGCTATTGGAATTAGATCTGAGAAAAACGGTAAGGTTTCGATTAAGGGAAGTGTTAAGAATACATCTTCTGCAGGCGAAATCGGTGTAGCCATTGTTAAAAAATCAAACTTTGAAAAGATATATCCCACAAAAGAAGCTTATACGAAGGTAGCTGCTGGAAAGAGCATTGATATTTCTGCATCGGTTACCGCTGTTAAGGGCGAGGAGTATCTTATAATTCTTATCTCACCTTCAGTTGTACAGTCTGTTGAGGGTGAAATCAGTATTAAATTTGGCGGCACAGATTATTCTTCTGCATTTTCAAACAAACAGTCTGAAAATGGTATAAAGTATTATATGTCTTCCGCAGATAAGGTTTGTACATATCTCTTTAACACAGAATACAGTAATTCTCCTTATGTTGCTGCTGATTCTGCAGGTATGAAGGATGTTCGTTTCGAACCATATATGCTCAAGAATTTCGATGACGAAAAGTGGATGTGGTATGTAGACGATTGGGAAAACCCCGCATCTAAAGGTCACATGGCACTCCTTATGGAAACAACCGCCGCATCTACACCTAACTACAGTATGGTTCGTTCCTATACAGTTCAAGAGGATAGCACCGTAAGTGTTTACGGTAACCTCAACTCTGAAAATATAGGCGATTGGCTTGGCGGTAACCCAAAGGGCAAGCTTTTCGATATTATGATATTTAATGATAAGGGACAGATTTTGTTCCCGTCAGATAGAAGCGGTTTCTACACCTTTGAGGCGGGTACCTTCAATGCAGAGGATGCAATAATTGTAAATGTTTCGTCTGATATGAAGGCCGGCGAAAAGATTTATATGGTAACCAGAAACCGTTCTGAAGTGCCTTATTTCTGGACATATATGTATTTCCAGATATTTGAAACTCCTGTAGGTGGAGTGCTTGGCACACCTCTTACAAGCACCAACGAGGGCTTCTCTGATATGCAAGGAGATAGCGGTTGGAACTATTATTACACCTATAACGATACCTATTCCTTTGTGTCAAGTACATCTGAAATAAAGGTAACACCCTTTAAGGATGGCTCTTCAACAGTAAAGAAACCTGTATCCGATTCCGATGTAGAGCTAGTTCCAAAGGCAAAATGGTTAAAACCTGCATTCTTCGGTCTTATAGGATTCGATGTATTGATTGCAGCGGCAATAGTTGCATTTATTTGCATAAAGGTTGTAAAATCCAAAAAGTTATCTTTTTAAATAAAATATTTTAATTTAGAATGGAGGGAAATTATGCATAAGAAGATTTTAAAATCAATGTTGGCTTTATGTTTGGCTTTTTGCGTAATTTTCTCTGTTCTGCCTATGGCTCTTGCCGAAACAGATGAAAACGCTCAAACAGTAACCGATTTTACAAAGCAGCAAGAAACCTATTATTCCGCCGTTTTAAAGCAGTATAGCCAAAACGGTTATAAGGATTATAGCGGCGATAGAATAAGCTTTGATGCGGTATCTATTTTCAATTCAGCAGAAAACTTCGCTACATCTTATAAGGTAGATTCTAAAGATGTCAACGGTATTGTTTGGGATAAGCAACAGGAAAAATTAAGTTTTAATATCAATGTAGAGCAAGAGGGCCTTTATAATATAGGTATAACCTACCGTGCGCTAAGCGGTAGCGGCGCAGCTATTCAGCGTAAGGTTTTAATTAACGGTAAGACTCCTTTCGAAGAGGTTAAAAACATTGAAATTTTGCGCTTCTTTAAGGATACAAACGCTCCTTTAAAGGACGATAACGGTGATGAGGTTAAGCCATTCTCGGAGGAATTCTTTAAGGATGCAGAAAGCTATATTACCGATAGAAACGGTAAATACACCGCACCTCTTAAGTTCTACCTTAATAAAGGCACAAACGAAATAACATTTGAATATATAAGAGAGCCAATTCTTATATATTCCATCTTCCTTGATGCTCCAAAAGCTATTCCCTCGTATTCTGAGGTTATGAGTACATATTCTAAGTCCGAGAAAAATACCAAGGGCACAACTATCGAGTTCGAGGCTGAGGACTTTAAAAAGGTAGTTGAAAAAACAAGCTCTGTAGTGGGTGTTGAGAGCAGTGGTGACCCTAGTGCTTCACCTGTTTCACTTTACAATACCAAGATGAACTATTTAGGCGGCGCAGGCTTTGCAAAGGGAAACCAGAGCGTAACCTGGAAATTTACCGCTAAAAAATCAGGCTTTTATAAGCTAGGTCTTAGAATTTCACAGTGGTATAACGACGGTCTTCCTGTTTTTAGACAGATTTTGATTGACGACCAAATTCCATTTGCCGAAATGGAATGCTACCGTTTTGAATTTAACGATAAATGGTATTCACACACCGTTTCAAACGATGAGGGAGAGCCTTATTTATTCTGGCTCGATAAGGGCGAACATACAATAACCTTTACCGCAAAAATAGGTGAGTATGGCAGGATTGAAGAATCACTTTACGGTGCTACAAGATCGTTGTCCTCACTTATCCGTAAGGTTAAGATGATAACAGGTGAGGACCCTGATAACAACTACGATTACGAAATAGATAAAAATATCCCCGGTATAGAAAATGAGCTTGCCGAGATTAGAGATGTAGTTTTAGAATGTGAAAAAACTATCAGGCAGTTGGCGGGCAAAAAGTCCTCAATGAGTAACAGCTTTGCATCTATTGCAGAACAGCTTGACCAGATGGTAGAGGATACCGACCGTATACCTAAGCGTTTAACCGACCTTGAAACAGCGCTCGGAAACCTTGGTGATTGGATTAACAATATTAAATCTGTACCGCTTGGTATTGATAAATTCTGGATAGCTTCTCCCGATAAGGAAATAGAGAGCTACGATGCTAAATGGTGGCAAAACATATATTTTGCCATTGTAAAGCTTATAGTTAGCTTCACTAAGGACTATCAGAGTGTAAGCACAGCGGCAAGCGATATTAAAGCCGATGTAACACTCGACGTTTGGGTGGGTAAGGGCACAGAATGGTGTCAGCTTATAAAACAGCTATCCGATGCTACATTTACCCCTGAAAGTAAAATAAATATTAAGATAAATACCTTACCCGCAACACAGCTTACAACAGGAGGAGTAAACTCACTTATTCTGTCGGTAGCGGCGGGCACCGCACCCGATGTAGTTTTAGGCTCTTCTTCGGGGCTTGCGGTCGAATATGCGGTAAGAAATGCCATAATTGATTTATCTACAATGGAGGGCTTTGATAAATTAAAAGAGGGCATATTCCCTGAAGCGTTCAAACCCCTTGAATATAACGGTAAAACCTATGCATTACCCGAAACCATAAGCTTCCGCAGTATTTATTACCGTACAGATGTGTTTAATGAATTAGGTTTAACCCCACCTGATACTTGGGATGATTTCTATAACACAACATTACCTGTTCTTTATCAGAGTGGTCTTAAATGCTTTATACCTATGATTTACGATGCCTTTCTTTTCCAGAACGGCGGCGCGTACTATTCGGAGGACGGTCATTTCTCCGCCCTCGATACTCAAGAGGCTTTCTCGGCATTTAAGCAGACCTGTGAGCTTTATACAAACTACAGTATCCCTGTATCCTCTAACTATTTCACTAGATTTAGAACAGGCGAAATGCCCATGATAATCGGTACATCGGCTGATTATCTGTCATTCACCTCTGCTTCTCCCGAAATTGCGGGTAACTGGGATATAGCACCAATACCCGCTACGGTAACAGAAGATGGTCTTAACCGCAGTAGCTCAGGACTTCCTGTTGACTGCTCTATGATTATGGAACAGTCAGAGCATAAAAAGGAAGCTTGGGAATTCCTTAAATGGTGGATGTCTGACGAAACACAGATAAGATTTGCAAACGGCATTGAAAGTCAGTTAGGTATCACCGCTAGATACTTCTCTGCAAACAAGAAGGCCTTTGAGGCACTGCCCTTCTCTAAAGAGGAAAGCGCAGTTATAAACACCTTCCTTGAAAACAATGTTGAAAGTAAGATAGTTCTCGGCGGTTATTACACAAGCCGTCATATACAAAACGCTTGGATTCGCTGCGTTGAAAGCGGTATGGACCTTAGAAGCTCTCTTGAAGAGGCGGTTGAGGATATAAATATCGAGCTTAAACGCAAGCAACAGGAATACGATTTATATATTGATTCTAAAAGCAAATGAGGTCGGTAACGATGAAAAAATTTAATACGTATCGTACCGGTATTCTATTTACTGCACCGTTTCTGATTCTCTATGCAGTTTTTGTTTTAGCACCTATCATTATATGTATAGGAATAAGCCTTACAAACTACAATCTTCTTGAAGCACCCGATTTTGTAGGTCTTACAAACTACAAACTGCTCTTTATGGAGGATAGCGTATTTATTACAGCGGTATCTAACACGGTTGTTTTTGCTGTGATATCGGGTCCTGTAAGCCTTATAGCCTCTTTTTTACTCGCTTGGGTTATCAATAAAGCGCCTTGCAGTAAGCTGTTTTCACTTGCGTTTTATGCTCCATCTATTACAAGCTCTATTGCGATGACGGTTGTTTGGCTTTACTTCTTCTCGCCCGACCGTTATGGTCTTATAAATAACGTTCTGTTTGAACTAGGCGTCATAAACGAGCCGATTTATTGGACCACCGACCCTGCAACAATTATGATAGTTATCATCATAATTTCTATATGGATGAGCTTAGGCTCTAACTTTATGGTATTTATTGCGGGTCTAAAAAACACCTCGCCTGAGCTTATAGAAGCAGGTCAGATGGACGGTATTAAAAGTCAAGCACAAGAACTGCTTTATATAATTTTGCCGCAGATGAAGCCACAGTTGCTTTTCGGTATTATAAATGCAGTTGTAGGTGCGTTCGGTGTATTTGATATTGCAGTTACGGTTGCGGGAATGCCTAGCCCTGACTATGCAGGTCACACGATAGTAGCACACCTTTACGATTATGCGTTTATTCGCTTTGAGATGGGTTATGCCGCCGCAATATCGGTTATGTTATTTATATTCACATTCGGCATTGGTCAGATTGCCATGAAATTACTTAGTAAGGATTGAAAATAAATGTCAGTTCAAAAGGGTTTAAAGATAAAAATAAAAGGAAAAGTATCGCGCATTACGGTTGGTAATACGCTTGGTTTCCTTATACTTACTCTTTTTGCCTTTTTTATGGCTCTGCCTTTAATATATGTTGTTTCAACATCGCTAAAGCCTTTAAACGAGCTTTTCTACTTCCCACCGAGGTTTTTTGTAGAAAACCCCACCTTTAAAAACTTTAAAGACCTGTTTATAGTGCTTGATGGCTTTGATGTTCCGTTCTCGAGATACGCATTTAACAGTGTAATGATTACCGTTGTGGTGGTTCTCTTAATAGTTATTTTAACCTCAATGGCGGCTTACGGTCTTGTAAAGCACAAGGTTCCTTGCGGAAACTTCATATTTTCTCTAATTCTTATGGGACTTATGTTCCCAACCTACGTTATTCAGATACCAAACTATTTAATAGTTAATTCCTTTGGAATGGTAGATACATATTGGGCACTTATTCTTCCAAAAATTGCGGTTGCATATAATCTCTTTTTGGTAAGACAGTTTATGCAGCAGCTTCCCGATTCGTTTTTGGAGGCAGCAAGAATAGACGGTGCCAGCGAAACTAAGATTTTCTTTAAAATAGTAGTTCCTTTCTTAAAGCCTGTAATGGCAACCTTGGTAGTTTTCTCCTTTGTTGCTAACTGGAATGACTATTTTACACCGCTAATCTATATACAGGACCAAGCACTTAAAACTTTACCTCTTGCTATGCAGCTCATTTCATCGGGTAACTCTATTGCCCGTGCAGGTGCGGCAGCAGCGGCAAGCTTTGTAACAATAGTTCCTACTATATTAATATATGTGTTTATGCAAAAGCACGTAGTAGATTCTATGGCTTATTCAGGAATAAAGGCATAAAATCAGAAAAAATAAACAGAAAGGAGTTTCGGCGTGAAGATATTTTCAAAACTTAGTGCGGTATTATTAGCAGTTCTAATTTTAATAAGTAGCGTCGGAACAACCTTGGCGTTAAACGAGGGAATAGATTATTCCTATTCGGTAAATGAAAGCTTTGAGCGTGCGACATTACCCGAAACCTTTAAGGTTACCTCAATAATAAGCGGTAGCTTCGACGGTGTGGAAATGAATATGCCTGAGGATATGTTTATAGCAAAAGACGGCTTCGTTTACATTGCCGATACAGGCAATGACCGTATTTTAAAGCTAACCGCAGGCGGCGAATTTGTGACAAGCTTTAAAGCAGAGGATGCAGGCGGACTTAAAGGCCCAAAGGGCGTTTATGTAACACCGAGAGGCGAAATTTATATAGCAGATACAGGTAATAAGCGACTTCTTAGCCTCAATGCTGACGGAACACTCAAAAAAGAATTTCCGAAACCTAAATCAGACCTTCTTAGCGATACTATGATATATGAGCCCACCAAAATAATGGTAAACAACAGTGAGCTTATATATGTTGTTATGGGTAAAGAGTTTATGAGCATAACCCAAAACAATGAGTTCTTTGGATATTTAGGCTCTGATAAGGTTGGCTTTTCGCTTAAAAATATGTTTATAAGTATGTTCGCCTCAGAAACACAAAAGGCGCTCATAACCAAGGTTCAACCCTCGGCTTATAACAACTTTGATTTAGGTGATGACGGTATAGTTTATGCCGTTGCTAACAGCCGAAAGGACCAGATTAAAAAAATTACCTCGGTAGGCGAAAACATATACGAAGAAAAGTTTTTCGGCGAATATGTTTATGATAAAAACAATGTTATGATAGTGCCCTACTATAATGACATTGCAGTTGACAGCACAGGTCTAATATATGTTTGCGAAACCAATTCGAAAACAATTTATCAGTACGACCAAAAGGGAAATTCAATATCAACCTTCGGTGGCTCGGGTGACACAAGAGGATATTTCTCAATGCCTGTAGCACTTGATGTTGATAGTGAAGGTAGGGTATATGTTCTCGATTCTGAGCGCGGAAATATCCAAATTTTTGAACAAACCTATTTTATGAAACAGGTTGCACTAGCACTTACATATTTTGAAAATGGACGATATGATGAAGCTAACGAAGTGCTAAACCAAATAATTGAGCTTAATTCAAGCTATGCCTTTGCACACGATGTTTTAGGCACAATAGAGCTTAAAAAGAAAAATTACAACAAGGCTATGGAGCATTTTGAAATTTCGGATAACAGAGAAGATTACGGTACTGCATACGGTAAGCTTCTTCACGATAAAATAACCGATAATTTCGCTTTTGTTGCAATAGCGGTTATAGTGGCAGTTTTTGCTATAGCAATAGGTCTTGGTAAACTAAAGAAAATAGTAGACAGATGGAACAGAGAACTTTTCCATATAGATTGATAAAATAAAAAAAGAATTGCGAGGTGAGGCGTTATTAAATCGATTAAAATGTGTGCCCAGATATTATTTCATCCGCTTGATGCGTTTGATTTGATAAAGAGAGACAGGGCGCATCCACCCGTACTTACACTAATTTTAATATGCCTCGCAGCAGCGGTATGTAGGGTAGCTAGTGTATACCTTACACACTTTCCGCTAAACAAAAATCTTCCCGAGGATGTTAACGTTTTGTTGCTTTTAGCAATCCTCTTTGTACCGGTGTTTTCTTGGGTTATCGGTTCATATTCAACAACAACCCTTATGGGCGGCGAAGCAAAGTTTTCGGAGGCACTCACAGGCGCTATTTACTGTTATGTGCCCTACATAGTATGCACACCTATATTAATAGGAATATCCTATGTCTGCTCAACCGAGACAGCAGGGCTATTTAACACACTTAGTACACTTGTTATTGTGTGGATGGTAATACTAAACTTCGTTGCTTTTATGCGACTTAATGACTACGGATTTTTAAAGGGATTGTTCGTAGCATTTATAGGTATTATCGCAATTTTGCTTATCTGGGCAGTAGTTATACTTTTATTTGTTTTCGTATATCAGGTATTATTGTTTTTTAAAGAACTAATTTTGGAGATTAAGAATCAAAGTCTAATTTAGATTAGGAGGGATTACGGTGAAGCGTTTATTTAAAGCGTTAGCACTTTTAGTTGTTATAGCTTTAGTTTTTTCAGGCTGTGGCGCAAACGATACAAGCTCACACCCTGTTTTAGCTAGAGACGATGTAAATAAAAACGCTAAAGTAGTTGAATTTGATGCCGTAACCGAAATCTGCTCCAACGAAAATCTTATTTTGCAGTATGACCCTACTGAAACAAAACTCGATATTTTAGATAAAAATAGCGGTGTAAAACTTTGGTCAACAGGTGTTACCGAGGCTGAGTATGGCAAGGAAATAAAAAATAAGTTAACCGCTAAGGCGCTAAAACAGATTGTAAACCTAAAATACACCGACTTTGAGAAAAAGAGTGATGTAATAAACAATCTTTCCGATATGTGTAAGACTGTTTTCAGAAAGATAGATAACGGTATTCGTATGGATTTCGTATTTTCAAGACTCGGCATTAGCTTTAGCCTTGAATTTGTGTTAAATGATAGCGGCGTATCGGTTTCTCTTCCTAAAAAATCAATAGTGGAAGACGGAAAATACGGTATAACTAGTATCGACATTCTTCCTATGATAACTGCAACAAAGGGCGGCAGCGAGGGATATTTCTTAGTACCCGACGGTTGCGGCGCGCTTTATAGATTTGACGGTTATGCTTCATCAAACTCGGTTTTAACCCTTGATGTTTACGATGATATGCTAAAAAGCCTAGACGAAAAGGACGATAAGCAAAAGAACGGTGTTCAAAAGGTTTGCGCTCCCGTTTTTGGTGTTTCTCATGCTGATAAGGGACTTTTTGCTAACATCATAGAGGGCGCAGAAAACTGTTCAATAACCCTGCAGACCGATAAATCGGTATATGCAGTAAACAGAATTTTCCCCGTTTTAAATCTTAGAAAGCAGTATTTTATGAGCACAGGTACGGGCGACGAGGTTTCAAACTACGAAAAAACCACCCTTACAGGTGATCTTAGCATAGAATATACCGTTTTAAATTCTTCTGAGTGCGGCTACAGTGAAATGGCTGGTATTTATAGAGATTGGCTAGTTGATAATAAGCTTTTAAATAAGAATGAAAATGCAAAAAGCTTTACTGCAGCTGTTGATTTTCTTGTAAGCGTTCAGAAAAGCTCGATGTTATCCGATACCTCTTTAGTTACTGCATCCTTTGAGGATATAGATAAAATACTCAAGGATTTAAATAAAGACGGTGTTAAAAATATTTCTTCCATTCTTTACGGTTGGCAGAAAAACGGATATTACAGTTATCCGAGTTCTTCTGCAGTTTCCTCTGCAGCAGGCGGTAAAAAGGGACTCAAAAACCTTATAAAAGAAAATAAAAACACTAATGTTTATCTGCTTCAAAATTATTTGAAGGCAAATATTGATGTCGGCGGATTTTCAAAATACAGCGATGTAGTTTATAAGATTGATAACATTCCGCTAACCGATGAAGGCGAGAAGCTATTCCTTTTAAATCCTACAACACAGCTTAAAAGATTTAATAAGGATATAAAAACTGCAACATATAGCGGCGCAGGGTTAGCCTTTGAGGGCTTTGGCAGTATTCTATATGAGGATTATGAGCAAAGAGCTAGAATGTCAAGAACAGATTTTACAAAGGAAATTGGAAATTATCTTAAAAAATCTGATGAAGCCTCTGTAAAAAGTGCGGTTGACGGATTTTCTCCATATACCATAAAGTATGCGAATACGATATTCAATCTACCTGACAGAAGCTCTGAATATCTCTATTTAGATGAGGCAGTTCCGTTTTTACAAATGGTATTGCACGGATACATAAATTACAGCGCAACCACCCCAGGCAATCTCTCAAACGATATCACCGAGACCAAGCTTAAATGGGTTGAATACGGATATATGCCAACCTTTATGTTAAGCTATGAAAACAGCGATAGATTAGAAGATTCCTCTTTCTCGTTGCTTTTCTCATCTGACTATCGTACTTGGGGAGAAAAGGTAGCAGAAATTTACACCGAGCTTAAAGGTGACCTAGCATTTTTATCCGACGCCACCATTAAAAATCACGAAAAACAATCAGGCGTTGCTAAAATCACCTATTCAAACGGCGCTAAAATAATAGTAAATTATAACGATGAGCCTATAACCGAGCTAGATATAACGGTTGAGGCAAACAGCTATAAGGTAATAAAATAAGTTTTTAAAGAAAGGATAAGGGCAATGAAAAAGTTAAGCGGTTTTCAAAAAAGAAAAGCACTTGTTGGTTATTCATTCATATCGTTGTGGCTGATTGGTGCATTGGTGTTCTTTGTATTTCCCGTTATTCTTTCTTTTGCATTTAGCTTTTCCGATATTAAGGATGCGTCTACCTTCTCAATGAGCTTGGTAGGCATAAAGAACTATTCATCGGTATTTTTTGAGGATGTAAAGTTCATTCCTTATTTTATTGAATCGGTAAGCGATACACTTATAAATCTATTTCTAATACTCTTCTTCTCGTTCTTCGTAGCAATAATAATTAACCGAAAGATTAAATGCCGTGCTTTTTTCCGTTTGGTATTTTTCCTTCCTGTAATACTTGGTACCGGCTTTATTCTTGAACAGATTTTAGGCGAGAATTTACAGCAGCAATCGGTAAATGTTGTAAGAGAATTACTCTTTACCGACGAGGTTGTAAGGAGTGTACCTGCAGAGTTTCTTGAAATGGTGCAGGAGTTACTGAATAGAATTACCATAGTTTTATGGAATTCGGGTGTACAAATTCTATTGTTCCTCACAGGTTTACAGAGTGTGTCGCCCAGTGTTTATGAGGCTGCAAAGGTTGATGCGGCAGGCGAGTGGGAGCAGTTCTGGTTAATCACACTGCCTCTTATGGCACCAACAATTTTGCTTAACATTGTATTTACAATAGTTAGCGGCTTTACAAGCTCTTCTAATAAAGTGCTAAGCTATATTTTGGATGTAGCGTTCGCTGATAACAAGCTTGAAATTTCTTCCGCTATGGGTTGGCTATATTTCGCATTTATAGCATTATTTGTTGGAATTGTATTCCTTATTATGCGTAAGCCTATGGAAAGGGTTACCGAGGCTTAAAAAATATTTGAGGTTTATTAAAGGAGTGATAATGTTGGAAAGGATAAAGCGTTCGTTTGATGCGAAAAACTTGCGCCGAAAGGGTGTTAGGATTGCTTCAAATGTTATTTTAAAAACGATACTTTATGTATTGCTTATAGGTCTTGCGTTTGTATTCTTATATCCTTTTATACATATGCTTGTAACCTCCTTTAAAACCTACAACGATGTTATGAACACGGCTATTAAGTGGATACCAAAGGAAGCAACGGTAGAAAACTGGAAATTGGCGCTTGAAGCCTTAAATGCCGAGAAAACATTTTTCAATTCTTTTCTTGTAACATTTTTAGCCACACTAGGCCATTTGATTTCCTGTTCACTTACAGCCTATGGATTTGCAAGGTTTAATTTTCCAGGAAAAAGTGTTTTGTTCGGTATAGTTGTATTTAGTATAATAGTACCGATGCAGACAATTAGCGTTCCCCTTTATATTCTGTTTTCAAACTTCAAGATGTTAGGCACCTATCTGCCGATGATTGTTCCTTGCTTCTTGGCTATGGGCTTAAACGGTGGTCTGTTTATTTTCCTCTTTAGACAGTATTATATAAGACTTCCAAAAAGTCTTGAAGAAGCCGCCGAAATTGACGGCTGCAACGCATACGGAACCTTCTTCCGTATTATAATGCCATCAAGCGGTGCTACAACCGTTGTAGCGTTAGTGCTCTCAATAGTTTGGCATTGGAACGATTATTTCCAACCCGGAATGTACATAGACAATACAAAAAGCTATATGCTTCCTCAAATGCTACCCGCTATGTACGAATCCTTTAGGAAATTAGATGTAAGCACAACACAGGAATCTATAGAGCTTGCAATGAAATACCACGCGGGCGTGGTTATGGCAGGCACCTTGATATGCGTTATTCCATTACTCATAATGTTCTTATTATTACAAAACAAGTTTATGCAGGGTGTTGAGCGCACCGGCTTGGTTGAGTAGGAGGTAAAAAAATGAAATTACTCTTTAAAACAGGCGAAAAGGTTTTGCTTATTAGCCTGGCGTCGCTTTTGGCAATCTCAATAGCGGCAACTACCTTTATAGGTGTTAAGCTCTTTTCGGACGATGCAGTTGCTCCTTCCGACAAAACACCTACTACCGTAACCCTAGCCGATATTGAAAAGCCTGATAAGGACTACTCTACGGTTGATTTTAAGGATAAAATTTCAAAGGGTGTTCTTAAAATAAAGGATTGCGGCGCAAAGGTAAATGAGCTTGTAGATAACGGTCCCTTAATTCAAGCCGCACTTAATACAATAGCTCAAAACCCAGGTACTGTACTCGAATTCGAAAAAGGAACCTATTATGTAGGTCCTAAGGATAAAGAAGTAGATCACGTTTTTGATATTTCCGAGTTTGAGGCAGACGGTGTTCACCTTAAGGGTAACGGCTGTACACTAATGCTTATAGATAACTTCGTAGGCTGCTTTAATATGAGAAATTGCGATAACATCGTGATTGAGGATATGTATTTTGATTGCCTCGAAGCTCCTTGGGTACAGGGTACCATAACCACTTGGAACGAAGAAACACTAACTATGACCCTAGAGCTTGACCGTGATAGCGAGCTTTTAGAGGACCCAAGAATGAACGACCGTATGGATACAAGATACGGAATGGTAAGGGATAAAAATAATCCTAACCTTATGAAGCCTGAGCCTATAAACTTCTTCTTCTTTAATTCCTATAAGAAGATAAGAGCGGGCGCATATACAGTAAATATGTCACCCCAAAGTAAATATCTCGTAGCACCTTATATAGAGGTAGGCGATAAGATAATACTCAGTAACCGTGGCGGACATTCTACCTTCACCTTTGATTTCCTAGGTGCTGGAAATGTAACGCTAAAGGATATTACAATCTACAATTCCGCAGGCGGCGGTATAGTAGGTAGACAAAATAAGGGCGATATACTCCTTAAAAACTTTAAAATGATGCCAAAAGAGGGAAGCGGCAACTGGGTTTGCGGCAATGCGGACGGTGTTCACATTCAAGGCTGTGAAGGCTCTGTTACACTTGAAGATTGTGTTTTCTCTAACACCTCGGACGACGTTATGAACCTATATCAGTGGTATTCCGATACTACAAAGGTGGTAGCCGCTAACACAATAGAGGTTACAACTAACGGCACCTCGTATAAAAAGGGCACCAAGATAAAGATTGTAGACCCTGCAACAGGTAAGCTTTTAGGCTCACCTACCATTAAAGCGGTTGAAGCGGTAAACGGTCAGCGTGTTGATGTTGCAGCAAGACTTATTTTGGATACTAATGTACAAGGTCTTGAAATAGGCGAGTGCAAGGATAAATACTTTGTATATTCCGAAGCTAACGACTTTAAAAAGAGCACAATTAAAAACTGCACCTTCCAAAATGTTCGTGGTAGAGCGTTATATCTACACAGTATAGATACAGTTGTTGAAAACTGCACCTTTAAGGATATAAGCGATCATGCTATTGAGGGCTGGTACAATGGCGACGAAGGCTTCGAGGTGCAAAACCTTATTGTTCGCAATAATAAAATTACCAACTGTGCATACCTTGACGGTCAGGCAGATTCAGAAACAGGCGGCTCAATCAGTATACATATAAGTACAAATTCAGGCGATAAGCAGTCACAGTTTGTTTCACACGATAAGATACTGATTGAAAACAATGTGATAACCGATTACAGAGGCAGCGCCGTAAATATCGGCAACTCAAAGAATGTTACCATTAAGGGCAATACCTTCTCGGTTGAAAAGCCGCTTAAAGAATATAAGATTGATAATGCGGTATTTATAAACAACTGTGAAAATGTTGAAATCTCAGGTAACACCTTTAAGGATAAGCGAGAAAACATTACAGCGGCTATCCGCTACGATGTTGACACAGTAAAGGGTATCACAATAAGCGATAACAAGTTTGATTGTGCCCAAAGTAAGCAAATTGTTAAGGACTAACTTAACTTTACATAAATTTTTACAAAACTGGAGGAAAAACTTATGAAAAAATGGATTTCCCTACTACTCGTTTTTGCATTAATGGTTTCAACCGTTATATGCGCGTTTCCGCTAGGCGTTTCTGCGGAGACAACATCAGCTCAGCAGTGGCTTGAGTACGATGCACAAGAGCTCACGCTGACTGATGGTGCAGGCGGTCACTGGTGGACCGATACCGGTTCTTCAAGTGATTGGGGCGTGGCTATCTCTTTAGGTAGTGCAGCTTATTCAGGAAAGAAAGGCTATGCACTTATCAGAGAGTTCACAATGCCTGAGGACGGTATCTTTATGTTCGATACTGAATGGACAGGTGACCCTGAGGGCTTTTCAACGAGCACTGCAGCTAATGCACAATATACTGCATATTTTGCCGTAACCGATGCTGAGGGCAAGGTTATTTTCCCAACCGACGGTCAGGTTGCTGAGATTAAATACGGAGAGCCGCTTACAGTTGATGTAAACTCACCCTTCAAGGTAGAAGCTAAAGCAGGCGATAAGTTCAACTTTGTATTCTACAATAACCACGGTGTTAAGGAAGTAATGAGATCAAGAGCAAGAATTTTTGTAAACAAGACTTCAGAAACATATAATTCAAGTGGTGCTTTAAACGGTTCTGATTTTACAGTTCAGGGTAATGATGGTTGGCGTTATCTTTATGCTAAGAGCGTAAACGTAACAAATATCGACCCTGACGGTTTTGCAGATTTAGGTGATGACGTGTATACAGCTAAATATACCGCAGTTGAAGCAACCTACGACCCCGATAAGCCAAACGGCGCTTGGGTTAACGCTAATGGACAGATAGTAGCACAGTACGGTAGCTACGCTTATCTTAACAGCACAACCGAGAGTGTTATCTGCCGTTACTATGCTCCTGAAGACGGTGACTTCAGAATTCCTTATGCGGCTCTCCATATGTCAGGCGGCGAGGCTGACTTCTTTATCGCAGATAAAACAGGTAAAATAGTATGGCCTGTAGATGGCGGTCCCCGTCATTTATCAGCATCTTCAATAGATGATAAGGCGGCTGTATTCCCATTCTATTATCCTAATATGAAGCAGGGCGATTATCTCGACCTTGTATACACCAACCGTAAAACTGCATTTAGCGGTATCGGTTTAGATACCTCTGCTACCTTTAACGGTAAAAGAGCAGCTAACTCAGCGGGCGGTATGTTCGATAAGTCAACCTACGGTGCTGTAAATTCTAAAACCTTCGTAGCTTATGACCTTACAGTAACCAAGGAAGCAAACACCGCTTGGAAGGAATTTGCAGTAAGTGATAAAGCATTAGATAAGGCTCCTGTGACCTTTGAAGCACAGGTTAAAATTCCAACCACAGTTGCAGACGATAAGGTATCAATTATCTATAGTGATATGAACACAGGCGACACCGCAGGCTATGCCTTAATGATGGCAGAAAACGGTGAGCCAAAGTTAGTTCTTGACGGTGGCGCAGTAAATTACACTGCTAAGGGTATCGACCTTCGTACAGGCGAATGGCTACACATAGCATTTGTACGCGATACCGAAAAGGGCGAGATTAACTTCTATATTAACGGTCAGATAGCTTCTATGTGCTATGCTACCGCAACAGGTACTACCACAGGCAGAGCAGCCGTTATCGGTAATGATACAACCTTCTCAAAAGAAACCGCCTTTGAGGGCGCTATGAGACATTTAGCACTCTTTAGCGATGCACGCACAGCAGATGAAATTGCAAAGGATGCTGTAAAGATTAACGCTTCCGAGGAAGGTCTTGTAGCTTATTACAAGCTTCTCACCGCAGTAAATAACGTTTATGATGATTCTTCTGCATCTAAAAACCATGCTACCGTAACCACCGCTAATAGCGACTGGGTTGCAGGTACACCTGAGGCTGCAGCAGACGATGAGCATACACTCCTTCACATCGGTGATACCCAGATGTTAACACACTACTATCAGGGCAATCTTCCAAAGCTTACCCAGTGGATAGCTGATAACACCGATAAATATAATATTGACTATGTAGTTCACACAGGCGATATTGTAAACGTTGAAGATACTCAGTCTCAGTGGGTAGATGCTAAGGCAGCATTCGATATTCTCGATAATGCAGGTGTAAAATATGCATTGGCGGCAGGTAACCACGAGTATCCTGCTGCAGGCGGCAAGCACAGAGATTCTACAGTATTTAACGAAACCTTCCCATTTGCTAACTACTTTGGCGAAGGCTCAACATACGTTGGCGGTTACTATGAAGAGGGCAAGATGGATAACGTTTACCATTTTGCAACTATTGGTAGCAAGACCTATATGATTCTTTCTCTTGAAAACTTTCCAAGACAGCCTGTTGTTGATTGGGCTAAGCAGGTTGTTGCGGCAAACCCAGAGTATCCTGTAATCGTTGCAACACATACCTACCTTAATACAAACGGTTCAATTAACACAACAAACAATACACATACAGGCTTTGAGGGTGCAGTAGCAGAGGAAAGAGGTATTACACCTACTTCTCTTTACGATCAGTTTATCAGCCAGTATGCAAATATTCAGTTGGTACTTTGCGGTCACATGGCTTGTGACGATATAATCACCCGTGTTGATATCGGCGTTAACGGTAACAAGATTACAACCATTATGAACGACCCATCCTATGCAGGTGACGGCGGTGCTGGTCTTGTAGGTCTTTATAGATTTAAGGCAGACGGCACTATTAAGGTTGAATACTATTCACCGTTCAAGAATGCTTACTACCGCGATAGCAACCAGTTCACTTTTGACCCTGTAAGCGCTCCAATGTCGGTAAATGTTTCAAATCTTACCGCTATGGATAATAGCAAGTATGCAGATAACGTTACTTGGAGTAAACCAAATACATATTCACCTTGGGTTCAGTACGGCGGTCTTCAGGTTTACGGTGCAGACGCAGTTGTTCGTAAGTGGACAGCAGATGCTGCATTTACAAACAAGACACTTAAGATTACACATCTTAACTGTGCTAGTGAAGGCGATGTAGAGTTTGCTGTGCTTGATACCAATGGCACTATAATCTATCCTGCACAGGGCGGTTATGCATCAGTTCCTGCTACCAATAAAGCAATCGATATTCCGATTGCGAGGATGGATGCAGGTGAGAGCCTTTACTTCGTATTTAGACGTGCTAACTCTACTGTAACAGATAACAGATTCGTACAGTTTATAGCATATATTCCTCAGGTTGCTAAGATGTCAACAGGCGACCAGATGCCTATACAGGTTGCAAACGGTTGGGAATTCTATATGACTAAAGCAGCTAACCTTGACCCTGTAGCACCAACTTATAATATTACTCTTAACAGTAGTGCTAAGGGCGGTACAGTTACAAGCTCTGCCGGTGATTCAGTTGCCACAGGTAATACCTCGCTAATCAAAATTACCGCTGATATGGGTTACCATATTTCGAGCGTAACCATTAACGGCGAATTTATTGGTACCTTCAGAGGCAGACAGCAACAGTATGCATTCAACAACGTAAGTGCAGACAGTGAAGTTAGAGTTATCTTCGCTCCTGACCTTAAAAACGATATTATTGCTGATAGTGTTATAGATGTAGCCGACGTAGTTGCAGCTTATAACTACAGCAACGCTACAAACACTGTTGACCTTTGCGCAAATTCAGGTGATATTGATAACGATACCAATATAACCGCTACAGATATTGATTTATTCAAGAAAAAGGCCCTCGGCATCACCGAGGAGCCTGAACTTGATTACACTTCAGTTATTAACGACGGTGTTTTAAAGATTAGTGATTGCGGAATTGAGGAAGACTCCCCTTTTGATTACAGTGTCCAGATTCAAGCTGCTCTAAAAACTGCCGCAGCAAATCCGGGCACAGTGCTTGAGTTCGAAAGCGGAACCTATAACGTATCTTATGGCAGTGATGATACACAGCACCTTTTTGACCTATCGGAAATGACAGGCTCCGATTTACACATTAACGGTAACGGCGCAACACTTATGTTAACCGATAACTTTGCAGGCTGCTTTAATCTAGAGAGCCTCCAAAATGTTACAATCGAAAATCTAAACTTTGATTTAGTAGAAAATCCATTTGTACAGGGAACTGTTACAGCATACGATACCGAAACAATGGTTATGAGCATCACTCTTGACAGCGATAGTGACCTACTTGATGACGAGAGAATGTTTGACCGTGTATCAACCCGTTACGGTATGGTAAGAGATAAGGATAATCCTTATCTTATGAAAGAGGAATGCGTAAACTACTTCAAGTTTGATGCTTGGGAGAAGACAGGCGACAGACAGTACGATGTTGAGTTATCCGCTGCTACCAAGCTCTTTACAAACGATTATATTGAGGTTGGCGATAAGATAATCCTCAACAACCGCGGTGATTATACAACCTTTATTTTCAATGCAGTAAATACAGGTAATGTAACACTTAAAAACATAAACATTTATAACTCTGCAGGCGGCGGTTTAGTTGCTAGACAGAACACAGGCGATATTCTTCTTGAAAACTTCAATATGAAGATTAAAGAGGGCTCTTCTAACTGGATTTGCGGTAACGCAGATGCTGTTCACGTTCAGGGTTCTAAGGGCAAGGTTGAAATAAAGAACTGTGACTTTGCTAACATTTCTGACGATGCTGTAAACCTCTATCAGTGGTACGGCGACGTAAAGGAAGTTTTATCCGAAACAGAAATGATTATCAAGCATTCGGGTACAAACTATGCAGTAGGCGATACCGTGAAAATAGTTGAGGGCGCTACAGCAACAGTTATGGCTCACCTTGAAATTGCTGAAATAGAGGTATTAGATGTAATTTCTGAGCAACTAAAGCTTACATTCACAGAAAATATCGGTATTGATGTTGGTGAGTATACAGGTAAATATCATATTTACTCTGATACATATAGTTTCCCTGAAAGCTCTGTAACAGATTCAAGCTTTACTAATATTCGTGGCAGAGCGCTTTACCTACACTCAATCGGTACCACAGTAGAGGGCAACACCTTTACAAACATTAGCAACCACGCTATTGAAGCTTGGTACCAAGGTGATGAGGGCTTTAATGTTGAAGATCTTGTAATCAACAACAATACCTTCACAAATGTTTCTTACCTCTATGAGGAAGCAAACGGTGCTAGCAGCGGTACAATAGTTGTTCATATAAATGCAGGTACTGCTCAGTCCACCAATATAATCCACGATGGTATACAGATTACAAACAACACTATAAACGATTACCACGGCGTAGCAGTTAATATTGGTAATGCCAAGGATGTAACCGTTTCGGGTAATAAGTTTAATATCACAGGTGATATGACTAGATACGACAACGAGTATGCAATATTTGCAAACTATAGCGACGGCATTACTATTGAAAACAATGAGTTTAATGATGCTCGTGAGGATATCACCGCTGCTATCTGCTACGATTCCCAAACAGTAACAAATATCACAGTAGGCACCAATACCTATGCATGTGCAGCTGATAAGCAGGTAGTAACACAGTAATAAAAATTTATCGTTGCCGGCATAATGTCGGCAACGATACCACGGATTTTTAACGGAGGCAAAATATGCGCAAGATTAGTTTAATAATGGCTCTTATAATGATTGTTACCATATTTGCAGGCTGTGGCGAAGGCGGCAGCTCAAAAACTAACAATTCAGAGCTTATTGGTAATACCTATGTAGCAGATTTCCCGATAGTTAAAGAAAAAGAAAAGCTAAAGGTTATGACCATAACCACCCTAAATCACGGCGATTTCGACGAAATGGGCTTTACCGAATATTATGAAGACATCACAAATATCGACATTGAATGGGTAGTATGCTCTTATGAAGAGCTTGAGAGTAAATTAACTCTTATGTTCCAATCTAAAGATATGCCTGATGTAATGTGTATACCAAGCAACTATATGGGATTTGATACAATTCTTAATGAATCTGCTTCAGGCTCCATTATTCCACTTGACAATCTAATTGATAAATACGGTGCAAACATTAAAAAGGCTTTCGAGAAATTACCTGAGGCTAAAACCGCTGTAACCGCACCTGACGGTAAGATTTATTCACTTCCTAGCGTTGCGGCACAGTCGGCTAACCACTCAAGATTCCCACAGAAGCTTTATATGCGCAAGACCTGGCTTGATAATCTAGGCCTTAAGGTTCCTACAACTACAGAAGAATGGTTCAACGTGCTTAAAGCATTTAAGGAAGACGATCCTAACGGTAACGGTAAGAACGATGAAATTCCAATGGCTATGTACGGTATAGATCCTTCCTTCTACGGTTCTTGGGGTATTTCCTTCAACCATAACAACAACAAGCTTTGCGTTGATGATAACGGCAAGGTAGAGTATGCTTATTCTACCGCCGCTGCAAAGAAGGCTCTTTCATATTTTAACAGACTTTACAGCCTTGAGCTTTGCGAGCTTTATGATAGCGAAAGCAAATGGAGAACAAAGATTAAGAACGGCCTTGTAGGTTGCTTCTACAATCTTGCTTCATACACAATAGCAGGTACAGACCTTGCAGAAGAGTATGTTATGATTGCTCCTCCTCAGGGCGACGCAAACGTTAAGCCTGTTATGTCTGTTTCGGGTGGTATTACACCAAATGCATTTGTGATCACAAAATCTTGTAAGAATCCTTCAGCAGCGCTTAGATGGGTAGATTATTTCTATTCTATAGAAGGCTATTACCTAAATACCTACGGTAAGCCCGGCGATATGATTGAGAAGAACAAGGACGGTAAGTGGCAATTTACAGATTATGACAGATCTAAGGACCGTTTCACCTTCACACCAGGTTGGGTACTTCCTTCATTCAGAGATGACGAAACCGACAAGTATTTTGCCGATAGAAAAGAATCTGAAATGACCGATACTGAAATTCAGGATAAGATTCTTAACCAAGAGGTTAAGGATGTTCTTGCAGGTAAATATGAGCCTAAGAACTTCATCTGGCAGCCGTTCCTTGATAAGCAGGCAGCAGATGTAATCGATATGTATTATAAGGGCATTGAGGAATATGCCGCTATAACTACAAGAGAATTTGCAACGGGCTCTCGAAATATAGATACCGAATGGGATTCCTATATTGCAGAGCTTAACAAAAAAGGTTTACAGCTTATGATGGCTGAATACCAGCGTATATACGACGCTACAAAGTAAACTAAATATTGGCTTGAAGCTTCAAAAATTTTGAAGCTTCAAGCCCAAAGCCTTCAAACTTGAACCAAAACAAAAATTTTTGATTTGAATTTGAGTGTTTTGACAAAAAACTTTAGCAAAGAATGGGGTATTGTATGAAACGAATAATTTCAATTGCTGTAATATTGGCGATAGTACTTTCGTGTGCGCTTATCGGCATAGTGCCTACGGCCGCACAGGATAATTATCTGCAGTATACCGCTCTTGATATGCATCTTTTAGGGGACGGTACAGGCTGGCAACGTTTCGGTACTACAGCTACGAGTCCCGAAAGCTTTATGGCTACCGATTATGATTTTATAAAGAATGCTGGTTATGCATTTATCCGTGAATTTAAGGTACCTGCAAGCGGTGTTTTAAAGATTGATACCGAGTGGACCACAGGTATAACTATGGGAAGCGATCCTTCGCACGATAACTATCCAATAAAATATGCTATTACCGATCCAAACGGTAAAATTGTTTTCCCAACAAACGGTGAACTCGGTTCGGTTACATATACAAACCCCGTAACAATAAGTCAGACATCGCCTTTAACATTTAATGTTAATAAGGACGATGTATATAGCTTTATACTTATAGATGAATATGGCTATCAAATACCTACTCGCTTTATGGCTCGTGTTTTCGTAAATGATGTGCAGTGCGATTCATCAGGTCATCTTCGCGGCGCAAACTACAATGCTCAGGGCGAGGGCGGTTGGAGCTATAAGTATGCCGAAAGCGTAGCGGTTAGCCAAAATATTTCTTTCGCAGAGCTACAGAATATAATTGCTGAAGCCGAGGGCTATACCGAGCAGCAATTAGAGCAGTATACCTACCAAAGCATTATGAAGTTTAATGCCGCATTGGATGCTGCAAAGGAAATAACTGCCACCTCACCTGCAAAGGATATTACCACCGCTGCGTTAGCACTCAGAAGTGCTATAGACGGTCTAGAATTGCCTAAAGCACAAACCGTTTTAGAGTTTGATGCAAAAGAAATGGTGCTTTTAGATGCTAGTGCTTGGGTTAGATGGGGTAATAAGGCACAGGGCTATACCATAATCACAACCCCTGCAGAAGACTATATACAAAAAGCACAGGCTGCAACAATCAGAGAGTTTACTGTGCCAAATTCAGGCACTCTTCAAATTGATACCGAGTGGACTACAGGTCTCACAATCGGTAACGAGTGGACACCTAATGCTTATGCTAAATATGCTATTGCTGATAAAAACGGTAAGATTCTATTCCCAAGAGACGGAAATTTAGGCGAAGTACGTTACGGTACTCCTGTAACGATAAGCCTTAGTGACCCCGTTTTAGTTGATGTGCTTGCCGGCGATAAGATTTATTTTGTAACAATAGACGAGCAAGGCTCGGGCGCACCTATACTCTTTAATGCGAGGGTTACTATGGGTGCTACAACCTATGGCGTAAATGGCTGTCTTAGAGGTCAAAACTGCAACGCACAGGGTGAGGACGGTTGGCGTTATCTCTATGCTAACTCTGTATCGGTTGTAACCAAATCAGACCTCACTGAACTTAATGCCTTAATAGTAGAGGCAGAGCAGGCTATAGCAGACGGTACTTTAAACTATACTGCAGAAAGTATAGCTAATTTACAGACTGCGTTACAAGCAGCAAAGCAGATAACCGATACATCTCCTACAAATGATATTACTGCTGCTACAATTGCCCTTAAAAATGCTATAGATGCCCTTGAAGAAACCTCTTTACAGCAGTTCTTAGAGTATCAACCACAGGAAATGGTTCTTTTAGATGAAACTGCTTGGGTAAGATGGGGCGATACAGAACAGGGCTACACAATAATCACAACCCCTGCAGAAGACTATATACAAAAAGCAGGCGCTGCTACAATCAGAGAATTCACAGTGCCCGCAACAGGTATACTTCAGATTGATACCGAGTGGACCACAGGTCTTACCATTGGTAACGAGTGGACACCTAATGCATATGCTAAATATGCTATAACCGATAAAAACGGAAAAGTGCTCTTCCCCAAAAACGGTAAATTAGGTACTGTTCGTAACGGAACACCTGTAACAATCAGCGTAAACGATCCTCTGCTGATCGAGGTGGAAGCAGGCGACACAATCAATTTCGTAACAATAGACGAACAGGGTTCAGGCGCACCAATACTCTTTAATGCAAGAGTTGTAATGTTCAATAAGACTTATTGTGTAAACGGAAATCTTCGCGGCGAAAACTGTAATGCTCAGGGCGAGGGCGGTTGGCGCTACCTCTATGCTAACTCCGTATCAGTAATCGCTAAAGCCGATTTAACTGATGTTAATTCTTTAATAAAAAAGGCTGAGAAAATTTTGGACAGCGGTGCTTCTAACTACACAAAGGCTAGCGTTGATAGTCTAAAAACAGTGCTTGAAACCGCTAAGGCTTTAACCTCTACTTCTGCACAAAAAGATATTGATGAGGTTGAAGATAATTTAAGAAAGGCTTTATCGGAGCTTAAAATAAAGCCTACCGATAATAGCGTTAAACGACTCGGCTTTACACCAAAGAGACTACAATTTGATGAAGATACAGCTCTTTGGAAAACCGATGAAAATTCAAGCTGTATGATGACAGCTTCATATTCTATTTCTTCAAAGGTTAGTGACGGTTATGTTGCTATTAGAAAAATGGTAGCACCTCGTGCTGGCTCTATGCAGATTAAATACGGAAACGGTGTTTATATAGATAACACTTCAGGTCAGTTTGACGGTGCTACTGTAGAATTTGCAATCGCAGATAAATTCGGCAGAATTATTTTCCCAACAAACGGTGGCACACTTACAATCGAACACGATAAGATGTATCCTATTGAAATGTCACTTAATAATGTTGCAGTAGGCGATAGCTTCTACTTTATGGTATTTAAGCCTTCAACCGATAACATTCCCGTTGTTATGCATATGGGTGTTAGCATTTCAAACTTTGCTATAAACAACGAAAGCGGCTTCCTTTACGGTCTTGACGGTGCTCAGGGCGCTTCAAGCTGGTTCTATATGTATGCTAACGATCTAAGCTTCTACATCGATGAGGGAAAAATTCCTGATAATGACGATGAAGAAGATAACGACAATAACCAAAATAGCGGCAGTTCGGATACAGATAACAGACTGGATAGTGATTACACACAGTCTCCTGCAACATCAGATACATTTGGAATAAAGAAAGCAATAGCTGCTTTTCTTTCTACAGTCATAGCTTTCTCTGTATTTGCAGGTATTAAGTTTAAAAAAATTAAAGCGCATATGGGGTAATAGTATGGAAAACTCTTTAACGGGCTTTAGTTCTCTAATAAAGGACCAAGTTCTAAATGTTGCTGACTGCGGCATTTATCCCGAAAGAATAATAGACAACAAAATTTTAAGGTCGGCGGCAAAAACCGCTTCGGATGCAAAAGAACAGGTAACAGTATCTTTCCCAAAGGGAACTTACTACATAATGGCAGACCAAGACAGACCTTGCGGTATCGATTTTGAAGACCTGAAGCTTTCAGGTGTTACCTTTGACGGAAGTGGTAGCAAGATTATTTTCAAGGATAACTTCAAAGGCGGATTTGGCTTTGTTGGATGTCAGCATATACATTTTAAAAATTTCGTTTTAGAATATGAATCGGTTCCGTGGGTACAAGGAACGATTTTAGAAATTGATAAAGACACCCAAACAATGACCTTAGAGCTAGACGATGATTATACAATATTTGATGACCCCCGCTTTGATGAGCATATCGATTCGGGAACACGCTACGGTATTGTAAGAAGTCCTGAGGATCCAAGAGTTTTAAAGTCTGATGTGCTTTATTATTTCTACCTAAAATCACAGAAAAAGGTATCTAACAGAAAATATGATGTTAAAATATCCGATAGACTGTATAATGTTCAGCTAGCAGACAGTACACAGCTTTTAGGTAGTGAAATATTTGCAGGCGATAGGGTAGTTATAAACAACCGTTGGACACACCTTATGTCTATGTTTAATGTAATAGACGGCGGATACATAACACTCGAAAATATAACTATTCACAGCTGTGCTTGTACAGGTATAGTAGGCCGTCAGTTAATAGGTCCCTTGAATCTTAAAAACTTTAGAATAGACTTCCCCGAAAATAGCAACCAATGGGTTACTGCTACGGCAGACGGTGTTCATATACAGTCGGGTACACACCCTGTAACCATTGAGAATTCATATTTTGGCGGTCTTATGGACGACGGCGTTAACTTCTATCAGCTTCGTTCAAAAATTTCCAAGGTTTTATCTAAAAACTCTATATTGCTTGACCTTGACGGTGCACTGCTTCCAAGAGTTGGCGAAACAGTAGATATTTTTGATGAACAAAACCTTAAATGTATAGCTGCTGTAAAGGTTAAAAAGGTAGAGGACGTTGAGGGTGTTTTCCCGAATATGACCGCAAAGATTACCTTTGAAAACGATGTGCCTGATATGAAGGGCGCTACCGAGGATACACAAGGACATTTTATATTTGTAAGAGGCAGAACCTGTCCCGGCTCTGTAATTAAGAATACAACATTCTGTAATTCGCGTGGCAGAGGCTTGGTGCTTTGTAGCTCGGATACTGTGATTGAAAACTGTAAGTTCTACGGACTTAGCAACCACGCTATTCACGGATGGTACGGTTACAACGAGGGCTTTGGTATAAACGGTCTCTCCATTATAAACAACCAGTTTGATAACATTGGGTTTTATGAGCGTGAGGCTAACAGTCCTGCAAGCGGTGTAATTTCTATCCGACTTGACAGTGGTAGTTGCTTACAGCACGGTGTTAGCAGAATACATAAAAATCTAGTTATCAAGAATAACAAAATAAAAGATTTCTGCGGTTTAGCAATAAACCTTGCAAACTGCGAGAATGTAACCATTGAGGATAACGAAATAACTTTAAATGATACTAAGCCTCAATATAAAAAATATGGCGGTATTGAGATTTCATGCTCTAAGGATATAAATGTTAAAAACAACACATTAATTAATTCAAAAGCTAACAAATGGGAACCATTTGTGATTGAAAATAATGAGAATTTGTTGTATGATAATAATGTATATTCAGAGTGTGGCAAAGAACAAAAAATAGTCCCACAGGAAAAATAATACCGTTTCAAAAAAGAGGTAAATAAGATGCGATTTACTCAGTTATTAAAAGAAAAGCAAGCGGATAATTTTGGCACAAGAGCACCTGTCATCGCATTTTTAGGTGATAGTGTAACACAAGGCTGCTTCGAAATTTACCGTTCGAGCGAAATGCTTAAAACAATATTTGATAACCGTGAAAACTATGCTACTAAGGTGCAGGAGATTTTATCGGTTTTATACCCCGAAGCACCCGTATCAATAATCAATGCGGGTATCAACGGCGGAACAGCAACCGAAGCTCTTACAAGACTTGAGCGTGATGTCCTCTGCCATAAGCCAGACCTTGTAGTTGTTTGCTTCGGTCTTAACGATTCAAATGCCGATGAGGGCGGCATAAGTGATTATGCCGAAAACCTTTCTAAGATATTTGAGCAGATAAATAAAAGTGGTGCAGAGATTATCTTTATGACACCTAATATGATGAACACAAAGCTTGCTAGAGTAACCGATGATGAAATTGCTAAAACCCTTTCTGATATATTTGCAAACCGCCAGTTAAACGGTTTGTTTGATAGATATATCGAAAGCGCAAAAGAGGTATGTGCAAAACAGAATATTCCTATTTGTGATTGCTATGCAATCTGGAAAAAGATGTATGAATGCGGTGTCGATACCACAGAACTTCTCTGCAACGGTCTTAACCACCCTTCAAGAAAAATGCATTACCTGTTTGCAACTGAAATTGTAAAGACCATATTCTTTTCTTAGGTGAACTGTATGAACAAAGTTTTTTTTACCGCAAAAAAGATTTGGATAGATACCGATATATCACTTAATCTTTATGCCGATTTTGTGGATAGCTTTAGACTTGATAAAATGCCACAAACTGCGGTGGTAAACATTTCGGCAGATTCAAATTATTTATTGCTTGTAAACGGCAATGTCGTTGGCAGTATGCAGTACGGCGATTTTCCGGAATTCAAGGTTTACGATACCTATGATGTTTTAAAATATCTAAAAATCGGTAACAATGTGGTAACCGTAATAGGTTACTATCAAGGCGAAAGCAGTTTTTCCTATAAGCTTGGTGATGCAGGAGTTATATACGAGCTTTTAGCAGACGGTGAGCTTATGTGTCAAAGTGATGAGCACACAAATTGCCGTATAAACCCAAATTACCAAAGCGGCGAGATAGAAAGATTTACAAGTCAGCTATCTTTCTCCTTTAGATATAACAGTAATCCCATCGATACACCGTATCAAAGGGCATTAGTGAAACAGAACTATTGTAAATACTTCCCTCGTCCTATTAAAAGACTTGAGGTTTTGCCAAGATGTAATTCCTTAGTTTCGGCGCAGGGTGCTTTCTTAAAACCGCAAGACCAAACACTTCCTTGTGGCGATTGGATGCAAAAATCTCCGTTTATAGCGCTTAGCAAATTAGATATGGGTTTCGATATAGAGCATATGTATCTGCCAAGCGAAAAAGGGTTAAATATTTCATCAAGCCTTGGCGACGGAATATATTTAATGGTTGATATGCTTAGAGAAACAGCTGGCTTTTTGAATTTTGATATTGACCTTCCCTGTGATGCCGATATATATGTAGGCTTTGGTGAGACGATAACAAGCCTTAGAGTCAGGACCTCTATGGACGGAAGACAGTTTGCAGCGGTATATCACGGTAAAAAGGGAAGAAACCAATTCACCCACCGCTTTAAAAGAATTGCAGGAAGGTATCTGCAAATTCAAATTTTAGCACATAGCGCAACCCTTTATTATGCAGGTGTTTTACCTACAGAGTATGAGGTTGAGGATAAGGGTGGTTTCGTTTGCGACGATACCTTACATAATAAAATTTACGAGGTATCAAAACGAACCTTACAGCTTTGTATGCATGAGCATTACGAGGATTGCCCTTGGAGAGAGCAAGCGCTCTATGCACTTGATTCAAGAATAGAAATGCTTGCAACCTACTATGCATTTGGTGATACGAATTTCGCAAAGGAAAGTTTAAGGCTTTTTGCTCTTAGCCAACGCGAAAACGGAATGCTCGAAATGTGTGCGCCGGCTGAATGTCCGATACATATTCCGGTTTTTACACTGTCTTATGTATCAGCGGTTGCAGATTATTTAAGATTTTCAAAGGATAGGGAATTTGTAAGTGAAATATTCCCTGCCGTTCAGAAAATAATCAAGGCCTTTTCTGATAAGATGTCACAAAACAATCTTTTGAGTCCCTTTAGCGAGGAAAAACAGTGGAATTTCTATGAGTGGTCCTCAGGACTTGATGGAGATAACGGTGTTTGGGGAACTGTAAATGATTATGCACCTAACAAGTACGAAATAGATGTTCTTTCAGCTCCGCTTAATGCACATTTTTCATTGGCACTTTCGGCGTTTGCTCAAATATGCAAAGGCATCGACAAGCCGTATGAAGAATATATAGCCTTAAGAGATAGGATAAATAAGGCATTGTCAGAACAGTTTTGGGATGATGAAAAGCTTGTTTTCTGTAGCTTTGTCGATAAGGGCGAAAAGAAGCATTATTGCGAGCTTACACAGTCGCTTATAATATGTTGCGGAGCGGCAACAAAAGAGCAAGAAGAAAATGCTATTAAATATCTTAACGGTGAAAAGTCAGGCATAGTGGAAACAAAGCTTGGCAACACCTTCTTTAGATACGAGGCATTGCTTAAACATTCAAAAGAAAATGCAGCGTATGTATTTGCGGATATAGCTGAGCGTTGGGGAGATATGCTTTTTGCAGGAGCAACATCCTTCTGGGAGGATTTTGATTGCGAGCGAGACCCCCGTTTTATAGGAGCCGGAAGTCTGTGTCACGGATGGGCGGCACTGCCTATATATTTCTATTATGCTTATGCACTTGGAATTAATCCTGATAGCGATGAGAAAATACCGCTTGACAGTAAAATCCCCGGTGTAAGACAAAATTAGTTTTTACATAATTTAAGTAAATGTATAAATTATGTGGAATATAAAAAAGTATTTTATAGATAGGAGAAATAATTATGCGTAAAATCCAAAAAACTTTAGCGGTAATTCTCTCAGTTCTTATGTTAACAGTATTTTTTGCAGTAGGAGCTAGCGCTACTTCTACCACTGCTTTCAGCCTTGTGACTGATAAGCAGGTTGTGGCAAACGGCGAAGCATTTACTATTTCTGTAAATGTTACAGGCGCTCCTGAAGGTGTTCAGGCAAAGCTTAATTTTGAAGCAGATAAGGCCCAGTTTGTAAGCGTTGCAATCAACGATGCTCTCAAATCAATCAATACATTAAACAACTCTTATGTTGTTAAAGATGGTTATGTTGAGTTTATGCTTATCGGCACCAACGCTTCTGTAGAGGGCTCATTTATAAGCTTTACCTTCGCAGCTAAAGATGACATTCTTTCTACCTCTGCAAGCTTTACACTCAGCGATGCTGTAGCAGTTGTAAACGAAGCTAAAGAAACACCTGAGGTAACCGATGTTTCTGTAGGTATCACATCGTCTGTAGAATCAGGCGTGTTAGGTGACCTTAATAACGATGGTAAGGTTAACATTCTTGACCTTGTTCGTATGAAGAAGGACCTTTCTATCACTGCGCCTGTATCCACAGTTAACGATGTTAATAAGGACTCTTTATTCAACGCAGATGACGCAACTACACTCATTCAGTATATCTTAGGCACCATTACTCAGTTTTAATATTTAAAACAAATGCCTGACCCTCAAATATTTGAAGGTCAGGCTTTTATGCTTTAAAAGCTAATTTTAAAGGGTGTTAATTATGAAAAAATTACTTAGATTAGTTTCTATAATTTTAAGTTTGCTTATGTCTTGTATTTTTATGTATGAGCCGCTTTCGGTTTTCGCAAGCGAGCCCACAGAAATTTTTGCCCGTATTAAAAACACACCTCCCACCATATCAGATGATGGCACTAAAATCATTCTTCCCCAAATTGAAGATTGTGGTTATGAGGTAAAGCTTTACGGCTCATCTAATGAGTCTGTTATCGGTATGGATGGTACTATTTATCAGCCGCTAGAGGATATGACCGTTAAGGTTATGTATGAGTTAGTAAGCATAACCAATCCTGAGGATAGAATTATCGATAATTTCACCGAAACCTCCATTGTTATCCCAGGTAAGTATACAGCCGAGAAAGGTGACAATGCTAAGCCTAACGTTGTTCCAGGTCTTAGAGAATGGAAAGGCCATAGCGGTAATTTTGTATTAACCGAAAATAGCCGTTTGGTTGTCGCAGATGAGTCCCTTTTAGAAACAGCAGATATGATAGCATACTATTTTAAAGAAATGCTTAAAACCGATATCGATGTTGTTTCAGGCACCGCAAACGCAGGTGATATTCACCTTGCATTAAACGATAAGGCAGAACTAGGTTCTGAGGGCTACGAAATCGAAATTGCCGATAAGGTAACCGTTGGCGCCTATACAAATAAAGGTGTACTATATGCCGGCACCTCTATAACACAGATTTTATATCAGTCTGCCGATAAGGCTACCATGCCTAAAGGCCTTGTAAGAGACTATCCTCAGTATGAGGTTAGAGGAATAGGCTTTGACCTAGGTAGATTTTATATGCCGCTTGATTATCTTGAAGAGGTAACCAAGTATATGGCATACTTTAAGGTGAACGAAGCTCGAATTCACCTAAACGATGATTACGGCGAGCAGATTAGAGCTTTCAGAATTGAAAGCAAGAAATATCCTATCATAAATTCAGCATTAAATCCCTTAGAGGTTTATTCTCAAGAGGATTATAAGAATTATCAAAAAGAGGTAAAGAAGTTTGGTGTAGATGTAATATCGGAAATTGATACACCTGCACACTCTGGCTTTGCATATCTATATGATACAAACTTTGTTTTAAGCACAAACAGTACATATCTTGATTTAGAGAATCCCGATGTATTACCCTTTATAAAATCATTGTTTGATGAATTTTTAGACGGTGAGGACCCTGTATTCCAGAGTGATACCTTCCACATTGGTACCGACGAGTACACAAAGGATAAATCCGAGCTTGTAAGAGCTTATATGGACGAACTTATCAATTATGTAAGTGACAAGGGCCTCGACGTTAGAATGTGGGCATCTCTCGGTACCAACGGCTTTGCAGGTGAAACACCTGTAAGCAATAATGCAACGGTTAACCACTGGGCAAAGGGTTGGGCAAGTATTGATGAGATGATCGATGCAGGCTATAACGTTATCAATAACTACGGCCCATACTTGTACGCCGTTCCGGGCAAGGAAACTCCTTATAGTGATTATATCAATTTTGAGGGTGTTTATAATTATTGGGAAGCAAATCAGTGTGAAATCACTATCCCTGAATCTTCACCGAATTTTAAGGGCTCAGAAGCTTTTTTCTGGTACGATAGTAATGTTGGTGCTTCGGAATTTGATGCGTTTGACCGTATTAAAGACCAAATAATGCTCATGGCAGAAAAGAACTGGTACGGTCCTAAAACAGAGGGACAGACAGGCGCAGAGTTTATAGAACGAGTATCCAAAGTTGATAAATACGCTCCCGGTAGCAACCCCGGAAGATATGTTGAAAGTGAAGACAAAACCGTTGCAAGCTACGATTTTGAAGTAGTAGACGGAGAAATAGTTAACGATTCTACTAATAATGGTTATAACGGAACAATCAAAAATTTAAGCGTTGCAACCGAAAACGATAATAGCTATTTAGCACTTGACGGTGCGGGCTATCTAAGTCTGCCGTTTGGTGCAATTGGTTTCCCATATACAGTATCCTTTGATTTGTTTATTGAAAACAACCCCGCAAAGAATGCGGTACTGTTTAGTGGTGAGGAGGGTACATTATACCTTAACCACAACGGCACAGGTAAGATAGGCTACAAGAGAAAGAGCCATACATTTATTTTTGATGCAGTTATAGAAACAGGCAAGTGGCAGAATTTCAGTATCGCTTGCGATAACAGAAAGGCAACCCTTACTGTTGATGGAAACTATGTTTGTGAAGGCGATTTTTATATTCAGACCCTAACAAATCCTGAAACCTGGCAAAATTATATTCAGACACCAAAATATAAGGATTCTACCACCTTTGTTCTCCCTGTAGCAGAAATAGGCAAGGGCGTAGTGGGTAAGCTCGATAACCTTACAATTCTAAACGAGTGCGAGGTTACTATACCTGAAGATCCACAGCCACAAAAATATCTAGGCTTTAAGGCTGAGGATATGAAGTTAATCGGTGACGGTACAGGCTTTAACCGTTGGGGTAATGAGGCCGAAGGCTATACAACCTATATGACAACAGTTAGCGATTATAGTGCTAATCCGGGATATGCTACCATCAGAAAATTTGTAGCACCAAAGAGCGGTACCTTTAAGGTTGATACCGAGTACGGCACAGGTCTTACAATGGGTAATCAAACTTCTCACGATAATTACCCTGTAAGCTATGCTATTGCAGATAAAGAGGGTAAAATACTATTCCCAACAAACGGACAATTAGGTACTCTTACCTATTCTAATCCTATAAGAATGAGCGCGCCTCTAACAATGGAAATCGAAGAAGGTGACCCTGTTTACTTTATAATGATAGGTTCCGCTTCTGTGGCAATGCCTATGAGTTTTAGAGCAAGAGTCTTTATAGATAGCACTGAGTACGATACAAGCGGTAACCTTCGCGGTTCTTCCTATAACGTTCAAGGCGAAAACGGTTGGTACTATCAGTATGCAACAAGTGTTACAGTAGGCGACGAGCCACAGCTAGCACTCAACCAGAAGTATCTTAAATATGATGCTAAGGATATGGTGCTTTTAGGTGACGGTACAGCTTGGAGCCGTTGGGGAGATACTGCTGAAAACTATACTATCTTTATGTCAACAGGTGGATCCTACACCACCGGTAAGGGCTATGCTACAATCAACAAGTTTGTAGTTCCTGAGGGTACAACAACCGTTAAGATAGATACCAAGTATACCACAGGTATTACAACGGGTAATTCTGAGGCGCATGATGTATACCCGATTAAGTACGCCATAACCGATAAAGAGGGCAAGATTTTATGGCCAATAAGCGGAAAACTTGGCACCGTTACATTCTCAAAGCCTGCTACTATTAACGGTCAGTTGGTCTTTGAAACTAAAGCAGGTGATGAGTTTAACTTTATACTCATAAACGATTTCGGTGGAAATCTGCCTATGACTTTTAACGCAAGAGTTCTTGACCAAAACGATAATTACCTCAACTACAACGGAAACTTAAGAACACAAAGCTTTAATACACAGGGCGAGGGCGGCTGGTATTATCAGTATGCTACCTCTGTTGAGGAGCTTGACGAAATAGTAGAAGAGCCTGAAATACCCGTAGAGCCTGAAGAACCCGAGCTCGAAATCACCACCAATGTTAAGGTTTATTCTACCTATGTTCTCGGTAACCTTGTAGACGGCACAACCCAAAACTTCACATGGCTTGCCGCTAATCAGAAAGCAGGTCAGTATATTCAGTTTAAGTTTGGAACAGCCAAAACCCTTACAGGCGTTCAAATTTTGAGCGATGTAAATAAGGATTGCCTAAGTGCCGCCGATGTTGAAATTTCTGAGGACGGTCAACAGTGGACTACAGTAGGCTCACTTACAAGACAGGCAACGCAGACCGTAACATTTAGCGCTACAAAGGCTAAATATGTAAGAATTATACTCACAGCCGACGATAGCAGTAGTTGGTGGAAAATCTGCGAGGTTTCCTTTAAGGAAGCCGTCGAGGGCGATGTGGACGGTAGCGGAACACTCGATGCTAATGACGTAACAGCCCTTATAAACCGTATTTTAAACAAGGAAAGTAATGAGAACTTTGCCTACGATATAAACGGTGACGGTAAGGTAGATATCCGCGACCTTGCAAGATTAAAGGTAAAACTTGCCAATATAGCAAAATAATATAATAAAAACAGGCGGAGATTTCTCTGCCTGTTTCTTTAGCGTTCTACGGCAAAGTCACCGTTTCCTATATTAGTTTTTTAAAATTGCGATTGTTATTAACAATAATATAATCTGTGTTGATACGAATAAATTGTTTGACATATTTATTTGTATATGATATGATAAATGCAAGCGGTTGCACAAGGAGAGAAATAAATGGCAGAAGTGACAATATATACACTCGCTAAAGAACTTAATATGACTCCTTCAATGGTAAGCCGTGCTTTAAATCCAAACGCCTGTGTTGCGCCTGAAAAGAGAAGACTTGTTCTAGAGCTTGCCGAAAAATACGGTTTTTCTTCAAATAAGCATGCTTCAAGACTCTCTATGAAACCGATAAATATAGGCATTGTTATAAGCTCAAGATTTGAAGTTAACGCTCAAAAAATGATCGAAGGCGTAAAAAACGCATATTCAAGACTAAAGGATTACAAAATCAATTATGATATAACCGTCATTGATAAAAGAAAAGATCCGAGCACTAAATATGCTGAAGTTCTTAAAAAGTACGAGGACTTTGATGGAATAATCGTTAGCGGTATGAGTTCATCGATGTGTTCAGGAATTCTTAATGAGTTTTATGAAAAGAACAAAAATATTGTTCAGGTTCAGGCGGTAAACGAAAATACAAAATGTCTTTTTTCTTCAAAGCACAATGAAGAAACCGCAGTGGGACTTGCCACGGAATTTTTGTCAAACTGTCTGCGCTTTTCAGATAGGAAAAATGTTTTTCTCTTTACCGGAAACCGTGACAGTAAGCTTCATTCAGAGGCTGCAAATGCTTTTGAAAAGATGTGCAAAGCATACGGCTTAAACCTTGTCGGCACTTTTGACATGGGGGACAGTGATGAAAAGCTTTCGGATTTTATGAAGGCTTTTAAAGAAGAATATTTTGATAATATTGACGGAATCTACATCACGAGTGGTATTTGCGGAGCTCTTTGCAAATTCCTTGAAAACGAAAAAAGAAAACCTTTTTTCGTTTCATTTGATACCCACTCTGTTGTAAAAAATTATCTTGAAAAAGGGATAGTGTCTGCCACGATTTCTCAGAATGTTTCAAAGCAGATGGAGGTTGCATTCGAAAATCTCGCACACTACATTATAGACTCTGAAGAATGTCCCCGTACGGTCTACACCGATGTTCAGCTTGTAATGAAAAGCAATATGCATCAGTTTGATTGATTTTTCAAACCAATTTAATCCGAATCCTATTATCTATATGGATTCGGTTTAATTTGCAACAAAATTGCAACCGATTGCAATAGCTAAATTTAAAGGCTATACAGTTACTGTATTATGCAGTAATTGATAATAAATCAACGACAATAATCAATAAGGAGAATTAAAGATGTACAACAATCCAACAAATCAAAACAATCCTTACCTTAACAAATATGAAAGGCTTGCCGAAAAACTAAAAAACAGAGAAAAGATTATCGGTACAACAATGGTTGTTTTTAAAAATCCCATAATTTCGGAGGCTATGAACTGCGTGATCACACCTCACATCAGCTGGGCTGCATTGGAGTGCCGCCAGCGTTTACAGGAAATTGCAATTGATAATGTTCGTGCTTATTTAACCGGTCAGTGTATTAATAGTGTCTCATTAGGTGGAAACAAAAAATGATTGGAATATAATGCTTTACAAAAATCCACTTGATGTTTTAGATGATTAAAATATAATGAGGAGATTGATTATGTTTTGGGATGGTTATGTAAAACCTTTTAAAATCTTCGGAAATCTTTATTTTGTAGGTACAGAACCTGCATCAAGTCATTTGATTGATACGGGCGACGGACTTATATTATTAGATACCGGCTACCAACATTCTTTATATTTAGTTTTAAACAATATATGGGAACTTGGATTTTCGCCATACGATATTAAATATCTTGTTCATACTCACGGTCATATCGACCATTTCGGTGCAACAAGGGGGCTAGTGGAGCTGACGGGTGCGAAAACGTTCCTTGGCAAGCCTGACGAGGAATATGCCAACGGAAAGTTGGATTTATCCTACGCTAAGGAACTTGGTATGGAGTTCAAAGAAAACCTTTCAACCGGATGTTCTGCTGAATGACGGCGATGTTATTCGCCTTGGCAATACCGAAATTAAATGCGTTGCCACACCTGAACACACCCCCGGCGCCATGTCGTATTTCTTTAATGTGACTGACGGTAAAGAGATCTTTAGAGCAGGTCTTCACGGCGGAATGGGAATAAATACACTTACCAAAGAATTTCTTGATAACTACGCACTATCTTATTCCTTGAGAGATGATTTTAAAAATTCGATGTTAAGACTTAATCAGGAAAAAGTTGATATTTTTCTTGGTAATCATATGCAACACAATAATACTATTGAGAAAGCACAAATGCTTAAAAATGGAATGAAAAATGCATTTGTTGATCCTTGTGAGTGGGGAAAATATAACTTATGGTGCATAGATAATCTTAATAATCTTATTGTGTCTGAGAAAAATTCAGACGGTAAAATTTGATTTTTATCAGGTTCTCAAGTAAAATAATCTCCTTTATGTTCGAAGTTCATTGAAACGAAGAAGTGGCAGCACAGAGCCAAACACTCTGTACTGCCACAAACAAAGACTATTTAACATCTTTTAAGAAAACAACAAACCCAAACTTTTTACCAATCGGTGAAAGGTTCGGGTTTGAATGCTTTGCGAAAGAGCAGTATAACGGTACGAAAACGGGGCAAAGAAAAGTGAAAAGGTGCGTGATCATACTTGCTCTACATATAAATCAATGTCAATTTCAGTTCTTGTTGCATAACAAAAATCAATTACCTGTAAAGAAGGAGCAAGACACGGACTTGCATTATCTGCATATACAGTCGGAACAATTTCTAAAGTAAAAACAACATTGAATTCGCTTCTAATTTCATTCAAACGATCAATCTTGTCTATAAGCGGCGCAATCGTTTTATGCATCTGATTTTCTGTTAGCACATCATATTCTTCGCAGTGACCAATCTCCCACGATGCAAAATCATATTCAGTTCCGTTACGGCGCTTATCGCCAATTTTCCAAAATTTATCAGGCTGTAATCCCAACCGCTCTGTTACAAGATCTGGATCGAAATCACCGGTAACTCTGAAGTATGTACAACAAGTGTTTTTACTCATTTCGCATTCTCCTTTGCAGTGTTAATTGAGGAAATCAGCATAACACGAATACTTGTGCAAGCGGAATCAAGAGATTTGTATTCATCTTCAGATATGTAATTTGTCTTAAACAGCAATTCCAACCAAAATCCGGTTTCGTTGGCTTCTTTAAGAGCGATCTGCAATTTAGCAATAAAATCAGCTTTGCCGTGAGCATATTGTGCTTCACGGATATTTGCACCGATAGAAGTACCGCTTCTGCCGATTTGATTGGAAACAATGGATTCCCGTTTTTCTTTCAGGTGTTTGACAAGGTTGATAATGGATACCGCAAAATCCATGGATTGCGTTCTCAATTTACTTTCTGACATAATGGCACCTCCGTTTGATCTAATTATATCATAATTTGTGTTGTTCTTCAACATTTAGTGAAGTTTGGGCAACGCCCAAGTGAAGCAGCGGCAATGCCGCTGTGAAGCATTGTGCTTCGCACAATGTGAAGTTAAGTGTGCCACCCACGCCCGCAGGCACTTCACTGCGAAGCAACTTCACGATGCGTTAGCATCGCTTATCGTGCCGCAAGGCACACTTAGTTCGAAAAAAAGAGTCTTTTGCCTGGTAGACAAAAGACTCTTTTTTCGTGGTGCAGGGGACGGGACTTGAACCCGCATGTCGTTAAACACTGGTGTCTGAGGCCAGCTTGTCTGCCATTCCAACACCCCTGCAAGCTATTTACATTAAAAATAATTATACCACAAAACAGCTAAAAGTCAACAAAGAATAATAAGCTTTCTATTCTTGAAAAGTTCATAATTTTATGGTAAAATAAGAGCGTATCATAAAAAGGGAGGAAGTCTTATGAAAACCACAGGCATTGTAAGACCTGTTGACCGTATGGGCAGAGTGGTAATTCCTAAAGAGATACGAAATCAGCTAGACATTAAGAATGATGTTGATAGTTTTGAAATTTATATGGAGGACGATAAGGTGGTACTTAAAAAGCATAAGCCTGCCTGTTTCTTCTGCGATAACGACCAAAACATCATAGAGTTTAGCGGATACAATATTTGTTCTGACTGTATAGAAAAACTAAACACCGCAAAAGATATAAAAGAAAACATTTAAAAGGAGCGTAAATTATGAATAAAAAACTTTTAGCTATACTTGCTTTAACAATTATTATTTTGTGCGCCTTTTCCGCCTGCCGTGAGCCTAACAACAGCGGTAACGGCAACCCTGTAGTACCGGGCTCGGTCACCACTTTAAAGTAATACAAAAAACGGAAGAGGAGTATAAAAATCCCTTCCGTTTTTATTTTATATGCAAAAATAAAAATTACTTGACAAATTGACTTTTGTATGATAAAATACTCAAGCCGCATATTGTGGGCTTTTTAAGTTGCGCCTTTAATTTAGCGCACGCCTAACTTTAGCGAGACTGTTATATATCAGGTAGGTGTAAAAAGAATGTACGCAATTATCGAAACAGGTGGCAAGCAGTACCGTGTAGAAAACGGAGACGTTATCTACGTTGAGAAGCTTGGCCTCGAGGTTGACGAGGAGATAACCTTTGATAAGGTTGTAGCCGTTAGCAACAGAACCTTAAAGGTTGGCAAGCCTTATGTTAAGGATGCTTTCGTTAAGGGTACCGTAGTTAAGAACGGTAAGGGCAAAAAGGTAACAGTATTTACCTACAAGCCAAAGAAGGGTTGCGCTCGTAAGATGGGTCACAGACAGCCTTATACAATGGTAAAGATTACCGAAATCGGTTAATTATGACTAGTGTTAAATTTTTCGCTGATAAAATCGGTTTATATGGATTCGAAATCAGCGGTCACAGCTCAAAAGACTGTGATGACATAAACGGCAAGATTGTTTGCTCGGCGGTATCAAGTGCTGCATATATGGCGGCGAATACCGTAGAGGAGATTATCGGTGATAAATGTGAAGCGGTAGTAGACGATGCTTTAATGAACTTCGAGGTTATAAATCCGTCGGATGCTTCAAGAAAAGTTCTTGAGGGACTAAGGCTTCATTTAACCGAGCTTAGCAAACAGTATAGGGACCGTATAGTAATTATGGAGGTGTAGATAATGTTAAAGTTAAACATTCAGTTGTTTGCTCATAAAAAGGGTGTGGGTTCTACTAAGAACGGCCGTGACAGTGAGTCTAAAAGACTTGGTGTTAAGAGAGCTGACGGTCAGACCGTACTCGCAGGTAACATCCTTGTTCGTCAAAGAGGAACACATATTCATCCAGGCAACAACGTAGGCCGTGGCTCTGACGATACCTTATTTGCTCTTATCGACGGTAAGGTTAAGTTCGAACGTGTAGGAAGAGACCGTAAACAGGTTAGCATCTACGCTGTGGAGCAGTAATTTTTAAAGTTAATCCGAGCGGCGAACATAAAGCTGCTCGGATATTTTTTTCAAAACTATTCATATAAAGGAGCCTTGATTATGATAGTGTGTAAGGTTTGCGGTGCTGAATGTGAGGATACAGCCGAGCTTTGTTTTGTTTGCGGCGCCGAGCTTATAGAGAATAAAGAAACCGAAGTGACTGAAAAAGGGGATATAATAATACAAAACCCTGTACTAGCCGCAAGCGTAGAGGATATTATTACAACCGAAATTTATTGCGATGTTTTAAATGATAATAATATACCTTATTCATTTGATGAAGAAAACGCTGAAGTGGGAATAAAGGTGCTTCTTGGCGGTTCCTTTGCGGCAACCAATATTTATGTTGATGAAAAAGACCTCGAAAAAGCAGAGGAATTGTATCAAGAGGTATTAAATTCAAATGCCGAGTTCGACGGTGATTTTGAAGATTTTGAGGAGGAGCCACAGGATATATAAATTCTGTGGTATAAAAAATGTTTGTAGATATTGCAAGAATACATTTAAAAGCAGGAAGCGGCGGTAACGGAGCAGTTTCCTTTCATAGAGAAAAATATGTAGCGGCAGGCGGACCTGACGGTGGTGACGGTGGCAGAGGCGGAAGCATAATCTTCAAGGCCGATGATAACCTTTCAACCCTTGCCGATTTTAGATACAAGAGAAAATATATCGCTCAGTCGGGAGATAACGGCGGCACCTCAAGATGCACAGGAAAGAGTGCGCCAAATCTTATAATTAGTGTACCTCGTGGTACCGTTATTAAGGATGCCGAAACAGGCAGAATAATTGCCGATATATCAACCGATGAGGCTGTAACCGTAGCTAAGGGTGGTAACGGCGGTTGGGGTAATATGCATTTTGCAACCTCTACCCGTCAGGTGCCACGCTTTGCTAAAAACGGAACACCGGGCGAAGAGCTTGATGTAACGCTTGAGCTAAAGCTTTTGGCCGATGTAGGCCTTATAGGCTTCCCAAATGTTGGTAAATCCACCTTTATATCGGTTGTAAGCGAAGCAAAGCCTAAGATTGCTAACTACCATTTTACAACTTTAACCCCTGTTTTAGGTGTTGTGAGAATGGGCGAGGGCAGTTCTTTCGTTATGGCTGATATTCCCGGTCTTATAGAGGGCGCAGGTGAGGGCGTAGGCCTAGGTCACGAATTTTTGCGCCATGTTGAGCGTTGCAGAATGTTAGTGCATGTAATCGACGCTTCGGGTAGCGAGGGAAGAGACCCTATTGACGATTTTAATAAGATAAATAAAGAGCTCGCAGTATTTAGCGAGGAACTAAAAGAAAGACCTCAAATAATCGTTGCCAATAAGTGCGACCTTTGTGAAGAAGAGCAGATAGAAGAGCTTAGAAAATATTTTGAGGATAAGGGCTATAGCTTCTTTCCCATTATGGCGGCTATTGCCGAGGGAACACAAGAGGTTATTAACTGCGTAGCTGAGCAGTTAGCTAAATTGCCTCCTATAAAGACCTATGAGGCAGAGCCTAAGCCTATGGAAGACTTTGTGGTTGCTAAAAAGCGTACCTTTAATATCAGGGTGTGCGACGGTGTTTACTTTGTTGAGGACGCACCTTGGATTATTGATGTTATGAACTCGGTTGACCCTGACGATTATGAGTCGCTTCAGTATTTCGAAAGGGTTTTGCGCTCTAGCGGAATTATAGAGGCACTTCAGAAATCGGGAATTACCGAGGGCGACACCGTTAGCGTTTACGATGTTGAGTTTGATTATGTACCGTAAGCCTGAGGTGTAATATGGATAATGTTAAAAATTTAAGTCCGTCGGTACTAGCGTTCGTCGGGGACGCTGTATATGAACTGTATGTTAGAAAGTATATTGCTAGTATAAACCGTCCGTCAGGTGAGCTTCATTCGCTATCTGTTAAAATGGTGTGTGCACCGGCGCAAGCAGAAGCGTTTAAAAAGATTGAAACCTTACTTTCAGAAGAAGAGCTTATGATATTTAAGCGTGGCAGAAATGCGCATATAGGAAACGTTCCTAAAAGTGCCACTGTGGGTGAATACCACACTGCAACTGGTCTTGAATGTCTCTTCGGTTTTCTGCATCTTTCAGGAAATACCGAGCGCACCGACCAACTTTTCGCAATTATATTAGAATAAAAATAAGCAAGTGCGATTTTAAACGCACTTGCTTATTTGTTTGTTTTCTTATTATCTGTTCTACCTAATATATAATCTACACTTACGTTATAAAAATCAGCGAGTGCACAGAGTACCTGAGGTGGTACCATTCGCTCACCGCTTTCATAATAAGCGTATGTTCTTTGTGGAATATTTATTTTTTTACCTATGGTAGCTTGTGTAAGGTCGTTATCCTCTCTTAGCTCACGAATTCTAGTATATTTCAATTTTATCACCATTTAAAGTATACGCTGAATAATTTGTTCTATTGACTTTTTGAATATTTTGTTCTAAAATATCAAATATTAAAGAGGGTGATAAAAATAATTATTGATATAACAGGAATAGAACTTACACCTGGAAATAACGGAAATGATTGTCAAGGTAACGGTGAACATTACGACGAAGCAGGCAATTTGATTGAGTGTTGTTGCGATGAATGTAGTTATCTTATGTGTTGTAATGATGAACAATTCGAGTTAAGTTGTGTAAAGTGTCGTAGTTATGATTGCCCTAGATGTAAAAATAAATTATGCTATGATGATTTTCCGTTTTAACTTAAAGTGTAGCGTATGACTTTCCATAATATTCCCACTAAAAAAAGGCAAAATATTGTAAAAGTCTTTTTGGAGTGGATTTTATGCTCAGTAAAACCTTAGGTTACGGAAAGGATTTAGCTTTTGCAAGTCTTGGCTGTATTTTGTATTCTGTCGGTGTTGTAATGTTTATAACACCAAATGAAATTTCTCCGGGTGGATTCACAGGTGTAGCAACGGCGTTAAGCTTTTTAAGCGGTGTACCCTCAGGTATACTGTTTTTAATACTTAATGTACCTGTGGTGATTTTAGGATTTTTGAAGCTCGGCGGCGCCTTTATTGCCAAAACTGCTTTCGCCTCGGCGGTGGTTTCGGTATCACTCGATATATTAGGTGAGAAATTACCTGCTGCCACAAGTGATAAAACTCTAGCGTCGGTTTTTGGCGGTATAATTATGGGTATAGGTCTAAGTATTGTAATGCTACGAGGTGGGTCAACAGGCGGTGTGGATATTATAGCAAAGCTTGTAAACCGTAGACATAGGCATATAAGCGTGGGTAAAATAATTCTTGCAGCCGACGGAATAGTTATAATAGTTGCAGCAATAGTTTATAAAAATATCTCAACAGCGCTTTATTCGGTCGTAGCAATGTATGCTACCTCTACGGTGCTTGATAAAATGCTATATGGCGCCGATAAAGGAAAGGTAGTATATATAATAAGCGATTTTGCCGATAAAATAGCCGAGGAGGTAGGCGTTAGAATGGAGCGAGGGGTGACCAAGCTTTATTCAAAGGGTGCCTATACAGGTAAAGACCGATTTATGCTAATGTGCGTATTACGGGTGCATGAGGTGTCACAGCTCTATAAAATAGTAGAAAAAAACGACCCTTCTGCCTTTATAACCGTCTCAGATGCGGGTGAAATACTAGGCGAAGGCTTTAAAAACGCTAAAAACCGTTAATTTTATTATATATTGCACAAAAACACTCGAAAAAGTTTGTTAAAATTATAAGAACTTTTTTAAAAAAAATACTTGTAATTTGCATTTGTTTGTGTTATTATACTATGGCACGCCGTATGTAACGGCGTAAACATGCGTTGATGCAGGAGGTGGCTGACCTTTAAGGTCGGGAAATTTCTGCGGAGTATGTCCGATTTTAAACCGGGCGAAAGAACTTCTAAGGGCACAAGTGATACTTGCGAATCCTTGTGCAACGGCGCCATAGGGCGCTGTCCGGAATTGCCTGTAACCCCAGCAATGCCGGTTTTATATTGTGCCGAAAAGAAATGCACGGCACGGTGTAAGTTTTGCCCGCCAACTAATTCAAGGAGGCGAATTTTCACATGGCAGTGAAAGAAAAAATCCGAATTCGTATCAAAGGTTACGACCATGCGCTTGTAGACCAGTCCGCTGAAAAGATAGTGGAAACCGCTAAACGTACAGGCTCTAGGGTTTCAGGTCCAGTACCGCTACCCACCGAAAAGGAAGTTGTAACAATTCTCCGTGCTGTTCATAAGTATAAGGACAGCCGTGAGCAGTTCGAAATGAGGACACACAAAAGGCTCATCGATGTAATCAGACCTTCAAACAAAACTGTTGAGGCTCTTACAAATCTTGAGCTCCCCGCCGGTGTAGAAATTGAAATCAAGCTTTAATATATAACACCTTATATATATAAAGCGATTTTCATCGGCTCGGTCAAGTCAGCATAAGCTGACCAATAACCAAAGGAGGAAAAAACAATGAAAAAGGCAATCGTTGGTAAGAAGCTCGGTATGACCCAGCTTTTTGACGCAAACGGTAATGTCGTTCCGGTTACTGTTATTGAAGCAGGCCCCTGTGTTATCGCACAGAAGAAAACCGTAGAGAACGACGGCTACGAAGCTATTCAGGTAGGCTTTGGCGACCTTAAGGCTTCAAAGGTAAACGGTCCTATGAAGGGTCACTTCGCAAAAGGCGATGTAGCACCCAAGAAGGTATTGCGTGAGTTCCGTCTTGAAGACATCTCCGCTGCCAACGTAGGCGACATCATTAAGGCTGACATTTTCGCAGAAGGCGATGCAGTTGACGTAAGAGGTACTTCAAAGGGTAAAGGCTATGCCGGCGTAATTAAGCGTTGGAACTTCGGCCGTCTTAAAGAGACCCACGGTACCGGCCCTGTTCACCGTCACGGTGGTTCTTTAGGTTCTATTGACCCTGCAAGAATCTTCAAGGGCAAGAAGATGGCTGGCCATCTCGGTAACGAGCGTGTAACTGTTCAGAACCTTAGTGTTGTAAAGGTTGACGCAGAAAAGAATATCATTGCTGTTAAAGGCGCTGTTCCAGGTCCTAAGGGCGGAATAGTAGTTCTTTTCGACAGTGTAAAGGCTTAAGGGAAGGAGTGTTTTGAATATGCCAAATATAGCAGTTGTTGATATGACAGGCAAGAGCGTTGGCGAGATTACCCTTAACGACGCCATCTTCGGCATCGAACCAAATGCGGTTGTAATGCACATGGCAGTTGTTAACTACCTTGCTAATCAGCGTCAGGGCACACAATCCACTTTAACCCGTACTGAAGTTTCCGGTGGCGGTAAGAAGCCTTGGAGACAAAAGGGAACAGGTCACGCCCGTCAGGGTTCTACCAGAGCTCCACAGTGGAGACATGGTGGTATCGTGCACGCTCCAAAGCCAAGAGATTATTCATACTCTCTTAACAAGAAGGTTCGTCGTCTTGCTCTCAAGTCTGCACTTTCTGATAAGGTTGCAACAGGCAATATGATAGTTCTCGACGAGTTAAAGTTAGAGGGTTACAAAACAAAGGTTGTTGCTGATTGCTTAAAGGCTATCGGCGCACAGAAGAAGGTTCTTATCGTTCTTGCTGATAACAATGCATTCGCTGTAAAGAGCATTGCAAATATCGCAGGCGCTAAGGCTACACAGATTAACACAATCAATACCTACGATGTAGTTAATGCCGATACATTAGTAATGGTTAAGGCTGCAGTAGAGAAATTTGAGGAGGTGTACGCATAATGAAAACCGCACAGGATATCATTATTGCTCCGGTAATCACCGAAAAGAGCATGTCAGGCATTGCTGACAAGAAATACACCTTCAAGGTCGCTAAGGACGCTAACAAGTATCAAATCGCTGATGCTGTAAAAGAGTTGTTCAAGGTTGACGTTGCCAAGGTAAACACCATTAACGTACGCGGCAAGGCAAGAAGAATGGGTCGCTATGAGGGCTACACTGCTTCCTGGAAGAAAGCAATCGTTACCCTAACTGCTGATTCAAAGCCAATCGAATTCTTTGACGGATTAATGTAATAAAAGCGTACGGGAAATCAAAACTGAAGATTTCCGGTGATGTATGAAGTAGGAAACCTACTTCGCTAAGCCAAATTAGGAGAGTGAAACAAATGGCAATAAAACATTATAAGCCGACTACTAACGGTCGCCGTAATATGACAACTATGGATTACTCCGAGTTATCAAAGGTAGCGCCCGAAAGAAGTTTGCTTGAACCAATAAAGAAGAATGCCGGACGCAACAGCTACGGCAGAATCACCGTACGTCACAGAGGCGGCGGTAACAGAAGAAAGTACAGAGTTATCGATTTCAAGAGAGAGCGTTTCGGTATCACCGCTACAGTTCTTACACTTGAGTACGACCCCAACCGTTCCGCATTTATCGCCCTTGTTCAGTACGAGGACGGAGAGAAGCGTTACATCATCGCTCCTCAGGATTTAAAGGTTGGCGACAAGATTGTAAGCGGTCCCGATGCTGATATTAAAGCAGGTAACGCATTACCTCTTGTTAACATCCCTGTTGGTACCTTCCTTCACAACATTGAGCTTTATCCTGGCAAGGGCGCACAGCTCGCTCGTAGCGCAGGTAACATGGCTCAGCTTATGGCTAAAGAGAATGGAATGGCACTTTTACGTCTTCCTTCAGGTGAGTTACGTAATGTTCCCGAGAACTGCATGGCAACTGTAGGCGTTGTTTCCAACCCTGAGCATGCTAATGTAAACTACGGTAAAGCAGGACGTAAGCGTCACATGGGTTGGAGACCTACCGTTCGTGGTTCTGTAATGAACCCCTGCGATCACCCTCACGGTGGTGGTGAAGGTAAGTCACCTATCGGCCGTCCAGGCCCTGTAACCCCATGGGGTAAACCTGCTCTTGGTTACAAGACACGTAAGAAGAATAAGCAGAGCAATAAGTATATTGTAAAGCGTCGTAAGTAAGTCGGACGAAAGGAGATTTCATAATGGGAAGAAGCATTAAGAAGGGCCCTTATGTACAAGAAGCTTTGTACAAAAGAGTCATCGCAATGAATGAAGCCGGTGAAAAGCGCGTGCTTAAAACTTGGAGCCGTTCGTCTACCATATTCCCCGATTTCGTCGGACACACTTTTGCGGTACATGACGGACGCAAGCACGTTCCGGTTTATGTAACCGAAGATATGGTTGGACACAAGCTCGGTGAGTTCGCACCTACAAGAACCTTCAAAGGTCACGCAGGCGCTAAGACTACCGGTAAGTAAGCGGCCGAAAGGAGAATGAACTATGGAAGCAAGGGCTACACTTAAATACGCCCGTATCTCACCTCGTAAGGTGAAGATAGTTTTGGATTTAATCCGAAATCAAGATGCTGAAAAAGCTATGGCTATTCTCAAATTTACTCCTAAGTCCGCTTGTGAGTATTTAGAGAAGCTGCTTAAGTCAGCTATGGCAAATGCCGAAGAAAAGAACATGGATATGTCTAAGCTTTATGTTGCAGAGTGCTTAACCTGCCCAGGCCCAATTCTTAAGAGAATTCGTGCTAAGGACCACGGCCGTGCACACCGCATCTTAAAGAGAACAAGCCATGTAACACTCGTTCTTAAGGAACGTGAGATTTAAGTTAAGGAGGTTAAATTATGGGTCAGAAGGTTAATCCCCACGGTATGCGTGTGGGCGTAATTAAAAACTGGGACTCACGCTGGTTTGCCAAGGACGAAGTTTTCGGAGATACCTTGGTTGAGGACTATAACCTCCGTAAATACCTAAAGAAAACACTTAATTCTGCAGGTATTGCTAAAATCGAAATCGAGCGTGATGAGAAGAGAGTAAGATTGCACATCCACTGTGCAAAGCCCGGTATGGTTATCGGACGTAACGGTTCTGAAATCGAAAAACTCCGTGAAACCTGCCAGAATATGCTTTCTAAGCCTGTTGTAGTTAACATCGTTGAGATTAAGAATCCAGATGCTAACGCACAGCTCGTAGCTGAGAACATTGCTGTTCAGCTTGAAAAGCGTATTTCTTTCCGCCGTGCTATGAAGCTCGCTATCGGCAGAGCTATGAGACTCGGCATCAAGGGTATTAAAACTCAGGTTTCAGGTCGTTTAGGCGGCGCTGAAATCGCTAGAAGCGAAAGATACCATGAAGGTACCATTCCGCTACAGACACTTCGTGCAGACATTGACTACGGTTTTGCTGAGGCAGATACTACCTACGGTAAGATCGGTGTTAAGGTTTGGATTTATAAGGGTGAGGTTCTTAATGAGAATCGTCGCACCAATTCCAAGAGAGGAGGCGCTCGCTAATGTTAATGCCTAAGCGCGTAAAGTACCGTAGAGTGCACCGCGGCCGTTTAACTGGCGCCGCTTCCAGAGGTACTACAATAACCCATGGCGATTTCGGTCTTCAGGCTACAGAGCCTGCATGGATAACCTCTAATCAGATAGAGGCTGCCCGTATCGCTATGACCCGTTACATTAAGCGTGGCGGTCAGGTTTGGATTAAAATATTCCCCGATAAGCCAATAACTGAAAAACCTGCTGAAACTCGAATGGGTTCAGGTAAAGGTTCACCAGAATACTGGGTAGCAGTTGTTAAGCCAGGTAGAATTATGTTCGAAATCGGCGGCGTATCTGAGGAACTCGCACGTGAGGCTATGCGTCTCGCAGCTAACAAGCTTCCTATCAAGTGCAAGTTTGTTACTAAGGAAAACGGGGGTGAGCAGTAATGAACGCAAAGGAAATCAGAGATAATACTTTACCCGAGCTCAATGAGCAGCTTAAAAAGCTTAAGGATGAACTTTTCCATCTTCGTTTCCAGCACGCCATTAATCAGCTCGACAACCCTATGAGCATTAAGGCTGTTAAAAAAGACATCGCTAGAGTTCAGACAATCATTCGTGAAAAAGAGCTCAGCGAAAAAGCCGAAGCTTAAGAAAGGGAGGTAAGTTTAAATGAGCGAAAGAAACCTTCGTAAAACAAGAGTAGGTACCGTTGTAAGTGACAAGATGGATAAAACCGTTGTAGTTGCTATTGAGGACAACGTAAGACACCCTCTTTACAAGAAGATTATTAAGAACACAATAAGACTTAAGGCTCATGATGAGAACAACTCCTGTGGCATTGGCGACAGAGTACTCATTATGGAAACAAGACCTCTCTCTAAGGATAAGAGATGGCGAGTTGCCGAAATAATCGAAAAGGCTAAGTAAGGCTAAGGAGGAAACCACTGTGATACAACAACAGAGTTACCTCAAGGTAGCCGACAACACAGGTGCTAAAGAAATTATGTGCATCCGTGTTCTTGGAGGCTCCAGAAGGAGGTATGCCAACATTGGCGATGTCATCGTTGCTTCTGTAAAGAAAGCTACCCCTGGCGGTACAGTTAAGAAGGGCGATGTTGTAAAGGCAGTTGTAGTTCGTTCTGCAAAGGGCCTTCGTCGCAATGACGGCACATATATCAGATTTGATGAAAATGCGGCTGTAATTATCCGTGAGGATAAGAACCCAAGAGGTACCCGTATTTTTGGACCGGTAGCCCGTGAGCTTCGCGATAAGGATTATACAAAGATCCTATCTCTCGCTCCGGAAGTACTTTAATGGGAGGTAAAGAGAATATGAGTAAGCTTCACATTAAAACCGGCGATACCGTTACTCTTCTTACAGGTGATAAGAAAGACCGTAAGACCGATAACGGCAAAATGAAGACCGGTAAGGTTCTTCAGGTAAGCCCCGAGGAAGGCAAGGTAATCGTTGAGGGCATCAATAAGGTTAAGAAACACTTAAAGCCCAAGAAAGCCGGAGACCCTTCGGGAATTATTGAAACTGAAAGCGCAATTTATGCATGCAAGGTTCAGCTTGTTTGTCCTAAGTGTGGTAAGGCTACCCGCGTAGGCACCAAGGTAGAGGACGGCAAGAAGGTACGTGTTTGCAAACATTGCCAAGCAACTTTTTAAGAGTAAGGAGGACATGACATGTCAACACTTGGAAACGAATATAAAAATTCGATAGCTCCTGCACTGATGACAAAGTTTAATTACAAGAGCGTCATGCAGATTCCGAAGCTCGATAAAGTTGTTATCAATGTAGGTTGCGGCGAGGCAAAAGAAAATGCCAAGGCTATTGATGCCGTAATGAATGACCTTGCTAAAATCACAGGTCAGAAGGCTATACCCTGCCGTGCAAAGCACTCGGTTGCTAACTTTAAGCTCCGTGCAGGAATGCCAATCGGTGTTAAAGTAACACTCAGAGGCGAGAGAATGTATGAGTTTGTTGATAGACTTTTCAACACAGCACTTCCTCGCGTTAGAGACTTCAGAGGTATCAACCCCAACTCTTTCGACGGTCGTGGCAACTATGCTATGGGTATCAAGGAGCAGTTGATTTTCCCTGAAATCGAGTACGATAAGATCGATAAGGTAAGAGGTATGGACATAATGTTTGTTACTACCGCTAATACAGATGAAGAAGCTCGTGAGTTATTAAGTCTTATGGGCGCTCCGTTTGCGAAGTAAGGAGAAGGAAATATGGCTAAAACATCTATGAAGGTTAAGCAGGCTCGTCCCGCTAAGTTTTCAACAAGAGAATATAACAGATGCAAAATCTGTGGCCGCCCCCACGCTTATCTTCGCAAATACGGCATCTGCCGTATATGTTTCCGTGAGCTCGCTTATAAAGGCGAGATCCCCGGAGTGAAGAAGGCAAGCTGGTAAAGGCACAAGAAGGAGGTTTACGGCATGCAAATCACCGATACAATAGCTGATATGCTTACACGAATTCGTAACGCATCTGCAGCAAAACATGATTCGGTAGATGTACCTGCATCCAACGTAAAGAAAGCAATAGCTCAGATTTTACTTGATGAAGGCTACATCAGCAGCTTCACCGTTGAAGAAGACGGTAAGCAGGGCGTAATTCACATTGTGTTGAAGTACGGCCAGAACAAATCGCAGGCAATCACCGGTATTCGTAGAGTATCAAAACCGGGCTTGCGTATCTACTCAAACGTAGAGGATATGCCTAAGGTTATGAAGGGCCTTGGCATTGCAATCCTTTCCACCTCTAAAGGTATTATGACAGACAAGCAGGCACGCCGCGAAAACGTTGGCGGAGAAGTCCTTGCATTTGTTTGGTAAGGGGGTGCAAGGGAATGTCAAGAATAGGAAAGAAACCTATTACAATACCTGCTGGTGTTGATGTTAAAATCAATGGTCAGGATATAACCGTTAAGGGCCCTAAGGGAACACTTAACTACACCTTCCATTCCGATATTACCGTTGCAGTAGAGGGAAGCGAAATTAACGTATCCCGTCCAAGCGACGTAAAGGAACACCGTGCAATGCATGGTCTTACCCGTACACTTATAGCTAATATGATTATCGGTGTTACTGATGGTTATTCTAAAGAGCTTGAGATTAACGGTGTAGGCTACCGTGCTCAGAAGCAGGGTAAGAACCTTGTGATGAACCTCGGTTTCTCACATCAGGTTATTATCCCTGAGGTTGACGGAATTAGTATTGAGGTACCTGCTCCCAATAAGATTATTGTTAGCGGTGCCGATAAGCAAATGGTAGGCCAGTTCGCAGCAGATATACGCAAGAATCGTCCACCCGAGCCATATAAGGGTAAGGGTATCAAGTACGTTGACGAGTATATCCGCCGCAAAGAAGGTAAAGCTGCCAAGGGTTCTAAGAAGTAATAAAGGAGTGTATTTGAAATGGTTAGCAAACCAAATAGCAACAAAGCAAGACTTAAGCGCCATGCTCGTGTTCGTGCTAAAATCAGCGGTACAGCCGAGTGCCCACGTCTTGATGTATTCCGCTCCAATTGCTACATCTACGCCCAGCTTATTGATGATGTAAACGGTGTTACACTTGCAGCTGCAAGCTCAAACGAAAAGGATTTCGGTGAGAATGCAGGCAACTGTGAGGGTGCACACAAGGTTGGACTTATGATTGCTGAACGTGCCGCAGCTAAGGGTATCACTGAGGTTGTATTTGACCGCGGTGGATACGTTTACCACGGCCGTGTCAAGGAGCTTGCCGAAGGTGCCCGCGAGGGCGGCCTCAAGTTCTAATAAGGAGGAGGAATACTTTTGGCTACAAATATTGATGCATCAACATTGGATTTGCAGGAACGTGTAGTTGCCATTAACCGTGTATCTAAAACCGTTAAGGGTGGCCGTATCATGAAGTTCTCAGCTTTAGTAGTTGTGGGCGACGGAAACGGTATCGTAGGTTACGGTCTCGGTAAAGCAGGCGAAGTTCCGGATGCAATCCGTAAAGGTATAGAGGACGCAAAGAAAAATCTTATTAAGGTTTCTCTAAAGGGTACAACAATTCCCCATGAAATTATTGGTGAATTCGGTGCAGGTCGAGTACTCTTAAAGCCTGCTGCTCCTGGTACCGGTGTTATCGCCGGTGGTGCAGTTCGTGCCGTTGTAGAAATTGTCGGCATTAAGGACATTCGTACCAAGGCGCTTCGTTCTAATAATCCATGCAATGTAGTTCGCGCTACAGTTCAGGGCCTTGCTGCCCTTCGTGACGTAGAACAGGTTGCAGCTGTCCGTGGTAAGAAGCCACAGGAAATCATAGGTTAAGGAGGAGCAGCACTATGGCAACAAAGAAAAAGGCTGCCGGCCTTACTGTAAAGCTCGTAAAGAGCACTATCGGTTCCAAGAAGGACCAGATTGCAACTGCGGAGGCTTTAGGTCTTAAGAAGGTTGGTGACGTTTCGGTTCAGCCCGATAACGCACAAACCAGAGGTAAGATTAACAAGATTTCTCATCTTGTTAAGGTTATTGAAGGCTAATCTCGACACAAAGTTCTGCTAAATGCCGACTATAAGTCGGCTACAGCGAAAGCTGTTAATCTAACAAGGAGGTGCGAACAATGAAATTGCATGAATTGTCTCCTGCTTTTGGTTCTACAAAAGAATCAAAGCGTATAGGCAGAGGTCACGGTTCAGGTAACGGCAAAACAGCCGGTAAGGGACACAAGGGTCAAAAGGCTCGTGCAGGTCACGGTATGCAGATTGGTTTTGAAGGCGGTCAGATGCCTTTACAAAGACGTGTTCCAAAGCGTGGCTTCAACAATATATTTGCTGAAGAATGGGTAGCAATCAACGTTTCCGCTCTTGAGGTGTTCGAGGACGGCGCAACAGTTGATGCTGCTGCATTAAAGGATAAGGGAATAATTAAAAAGGCAGATTTACCTGTAAAGGTTCTCGGTAACGGTAAGCTTTCTAAGAAGCTCACTGTTAACCTTGATGCTTTCTCTGCCGCTGCTGCTGAAAAAATTAATGCTGCAGGCGGAAAGGCAGAGGTGAAGTAATATGCTGGAAACTTTAAAGAATGCATGGAAGGTAAAAGAGCTTCGTAATAAGATTCTCTTCACCATACTCATTATCGTAATTTTCCGCATAGGCTCTGTTATCCCTGTTCCTTATATCGATGTTGAAATGCTCAGAGCTGCAGATTCAACAAACGATTTCTTTAACTACTTGTCAATCCTTACGGGTGGCGGTCTTGAATATGGCGCTATATTTGCTATGTCGGTAACCCCGTACATCAACTCGTCAATTATTATTCAGCTGCTATGCGTTGCTATTCCTGCTCTTGAGCGTCTTTCAAAGGAAGGCGAAGAGGGACAGAAGAAATTAGCTGCTATTACCCGTTACACCACAGTAATACTAGCGCTTTTACAAGGTACAGCCTTCTTCTTCTACTTAAGAGGAAACGGTTACCTTACCGTTAGCGGCGGTGCTACCGTATTTGCTGCATTCGTTATCGTTCTTGCATTTACTGCAGGTTCAGCACTCGTAATGTGGCTTGGTGAACAGATTGACGTTAAGGGTATAGGCAACGGTATCTCAATACTTCTCTTTGCCGGTATCCTTTCTCGCGGTCCTCAGGCGTTTAATGTACTTTTAAATAACTTTAAAGAGCATCCTGTTGCTGTTATTTTAATAGTACTTCTCTTCATCGCTATAATCGGATTTATAGTTTGGATGACACACGCTGAGCGCCGTATCCCTGTACAGTACGCTAAACGCGTGGTAGGAAATAAGATGTATGGCGGACAAAACACCCATATTCCGATTAAGGTTAATATGGCAGGCGTTATGCCTATAATCTTCGCTTCATCAATCCTTATGCTTCCTACAATGATACTTGGCTTTACCGATACTACAAAGAACATCACAACCTTCCAAAAGGTTCTTGCTCTCTTTAGTACACAGGGTGTTTTCTACGCAGTAATCTATTTCGTATTGATTATCGCTTTTGCATACTTCTATGCAACAATTCAGTTTAATCCTGTTGAAATGGCTAACAATCTGCGTAAGAACGGCGGTTCGGTTCCAGGAATCCGTCCCGGTAAACCAACTTCTGATTTCATTTCAAAAATCTTGTCAAGAATAACTCTTATGGGAGCTTTATTCCTAAGCGTTATCGCAATCCTTCCTATTATCGTAGGCAACCTCGGTGGAATTAACATTTCTCTCGGCGGTACCTCGGTACTAATTATGGTTGGTGTTGCACTTGATACAGTACAAAACCTTGAATCTCAGATGATGATGCGTCATTATAAGGGATTCCTAGACTAATATTTAAGGAGTAAAGTATGAAGCTCATTCTTTTAGGGGCACCTGGTGCCGGTAAAGGCACTCAGGCGGAAATAATTTCCGAAAAATACACTATTCCTACCATTTCAACCGGCAACATTATCCGTGCTGCACTTAAAAACGGTACTGAAATGGGAATAAAAGCAAAGTCTTATATCGATGCAGGTGAGCTTGTTCCTGATGAGGTCGTAATCGGCATCATCAGGGAGCGCCTGGCTGAAAAAGATTGTGAAAACGGATTTATTCTTGATGGCTTCCCCCGTACAATTCCACAAGCCGAAGCACTTGACACTATGGGCATTGCAATCGATGCCGCACTCTCTATTGAGGTAGCGGACAGCGAGATTGTAAAGCGTATGTCAGGCAGAAGAGTTTGTGAGAAGTGTGGAGCTAGCTATCACACAGAATTCAAGAAGCCCGAAGTAGAAGGCGTTTGTAATGTTTGCGGCGGCGCACTCGTTATCCGTAAGGACGATGAGCCCGAAACCGTATTAAACCGTTTAAGCGTTTATCACGAGCAAACAGAACCGCTAAAAGACTACTACAAGGCTTTGGATAAGTTACTTTTAGTTGAGGGTCAGGTTGAGCTAAAAGACACAACCGCTCTTGTACTAAAAGCACTTTCGGAGATATAAGCTATGATAGTGCTAAAAACCGGTCGCGAGCTTAAAATAATGCGAGAAGCTTGCAGAATATCGGCAGCGGCATTACAAATTATTGGCAATGCGGTTGAGCCGGGGGTTACCACCTTAGAGCTTGACCTGTTAGCTGAAAAGTTTATAAGAAGTCAGGGTGCAGTCCCTAACTTTAAAAACTATCAAGGCTATCCGGCAACCGCATGTATATCCATCAACAACGAGGTAATTCACGGCATACCTTCTAAAAAGCGAAAACTCGTAGCGGGGGACGTAGTTAGTGTTGACCTTGGTGCGATGTATGACGGTTATCACGGCGATAATGCTGCAACATTTGCCTGTGGAGATGTATCCCAAGAGGCAAAGCGGCTGATGGACACGACGAGAGAAAGTCTTTACGAAGGCATTTCGGCGGCGTGTGCAGGCAGCAGAATAGGTGATATATCAAACGCTGTTCAGAAATATGTCGAAGCAAGGGGATATTCAGTAGTCCGTCAGTTTGTCGGTCACGGCATAGGAACTAAGCTGCATGAAGCCCCTGAAGTACCCAATTTCGGCACTTCCGGAAGGGGAATCCGCCTTTTACCCGGTATGACCTTAGCCATAGAACCTATGGTGAATGCTGGTAAATCCGATGTAAAGGTTATGCCTGATGGATGGACGGTTTTAACCCGAGACGGTTCTCTCTCTGCACATTTTGAACACACCATCGCTATCACACCCGAAGGTCCGCAGATACTTACTGCGATTTGAGGTGCTAAATGATAGGAAGAGTAGTCATTAGTGCTGCAGGAAGGGATAAAGGAAAATATATGGTTGTTGTAGGCTTTAAGGGCGATATGCCGTTAGTTGCAAACGGTAAGGAACGTCCTCTTAACAATCCAAAGCCTAAAAACAATAAACATATAATTTTAACCGAACACCGTCTGCAAACGGAAACATTTTCATCCAATCGCCGTTTAAAGAAGGCTCTGTATGAGATAGCTTTAAACGCAGTCACCGCAAAGGAGGAAACATTATGTCAAAAGAGGATATGATTGAGCTTGAAGGCACCGTTGTTGAAGCAATGCCTAATGCAATGTTCAAGGTAGAAATTCAGGGTGGACATCAGATTTTAGCCCACATTTCAGGAAAACTTCGTATGAACTTCATCCGAATTCTTCCTGGAGATAAGGTTACAGTTGAGATGTCACCGTACGACCTGTCTAAAGGACGCATTACTTGGCGTTCTAAATAGTCAGTGAAAATTTTAAGGAGGTAAAATCCAAATGAAAGTCAGACCTTCTGTAAAAAAGATTTGCGAAAAATGCAAAGTAATTAAGCGCAAGGGAAAAATCATGGTTATCTGTGAAAACCCGAAGCACAAACAGCGTCAGGGTTAATCCCGCGCCAAAACTTTAATGGAGGTGCATTGAATAATGGCCCGTATTAGCGGTGTAGACCTTCCGAACGAGAAGAGAGTTGAAATTGGACTCACTTATATCTATGGAATCGGTCTTACTACATCAAAAGAAATCCTTGCAAAAACAGGCATCAATCCTGATACCCGTTGTAAAGATTTAACAGAAGATGAAATTTCAAAATTGCGTGAGTACATCGAACACAACCTTCAGGTAGAAGGTGATCTTCGTCGTACCGTTGCATTTGACATCAAAAGACTTATTGAAATTGGAAGCTATCGTGGACTTCGTCATCGCAAGAGCCTTCCTGTACGCGGACAGCGTTCAAAGACTAATGCAAGAACAAGAAAAGGTCCTAAGAAGACTATAGCTAACAAGAAGAAATAAGTAGGAGGAAGATAATATGGCTACTAAGACTACTGCAACACGCCGTAGACGTGAAAAGAAAAATATTGAACGTGGTGCTGCCCATATCCAGTCGACCTTCAACAATACTATTATCACTATTACCGATACTCAGGGTAATGCTCTTTCTTGGGCATCTGCCGGTGAACTCGGTTTCAGAGGTTCTCGTAAATCCACACCCTTTGCTGCTCAGTCTGCAGCAGAGACCGCAGCTAAGGCTGCTATGGAGCACGGCCTCAAAACAGTAGAAGTATATGTTAAGGGTCCGGGTGCAGGCCGTGAGGCTGCTATCCGTGCACTTCAGGCAGCAGGTCTCGAAGTTAACATGATTAAGGATGTTACTCCGATTCCGCACAATGGTTGCCGCCCGCCGAAGAGAAGGCGCGTATAGTTTATTGGAGGTGTAAAACAAATGGCAAGATATAC
>JAZNJD010000002.1:0-112962 GCA_045577835.1 Acutalibacteraceae bacterium | reverse complement strand
CAAATCAGCGAAACACTCCGTTCGACTTGCATGTGTTAGGCACGCCGCCAGCGTTCGTCCTGAGCCAGGATCAAACTCTCTAAAAAATTATATCTCAACACTTTAAGTGTTAAAATCTTCTAGATAAGCTTATAGCTCATTTACTTTCAAATGCTGACGCATTTTTCTTTGTCCTTGATTTCTAAATTTCTTTAAGAATCGTCGGGTCCTTATCTTTGTCGTTGTTTAATTTTCAAGGTCCGCTATAAAGCTCTAATCTCTCGATTTTTGCCTTATTTTAGGCACCTCTCATTTGAGGCGCCTGATTATAATACCACAACCATCCCCATTTGTCAACACTTTTTTTAAACTTTTTTAAACTTTTTTTATTGTGTAAATTATACACAATATATTGTGGATATTGTGGATATATAACAACTATTTTTTTGGTACTTTTAAGACCTATCAGCGAAGCATACCTATAAGGCACGTAATTTTCTCTTTATATTTCGCTATAACATTGGCTCAACAGCATCTTTTTTATCTTGAAATTATATACTATTTTCTATTTCTTTGTCAATCTTGGAGTCTTGAACGAAGCTTTAAGAGTATCTTCTTTTCAAGTCTTGATACCTGAACCTGTGACATTGAAAGCTGCTTTGCTGTTTCACTTTGTGTTAGCCCATTATAATACCTATATATAATAATGTGGCGTTCTACATCTGTTAAAGCCGAGAAAGCGCCGTCTAACATTATTTTATTATTAAGATTTTCCTCGCCGCTATCCGCGGCTACATCGAGTTGTGAATCCTGCTCATCGTTACTTACGGTTAGTGATACCGTTTCTCTGCAAGCGCAGACCGCCTCGGTCACCTCAGCTACATTGACACCTAAATATTCAGATATTTCAAGAAGCGTTGCTTCTCTGCCTTGTTTATTCTCTAATTCTGTTGCTGCCTTACCTATTTTTAAATTAAGCTCCCTTAAATGCCGTGATACCTTTATAGCACCGCCGTCTCTGAAAAGTCTTTTAAGCTCGCCGAGGATTACGGGCACAGCATAGGTTGAAAACATAAGTCCCCTCGACGTGTCAAAACCGTCCGCTGCCTTTATAAGACCTATACAACCTGACTGAAACAAATCGTCATACTCAATTCCCTTGCCTATAAATCTTTTGCAGAGGCTGTGGACAAGTCTTAGGTTTTCGGTTATAAGGTCTTCTCTGCTTTTAAGCTCGGGCATTAGATGTATATTTAGGCGATATCCTTTTAATTAGTGTAACGCAGGTTCCTTTTCCTTTTTTTGAAGTAACCTTGATACCGTCGCTAAAGCTTTCCATAACCGCAAAACCAAGACCCGCACGCTCTCCGCCGAGTGTTGTAAAAAGCGGCTGCATAGCCTGTTTTATATCGTCAATACCGCAACCCTTATCTCTTATTTTGATCCTTATGGTATTGCCCTCTAAGATTTCACCGCTTATGTAGATTTTTCCTATTGTATCCTTGTATGCGTGTACTATACAGTTAGTAACCGCTTCAGAAACGGCTGTTTTTATATCGTGTATCTCTTCTATTGTAGGGTCAAGCTCTGCTGCAAACGCTGAAACGGCGGCACGGGCAAACCCCTCATTGACCGAACGCGAATAAAAGCTTAAATTAAACTTATTTTTACTTTCCATATTTTAATCCTCCTCTTGCTCTAATTTTTCAAGCGTCATAAGACGCTCTATACCGGACAGCTTCATAACCTTATAAATTTGCGGTGAAACACCTACCACCTTTACCTCAGCGCCGCGCTTTGAAAGGTTACGGTATCTACCGAGAACCAAACCTATGCCCGAGCTATCCATAAAACTGATTTTTTCAAAATCGAGTATCAAGAGACTTGGCATATTAAGCTCTGCCGAATTATCGATTTCTTCTCTTATACCTGCGGCACTGTGGTGGTCAAGTTCACCTATTAGTTTTGCTATCATTGTTTCGCCCTTGATTTCTATTTGTACCGACATTTTATCACCTCAAAAAATTTAATTATAAAGGACAAGCCATATAATTATAATACAGGCTTATCCTTAAATTTTTTGTCATATTAGGCTGCGGTTTTTGTAAATTTTAAAAGAATTTTGGTATCTTGGTTCTTACGGCAGAAGCTAAATAGAGCGAACCGAAAACCAAGACCTTGTTTTTAGTGTTTTTTACAGTTTCAAATGCTTGTTCTATCGTTTCGCACACTTTTACTTTATCACAATATTTTTGTGCTAATTGCGACAGTTCTTCTCCTGACATCGAACGGGGGTTTAAAGGCACAGTAACGCACAGCACCTCATCACACAAAGGGATTACTGTTTTAAGAAAATTCTCACAATCCTTATCCTTCAACATTCCAACGATTGCGGTGATTTTACCATCAAGACTTAACATAGCATCTTTAAGAACGTTAGCACCGTCCGGATTATGTGCACCGTCAATTATAACAAGCGGCTCTTTTGAAGCTACCTCAAGCCTTGCAGGGAAATTGGCTTTTTTTAGTCCTTTGAAAATTGATGCGTCGCTAATTTGCAAATTTGAATTTTTAAGCACTTCAATTGCGGTTATCGCATTTAAAACCTGATGCTCTCCACCAAGATTTATTTCATATTCTACGCCCTTATATATAAAGGTGTTGCCGAAAACACTGGTTTTTGTTATTTCGAGCTTGTTTAAATCGGGAATAATTAATTTTTTAGAGCTTTTTTTGATGATTTTTGTAGCGTCCTTTTCTTGCCTTGGAAACATAACGGTACAGTCACCTATTATACCGCACTTTTCTTTTGTGATTTTCTCTATTGTATCGCCTAAAACAGCAGTATGGTCAAGACCAATTTTGGTTATAACCGAGACTAATTTTTTATCAGTTGGCAGCGAGTTAGTAGCATCAAGTCTGCCGCCAAGTCCTGTTTCGATAACCGCTACATCGCAGTTTTGCTCTGCAAAATATAAGAAACCTACAGCGGTTACAAACTCAAATTCTGTAAGCTCTATATTTGTATCAGCAACCCTTTTAGTTAAGGTTGTCAAAGCCTCTTTGCTTATAAATTCGTTATTTATCTGTATACGCTCTCTAAAATCTATTATATAAGGAGAGATAAAAAGACCTGTTTTAAAGCCTTGTTCCTTTAAAACAGAGGCGCACATAGTGGCAGTTGAGCCTTTGCCGTTGGTGCCTGCAATATGGATAGACGAAAATTTTTCTTGCGGGTTTCCAAGCTTTTTAAGCGCCTGATTTATCCTGTCAAGCGTGGGCTGTAGCGAAAAATTACTTCTTTGTTTTATCGTTTGTAATGCCTGTTCGTAGTTCATTTTTTCACCAAAATTTTCTTGTTATAAAAATTTTAAGTCAACATAAAATAGTTTTGGACAAACGAAAGGTTTGTCCTCAGTAAAAGGAAATTTTAAGCTGATATGTGTGAATTTGAGTATGCAGAAACTTTTCCTTTTACTGTTTTTATAACGGACTCGCCAAAAGTGGCGAGTCCGTTAGGGTAAATTACATATTCTGAAGCTCTTTGATGCTTTCTTCAATCATTTTGATTTTATCATTTGCTTTTTGGGCGCCTATCTTTTGTTGTTCAACGACATTAGCAGGTGCCTTTGCCATAAAGCCTGCGTTGTTAAGCTTCTTTTCAAAGAACTCTTTATCTTCTATGGCTTTTTTAAGATCTTTGTTCAGTCTTTCAAGCTCGGCTGTAACGTCAACTAGCTCCTTCATAGGCATATAAACAGTAGCTGTATCGGTAACAACTCTAACTGCGCCCTCAAAATCAAAGTTCAAACCTACCTCTACTTCAGATGCATAAGCTAAACGGCAGATATAAGCCTTGCCTGCATTAAAGGTATCCTCAAATTTTGTAGCGATATAAACGGTTGCCTTCTTAGAGGGCGGAACATTCATTTCAGCTCTTCTGTTACGAATTGCCTTAATAGCCGCCATTATCTTTTCGAACTCTACCTCTTCGCTTGCAAAATCAAGCTCAGCTTTGAATTTTGGCCACTCGGTTATCATAAGCGCCTCGCCATTATGAGGAAGTGCCTGCCAGATTTCTTCGGTTATAAATGGCATAAATGGATGAAGCAGTGTAATACTTCCGCCAAAGACATATAAAAGCACGCTTCTTGCGGTGTTTTTAGCTGCTTTATCCTCACCGTTTAGTCTAGCCTTTGAAATTTCAATGTACCAATCACAGAAAACATCCCAGATAAAGTCATAGAGTTTTTGTACCGCTAGGCCTAATTCAAAGTTATCAAGGTTATCTGTAACATCCTTGCAAAGAGTGTTAAACTTAGACAGTATCCATTTATCCTCAAGGGCTAAATTGTTTGTATCAAGCGGTATTACCTCATCACTTTCAAGATTCATAAGGATAAATCTTGCGGCATTCCAAAGCTTGTTGGCAAAGTTTCTGCTAGACTCAACACGCTCAGGGATATATCTCATATCGTTACCTGGGCTGTTACCAGTAGCTAAAGAAAATCTCAATGCATCGGCGCCAAATTCGTCTATAACTTCGAGTGGGTCAACACCATTACCTAGGGACTTAGACATTTTTCTACCCTGTGGGTCACGAACAAGGCCGTGAATTAAAACGGTATCAAAAGGCACCTGTCCTGTCTGCTCTATACCTGAGAACATCATACGCATTACCCAGAAAGGAATAATATCGTAGCCTGTAACTAATGTATTTGTAGGATAATAATGCTTAAAGTCCTCGGTTTCCTCAGGCCAACCTAGTGTTGAGAATGGCCAGAGAGCTGATGAGAACCATGTATCGAGTGTATCGGGGTCTTGAGTAATGTTTGTGCTGCCACAGTGCGCACACTTTGTAGCTTCGGTTTTTGAAACGGTAATCTCGCCGCAATCAGCGCAGTACCAAGCGGGAATTCTGTGTCCCCACCAAAGCTGACGGGAAATACACCAATCTCTTATATTTTCAAGCCAATGGAAATAAACCTTTTCAAAGCGCTGTGGAACAAACTTTGTTTCCTCATCCTTTACAGCCTTGATAGCAGGCTCTGCGAGTGGCTTCATCTTTACAAACCATTGCTTTGAAACTCTAGGCTCAACCGTTGTACTGCAACGGTAACAGGTACCAACATTATGGGTATAATCCTCAACCTTTACGAGTGCACCTTCAGCCTCTAGGTCCGCAACAATTAGCTTTCTAGCCTCATATCTATCCATACCTGCGTATTTTGGATAATCGGCTGTAATCTTTGCATCATCGGTTAAAACATTTATAACAGGAAGATTATGACGAAGACCTACTTCAAAGTCGTTAGGGTCGTGTGCAGGGGTTATCTTAACAACACCTGTACCGAAATCCATTTCAACATAATCGTCTGCAACAACAGGAATTTCTCGGTGAACAAGCGGCAGAATAAGTGTTTTGCCTACTATATCCTTATATCTTTGGTCGTTAGGATTTACTGCAACAGCGGTATCACCCAAAAGGGTTTCAGGACGAGTGGTTGCAAGCTCTAGGTAACCGCTTCCGTCCTTGAAAGGATAACGGAGATGCCAGAAATGGCCTGCCTGTTCCTCATATTCAACCTCGGCATCGGAAATAGATGTTAAGCAGTGAGGGCACCAGTTGATAATCCTCTCGCCTCTGTAGATTAAGCCTTTTTCATAAAGCTTTACAAATACCTCTTTAACCGCATCGCTACAGCCCTCGTCGAGTGTGAAACGTTCTCTTTCCCAGTCACAAGAAGAGCCTAGTTTTTTAAGCTGTTCTATTATTCTTCCGCCGTACTGCTTTTTCCAAGCCCAAGCACGCTCTAGGAAGCCATCTCTGCCGATATCGTCCTTGGTTATACCCTCTTTGCGCATAGCCTCAACAATTTTAGCCTCAGTAGCAATAGAAGCATGGTCGGTACCAGGAAGCCATAAGGTATCAAAACCCTGCATACGCTTAAAGCGAATGAGGATATCCTGAAGTGTGTTATCAAGTGCGTGGCCCATATGAAGCTGACCCGTAATATTTGGTGGCGGAATAACTATAGTGTAGGTTTCCTTATCCTTTTCGCATTTTGCATGAAAATACCTACCGTCAAGCCACATTTTATATATGCGGTCCTCAACCTCTTTAGGATCGTACTGTTTAGCAAGTTCCTTGTTCATCAAAATCCCTCCGGATTAACATTATTTTACAGAATATTTACTTAATTTTTGCAGATTATAACTACTGTCAGCCCATTAAAAAAAGCGTTTGCAGTTCGGGCGGACAGCCGCCCGAACACTTGAAATTCGAGTTGTCGGACGGTTTTTTTATTAAATATCGAGAGCACCTTGTTTTGCGGTACCGCTTTGCTTTAGACTTCCCGCAGCAGGAAGATTTTTAGTGCGGTAGCGGTGTTCGTTTTCAAGGGTGCCTTTTTCATACTTTTCGGCAGTAAATACACGCTGTCCCTTTTTCTGTGTCATAACCGCAATACCGCTGTTGTTCTTGGTAGTTTTAAGCGGAATTGATGCGGTGTTTACAATTAACATTCTGCCGTTTGTAGATTTAAGCAGTATCTCGCAATCCTCTGTAAAGCTGAAGGCGGTGTGAAGTGTAAACTTTTCACAGTAAGCGGCAATCAACTTCTTGCGGTTGGTTTTGGTAGCATAGGATGATAGCGGCACCTTTGCAATTCTGCCGTTATCAAACACAAATAATACAAAGCCCTTATAGTCTTTGGTTTCTACCATATAAACAGAGTTTTCACCCTCGTCATATTCGAGCTTGCTTGCGATAAAGTCGCCAAGGAGACTAGCCTTACTATCGGCAAAATCTTGAGCCTTGCTCTTATAAACCTGAGCCTTATTAGTAAAGAACAGCAAATCAGCAGCATTGGTAGACTCAATTATCTGTGTAATTTCGTCGCCCTCTTTAAGCTTTTGCTCACCGCTCATTCTAAGTGACTGAGGTGTGATTTTCTTAAAGTAACCGTCCTTTGTAAAGAAGAAGGTTACAGGTGAATCGTCAACTACCTCTTCTACTGTATCGTCACCAATGTCCTCAGCGGCAACTATCTTAGTAAGACGGTCTTTACCGTATTTTTTAATAACAGTTTGTAATTCTGCTACTATTATCTTTAAAATCTTAGAGCGTGATTTTAAAACATCCTGCATTTCGGCTATTTCTTTTTCAAGCTCCTCTATATCCTCTAAACGTTTTAGAATATACTCTCTATTTAAATGTCTTAACTTTATTTCGGCTACATATTCGGCCTGTATTTCATCAATGCCGAAGCCTATCATAAGATTTGGAACTACCTCTTTTTCTTCGGTAGTTTCTCTTACAATCTTAATTGCCTTATCTATATCGAGCAGGATTTTTTCCATACCCTTTAAAAGATGCAGGTTCTTTTCTGCTTTTTTAAGCTTAAAGTAAACCCTACGCCTTACACATTCTTCTCTAAAGGCTACCCATTCGGAAATGATTTCCTTAACGCCGAGCACCTGAGGTGAGCCTGCAATTAGAATGTTGAAGTTACAGGAGAAATTATCCTGAAGCGGTGTGGTTTTAAAAAGCTTTTTCATGAGCTTGTCAGGGTCAATGCCACGCTTTAGGTCGATAGTAATTTTAAGACCGTCAAGGTCGGTTTCATCACGGATATCGTTAATTTCGGTGATCTTTTTTGCCTTTACAAGCTCTAGCACCTTTTCGATTATCTGCTCACTTGTGGTGGTAGGCGGAATTTCGGTAATATCTATGCAGTTTTGCGATTTATCATAGGTGTAAACACCCCTGATTTTAAAGCTGCCTCTACCTGTTTCGTATATCTTTTCGGTTTCTGCTCTATCGTATAAAAGCTCGCCGCCTATTGGGAAATCGGGTGCTAAAAGGGTGTCGGCTACATTTATATCGTTATCCTTAATATAGGCTATTGTAGTTTCACATACCTCTTTTAAGTTAAAGGAGCAAATCGAGCTAGCCATACCTGCCGCAATACCCATATTTGAGTTTACAAGTATTGTCGGGAAGGTTACAGGAAAAAGCACAGGCTCTTTCATTGTAGCATCATAGTTATCTACAAAATCAACCGTATCCTTATCAATATCGGCAAAGAGCTCGGCTGATATTGGCGCTAGCTTTGCCTCGGTATAACGGGCAGCGGCGCACTGCATATCACGGGAATACGCCTTACCAAATGAACCTTTAGAAGCTACAAACGGGTGAAGCAGTGCCGCATTACCTTCGGACAGTCGCACCATAGTTTCATAAATGGCGGCATCACCGTGGGGGTTTAACTGCATTGTTCTACCAACGATATTGGCTGACTTTATGGTAGAGCCGTTTAATAGTCCCATATTATACATTGTATAAAGCAGTTTTCTGTGCGAGGGTTTAAAACCGTCAATCTCAGGGATAGCACGAGAAACTATTATACTCATAGCATAGGGCATAAAGTTTGTGCGAAGTGTCTCGGTTACAGGGCTGTCAACCACAGAACCGGCACCCGCAATATATGCGTTAGCGTTATTCTTGCGCTTTTTTACTTTTTCTTCTGTCTTTTTTCTCGGAGCCAAGAAAATTCTCCTTTTCCTTTAAGATATATCTGCATCCTCTAAATACAGATATCCGTTCTCAGAAATGTAATCCTTTCTGCCTTGGAGATTATCCCCTAGCAGTAAATCAAACATCTCGCTCGTCTTTTCTGCCTCCTCGGGAAGCACCTTTATAAGACGGCGTGTTTCGGGATTCATGGTAGTTAGGTTCATCATATCGGGTTGGTTTTCACCAAGTCCCTTAGAACGCTGTAATGTATATTTTTCACCCTCGATTTTCTCAAGAATTTCTCTCTTTTCGTTTTCATCGTAGGCAAAATATGTCATAGACTTAGTGTTTATTTCATAAAGCGGGGTTTCGGCTATAAACACTCTGCCCTCGTTTATAAGGGTTGGCATAAGTCTATAAATCATCGTAAGAATAAGTGTTCTGATGTGGAAACCGTCAACGTCGGCATCGGTACAGATTATTATCTTATTCCAACGAAGATTTGAAATATCAAAGTTTGATAAATTCTTATTAGCCTTTGATTTAACCTCAACACCGCAACCAAGAACCTTAAGTAAATCGGTTATTATATCGCTTTTGAAAATCTTATCGTATTCTGCTTTTAAGCAGTTAAGTATCTTACCTCGAACAGGCATTATAGCCTGAAAGGCGGCGTCACGTGCTAACTTACAGGAGCCTAAAGCCGAGTCACCCTCAACTATATATAGCTCACGCTCTGCTACATCACGGCTTCTGCAATCAACAAATTTTTGCACCCTATCCATCATAGAGTTGCCAACCGAGAGGGTTTTCTTTAAATTTATTCTCTCTCGTTCGCTTCGCTCACGACTGCGCTTATTTATCAGCACCTGTTCGGCAATTTTATCCGCTTCCTGTTTATTTTCTATAAAATAAACCTCTAACTGCTGACGCAAAAATTCGGTCATCGCATCGCAGATAAATTTGTTAGTTATAGACTTTTTGGTTTGGTTTTCGTAAGAAGTAAGTGTTGAGAATGAGGAAATTACTAAAACTAAGCACTCCTCTATATCGGTAAATGTTATCTTGCTTTCGCCCGATTTATACTTATTAGTTTGCTTGATATAAGCATCAATCTGCGATACAAATGCACTTCTTACCGCCTTTTCGGGCGCACCGCCATATTCAAGCCAGCTTGAGTTGTGGTAATACTCTTTAAGTGTACGGGTATTAGAAAAGGTCATTGCCACATTTATTTTAACCTTGTATTCGGGCTTGTCCTCTCTGTCTCTACCCTTTCGCTCGGTGCTAAAGGTTCTTATAGAGGTTAGCTTTTCCTCGCCTGCTATTTCAGCAATATAATCGCTGATACCGTTATTATAAACTATTTCGGTTTGAACAAATCTAGAGCCCTGCTGTTCCTTAAACACAAACAACAGTCCGTCATTTACAACAGCCTGACGCTTTAGGGTATCAAGGAAATAATCAGCGGTTATTTTAATATCGGTAAAAACATCAATATCAGGACGCCATTTAATTTTTGTTCCTGTATCACGGCCAGAATACTCTTCTCTTTGCAAACCGCCTATATTATAACCCTTTTCAAAGTGGAGGTTATATTTATAACCGTCTCTTTTAATCTCAACATCCATATATTCCGAAGAGTATTGAGTGGAGCAAAGACCGAGACCGTTAAGACCTACTGAAAATTCGTAGTTATCGCCCTCGTTGGTATTATATTTACCGCCGGCATAGAGCTCACAAAAAAGCAGTTCCCAGTTATAGCACTGCTCTTTATTATTAAAGTCAACCGGCGCACCACGACCAAAGTCCTGTACCTCTATTGAATTATCGCTGTAAAGGGTTATAATTATCTTTTTTCCGTAACCCTCACGTGCTTCGTCAATAGAGTTAGATATTATTTCAAAGGCAGAATGTTGACAACCGTCAATACCGTCCGACCCGAATATAACTCCTGGACGTTTTCGTACTCGGTCAGGGCCTTCTAGCTTGCTTATACTTTCGTTACCGTATTCGGTATTTTTTTTAGCCACGTAATTTTCCCTTTCTTTGCATCAAGTTTGCATTAAAATACAGAATATATTATACACTATATATTGTGGTTTAGTCAAGTGCCTAAGTTCAGTATATTTGGATTTTTAAAGCTCGCTGCTCGACCTTTTTTTGAATATAGACGGCGAGCAACCCATACTCTTTTTAAACACCCTATTAAAATACTGTATTGAAGTAAAACCGCACTCAAAGGCTATTTCGGTTGTGCTTAAATTGTTTTCAAGCAACATTTCTTCTGCTTTTTTAACCCTCACAAAATTTATATAATCAAAAACTGTGCCTGACGTAACCGCTTTGAATTTACGGCAAAGATTAAAGCGGTCTGAATGTATAAGCAAAGCTAACTCATCCAAATAAAGTTTAGTTTTGTAGTTTTCCTCAATATGTTTTATAACGGGCAGTATAGGTCCTATCCTGTTTGAATGTGCAAAGCCCTGTGATAAAAGTCCGTTTCTATACATAAACGCAACCGTGTTATAGATATAACCTTTTATATAGTTTTCAAATCCTAATTCTTTTTGCTTTATTTCACGCTCTATATTTTCAAAAATACCTACAAGCTCATCAGAACTCGAAAAAACTGCAAAGGGTACTGTGTTTATCTCGGTTAAATATTCCTCTATAAATTCCGAGTCGGTATAAGATATTTTATTTTTATACTTCGAAATATCTACCTGAATATAGGATATTGTGCTTTCCTCTAATGCCACAAGCCTATGAATGACATTAGCATTTATTATAAGTATTTCGCCCGCTTTAAGGGTAACCTCACGGTCGGTAAAAAAACATTTAAGGCTACCTCTTGAAATTTTCATAATTTCGGTTTCTTTGTGGCGGTGAAGTCCCAAAAGTTTATTAGTAGGAGAAATATCTAAAATTTTTATATCAAACTTTTGTCTAGGTAACGCATATTTGATTATTTCCTTTTGCATTTAGCACCTCTTTTGCAATATAGTTTAAATTTTAGGCAATATCTGTATTGATTTTCGCAATATTATTTTATATTATATAGATAGCAAATGTCAATCTTTTTTGAAAGGAATTAAATTATGGAAAAAGCATTAAAATTCGGTTGGTCTGAAATCGATATTACACCTGACAAGAAGGCGTCCCTTGCAGGTCAGTTCGCAGAGCGTATTTCCGAATATGTTGAAAAGCCTATCACAGCTACCGCTATGGCTGTAGAGGCAGAGGGTGATCACGCAATTTTTGTTTCGGTTGATATTGTTTGCGTTACTTATAACCTTGTTAAAGCTGTAAGAGACGAGCTTGCCGTTAAGGCTCCCGAAATTGATCCTATGAAGGTTATTATTTCGGCAACCCACCCACACACCGCACCTTGCTATCCAAGACTAAATAAGGTAGCCCTTGCAAGCGGTAGTGCCTCAACCTTTAGAAAATTACTCGAAAGCGAGTTACCTGCTGATAAAAAGTATATTGAAAGTGCTGAAATAAGTGGTAATAAAGATATTATCAGCGATGCCGAGATGTTCGATTTACTTGTTGAGCGTATCACAAAAGCTGTTATAGAAGCTTGGGGTAATCGCAAGGTTGGTTCTTACTCTAACGCATTTGGTCGTGCCGCTGTTGGTATGTGCCGCCGTGCTACCTACACCGACGGTTCCGCTCAGATGTGGGGTGATACCAACACCGCCGTTTTCGATGCATTAGAGGGCGGTAATGATTCAGGTATCGAACTTTTATATATATTTGACCAAAACAAAAAAGTTACAGGCGTTGTTGCTAACATTGCCTGCCCTGCACAGTGCGTTCAGCACAGACTTTTTGTTTCTCCTGACTATTGGGGCGAAGTAAAGGTTTTACTCAGAGAGTATTTCGGCAAGGACTTATTTGTGTTAGCTCTCTGCTCTGCCGCAGGTGACCAATGCCCTGTTGACCTTGTTCGTTGGGTTGAACCTGAAAGCGACATAAATGATCCTAACTGCAAGCGCAATAATCCTCCCAAGCGCAAGGCTGACCCATCTATGTTTGACCTTGCAGGTATGAGAAAAGCAGGCAAACGCATAGCACGTGAGATTATTGATATTTATGAGGAAGGCTTAGACGAAGCTATTTCTTCTGCAGAATTCAAGCACGAAACACATCTTATGCCTCTACCACTTCGCCGTGTTACATTAACAGAGATCAAGGAAGCTCGCAAAGAAATACATATGTATTTACAAAACAAGCCCGGTGACGTTGACTTTAATGATGCCGCAGCTCTACAGGTACACTTAGGTATTCTTCGCCGCGCTGAGCTTCAGGAATATATGAACGTTTTAGAAACTGAAGTTCATATTATTAAGCTTGGTAATATTGCTTTTGCAAGTAATCCATTTGAATTATTCCTTGATTACGGCAACCAAATCAGAGCTCGTTCAAAGGCTGAACAGACCTTCCTCATTCAGCTCGCTTGCGATGCCGAAGGTTACCTACCTACCGAAAAGGCTGAAAAGGGCGGTCATTACAGCGCATTTGTTTCAAGCGGTAATGTTGGTCATATCGGCGGCGAACAGTTAGTAAGACAGACCCTTACAGAAATTAATAAGTTGTTCTAATAATAATTAAAATTTTAAAAAGGCAATCACAAAATGTGACTGCCTTTTTTGTTTAGAAAAAGCCGACTAACATAAAAAGACTTTATTTTAAATGTTGCCAAAACGGAATGAATATGTTATTATATAATGTAACATTGGTGTATTATGGCCATTTAGCGAAAGAACGGAGGTTTTTTATGCCTGATAAGCGTGCTATAGGGGTTTTTGATTCGGGACTCGGCGGTTTAACCGTTGTAAAGGAGATAATGAATCTTCTCCCCTTTGAAGATATTGTTTATTTCGGTGATACAGGCAGAGTTCCTTACGGTACAAGGAGTAATGAAACGATAATAAAATACACCCGTCAGGATGAAAAGTTTTTACTATCCCGTGATGTTAAGCTGATAGTTGCCGCCTGTGGCACTGTTTCATCAGTTGCCTCATTCACCAAGGATGAGCTACCTGTCCCGTTTGTCGAGGTTATCTCCAACTCGGTCAAGGTGGCGCTTAAAGCCACAAAAAATAAAAAAATAGGTGTTTTAGCAACATCGGCTACAATAAACAGTGGCGCACATAAAAAGCAGATTCTTGAAGCTTGCCCTACAGCCGAAGTTATCGAGCAAAGCGGAACACTACTCGTTACACTTGTAGAGGAAGGTTTTATTTCTCCCGATGATATTGCGGTGTTAGATATATTAAGACGCTACTTAAAACCGATGATAGATGCTAAGGTTGACACTATAATTTTAGGTTGCACCCATTTCCCGCTTCTTTCAGAGGCGATAAGCAAGGTTATGGGCGGTAATGTAAATCTTATAAACATGGGGACAGCGACAGCTATCGCTATTAAGGAACTACTACAAAATACCGATTCCCTTTCAGAAAGCAAACAAAACGGTCAATATAAATTTTATGTAAGTGACAGAACACAGTCCTTTAAAAAGACGGTTTCTGTTCTGCTTAATCAGGAAATTGATGACCGATATGTAGAACAGGTGGATATAAATAATATATGAAAAAGGAAGTTTTATTAAATATCACAGGTGTTCAGGGTATCGACGATAATAAAGAAACCGTCGAATTCTCAACCGTAGGAACTATGGAGACCGACCTTACAGGCACTCATTTTTATTATGATGAAAGCCAAATTTTAAAGGCAGGAAGCATAAAAACCGCATTAAACATTTTAAATGACGGCTCGGTTATCTTAGAGCGAAGCGGTGACCTTAACACTAGGTTAGTTCTTGAAAAAAACAAACGTAACAACTGTCACTATAACACCCCGTTCGGTGATATGATGATAGGAATTTACTGTAACCAATTAGATATAGATTTAAACGGAAACACAGGCAGAGTTTTTATGGATTATTCTATAGACTCAAACTTTAAAGAAATAAGTAAAAACGAAGTAACCATAAACATAAAAGAGGTATAAAAAATGTCATTATTAGTAGCTAAGACCAAGGGACAAATCAAAAATATCATTGAGGATGCGGCAAAAAAAGCCATATCCGATGGCGTATTAGAAGCGGCAGAGCTTACCGATTTTACGGTTGAAGTGCCTGCAAACCGTTCAAACGGTGACTATGCGGTTAATGCCGCTATGGTATGGGCTAGAGCTTTTCATAAGGCTCCCAGAATGATTGCCGAAATCTTGCTCGAAAAAGCAGATTTTAATAATACTTATATTGAAAGAGCCGAAATTGCAGGTCCCGGATTTATAAACTTCTTTTTAAAGGATAGCTTTTATTCCGATATAGTTTTGGATGTGCTCGAAAGACAGGAAAACTACGGTAAATCAAACTACGGTGAAAATAAAAAGGTATTAGTAGAATTCGTATCTGCAAATCCAACAGGACCTATGCATATAGGTAATGCCAGAGGCGGCGCTTTGGGTGACTGCCTTGCCGCTGTTTTATCGTCAGCCGGCTATTACACCGAGCGCGAATTCTATATAAACGATGCAGGCAATCAGATAAACAAGTTTGGTCTATCCCTTGATTTAAGATACCAACAGTTATATAAAGACGGTGTTGAAATGCCTGAGGATAGCTATCACGGCGAAGACATTATCGCGCACGCCAAGGCTTTCGCTGAAATTCACGGTGATTCTTATATTGAAAAGGACGAAGCAGACAGAAGAGCAGCCCTTGTAGAGTTTGCATTACCTAAGAACATTGAAGGTCTTAAATCTGACCTTTTAAAATACAGAATAGAATACAACACCTGGTTTAAAGAAAGCACACTCCACAATAACGGTGAGGCAAAGAGAATTATAGAGCTATTAAAAATGAGCGGCTATACCTACGAACAAGAGGGTGCTTTATGGTTTAAGGCAACCGAATTTGGATGCGATAAGGACTTTGTTTTAGTTCGTGCTAACGGTGTGCCTACCTATATTGTTCCTGATATTGCCTATCACTACAATAAATTAGAGGTTAGAAAATTCGATAAGGCTATTGATATTTTAGGTGCCGACCACCACGGCTATGTTCCACGTTTGAAAGCTGCTTTAACAGCTCTAGGCGTTGACGCTTCACGACTTGATGTGGTGCTTATGCAGATGGTAAGACTTGTACGTGGCGGCGAGGTTATTAAGGCTTCAAAGCGTTCGGGCAAGGCGATAACTCTAGTTACACTTCTTGACGAGGTGCCGATTGATGCCGCAAGATTTTTCTTTAACCTTAGAGAGCCTAACAGCCACTTCGATTTTGACCTTGATTTAGCGGTTAGTGAATCAAACAACAACCCTGTATACTATGTTCAGTATGCGTATGCCAGAATTTGCAGTATTCTTCGCAATCTAGAGGCAGAGGGTATCAGGGTGCGTCCTGCCACTGCGGACGAGCTTTTAGCACTTAAAGCAGATGAGGAAAGAGAGCTTATAACCTACCTATCCTCATTTACCGACGAGATTATACAATCCGCTAAGGCTTACGACCCTGCAAGAATTACCCACTATGTTAACGAGCTTGCGACCAAGTTCCATAAGTTCTATGCAGCTTGCAGAGTTAAGGGTATTGATGAGGGATTAATGTATGCAAGACTTTCCCTTTGCACCGCTACTGCTACTGTAATTAAAAATGTTCTCACTATGCTCAAAATAGATGCGCCTGAAAAAATGTAAGTTAATTAAACCTTTCGCAGCATTAAAGGAGACTACTTATGAAAATTGATAACCGTAATCTTACTATGATAATGGACCTTTACGAGCTTACAATGGCGAACGGAATTTTTAACAGTAGGCTAAAGGATACCGTAACATATTTCGATATGTTCTTTCGCAGAGTTCCTGACAATGGCGGTTATGCCATTATGGCAGGTGTTGAACAGCTCATAAGCTACCTTAAAAATTTGCATTTTGACAGTGAGGATATTGCATATTTAAAGAGCCTCAATCTTTTTTGTGATGAGTTTATAGACTATCTTGAAAATTTCAAGTTTAGCTGTGATGTTTGGGCAGTGCCCGAGGGAACACCTATATTCCCCAAAGAGCCGATTGTTACGGTGAAGGGACCTGCTATTCAGGCTATGATGATTGAAACAATGCTTCTTCTTATTATCAATCATCAGTCACTTATCGCAACCAAGGCTAACCGAATTGTTCGTGCGGCGGCAGGCAGACCTGTTATGGAATTTGGCGCCCGCAGAGCTCAGGGTGCAGATGCGGCTTATTACGGTGCACGTGCCGCTATAATAGGCGGATGCGTCGGCACATCGGATATAGCAACCGCTAAGGATTACGGTGTTAAAGCATCGGGTACCATGGCACATAGCTGGGTACAGCTTTTCGATACAGAATACGAAGCTTTTAAGACCTATGCCGAGTGTTATCCCGATAGTTGTCTTTTACTTGTTGATACCTACAATGTATTACACTCGGGTATTCCTAACGCAATCAGGGTTTTCGATGAGGTTTTAAAACCACTTGGCAAACGCCCTATAGGTATCAGAATCGATAGCGGTGATATAACCTACATAACCAAAAAGGTTCGTAAAATGCTTGACGATGCAGGCTATCCCGATTGTAAAATCTGTGTTTCAAACTCACTTGATGAGCATCTTATAAGGGATATGATTTTCCAAGGTGCCGCAGTTGATAGCTATGGTGTTGGCGAACGTTTGATAACAGCTTCTAGCGAGGCTGTTTTCGGCGGTGTTTATAAGCTTGCCGCAACCGAAAAAGACGGTGTTATAACCCCTAAAATAAAAATCAGCGAAAACATCGCAAAGATTACTATACCGGGAATTAAAATTCCGTGGCGCTTATACGATAGAGAAACAGGTAAGGCTATAGCAGACGTTATAACCCTTAACCACGAAAAAATTGACAGTACCGAGCCTTACGAAATTTTTGACCCCGACCATACCTGGAAGCGCAAAATTGTTAAGGATTTTATTGCTAAAAAGCTACAGGTTAAGATTTTTGAAAACGGTAAACAGATATATGAAAGTCCTTCAGTTAAGGAGATTGCAAATAGGTGCAAAACCGAGGTTGCTTCCCTTTGGGATGAGGTTAAGCGTTTTGAAAAACCGCACACATATTATGTAGATTTATCCGAAGACCTATGGAATCAGCGTAACGAATTGCTGAGAAGTCATTCCTTCAAAGAAGACTAAGTATAGGAGGTTTTAGTATGAAAAGAATTTTAAGTCTTGCGCTTTGCTTATGTTTGTGTCTTACCTTTGCCGCCTGCGGTAAAGAAGAAAAGGTAAAGAAAATCGGCGTTGATGTTGAATACTACGCAAAACTTGGCAAAATTCCCGAATTTGAATATGTACTAGGTGACGACGGTGAGAAAGCCGCCAAGGCTGTTGAAAAGTCGCTTGAAAATTCTACCGACCATCACGACGGCTTTTGCAATGTTTACGAGGGCGATAAGAAAACCACCGTTGATGTTGCAGGCGCTACATTCATATATGACAACAAAACAAAAAAGATTGAAAAAATAATAAATTTCAACACTGCCTATGAATTCGAGTTGAGCACTGTATCCCTTGAAATCCAAAAAGCTCTTTCGTCTTACGGTTTTGACAGCGAACTCCGTCCCTTAACAGACGACGAGTTAGCGCTTTTTGCAACATCTGCAGATGACAGTACCGCACTTGAATACAAATTTGGTGACAGATATGTGGTGTTTGCATTTTATGAAAATGCACTCTTTGCCACCATGCTTTACGAAGCAAAATAATCTTAAACTAACGGAGAAAGCAAATGTCAAATAATAGTAAATTAGACTGCCGAGAGCTACCTACATTAGCACTCAGAGGACTTGTAGCATTCCCAAGTATGCTACTAACCCTTGATGTTGGCAGAAAAAAATCTATGGCGGCACTAGCGCTCGCTATGGATACCGACCGTTATATTTTCCTTGTGACACAGACCGATATAACGGTAGAGGACCCACAAAAGAAGGACCTATACAAAATAGGATGCATCTGCAAGGTTCGTCAGCTACTTAAAACTGCTGACGGTTGCAAGGCGCTTGTTGAGGGCGTTAAGAGAGCGAAGCTTATATCCCTTAATACCGACGGCTCATATTTAACAGGTTATATTGAGGAATGTGAAGAAACCTCACTTGGCAACCGTAAAGTTTTAAAAGAAAGTCTTTTAAGAAATATCCGCTCTGCGTTTGCCGCCTATTCTGAGGTCGGCGCACCTGTTCCTAAGGATGTAGCTCTAACCGTTGCAAAATGCAACGAGGTGCCCTTCCTTTGCGACTATATTGCCTTTAATATCCCCGCTCCTTTTGATGATAAACAGTATGTTTTAGAACAGCTTAGCGCATCAAAGCGTGCTAAAATCCTTATAGAAATGTTAAATAAAGAGGCTGAAATCTGCCGAATTGATAATAAAATCGGCGAAAAAACACGCCGCAGACTTGACGATGCTCAAAAGGATTATTATTTAAAAGAACAGATAAAGGTTATAAGCGAGGAATTATACGGCGACGATTCGGCAGAGGAAATTGACCGTTTCCACACCGCCGCAGAGGCGCTTAATGTTGATGTTTCAATAAAAGAGCGACTGCACACAGAAATAAACAAGCTATCAAAGATGCCACCAGGCTCACACGACGGCGCTGTGCTCAAGAATTGGCTTGAATTCTGCCTGTCGCTACCATTTAATAAATTCGATGAGATTAAAACCGATGTAAACAAAGCGTCAAAGATACTTGAACGCGATTTTTACGGTATGAAAAAGGTAAAAGAGCGAATTCTTGAGATGCTCTCGGTTTATGCGCTCTCCCCTGATATTACAGGACAGATTATCTGCCTTTACGGTCCTCCCGGTGTCGGTAAAACCTCTATCGGTAAAACCATAGCTGAATGTATGGGTAGACACTTCGAGCGTGTATCCCTTGGCGGTATGCATGACGAGGCGGAAATAAGAGGTCACCGCAAAACCTATGTTGGTGCTATGCAGGGTAGAATTATGGCAGCTATTAAGCGCTCAGAATGTGCTAATCCGCTCATACTACTTGACGAAATCGACAAACTAGCAAACGATTACAAGGGCGACCCTGCCTCTGCGCTTCTTGAGGTTTTAGACCCCGAACAAAACAAGGCTTTCTGTGATAACTTTGTTGAATTCCCCTTTGATTTGAGCAAGGCAGTATTTATTACAACCGCTAATAGCCTAGATACTATTCCCGCTCCCCTTTTAGACCGTATGGAAGTGATTTCGCTTGACGGTTATACAAGAGAGGAAAAGTTTAATATTGCTAAGCGCCACCTTATAGCAAAACAACTTAAAAGCCATGCGCTAACCAATAAGCAGTGCAAAATTGCCGACGATACAATTTACGGTCTTATAGACTTTTACACAAGAGAAGCAGGCGTTAGAAAGCTAGAGCGTGCAATAGCTTCACTTTGCCGAAAGGCCGCTAAAAAAATAGCGTCGGGCGAGGCAAAGAGCGTTACTATTAAAGCTTCTATGTTAGAAGAACTACTTGGTAAACACAAATACCGTATAGAAGCAATACTTCCTCAGGACGAGGTAGGAATTATAAACGGACTTGCCTGGACCGCTGTTGGCGGCGAGATTATGCAGCTTGAGGTTGCAGTGTTAGAGGGTACGGGAAAAACTGTGCTTACAGGCTCGCTCGGCGATGTTATGAAGGAATCGGCAGAAGCGGCTATTACCTTTGTTCGTATGAATGCAGAAAAATACGGTATAGACCCATTCTTTTATAAAACAAAAGATATTCATATCCACGCTACCGAGGCGGCAGTTCCAAAGGACGGTCCGTCAGCCGGTATCACCATAGCCACCGCATTAGTTTCGGCACTATCCTCTAGGAAAATTCGACGTGATATTGCTATGACAGGCGAAATCACAATAAGAGGCAGAGTGTTAGCTATCGGTGGACTTAAGGAAAAGACTATGGCGGCATATAAAGGCGGCGTTAAAACTGTATTTATCCCCTATGATAATATTGCCGATATTGACGAGATAGACGAAACTGTTAAAAATGCTCTTGAAATTATCCCTGTTTCCTTTGCAGATGAGGTTATCAGTAGAGCCTATTCTGAACAGTTAGAAGAAAAAAAGGTAACCTTTACCGTAAATGATACAGTAAAGGCTACCGCAACACAGAGAAATTAAAGTTGTAGGTGAAAAAATGGATCTTAATAAAATAAGCTTTGAAGCCGCTTTCGGCACCGCCGAGCAGTTGCCGCAGTCCGACCTTCCCGAAGTTTGTTTTTCAGGCAGATCTAATGTTGGTAAATCATCACTTATAAACAAGGTTTTAAACCGCAAATCGATAGCAAGGGTAAGCTCCACCCCCGGTAAAACTGTGACCATAAACTTTTACCGTGCGGGTGATACACGCCTTGCTGACCTACCCGGTTACGGCTATGCTAAGGTACCGTTTGCTGAAAAGGACCGCTGGTCTACCCTTATGGAAACCTATTTTGGTTCAGGCAGAAATATAAAGCTCTGCCTTCAGCTTATTGATATGCGCCATCCTGCTACAGAGTTTGATATTTCAATGCTTAAATTCCTAAACCACTTTAAAATTCCCTATATGATAGTTTTAACCAAATGCGATAAGCTAAATAAAACGGAGTTTAATGCTAGAAGCGAAAAAATAAAAGAGGAACTAGGCTTTCTTTGTAAAGATAAAACCATAATTCCTTTTTCAGCTTTAAAAAATATAGGTACCGAGCAAATTCGCACAGAAATTGATAACGCTGTTTTAAACTAAAGGAGAAGTGTATGAAGAGCGACAAGAAAAAAAGATTTAAAAAGGTTTATTCGCAAGACCTCGGCACATATACAGTATTTGTAGACACCGAAACAGGCGTTAATTACATAGCACACGCAAACGGTTACGGTGGAGGGCTTACCCCTCTGCTTGACCGTGACGGAAAGCCTATTATCACATCTATTATTAACGAATAGTAAAAGAGCCGTTATGATAAACATAACGGCTCTTAAAAATTTTAGTCTATTTTATTTTGAATGTACTCAACTACATCGCTTATGGTCTTTAAGGACTCAATATCCTCATCAGGAATTTCAACATCAAATTCTTCCTCAATAGCCATTAAAAGCTCTACAACATCAAGACTGTCAGCACCGAGGTCCTCGCCTATTCGAGTTTCCATTGTCATATCATCAACATTTGCATCAAGCTGATCTGCTAACATCTGTTTAATTTTTTCGAATACCATAAAAGTAATTCCTACCTTCTAAAAATATTTTATATAAGAATTGTATGTTGAAAATAGGCATTTGTCAACACTTTTTTATTTTTTAACCGCATTAGTGCAAAAAATCTTGCAAAAAGCTTTTGTTCGTTATATAATAATCTTAATTATGTAGAAACGGTGATTTAAATGGCAAATAATGAAAAAATGGTAAAGGCAATAACCTCTATGGAGGAGGATTTTGCAAAATGGTATACCGATGTATGTATAAAGGCAGAGCTTATTGATTATTCCTCTGTTAAGGGCTGTATGATTATAAGACCTTATGGCTATGCTATCTGGGAAAATATTCAGCGCCTTATGGACGGTCTTTTCAAAGAATCAGGTCATGAGAATATCTATATGCCTATGTTTATTCCCGAGAGCCTTTTACAAAAGGAAAAAGACCATGTTGAAGGCTTTGCTCCCGAGGTTGCTTGGGTAACACACGGAGGAGAGGAAAAATTAGAGGAAAGACTTTGCGTTCGCCCTACCTCTGAAACCCTTTTCTGTGACCACTTTAAAAATATAGTTCATTCCTATCGTGACCTTCCAAAGCTTTATAATCAGTGGTGTAGCGTTGTTCGTTGGGAAAAGACAACCCGTCCCTTCCTTCGTTCCCGTGAATTCTTATGGCAAGAGGGCCACACCCTTCACGCTACCGCCGAGGAGGCAAAGGCAGAAACCGAGAGAATGCTTAACACCTATTCATATTTTGCTGAGCAGTACCTTGCTATGCCTGTAGTAAAGGGTCAGAAAACAGAAAAGGAACGCTTTGCAGGCGCTGAGGCTACATATACTATTGAGGCTCTCATGCACGACGGTAAGGCTTTGCAGAGCGGTACCTCACACTATTTTGGTGACGGTTTTGCAAAAGCATTTGATATAAGCTATACCGATAAGGATAACAAGCCCATTAATCCATTCCAGACCTCTTGGGGTACAACCACCCGTTTAATCGGCGCTGTTATTATGACACACGGTGATAACAACGGTCTTGTTCTTCCACCCGATATCGCACCTATTCAGGTTGTTATCGTTCCAATCGCATCTCATAAAGAGGGTGTTGTTGAAAAGGCAACCGAGATATATGATAACTTAAAAGATATTTGCAGAGTAAAGCTAGATAACGGTGAGCAGTCACCCGGTTGGAAGTTTGCAGAATATGAAATGAAGGGCGTGCCTCTACGTATCGAAATCGGTCCTCGTGATATCGAAAACGGTGTATGCGTTGTTGTTCGCCGTGATAACAGAGAAAAGACTATAGTTCCTCTTGAAAACCTTAAAGAGCAAATTCCTGTTCTTTTAGAGGCTGTAAGAAGCGGTCTTTACAATAAGGCACTAGAGCGCAGAGAAAGTATGACCTATGATGCTAAAACCCTTGAGGAAATGAAGGATATCGCCGATAACAAGCCTGGCTTTATAAGGGCTATGTGGTGTGGCGACAGGGCTTGCGAAGATAAGCTAAAAGAGGTTGCTGGCGTTACCTCACGCTGTATTCCTTTTGAGCAGACAGAAATATCCGACACCTGTGTATGCTGCGGTAAAAAGGCAGACAAGATGCTCTATTGGGGCAAGGCTTACTAAATTAAAAGGAACCCAAAATTTTGGGTTCCTTTTTTTAACCTTGTTTAATTACAAAAGAAAAATCAATATATCCGTTTTCTTTATCTATATAAACCTCTTTTATACTTTCGGTACATACAATATTTGTCTTTTCAAAGGCTAGCGGAATAACGGTATTATCCTTTAATATTTCCGCTTGTGCGACCGATAGAACTTTATCGGTGCCATACAAATCTATTCCGTAATTCAAAAGATATTCAGCACCCGAAGTGCTTTTAGCGTATACAGGAAAGATTGCCAACGGTAGTTCTTTTTGTTTAAGTTCTAAAGAAATCTGGGACAGATTATTAGTAGCCTCAATATTTATAAATGCACTTAAATTTTTCTGCCAATGACCTACTACCGAAGTGATACAGGGTTTGAATGCCGCATCGTCATAATAATAAAGTGTGGTTTGAGGAAATTTCTTATCGTCACTTTTTGAAATTTCTGCCGATAAAATTTGCTTTGCTGTATCAATATCATAGACATATTGAATACTAGTATCTTCGCTTATATTTTCTTTTATTATATCAGGATATATACTATCGGCCACACTAAAGCCGTCACCTAACGCCTTATCCTGTGATATTGCTAAAGCGAGTGCCTTTTTAACGTTTTGGTTAAAATCTCCGCCGATAGTCAGTACCCAACAGATATTATTTACCGTATAGACTTTAAATTCTTTATCCCTTGCCGCCTTTATATCGGCGTTATCAAGCAAGGTCATATCTATCGTGTTTTTTTGGAGTAATTCAAGCACACCTTCTTCGTGGTCTAGTGAGAAAAATACCGCAGCATTTTGAGGCTTAAACTCGCCGTTATATTCTTCATTTTCGTATAGACGTATACCAAAATCCTCTTTATTCCATTTAGCAATACGGTATGAACCGTTAGCGAGAATATTTTCTACCTCTCTGCCGTATTTACCGCCGCTTTTTTCAAAAAACTTTCGGTTACAGGGCATCGCAACGCTAGTAGTTAGCGCAGCTTTAAAATCAGGATCGTCAAAGGAAAGCTCTATTTTTAAACTTTTATCGTCTATCGCCTTAATGCCAAGTACCGAAGCATCTGCCATACCACTATTATAGCTGCGTGCACCCACTATAGAAAAAAGCCTGTTAGCAAAGGGAGACTTGGTTTTAGGGTCTAGACCTCTTTCTATGCCAAAAACAAAATCATCGGCGGTAATAGGTGTACCGTCATTCCAAACAAGGTCTTCCCTTAAACTGAATGTATAGGTAAGTCCCTTTTTATCAAAATCCTTACAGGCGCCGCAAACTATAGCACCGCTTTCACTTTTGCGAAGCAGACCCTCATAAAGATTGCGAACAATTAAAAGCTCACTCTCACTTGATGCTGACTGTGGGTCAAGTGTTACGGGTGCTGTATCAAGCTTAAAATAGATATACTCTGATAAATAATCCTTACCGCATCCCGAAAACACGCTAACGATTATTAAAACACACATTAAAATACAAGTTATACGCTTCAAAATGCACCCTCCTTTTTTACAGTCTATATATATTATATTATCATATTTTCCTTTTTTCAACCCAAAAAGCAAAAATTAATAATTGCTGTAAAGAAAAAAACTTGACAGCCCGTTATTTTTGTGCTATACTCTAAAGGCTCAAAAATGTTTCTCTTTTTGGAGGTGCCTGAATGCCTAAGGATTTACGTGTAGGTGCCTTGCTTGATGTTTACGGTGAATTTCTAAACGAGAAGCAACGCAAAATTTTAATGTATTATTACGATGAGGATTTATCCCTCTCAGAAATCGCCGAAAATGAGGGTATTACCCGTCAGGGCGTGGCAGATATTGTAAAGCGTGGCAAAGAAACGCTTTATTCGTTGGAGGACCGTTGCGGATACTGTGAAAAGTTTTTGCGTCTTAAGGAGCTCAAAGAGCTTAAAACCAACGAGGCTATAAAAGAAATATACAATATAATAGAAAATCTTTAATTTTAGTATAGAAAGGTGGGTTAGCGTATGGCTTTTGATAATTTTTCCGATAAGCTTTCAGCTGTGTTTAAAAAGCTTCGTAGCAAGGGTAAGCTTAGTGAAGCGGATGTTAAAGAGGCTATGCGTGAAGTAAGACTAGCCCTCCTTGAAGCCGATGTTAACTACAAGGTTGCTAAGGACTTTACAAATACCGTTGCCGAAAAATGTATCGGCGCTAACGTTATGGAAAGCCTCACCGCACCTCAAATGGTGGTTAAGATTGTAAGGGACGAACTAACCTCCCTTATGGGCGGCGAACAAGCACGCCTTAAAACCGCCTCAAAGATACCCACAATCATTATGATGTGCGGTCTGCAGGGTTCGGGTAAAACCACACATTCGGCAAAGCTTGCAAAACATTTGAAGGCAAAGGGTCACAGACCTATGCTTGCTGCCTGTGATATATACCGTCCTGCCGCTATAGAGCAGTTAAAGATAGTAGGTCAGGCTGTAGGCGCTCCTGTATTTGAGATGGGCACCGAGAAACCTGAAAAGATAGCTAAGGAAGCGGTTAAATACGCTAGGGACTACGGTCACGATTTCCTAATCCTTGATACTGCGGGTAGACTTCATATAGACACCGAGCTTATGGATGAGCTTCGCCGCATAAAAGAAGCGGTTGAGGTAGATAACATCCTTTTGGTAATTGACTCAATGGTAGGTCAGGATGCCGTAAATATTGCGAAATCCTTTAACGAGATTTTGGAGATTGACGGTGTTATTTTAACCAAGCTTGACGGTGATACAAGAGGCGGTGCCGCACTATCGGTTAAGGCGGTAACAGGTAAGCCTATTATGTTTGCAGGTGTGGGCGAAAAGCTAGACCAGCTCGAAGAATTCCACCCTGACCGTATGGCTTCAAGAATTCTCGGTATGGGTGATGTTTTATCACTTATCGAAAAGGTTGAAACCGAAATCGACGAAAAGGCAGCAGAGGAAGCCGCAAAGAGACTTCAGGAAAACAAGTTTGATATGAACGACCTGCTCGACCAATTCCGTCAGATTAAAAAAATGGGTAGCCTAAAGAGCATTTTATCAATGCTTCCAGGTATGGACAAACAGCTTCGAGATGTTGATATAGACGATAGACAATTACTTCGCATAGAGGCAATAATTCAGTCTATGACCAAAAAGGAACGTGCAAAGCCTGACATAATAAACGCCTCTCGCAAAAGAAGAATTGCGGCGGGTAGCGGTATGCAGGTTGAGGACGTAAACCGACTTCTTAAGCAGTTTGAACAGATGAAAAAGATGTTCAAGCAGATGAATTCAAAATCCTTTAAGCGCAGAGGCAACTTCGGCGGCAGAGGTGGCTTCCCCGGAGGCTTCGGTTTTTAAATAGTTTTTAAATGCTTTTAGCTTTAAAAATATAAATATTCTATTTTTGGAGGTGTTTTTAATGGCAGTTAAAATTAGACTTCGCAGACTCGGTGCAAAGAGAGCTCCTTTCTACCGTGTTGTTGTTGCAGACTCAAGATATCCTCGTGACGGTCGTTTTATCGAGGAGATCGGTACCTACGATCCAACTAAGGATCCTGCAGAGGTAAAAATCGATGCTGAAAAGGCAAAGCAGTGGATATCTAACGGCGCACAGCCTACAGATACCGTTAAGGCTTTACTTAAGAAAAATGGCGTTCTTTAATTTAGGAGTAACTTTTTATGGAAAAACTTCTTATTTCTATCGCTTCAGGTCTTGTTGAAAATCCTGAGGCTGTAACCGTAACTGTTGACGAGCCTAACCAAGAAGGCATTATCGTTTATCACCTAAAGGTTAGTGAAAACGATATGGGCAGAGTTATCGGTAAACAGGGCCGTATTGCTAAAGCAATTCGTACCGTTATGCGTGCAGCCGCAAATCGTAACGAACAGAAGATTGCGGTTGAAATCGACTAAAATATAAAAGCCCTCGTTTCCCCGAGGGCTTTTATTAAAATTTGTTTAATAAAGGAATTATTATGAAAAAAGAATTTCTTGAGGCAGGAAAAATCGTCGGCACACACGGTGTTAGAGGTATGGTGCGTATTGACCCTTGGGCTGATTCCTGCGAATTTTTAAAACAGTTTAAAACTTTGTATATAAAGGGCGGAAATAAAGCCCTTGAAATATTATCGCTCACCCCGCACGGTAGGATTGCTATCGCTAAAATTAAGGGTGTAGAGACCATTGAACAGGCAGAAGCTTTTAGAAACGAAACACTTTATATCAAGCGTGACGATGCAAAGTTACCTGAAGGCAGATACTTTGTTGACGAGCTAATAGCCTGTGAGGTTTTTGATGCCGATACAAACGAATATTTAGGCACTATAGCCGACGTTTCAAAAACAGGCGCTAACGATGTATGGCATATTGAAAAGGACTCTGCAGAGTATCTCGTCCCCGCAATAGATAGCGTTATCGTATCGGTAGATGTAGAAAACGGCAAGGCTGTTATCAGACCTTTAAGGGGGATTTTTAGCGATGCGGATTAATATAATGACCCTCTTCCCCGAAATGTGCGATGCGGCGCTTAATGAAAGTATTATTGGCAGAGCCAGAAAATCAGGTGCGGTGGATATAAGGTTTACCAACATCAGAGATTTTTCAGGCAATAAGCATAATAAGGTGGACGATATGCCCTACGGCGGAGGTATGGGTATGGTTATGGCGGCCTCCCCTATTTACGATTGCTATTGCTCACTTTTCGGTGAAAACGAGCCTAAACCTCACCTTGTGTATATGTCACCAAAGGGCAAAACACTCACACAGCAAAGGGTTGTAGAGCTATCAAAATTAGATAGACTAGTAATCCTTTGCGGACACTATGAGGGTGTTGACCAAAGGGTAATCGACGAAATCGTTGACGAGGAAATATCTATCGGTGACTATGTTCTCACAGGCGGCGAACTGCCCGCTATGGTGCTAACCGATGCTGTATGCCGAATGTTACCGGGTGTGCTTTCCGATGACCTTTGCTTTGAGGAAGAAAGTCATTTTAGCGGAACGCTTGAATATCCGCAGTATACCCGCCCTGCTGTTTGGAGAGAAAAGGAAGTCCCAGAGGTTTTGCTTTCGGGAAATCACGCCGAAATTGAAAAATGGCGAAGACTACAGTCACTAAATATTACCAAAGAGCGCCGTCCTGATATGTACGAAAAAATAGAACTTACAAAACTTGATCGCAAAATATTAGGTTTAGAGCCTAAAAAATCCAAAAAATAACATCTTCACTGATAATTTTAACCAAATCGGGTATTAAAAAAGTATATAATGTTGGATAAATATTAGAACTTATTCACAAAATATTGACGAAAGCATTAAATGTGGTATAATTAATATATCAACTGAAAAATTAGTTGCTAGTCAAAATAAGGAGATTGTAATTATGTGCGTTAAAGATGTTGTAATCAAAAACCAAGTTGGTCTTCATGCCCGTCCCGCTACTTTTTTCATTCAAAAAGCTAATGAATTTAAGTCTTCTATCTGGGTTGAAAAGGATGAGCGTAAAGTAAACGCTAAATCACTCTTAGGCGTTCTTTCCCTCGGTATTGTTGGTGGCGCCTCAATCAAGATTATTGTTGACGGTAGTGACGAAAAAGAAGCTCTCGATGCTTTAGTAAACCTTGTTGAGTCAGGTTTTGTAGACTAATTTTTCTCAATTTTTCAATATAACACTTGCAAAAGCCTACTGCTTATGTTATAATCTTTGCGTTGCCTAAGATTACGACATAAGCAGTAGGCTAAATATACTAATAAAACTTATATATCCGGGTGTGGCGCAGCTGGTAGCGCGCTTGACTGGGGGTCAAGAGGCCGCAGGTTCAAGTCCTGTCACTCGGACCAAAAATCCAAATTTGACCTTTAGGTTAAGTTTGGATTTTTCTTTTATGAAAGACGAGAACTTGAGAAATTTTGTAGCATAAAGAACAGTTCTAAGAACTATAATAATCCGTAAAAATGAAACAAGCAGCAGAGAATAACCTCTACCGCTTGTTATACTTCAAATTGATTGAAATTTTATAAAAAACTTAATTTTCATATACTTAAGTAGTACAAATCCATATTTATATTTGATTTCTCTTTATCATACTAATTTGACTAAATAATTGTGTTTCTAAGTCTTTTTCATTCTCGTAAATTATTATTCTTTTTTGACGAACATCAAAGCCAATATCGTTTAATGAATATCTTGCTTTTGATAAAAGAATCGTCGGTTTGCCAAGTGCATGTGCTATTCCTAACTCATAATATACATTTGGATTTCTGCCATCTATATTTACCAAAACAAATTCTGATTGTACTATTAGTGATACTATATTCATAAGAATATCATCTTTTTCTACGATATTATCCGTTTTCCTTAAAAATATATCAATTTTTCCCAATATAGATTGACAAGTATTAAACAACATATTGCCTGATTTATCAAAAGGAGTTAAAAAAGCTGCGGTCCCTTCTCTTATGACAAGTTTATCTTTTTCAAGTCCAAATTGTTTTAAAAAGTTTTCATAATTTATAGAGTTAGATATTATGTTATTCTGTCCACTAAAAGCAAGTCTATTAACATCAACATATTGTGCAACATCAGAATTTATTAATTGCTTTGTTAACAATCTTATTTCTTCTTCGATTTCATCGCGTTGTTTATTATATTTAATTAACTCATTTAGTTGAAATGCCGTTTTATCGTATATTTCCTCAGTGTTACGCTTGATTCTTTCCAATATAATAAAAACTAATTGTACAACGATAGTCGCAATGAAAGCAACAATTATATAACTGTATACGCTTTTGTTACGGAAAATATTATCATCTATCAATAATAGCGTAATTAATATTATAGCCATCACAATACCTATTATCGTTATTATCATAGAAAAAAGCCTATTATACTTATTCATTAATAAATACCTCCAAACACTACTATGTAATAGAGCGCTATCGACATAATGTACATAAATACAATACATGCACCACGCCTAATTCCTATTTTGCCACTTAGTTTATCATCTAAATGCCGTTCTAGTGCATACTGTGCAATAATTATAATAAGTGCAATTACAATCATTGCCATTAAACCTCTAATTTCACCGCTATAACTTTCTCCTAACATTGCTGACAACAAAAAACCAATAACCAAAAATGTTATTTCACTAGGTATGGAAACAATCATTTTTTTAAAGTGTATTTTTGTTACTTTGCGGTTAATTAGTAGTTTTAATGAAATCGCAAGAATAATCAATAAAGTAGCTAAACCCTCATCGGATATTATATACTCATCCCACACCATCAACAAAAATTCAACCATAAACATTCCTTCTTTGTGAACTTCTATATTTCATTACACATTCTACCAACTCTTGAATTATATCATAAATTGGCACATTAATCAATATTATTTCATATTATGCGTGATTTTTTATAGATTTACAGACTACACCTATCACGCCCATTCTTGACACGCCCTGCTTTTTTTGCTATAATATCAAAAAATCTACTGGAGGAATATAGTATGTTTTCCATCATCATTCGACGCAGACGATGAAGGCTTGTATCTGATTTGGGTACAGGCTTATTTCGCTTTGTGCCTAAACGAATGATGAAAAGAAACTTAACTTTTTATTGTACTGTTGACGGCATCAAAGCTATCAACAGTATTTTTTATTTTAAGGAGAATTATTATGAAAATAAACAAATCAACGCTTAACGAAGCAATATATGAACTAATAGAATTGCCCGATGACGCTGCCATTGTGGATTTAGGATGCAGGAATGCAGGTTATCTTAATGGAATTATAAACGAATTTTCAGGTAAAGTTTCAAAAGCAATAGGTGTAGATGTAGCTGATAGGAATTTTGGTGTTATTCCGTACAGCGCACCTGTAGAACTTAAAATTATGAACTGTGCCGGAAAGCTTGACTTTCCCGACAACACGTTTGATTTGGTATTAACCAAAGATTTGCTTGAATGTATTGGCGATAAAGACACTTTTGTAAGTGAAATAAATAGAATCTTAAAGCCTGGAGGAACGGTAATATGTGTACACGCCGATTTTGATAGCGTAGTTTACAATGGTGAAAATCAAGATTTGATTACTAAATGCATACATTCATATGCTGTAACAAAGCAAGGTTGGATGGATGACCTTGACGGATGGATGGGCAGAAGGGTTTATGGAGTATTTAATAACTCCGGTTTTTTCGAAAGCAGTATATGTGTCCACAGTGTTGTCGAAACTGAATATAAAGAAGGTATGTTCGGGTATGAGTTCAGTCAAAATATAGGTTGGCTTGTCGGTGAAACAACCAATTGGGTACAAGGCGAAAACACAGGAGTACTCACTAAAGAAGAATATAATAATTTTATCAACAATCTTATAGAAGCTGACAAAGCGGGTAAATATCTATATTCAAAACCTTATTATATTTACAAAGGTATAAAAACCATCAAATAATACTCATTACATGCCAAGTCCGTTATGAACATCCGTACCAAAAAGCAGTTTCGACCAAATGGTCGAAACTGCTTTTTTTATTTTTCAAACAACTTATTTAACTCTTTCATTTTTTCCTCTGTCGGTGTTGGTAGGGTGCCGAACGGGAACGGGATTTTCAGGTTATCATACTTTACCTGACAAATTTTCTTAAAGGGTAAAAGCTCTATTTTTTCTACACAAGGATAATCTTTTACTATCTCTTTAAGTCTTAAAATATTATCGGCATTATCATTTATTGTAGGTATTATTACCTGTCTTACGGTGGTGGGAATGTTTTTTTGGTTTAAGACCTTTAAAAACTCAATAACCGTATCTATTTTACAACCTACATACTTTAAATAATCACTATCGCAGGTATATTTAATATCAAGCAAAACCCTGTCGGTAAATTCGAGCATAGATAGAACGCTTTGGGATAAAATACTGCCCGAGGTATCAAGGCAGGTATTTATCCCTTTGTTTTTGCAGAGCATAAAAAGATTTTTTACAAACTCTGCTTGCAGTAGCGGTTCGCCGCCTGAAACGGTAATGCCACCGTCGGCACCGAAATACTCTTTATAACGAGTGGCATTTTCTGCTACCTGTTCTGCGGTATAGGGTTTGCCACATCCTAATTCCCAAGTATCAGGATTATGACAGCAGCTGCAACGAAGGTTACAGCCCTGCATAAACACAACATACCTTACACCCGGTCCGTCCACAGTGCCAAGGCTTTGAAAGGAATGTATATTACCTAAATTATCGTTATAAGTTTTCATGGAAGGTCCTCGAGATAACCTCTTTTTGTTGCTCACGTGAAAGCTTGCTGAAATTAACCGCATAGCCTGAAACTCTTATGGTGAGATTTGGGTAGTCTTCAGGGTTTTCATAAGCCTTCATAAGTGTTTCACGATTTAAAACATTTACGTTTATATGGTGGGCGTTTTTCTTAAAGTAACCGTCTAAAATAGTTACTAGGTTGTTTATTCTGTCATCATCGTCTTTGCCTAGCGCTTCGGGTGTTATCGAGAAGGTGTTTGAGATACCGTCACGGCAATCGTCATAGCTTAATTTTGCCACTGAGTTTAGTGATGACAGCGCTCCGTTTTCTTCCCTGTTATGCATCGGGTTAGCACCTGGTGCGAATGGAGATCCCGCCTCTCTGCCGTCAGGCGTAGCACCTGTGTTTTTACCATACATTACATTAGAGGTTATGGTTAAAACAGATAATGTATGCTCGGCATTACGGTAGGTTGGAGTTTTCTTAAGCTCGGTTATTACCTTGTGTGTAATCTCCTTTGCCATAAGGTCTACACGGTCATCATCGTTGCCGAATTTTGGAAAGTCACCTATTGTATTAAAGTTGGTTATGTAGCCCTTTTCATTCTTTATAGGTGTTACTTTAGCGTATTTTATTGCCGAAAGCGAGTCGGTAACAACAGATAGACCTGCAATACCAAATGCCATAAATCTACCTACATCTGTATCGTGCAGAGCCATCTGTATTTTCTCATAGGCATACTTATCGTGCATATAGTGAATTACGTTCATCGTGTTAACATAAAGATGCGATAGCCACTGAATATATGTATCAAAGCGCTTAACTACGCTATCGTAATCAAAACTCTCTAACACAGGCATTTTGGGGCCTATATGGATATTACTTGTAGTATCATAGCCACCGTTAATTGCAATAAGCAAAAGCTTTGCAAGATTGCAACGTGCACCGAAAAACTGCATCTGTTTGCCAACCTTCATAGCCGAAACACAACAAGCTATTGCATAATCGTCACCATAAATCGGACGCATTAAATCATCATTTTCATACTGAATAGAATCGGTATCACAGGAAACCTTTGCGCAGAATTTTTTAAACGCTTCGGGCAGAGCATTTGACCATAAAATAGTAAGATTAGGCTCGGGTGCGGGACCTAGGGTGTAAAGGGTGTTGAGTATACGGTAGCTGTTTTTGGTGACAAGGGTTCTACCGTCTTCGCCCATACCGCCTACCGCTTCGGTTATCCACATCGGGTCTCCGCCGAAAAGCTCATTATATTCGGGCGTTCTCAGATGGCGAGCAAGACGCAGCTTTATAACAAAATCGTCCATAAGCTCTTGCGCTTCTTCCTCGGTTAAAACGCCGTTTTTAATATCACGCTCAATATAAATATCAAAGAAGGTGCTAACCCTGCCTAGCGACATAGCGGCGCCGTTTTGTTCTCTTATCGCGCCAAGATATGCAAAGTAGGTCCACTGAATTGCCTCTTTGGCATTATTTGCAGGCATTGATATATCAAAGCCATAAGACTTGGCTATATCCTTTAGGTAACCTAAAAAGGCGATTTGTTGAAATAGTTCTTCCTCTAATCGAATAAGATCTACATTAAAGGTTTTGCTGGAAAGAGCCGCTTTATCCTTTTTCTTTTCTTCTATAAGCTTGTCCACACCGTAAAGCGCTACACGACGGTAATCACCTATAATTCTGCCTCTACCGTATGCATCGGGAAGACCTGTTATAACATGGCACTTTCTAGCAAGACGCATTTCATCAGTGTAAGCTCTGAAAACACCGTCATTATGTGTGGTGCGGAAGCGGAACTCCTCTTGAACCTTTTCGCTTAATGAATATCCGTATGCCTCGCATGCCTGCTTCACCATTCTCATTCCACCGAATGGGTTAACAGCACGTCTTAGCGGTTTACTGGTTTGAAGACCAACTATAAGCTCGTTTTCTTTATCAATATAACCGGGAGCATGACTAGTAAGTGAGGCTGTGGTTGTATCTATATCAAGCACTCCGCCAAACTGTTGTTCAAGCGCAAACAAAGTGTTTACTTTTTTCATAATATTGTTGGTGCGCTCAGTAGCCTTTGACAAGAAACTACCGTCGCCTGTGTAGGCACGATAATTCTTTTGTATAAAATTCCGTACATTTATACTTTCCTGCCATTCTCCACCTATAAACCCGTTCCAAGACTCGTATTGCATAGTATCTCCCCTTTATATATTTACATCAAAAAAGCAGCTCAATTTTATAAAAATTGAACTGCCCAGACGGTCGGCAAAAAAACATACACTCCCTTGCGGTTATCCGCTTTTTCCGTCAGTCGTGTACATATATATTTTACCTTAACCCAAAACCTTTGTCAAGTGCGAAATCAATCAAAAATTCTAATAGCATCTTGTTAAGTTTTGTGTTTTATGTTATAATTTTTATACTTTAATTTTAGAAGGGGATTTTGACTATGGAAAATTTTAAAGAGTCTAAAATAGTTTCGGTCGACTTAGAATGTACACAATGCAAAAAGGCCGAAAGCCAAAATAAGTCAATCCCTGTAAGAAGAATAATAGAAAAGCTAGACTCTCATTTTGCAACAAACGATTTAACCGCCGCTAAAAGCTTGCTTGAATATTGGCAAAAAGAGGCTAAAAATCTTCGTGACCTTTCGGGTGAATTATCGGTTGTGAATGAGATGTTAGGTCTCTACCGAAAGACAAACGATAAGGGCGAAGCGCTAACCGCTATAAACCGCGCTCTAGAGCTTATTTCTTACAAAAGGCTAGAAGACACTATTTCGGGCGCCACCATAATTCTAAATGCCGCTACAACCTGTAAAGCGTTTGGTGATTTAGAGCGTGCTGTCGCACTTTATGAAAAGGCTTCGGCGGTTTATCACAGGGATTTACCTCAAGACGATTTGCGTATAGCGGCTCTTTATAACAACTACGCTACTACCCTTTCTGACCTTAACCGTTTTAGTGAAGCTGAAGAATTTTATAACAAAGCTATTTTACTAACAAGCGCTAAATTAGATGGTCTTCTTGACTGCGCTATAAGCTATGTAAATCTAGCGCATTTATTTGAAAAATCCGAAGGGCTAGAGTCAGAAAAAATTGAAGCTTGCCTTTCAAAAGCCGAAACGCTTTTAAACGATACAAGTATTGAAAGAAATCCTTATTATGCCTTTGTTTGTGAAAAGTGTGCACCATCATTTGATTATTTTGGTTTTTTCTTTTTTGCAAACGAATTAAGAGAAAGGTCGAAAAAGATATATGAAGGGAATTGAGCTAGCTCGCAGTTATTATAAAAATTTTGGTGCAACCGCAATAGCTGAAGCCCTCCCTCAATTTAAGGACAAAATTGCAGTAGGTCTTGTCGGTGAAGGCTCGGAATGTTTTGGCTTTGATGACGAGCTATCTACCGACCATGATTTTGAGCCCGCATTTTGTATGTGGTTAACAAATAAGGATTATAACAAAATAGGCTTTGCCCTTGAAAGACTGTATGATAGTCTGCCAAAAGAGTTTTTAGGCTTTAAAAAGCAAGCCTTACCTGCCGCCTACGGCAAGCGCCACGGTGTTATGCTTATAGACGATTTTTACACTAAGTTTTTAGGCACACCCACCGCACCGCAAAGCCTTGAACAATGGTTATATCTGCCCTCACACTCGTTAGCCGCTAGCTGTAACGGTGAGGTTTTTTGTGATGCTCTCGGCGAATTTTCAAAAATCCGAAATGTGCTACTTAAAGGATACCCACAGGATGTAAAGCTTAAAAAGCTCTCAGCACACCTTACAATGATGCTCCAAACAGGGCTTTATAACTATCCTCGTTCTATAAAGCGAGGCGAACGAGGTGCGGCACAGCTTTGTGTTTTTGAGTTTGTAAAGCACACCATTTCGGTAATTTATTTAATCAACAATGCTTATGAGCCATTTTATAAATGGGCTTATAAAGGTCTTAGAAGACTTGAAATTTTATCCGAGCTTGAAGATTCCCTTGTTTCCCTCACCGAACTTGGAAACGAGGAAATCGAGGCTAATGCAAAGCTTGAATCAATAGAAGAAATATGCAATTTAGTAGTTGATGAGCTAAAAAATGAGCAGCTTATTTCAGGCGGCTACGACCTGCAAAAGCATGCTCTAGAGTTACAAAACAAAATTTCCGATAACACTCTTAGAAATATGCATATTTTAGAGGGAATATAAAAAGACGAAACTTTTAGTTCCGTCTTTTACTTTACTTTAAATCTGTTTTTAAAGGTGCATTTTTGACAAAAAGGCTCTACTGCCTTGCCGTTTAAAAAACCGTTTTTTATAGCTTGTGCCTTTTTTGAATTCAGTATTTCGTCAAGGCTTTCGGTGAAAATGTTGCCTAAGGGGACATCGCCGTCGGCATCGAGGCAACAGGGCACCACCGTGCCGTCTGCTAAAACAGCTATTTGGCTTGATAAACCGTAGCAAAAGCCCTCTTGTTGCTTTTCGCCCTTACTGCTTGCAGGCCAGGTAAAAACACCGTCATACTCTAAGAAAATATTTCTTGAAAGACGCAGTCCCTTACCGTGAGGCTTCCAAACATCGCAAAAGCAAGCTTTCAAAAAGCTTTCAATAAAGCTATTTTGTATATTTTTACCTTTTCCCTCTAGGCTATCCTGATTCCAAAGCCTGAATACAACGTATATTCCCTTTTCTGCTGCCGCTTTTGAAAAGGCTGTAACACCTTCAAGATAATTTTGAAGCTTATCTTCTCCGTTACCCTCGGGAGCATGCAAAGAAACCGATACCTTATGTACTGCACCGCAGTTTATAAGTAGTTCGCCCTTTTCTTTTAATAATGTGCCGTTGGTTGTTATGCAAACTTTTAAATTGTTATCTTTTGCAATTTGCAAAATCTCAGGCAAATCTTTATGTAATAACGGCTCGCCTAAAACGTGAAGATAAACATATTTTACTTTATCTTTGATTTTAGAAACGATGAGTTTAAACTCATCGGCACTCATAATCCTTTTTTCTCTTTTTGTTTTGTGACAAAAAGAGCAGCTTAGATTACAAACATTTCCTATTTCAACATAAATTCTCTCTAACATAATACCTCTTTAGCCAAAGCATTTAATAAATAGATTATACTACATTTAATCTTCAAGGTCAAATACAATGCCTTGTAAAAGATAAAACTTTATGGTATAATAACCTCAAACCGACGGCGGTGGAACGCCGCCGAAATGCATTCGCATTTGAAAATCTATCAATTTTCGTTTGAGAACATTGTATCATTAAAACCGCCGCATTGCGATGCGGCAAACGGCTGCGCCGTTATAAAGGCTTATGCCTTTGGTTTTATAATATAATAGTTGTAATTTATTTTAGGGGGAATTTGAGTGGCTTTAATTTCTGCTGGAATAACGGTTTTTGAGCCCGATATAGATAGGCTTAAAAGCAATATTGAGGCAACACTCTGTCAGGTAGAAAAGCTGTATATCGTTGATAACGGCTCTAAAAATACACTCGATTTAAAAAACTTTTACCGTGATAACGAAAGGGTAACACTTATAGAAAATGCGCAAAACGAGGGTATTGCTAAGGCGCTTAATCAAATGTGTTTAGCGGCTCAAAATGACGGTTTTGATTGGATTTTAACCCTAGACCAAGACTCTTTACCCGAGCCTGACCTCGTAGAGCATTATCTTCCCTATTTAGACGATAAAAAGGTAGGTATCCTAACCCCTAAATTTTTAGACGATAATGAGCCTGAAAACATCCTATCCGCCAACGAGCCCGAAACCGAAATTGTTCACCGTTGCAACACCTCAGCATCGCTTGTGAGACTTAGCGTTTATAAAGAGAGTGAGGGCTTTGACGAGGCAATGTTTATCGACTGTGTAGACTTTGATTTCTGCACACAGGTAGAAAAATTAGGCTACAAAATTTTAAGGGTTAACAAGGCGATTTTACATCACCGCCTAGGTGTAGCACAAGAGGTTAAATTTTTTATACCGATTGGCAGAGTTCTAGGCATCAAAAAACTGCAAAAGCCGTTTTTTACCTACAATCACTCACCGCTTAGAACCTACTACTATGCACGAAATATAAAGTATTATAGCTTCAAGCACAGAGATTTTATTGACCGAAAGGTAGAACGCAGAGTATATATAAAATGGCTTGTTTTAAAGCTGTTTTTTGAAAAGGAAAAGTTTAAAAAGCTATCTGCCATTATAAAGGGCAGACGTGATGCTAACAAAATGATTAAAAAAGCAAAAGCATAAAAAAGCCTCGGCAAACGCCGAGGCTTAATCTTTATATTCCTCTGTGAACTCTAACCGAAAATTCGGTTGAGCATTTAGGACAAACCGTTTTGTGCTTGCCCTTTCTTCTCGGCAGTCTTAAAATCGCCTTACAGTTAGGGCATTTTTTGTAGATATGCGTAAAGTCTGCCTTTCGGCTCTTTCTCACCGACAAATTGTTTTTTAGCTTAAAAATCCAACCCGTTATGATTTGATTTTCTTTAATTCTAGCGCTAATGTTTTTAGAAAGCATACGAAAAATAGCAAAAAACATAAGCGCATAAACTATAAGCTGAATTACCCACAAATGCAAAAAGCAATTTATAAAGGCAAGGATTAGCTCTAATGTAAACAGTACGTAAAATGTGGTATCAACGCCGTAGCGCCCGCTCATAAACTGCATTAATTTATATCTAAAATTCATAACATCAACCTCTATATTTATTTTATTATTAAAACGGCATTTATTTGTTAACAAAGAGTAAAAAATAATAAGATTTTTAAAATTGTTTTGTTGTAAAAAGTCTTATTTTAATATATAATCATTTTAAAGAGGTGGGAAAATGTTTTCAAGAATTAAAAGCATCGGTATTTTTGGTATCGATTCATATATGATAGAAATAGAGGCAGATGTCTCAGGCGGTCTTCCCTGCTTTGATATAGTAGGTCTACCCGATGCGGCGGTAAAAGAGGCGCGCGATAGGGTGCGCTCGGCAATTAAAAATTGCGGTTTTAAGTTTCCACAAGGGCGAATTACAATAAACCTTGCCCCCGCCGATAAGAAAAAAGAGGGCGCTGTATACGACCTTCCCATACTGCTTGCTATCCTAAAAGCATCAGATCAGCTTAAATGCAATACCGACGATAGCATTTTCATAGGCGAGCTATCGCTTGACGGTAAGGTAAGACGGGTAAACGGCGTTTTAGCTATGGTAATCACCGCAAGACAAAATGGTATAAAAAAGGTGTTTGTGCCTTATGATAATGCAAACGAGGCTTCGGCGGTAGAGGGTATTGAGGTCTACCCTGTAGACGATATTAAATCGGTAATTTCACACCTAAAAGGTGAGCGACTTCTAAACCAATTCACTTTTACAAATGAGGCTACCGTTCAGCTTGACGGTATGCTTGATTTTAGTGACGTTAAGGGACAGATAACCGCTAAAAAGGCGCTTGAGGTAGCGGCGGCAGGCGGACACAACATTTTGCTTATCGGCCCCCCAGGTTCAGGAAAAAGTATGCTCGCAAAACGACTTCCCACAATTCTTCCCGAAATGACCTTTGAGGAATCAATAGAAACCACAAAAATTCACTCGGTTGCAGGAATTTTAAACACTAAAAATCCGCTTGTAACAACAAGACCTTTCCGTTCGCCCCACCACACCGTTTCCGCGGTTGGCCTCACAGGCGGCGGAACGGTGCCAAAGCCTGGTGAAATATCGCTAGCACATAACGGAGTTTTGTTTTTAGATGAGCTTCCCGAGTTTAAAAGAGAGGCTATGGAGGCACTTCGCCAACCACTTGAGGACGGTAAAATTACCGTATCCCGTGCATCAGGCTCGGTTACATATCCAAGTTCTATTACACTTGTAGCAGCTATGAACCCCTGTCCTTGCGGATTTTTTGGTCATCCAACCAAGCCCTGCACCTGTTCAGCTAATATGGTTAGAAAATATCTTAATAAGATTTCAGGTCCTATGCTTGACCGCCTCGATTTGCACGTTGAGGTGCCGCCCGTTGATTATAAATCCTTAAACGATACAGCCCCTACCGAAACCTCAGCGCAGATAAGAGAGCGTGTAAACCGTGCAAGACAAAAACAGATAGAGCGCTACAAGGGCACAGGCGTTACCTGTAATGCACACCTAACACCCGCAATGCTCAGAGAATTCTGTACAATGAGCGAGGATGCAGGCAAATATCTCTCTGCCTGTTTCGATAAATTAGGCCTATCGGCTAGAGCTTACGATAGAATTTTAAAGGTAGCAAGAACAATAGCAGACCTTAACGATAGCGATATTATAGAAAAATCTCATATTTTATCGGCAATCCGTTTTAGAAGCCTCGACCGTAAATATTGGGGAGAATGAGTGTGTTACCTAAAAGTAACACACAATGAATTGCGAAGCAATATATCGACAAAAAACAGCCAAAATAAAGGAAAAACCTTTATTTTGGCTGTAATATTTTTTTAATTTATTCTTTTACTTAAAACGTTTTCCTCATATTCTTTAACCGTTTCAAACCACTCGCTATCATAAGGCGCATCGCACACCTTACAATATTCAGCCCAAACATCGCCAAACGGCAAGATTTTAAGCTCTTCCTGTTTTACCATAAGCTCGGTCCAATTATTTTCATTTTGAATTTTGGTCATATCCGGAGTGAGAAGTGCCATAAGAAGTGCCTTTTGTACATTTCTGAAACCAACAGTCCAAGCAGAAATTCGGTTTATAGAGGCATCAAAATAGTCAAGCGCTATTTTAACAGAGCCTTTAAGACCGCCGCAACGAACTATTTCCTTGCAAATTTCTTTGGTTTCATCGTCAAGCAAAACTACGTGGTCAGAGTCCCATCTGATAGGTCTTGTGATATGTAAAGCTATTTCAGGGAAGAAGGTAAGTAATGCAGGAATTTTATCCGATACCACCTCGGTAGGATGATAATGACCGTTATCCATAAGAGGAATACATTTATCTTTATTATAAGCGGCATAGGAAAGTGAGAATTCTGCACTGCCCACAGTGTAGGCTTCTACACCTATACCGAACACCTTAGATTCTACACAAGGCTTAACCTTATTAAAATCAAAAGGCTCAGAGAGTATTTCATCAATAGCCTCTTTGTATCTCATACGAGGACCCATTCTATCGGCAGGAATATCCTTGAAGCCATCTCCTGTCCAGATATTCATGACACATTCCCCACCGAGTTCTTCAGCGAGATACTGTGAAATTCTGATACAAGCCTTACCGTGCTCAATCCAGAATTTACGTGTTTCTTCATTAGGACTTGAAAGGGTTAACGGATCGCATTTAGGATGAGAGAAAAATGTGGGATTAAAATCGCAGCCAAGTCCTCTTTCCTTGCAAAAATCCACCCACTTTTTAAAATGCTTAGGCTCTATTTTATCTCTATCTACCCATCCGCCGTTTTCATCATCGAAAATCGCATAGCATGCATGAAGATTAAGCTTTTTAGTGCCTGGGCAGAGCTTTAAAACCATATCAATATCTGCCATTAGCTCCTCAGGTGTTCTTGCTCTGCCGGGATAATTACCGGTTGTTTGAATACCACCTGAAAGCGAATCAACCTTTTGATCAAAGCCTCTAACATCATCACCCTGCCAACAATGAAGGGCTACAGGAACATTTTTTAGAATTTCAATAGCCTTATCGGTATCAACGCCCCAATTGGCATAAATTTCTTTAGCTAAGTTATATCTACTCATTTAACTACCTCCAAAATAGTGTGCGAGTTCTACAAAAACAATAGTAGCCGTCTATAATTGTAAGTCCAATTATTTTAGTTTTTAATTTGAGGTTTCGTTTGCAACCTTCATCATATCAAAATCAAATTCCTTGGTCATATTCAAAGCTTCGAAGATATCATAATCTAAAATCTCGCCGCCCTTGTAAGCTACAACACGATTGCCTATGCCCTTTGAAAGCAGATGAACTGCGGCATTGCCAAGCTCGGTTGCCATAACTCTATCTCTAACTGTTGGGCTGCCGCCACGCTGAACGTGACCTAAAACAGAAGCTCTGGTTTCAATACCTGTAGCCTCTTCAATCTGCTTAGCCATTTCCTCAACGCCGCCTACGCCCTCGGCAACAATTATTATAAAGTGCTGCTTGCCTGTAGCACGGGTTTTTTGAATCTTCTTGATAACCTCGTTTATATCAGCCTCTACCTCAGGCACCAAAACAGCGGTTGCGCCTACTGCGATACCTGTTTGCAAAGCGATGTAGCCTGCGTGTCTACCCATAACCTCAACAACACTGCAACGGTCATGCGATTGTGCGGTATCGCGGATTTTATCAACCATTTCCATAGAGGTATTCATAGCGGTATCAAAGCCTATAGAATACTCTGTAGAAGCGATATCGTTATCTATTGTGCCTGGAATTCCAACACAGGGGATTCCGTGATTAGAAAGGTCACGAGCGCCTCTAAAGGAACCGTCGCCACCGATTACTGCGATACCCTCAATACCTAATTTTTTGCAGTTTTCTACCGCTTCTAAAATGCCCTCCTCAGTTTTAAACTTAGGGCTTCTTGCGGTATAAAGGAAGGTGCCGCCTCTGTGAATTATATCAGATACCGAGCGAACATCTAAATCGATAATGTCACCCTCGATAAGACCGTTATAACCTCTTTTAATTCCCTTAACATTCATACCAAGGGAAATCGCTGTTCTTACAACCGCACGCACCGCAGCGTTCATACCGGGAGCGTCGCCGCCGCTTGTAAGCACACCTATTGTTTTCATATATTATCAACTCCGTAGATAGAAAAATGTAAAATTAATCCGTTTAATACAAAATTTGTTCAGTAAAGGTTATTATATAACATTTTTCCCCATTATTCAATACTAAATGTAAAATTTATAACAATCTTTTTTAGAAATTATTTAGATTTTGCAAATTTTACATTACAAGTTTAACGTTTTGTTCGCCTAACAACCCATAAAGCTGTGAAATTAAGTTGGCAGTTGCGTCAACCTTCATATTGTCAGGTGCTTTGAAGCGTTTGTTTGTATCCTCGCACACAACTGTAACTTCGGTGCCGCCTCTGTTTTGAAGCAACAACTGCTTTGCCCTTTCAAGCTGAGGCGAGGTAATGCTCGGTACTTTCAGATAAAGACCTGCCTTCACCTGTTTTTTAACAGGTATTTCGGTCGCACTTTCCGGCACCTGCTCTAGTTTATCACAGGTAATTTCGGTTTCTCTATCCTCACGTTCACTAAGCTTTCCGCTAAGCACCACTATATTCCCCTCAATAAACGAGGACCTGTAGATAGAATAGGTAGCACCAAATGTTGTAACATCTATACTTCCCGTAATATCCTCAAGGGTGGTAAAGACTAGCATATTATTGTTTTTGAGCTGTTTGGTTTTTATACTACCCAACACACCTACAAGCTGAATTCTGGCACCGTCTTTATATTTTTTATTCCTAATATCTGCAACGGTAGCATAATTGCCCTGTGATACAAAGCCCTTGTAAAACTGCATAGGATGGCCTGAAAGATACAGCCCTGTTGCCTCTTTTTCTGCGATAAGCAGTTGCATTTTTGGAAAATCCTCGCAATCGGGCAGTTTAAATTCCCTATTGGCACCGCTTTCACCGAAAAGGTCTAGCTGACCTACACCTGAATATCGGTTTTCTTCGGCTACAACCGATAAAACACTATCTATTCCGAACACCATTTTTTTACGGTTATGTTCAAGCTCGTCTAGTGCACCCGACTTTATAAGTCCTTCAAGCGCTCTGCGGTTAAATTCTCTGCTGTAATTTCTTTTGCAGAAATCATACATAGATACATATTTTCCGTTTGCTTCACGCTCGTTTATTAAGTTTTCAATAACCCCGCGTCCTAAATTCTTAACCGCTAAAAGACCAAATCTAATGCCCTCTTTAACGGGTGTAAAACACTCAAGACTTTCATTCACACTAGGCGGCATAACCGTTATGCCCATTCTTTTACATTCTGCAGTATACTGAGAAATTTTTCCTGCACTGTCAAGCACGCTGGTAAGTAGCGCCGCCAAATATTCCTTTGGATAATGGCATTTAAGATATGCTGTTTTGTACGCCACCACAGCATACGCAGCGGCGTGAGATTTGTTAAATGCATAAGAGCTAAATGCCGACATATCGTCAAAAATTTTTTGAGCTACCGCTTCGGGTACTCCTCTATTGATAGCACCCTCGCACAAAACATTTCCCTGTTCGTCCTTTTCACCGTAGATAAAGGCCTGTCTTTCCTTTTTCATAACATCGTGCTTTTTCTTTGACATAGCACGTCGCACGATATCGGCACGTCCCAAAGAATAGCCCGCAAGGCTTCTAAACACCTGCATTACCTGTTCCTGATAAACAATACAGCCGTAGGTTACCTTTAAAATAGGTTCTAAAAGCGGTGTATCGTATTTCACATCCTGTGGATTGTGCCTGTTATGAATATATTTAGGAATTGAGTCCATAGGACCGGGTCTATAAAGAGATAGAATAGCAATTAAATCCTCTATGGTTTCGGGAGAAAATCGGCGAAGCACATTCTTCATACCGTCCGACTCAAACTGAAATACACCGTCGGTAAAGCCCTCACCCATCATTTTAAGGGTAGCTTTATCGTCCATAGGTATATCGTCTGCCGAAAATGTTGGGTTATATTTTCTTATATGCTTTTCGGTATCATCAATAACGGTTAAGTTCCTAAGACCTAAAAAGTCCATTTTTAAAAGTCCTAGTTCTTCGAGCGTTGTCATCGTATACTGTGTTACCACCGATTCATCGTTAAGAGCTAACGGCACATACTCGCTTACAGGTTTATCTGAAATAACAACGCCTGCCGCATGGGTGGAGGCGTGCCTTGGCATACCCTCAACCTTTAAGGACATATCTATAAGCTCTTTTACCTGATGGTCACTTTCGTATAAATCTCTGAGCTCCTTAACACCTGCTAGTGCTCTATCAATAGTCATATTGATAGCCTGAGGAATAAGCTTTGCTACCCTATCGCAAATATTATAGGGTATATCCATTGCTCTGCCGACATCTCTTACCGCCGCACGAGCCGCCATTGTACCAAAGGTGACAATTTGAGCGACGTGGTCGCTACCGTATTTATTTATAACATAATCGATAACCTTTTGACGATTTACATAGCAAAAGTCTATATCAAAATCGGGCATTGAAACCCTTTCGGGATTTAAAAAACGCTCAAAAATAAGGTCGTATTTTATAGGGTCAATTCCTGTTATGCCTATACAGTATGCCGCAAGGCTTCCAGCACCAGAGCCTCTGCCCGGACCTACGGGAATACCGCTTTTTTTCGCATAATTTACAAAATCCCAAACTATGAGATAATAATCGGTATACCCCATTTGAGAGATTACCGATAGCTCGTAGTTTAGCCTGTCCACTATCTGATTTTCAGGGTTTTCTCCGTATTTTTCGTATAGACCTTCAAAGCATTTATTCTTGAAAAACTCAAAGTGGTCTATACCGCCCGTATCAAAAAAGGGCAGTTTTATTTTGCCGAATTCAAATTCCAAATTACATCTTTCGGCAATTTTTACTGTGTTTTCTATTGCATCTAAATTTTTAGAAAAGCGCTCTGCCATTTCATCATAGTTCTTTAGATAAAATTCCTCGGTCCCGAATTCGAGAGCATTTTTTTCGTTTATCTTGCTACCCGTTTGAACACAAAGTAAAACCTTGTGCATAAGTGCATCTTCTTTTTCGATATAATGCACATCGTTGGTGGCAACAAGCGGAATATTAAGCTCGTTTGCGAGCCTTATTATCAAAGGGTTAATTCTTGCCTGTTCCTCTAGGGAATGGTCCTGAAGCTCAAGATAATAGTTATCCCTACCGAATATTTCTATATGCTCTTTCGCTATTTCCCTTGCCCTTTCAAAATCTCCCGATAAAAGCGCCTTGGGTATTTCACCCGCAAGACAGGCAGAAAGGGCGATAAGTCCCTCGCTGTTTTCTCTTAACAGTTCTTTATCCACTCTAGGCTTTGAATAAAAGCCCTCGGTAAAGGATAGGGATACCATTTTTATTAAATTTCTATAGCCTTGTTCATTTTCACAGAGTAAAACTAGGTGGCTATAATCACTGTCAAGCGCCTTATTTTTATCAAAACGACTTCGAGGTGCTACATAAACCTCACAGCCAATAATAGGCTTTATACCCTTTTTCTTTGCCGCCTTGTAAAATTCTATAGCTCCGTACATAACGCCGTGGTCGGTTATGGCAACACTTTTTTGTCCTTTTTCGGCTACGGCATCCATTAGCTTTTCGATACGGCAACAACCGTCCAACAGGCTATAGCTTGTATGCAGATGCAGATGAACGAAATCCATTACCGTACCTCCTTTTTTGTTTTTGAGAGGGGAACTCCCCCTAAAATGCGGAACTCATAACTCTAAACTCGTAACGGGAGGGGTAACCCCTCCCCTACATATTTTTTCTGCTTTTTATGTTTTCGTATAATTCTACTATTCGCTTTAATCGGTGGTTTAGTCCCGATACTGTTATAGGCTCACTTGATAATGAGCATAGCTCTTTAAGTGACGATTCGGGATATTTAGTTCTAAGCTCTGCCGCCGCTATAAGCTCTATTGGCATACTTTCAAAATAGGCGTTTTTCTTTAAATATTCTATCGCTATTCTCTGTTTTAGCGATGCCTCTACCGTGCGATTGATATTTGCACTGTCACAATTTCTGCCGCGGTTTTCGTTATTCTTAACACTCTTTAAAATAGAGCTTTCTATAAGCTCAAGGCTTCTAAGCGAAGCACCCATAAAGGTTAAAAGGTTGCTAATCATCTCGCTTTTTTTGATATATAGGGTGTAGCCTTTTCCACGAGTTGATATATGTGTTTCAATGTAGTGCTTTGCAAGTATATCCGATAGACCTTCCGCTAATGTTTTATCCCTTATCGCAAGGTCTAGACGGTAGCACTTTTCAGGGTCAGCCAAATGACCACAGGCTAAAAAAGCGCCCCTTACAAAACAGGATATACAGCAGTTTTTTTGCAATTGCTCAAGGTTTATAGAGCCGTCGTATATACCGAAATCAACCGAGGCTAGTATTTTAAGCCTATCCGCCTCGTTTTTCACCTCGGCTACAAAGGTAGGTCTTATTCCGCCGCCTTTGGTTATCGTAACCTCTACACCGTAAACATCCCTTAAAAGCTTGGCATAGCATTTAGCAGTTCTTTCATTTTCGGTCTGCATACAAATACGCTTGGCAGAAAAGGAACGGCTAAACAAAGCAAAACCGTAAATCATAGCCGATTTACAGCAATACTTTAGCTTTATACTGCTAAGCTCATTTTTAATTTCAGAACAAAATGACATTAAAATCTACTGCTTTCTTCCTTTAAATATAACCTCAGGTTCAAGTGTTACACCGTCGTTTTTATAGACTGTTTCTTTTATATGATTTATTAAATCAAGCACATCCTTAGCGGTAGCCGAGCCTTTATTTATGACAAAGCCTGCGTGCTTTTCACTAACAGAAGCACCGCCAAAAGAAACGCCTTTTAGATTGTTTTTTTCAATAAGTGCGCCCGCAAAATTATCAGGCGGACGCTTAAAGGTGCTTCCCGCACTTGCAAATTCAAGCGGTTGCTTATCCACCCTTCGCTGCATCAGCTCATCCATTTTTTGTCTGATTTCGTCTTTATTGCCTTGTTTTAATTCAAATACGATTTCGGTTATAACACCATTATTTTTCTTGAATATACTTGTTCGGTAGCCAAGCTCCATATCGGCTACGGCGATATACTCACGCTCTAAATTTTCATTTATAAAATAAGCACCTGTTACAACCTGTACCATTTCGCCGCCGTATGCACCCGCATTCATAAAGAGCGCACCGCCAACACTTCCGGGGATTCCGTAGGCAAATTCAAGACCTGTGAGACCGCTGTTTAGCGCCGCTGTGCAAAGCTTTGATAAATGTGCTCCCGATTCACAAATAATGCGGTTGCCCTCCACCGTTATATTATCAAGCAGACGATTTGAGATAACGGCGCCCTCTATTCCTAAATCCGATACCAAAAGGTTTGAGCCCTTGCCTAGAATAAGACAGGGTACATCATTTTCCTTTGCTAATTTTAAGGTGTTTTCTAATTCCTTTGTGTTTTTAACCTCAATAAAAACATCGGCATCGCCACCTATTTTAAAGGTGGTATGCAAGCTCATTTTTTCGTTTTCCAAAAAATGAATTCCCGTTTCTAAAAGCGATGCTTTAAAGCTATCAAGCTTCATTCAAAAAACCCCTTATTTGTATAAATTACAAAGATATGCCGCACCGATAATTCCCGCATCGTTGCCAAGTGCCGCAGTTTTAACATCAGCTCTTTTTGACATGTGGCGTGCATAGTCCTCACCGTTAAGCTTTTGCTTTAACGGTAAAATAAGATTATCGCCCTCATGGGATACACCGCCGCCAATACAAACCATATCAGGCTGGAAAATGTTTATTACATTAGCAACACCAACTGCAAGGTACTCAATATACCTGTCTACAACCTCTTTGCCTGCGGCATCGCCCTTTCTCATAGCATCAAAGGCAGTAAGACCGTTTACCTTATCCTTATTTTTGCCGCAAAGCTCCCACATAATGCTTTTGGGGTATCTTTCCATAGCCTGTTTGGTCTGACGGATAAGCGCAGTCGCCGAAGCATAAGCCTCAAAGCAACCGTTTCTGCCACAGGTACAGCTTTCGCCGTTCATTTGTATAACGGTGTGACCTAGCTCTGCGCCTGCGAAGTTCGAGCCTGAAAGGATTTTACCGTCTACTATAATACCCGAGCCTACACCTGTGCCGAGTGTAACGGCAACAAAGCTGTTTGTACCCTTTCCTGCACCCGCAATATACTCGCCGTAAGCTGCGGCATTGGCATCGTTTTCAAGATAGAAAGCCTTGCCCATTTTTTTGTTCATCATTTCGCCAAGGGCAACATCGTAAAAGCCTAGGTTGTTAGAATAGGTAATAAAGCCGGTTTTTGGGTCAACCGAGCCGGGTGCACCTATTCCGCATGCATCTATATCCTCTAATTTAAGGCCTGCTTTTTTAATTGCCTCTAACGAAGCCGCCACCATATCATTTGCTATTTCTTCGGCGCTTCGGGGTAAGGCAGTTTTCCTTTTGCCCTTTGCTATTATGTTATAATTTTCATCTACTACACCCGCAACAATATTTGTGCCGCCAAGATCAATTCCTAATTTGTACATAATTTTTCTCCTTTTATTAAAATGGTTCTATAGTCTGTGTTTTTGTAACTTTAAAATCTTCTTCCATACCGAGCTTTTTAAGTAAATCCTCGGCGGCGTTGTAGCCTAACTTCTTCTGTCTGCTGTTCATAGCCGCTACCTCGATAATAACAGCGAGGTTTCTACCTGGCTTTACAGGGATAGTAACCGACGGAATATTAAGACCTAATATCTCGGTAAACTGTTCGTCAAGACCCATGCGGTCATACGACTTATTAACATCCCAAGGCTCCATTTTTATTACAAAATCTATTTTCTCGGTAAGCTTAACTGCACCAACACCGAAAATTCGGCTTGCGTTTATAATGCCAATACCGCGAAGCTCGATAAAGTGTCTTATATTATCGGGCGCAGTACCTACGAGCGACTTGCTCGAAACTCGGCGGATTTCTACCGCATCGTCGGCTATAAGTCTGTGTCCTCTCTTTACAAGCTCGATAGCGGTTTCACTTTTACCAACGCCGCTTTCACCTAGTAATAGTATACCCTCACCGTAAACCTCAACCAAAACACCGTGTCTTGTTACCCTCGGTGCTAGGTGAAGATTCAAAAATGCTATAAGTGCCGCAGTGAAATCCGAGGTGGATTCTGAGGTTCTAAGCAGAGGCACACCGTATTTTTCTGCCGACTCAGCATAATAGGGTACTAGCTCTAAATTTCTTGCAACTATTACGGCTACAGGTTTTTTTGAAAAGAACTCGTCTATTCTTTCCTTTGCCTTTTCCTCTGTAAAGCGTTCTAGATAGGATATCTCGTTTTTACCTAATATCTGTATGCGGCGAGCATCGTAAAATTCATAATAACCCGCAATATGAAGTCCCGGACGGTTAATTTCGGGGGTTGTGATTAAAATCTTTTCGGCATCTCTTGGCATAAACAACACTTCAAGCTGATGCTCGTCTATTATCTTTTTTAGGCTAACGGTATATTCTGTCTTCATTTTTAACGCTTCCTTTCAGGGTGTGATTAAAGCATAAATTACACCTATTCTATTTTATTATACTATACTTTTCTAATTTTTTAAATACTTTTTTCAAAGATTTATAATTAAATATTATTTTTATATATTTGACATCTAACTTTAAAGGGAGTATAATAATTAGGATTATGAGTTTACTAAAAAGGAGAAAAATATATGAAGCTCGGTATGGTGGGACTTCCTAATGTTGGTAAATCCACACTTTTTAATGCAATAACAAATGCAGGCGCACAGTCGGCAAACTATCCGTTCTGCACCATTGAACCAAACGTTGGTATGGTTAGTGTTCCCGATGAAAGACTTGAAAAGCTAGCCCAGATTTACAACCCCGATAAATTCACCCCTGCTGTAATAGAATTTGTAGATATTGCAGGTCTTGTAAAGGGTGCCTCAAAGGGTGAGGGTCTTGGCAATAAGTTTTTATCTAATATCCGTGAGGTTGACGCTGTAGTTCACGTTGTCCGTTGCTTTGAGAGTGACGATATTATCCACGTTGAAGGCTCGGTTGACCCTGTAAGAGATATAGAAACCATAAATTTAGAGCTTATCTTCTCCGATATGGAAATAGCACAGCGCCGTCTTGATAAGGCACTCAAAACAGTTAAGGGCGATAAGTCTGCACAGGCAGAGGTTGATTTCTTAAAACGTCTTATGGCGCATCTCGAAAAGGGACTTCCTGCTCGTTCAATCGAAATTTTAGCAGACGGCGAAAAGGAAATACTTGAAACCACCTCTCTTTTATCCTACAAGCCTGTAATTTACGCTTGTAATATGAGCGAGGATGATTTCGTAAACGGTATTGATGCTAACCAAAACTATAAAAAGGTAATTGAAATTGCAAAGGCAGAAAACGCTGAAATTTTACCTATTTGTGCGGCTTTGGAAGCCGAAATTTCAAGCCTTGCAGACGATGAAAAGGCTATGTTCTTAGAGGAATTAGGTCTTGAGCGTTCAGGTCTTGACCGTATGATACAAAAATGCTATGAGCTATTAGGTCTTATTTCGTATCTCACCGCAGGCAAGCCTGAGGTTAGAGCGTGGACCATAACAGCTGGCACCAAGGCACCTCAGGCGGCAGGTAAAATCCACTCGGATTTCGAGCGTGGATTTATAAGAGCTGAGGTAATAGCATACGATGATTTCATAAACAAGTGTGACGGCAATATGGTTACCGCCAAGGAAAAAGGCCTTGTTCGTAGTGAAGGCAAGGAATATGTTATGGCAGACGGTGACATCGTTCTCTTTAGATTTAATGTTTAATTAGTCTTAAAATTCTTTTAAACGAGGTGATTGCAGTTGGATTTTTTACGCAGAACCTGGGCAGAAATCGACATTAGTGCCTTAAAGCATAATTTTAATATAATTAAGGATAGTGCAAAAGGCTCTAAAATTATGGCTGTTGTAAAAGCCAACGCATACGGACATTCGGTATCCCTTACAGTACCCGTTTTAGACTCTTTAGGCGCCGATGCATTCGCAGTTTCTAACATTGAAGAGGCTCTAACTCTTAGAAAGCAGGGTGTAAATAAGCCTATCCTAATTTTAGGTTACACACCTGTAGATAAGGCAAAAGAACTCGCTCAAAACGATATTTCACAATGCGTTTATTGCTCTGATTATGCAAAAGCCTTATCCGATATGGCAGTTAAAAATAATGTGAATATTAAAATCCACATAAAGCTAGATACTGGTATGTCAAGACTAGGGTTTGACTGCAGAACGAATAGCCTTTCAGGTATCACTGAGGCAATAACCGCGGCTTCGCTAAAGGGCTTTAGCTTTGAGGGAATTTTTACCCACTATGCAGAATCTGACCGCACACCCGACTCTGAGGACGGTTTTACCGATAAGCAGTTTTCACTATTTAAACTAGCGGTAGAAAGCTTTGAAAAGTCAGGACTAAAGCCCAAATATATCCATACCTGTAACTCTGCGGCACTGCTTGCCGACAATGATAAGCACCTCGATTTTTGCAGACCGGGAATTATTTTATATGGTCTTACTCCCTCAAGCAGTCTTAAATTAAAGCAGGATTTTAAGCCTGTTATGACACTTAAATCGGTAGTTTCAATGGTAAAGGAAATAGAAGAAGACACCTCTGTAAGCTACGGCAGAACCTTTAAAACAACCAAGAAAACCCGCATAGCCACCGTTACCGCAGGCTATGCCGACGGATATCCAAGACTACTTTCAAACAAGACTTATGTTTTAATAAACGGACAAAGAGCAAAGATTGTCGGCAGGGTTTGTATGGACCAGTTGTGTGTTGATGTAACCGATATTAAAGACGTAAAAATCGGTGACGAGGTAATTTTATTCGGCAAGGGACTTCCTGTAGAAGAACTAGCCGACCTTTGCGGTACCATAAACTATGAAATAGTTTGCGGTGTATCTCCTAGAGTACCGAGAATAGCGGTAGAATAATTTTTTAAACGACGAAGACCACCCACTAAGTGAGTGGTCTTCGTTTTGTTGTTAACATTAACTAGCCAGCTGTACCTTTGTGTTATTAAAATTCTATTTTAAAAAAATTAAGCAAATCGTTAGGCGTTACCGATAGGCATTTACATATGCAGGCTAGTTCATAATCAGTAACCTGACGCTTGTTTTTTTCGATTTTACTTATCATTTGTTGGTCAATATTAATATTCATAGTTTGTAATTTAGCGGCTAAATGACTCTGTGACATACCCTTTTCTTCTCTTAATTTTTTAAGCATTTCTGAAATAATATTTTTCTTATCATAATAACAAATCTTCTTCATAATATTATCATCCCCTCAATACGTTATATTAACGTATTGACAATAACATAAAATTATGCTATATTTACGTTACATTAACGTAAATATACCGTAAATTACATATTTTATGCTAGGGGTTTATAAAATGAAAAGAATTTTATCAATATTTTTGGTCTTTGCCATAATTATCACTTTATCTGCATGCAAAAATACAGATAACAATTATTTTGATGAAAACATTAACAGTATAGACAACGAAAACAATATAGACACAACCAAGCAAAATGTGCTTTTTGGTAAATTAGTAGTTTATGATGGCGATAGTATATGCGAAAGCCGTAAGAACAACGGTGGCGCTTATCCAACGCTTATTGCCAAGGAAGTTGGGTGTCGCTATTTAAACAACGCATCAGGTGGGAAAAGATTAGCTTTAGCAGATGGTAAAAAATCTGTTGTGGCTGATCTTTCGAAGCTCCCCACCTTTGCCGACATTTACTGTTTTCAGGGTGGCTTTAATGATTATTGGACTCCTGCTGAAATTGGTAAATGTGATTTCAACGACTTTGAAGGAGAGCTTGATGCGAGTACAATATGCGGTGCGCTTGAAACAATTTTTAGATATTCACGTGAAAATTTTAAAGGTAAAGCTATATGCTTTATAATAACCCATAAATGTGGTGATACAGGTCACAAAGCGAACTCGCTCGGATACACATTTGACGATTATCGCCAAGCAATGATAACGGTGTGTGAAAAGTATTCGATACCATATTATGATGCCTTTGCACAAAGCGGTCTTGACGGAGGCGACGAGACCCAATCCAAACTATATATGACAGCAAACGCCGAGGAAACCCCCGACGGAATACACCCAAATGAAGAAGCGTATAAAAAATATTATGTTCCGCAGCTAATAGAACTTTTTACCTCCCTTTTTTCAGAACACTAAAAACTGCAGTTGAATAAGTATAAAATAAAGCCTTAAACGTATGCCGTTTAAGGCTTGTTGTTTAAATTAGTTTGAAATTAATTTTCAGCTGATAAGAAGTACTTCTTTATCATAATAATCGCAAGAATTTCAGTTGCCGCAACGCATCCGTTTGAGAGTGCTGCGATAAGATCTGCCGATAACGAAGAAAGTGTTGATATACAGCCGCAAACAGCAAAGAAAATTAACCAATTTTTTACTGCCTGTGGATTTTCAAACTCGGTATTTTGGGTGAGTATTCCCTGATAAACAGATTTTGCAAAGCGGTGTATCTTGCGCATACCTAAAAGGTTGAACACTAATAAAATTGCACCGGCAATCACAAAAGCAAAGCCTAATGCCCAACCGATTATCGAAAGAACTCCTTCGGCTAAACCAAAACTGCCCAAATCTACCCCTGCATTATTAAGTTCTAATTCAATCATTTCTAGTAGTTCAACAGCATCTGCCGCAATTCCGAATGTGAGTGCAAATATAGCACCGGCAACAATGAGTATTATAGCGGCTACATTAATTACCACATAATTAGCGTAAACTGTACCGCTTATGCATCGCAAATGATTTGGGTCGGCAAAGCCTTTGAGTGACTGTGCGTATGTAAGCCACAGGAATATGGTAATTAAAATATTGATTACAGGCAATGAACCCGAAACAACTGCAAGTGCACTAGCAGCCGACATCAAAATACAAATTGTTAAAAACAATTTATCGGTCAGAGCACCTAGCACCTTATCAGCGGCAGGATTGAGGCTAACTGCAGGCGCACCGCTAACCGCTGTGCCGCAATTTGTGCAGTAGATAAAATCCTCGTTGGATTCATAGCCACAGTGTGAACATTTCATAAAAATTCCCTCCTTTAGTTTATATACTAATTATATGACAATTTCCTATAAATTGCAACAAATTTTCAAAGTATGGAAAAATTCATAATTCTATGATAAAATAATTTTAAGTAAATATAAGGAATTTTATAGTTCTCGCTTGTATAATAAGTGAACTAGTTAAACTAGGAGGAAATATTATGGATAACGGCGCTGGTAGCTACCGCCGTTTCCTTAATGGTGATGAAAGCGCCTTTGACGATATAATGAAGGATTTATTTGATAATTTAGTTTTCTTTATAAATCGTTATGTGCATAACATCCACGCCGCCGAGGATATTGCCATTGATTGCTTTGCGGATTTAGTGGTCAATAAATCTCGGTATAATTTCAAGGTTAGTCTTAAAACCTATTTGTTTATGTTAGGCAGAAGCCGTGCTCTTAACTACATAAAACATCGCAAGGTAATAAATTTTGTAGAGCTTACAGAAGCGGATAACACATTAGCCGAGCAAGAAACACTTGAAGAAATTGTCCTAACCGATGAGAAAAAGCGTATTGTAAATAACGCTCTTGGCTCACTTAAAGAGGATATGCGTGTTGCTATACACTTAATCTATTTTGAAGATTTATCCTATGTGCAAGCAGCTAAGGTTATGAAGAAAACCACAAAGCAGATAGACAACCTTTTATACCGAGCCAAAGGTGAGCTTCGCACTATTCTGGGAAAGGATGGTGAGCTATTATTATGAGAAGTTTCGAGGAACGAAAAGCTGAAATTTTCAAGAGAAGTGAAATTAGAATAGTTAAGCGCAAAAAAGGTCAAAAAATTCTCACGCTTTGTATTCCGTTGGTATTATGTGTTTCTCTTCTTTCTGTAATTTTCATACCTAAAATCAGTCTTTTCGGTGATAAAAGCAGCGATTTTGGATATACGAATTTATCAGATGTTGCCTATACCTCACTTGAAGTCACAAACAACACCACAATTAAAACCAACTCAAAAAACTATAGCAACCAAACAGATATTGATAATGCATATAAGGTAATCGTATCTTTTTTCTCTGATAACGACTGCCTACCATCTGAAGACAACAAATATAAGAATCCTGAAGCATCAGCAGACGATTTTAGTAATAACAATTACTCGCAAGACTCTTCCAAAAGTGCTACCTATACCATAACCTTTAGCTCTAAAAACGGGTCGGTGTTAATTTATGTGCTTGACGGTAACACCCTTACAAACAACACCACCAAAGAAAAAGCAAACTTAACAGATACCCAATTATCACAATTGAAAAAAGCTCTCAATTTAAAATGATAAGGAGGAATAAAAATGAAACGGATAATTTTAGTTTTCATTTCCCTTATTGTTATGCTTACTCTTTGCTGTTGTAAGGAAGATAGTAATTCGACGCTAAGCTTTGATACCGCAACCATTAAAATCGGTAAAAGCCATACAGATTTTGAGGGTATCAATATTAAAATTAAAAATGCTGTATGGGATAAAAAGAATGTCGAATTAACGGTGGATTGGATAAACGATACTCAATACGAGATAACCTACGGTAACCCTTATACAATAGAGCTTAAAAACGATGATGGATGGGTAAGCTGTCAAAAAACCGACGAGCTTTACTTCAATTCACTTGGATATATTTTAAAATCGCACAAAGCTCAGGAAAAGGTGTATAATCTAACCGATAGCTTTGATATATCGAAAAGCGGAACCTATAGGCTTAAAACCAACTGCTATGTTTACGATAAGGGTAAACACTCAAAGGGCACCGAGTGTAATTTATGGACGGAATTTTCGGTAACACAAAAAGTTGACGCAGACAATTCTCATATACACACACCTGCAAAAGATGAGCAAACCGTATCTTCAAGGATAAGCGGTTACTGCGGTAATACACAGACAACTATATATTTTGAAAACGGTAAAAAACATACCTTTATGTATGGCAATTCTGTTACAATGACCGATATACTCGCAAACCTTGCTTATGATAAAAACAAGCTTTGCAAATGCCTACCCGAATATACCGTTGATACCGAATTTGGCAAGGGCTATGGCATAAATCTTACGGACGGCTATGCCCGTTGTGATAAAGGTCAAGCAGACCTCACAAGCGAGCAAATAAATAAGCTAAAAACAATTATTCTTTGGGCAGAGCCTCAATCCAAATAGGAGGTGCTTTATGAGAAAGAAGATACTAATACCTGTTATAATAGCGGTGGTGCTGGCGATTTTATTTATACCGATACCGTCAGGTATCTATAAAGACGGAGGTACTAGAGAATATACAGCCCTCACCTACAAAATAGTTAAATGGAATCGCCTTACAGGTGACAGCACCTACAGTAAAACCCGATTTTATTTCTTTCCCTATAACTTCAAATCTGTTGACTCGCTTTGGTATTATGAAAAGGATAATATAGAGCTTGTGCCATATACAGATACTTGGCTTCAAAAAAACGATGAAACCAAATGGAAAGAAAAGGGTAATTTGTTTAACGATATAATAATCACAAAAATTTATTCCAACTGCTTCTTTGCAAAGACGGTTGTTCCTCTGCCTTATGAAATCAAGCTAAACGGAAAGCTATCTGATGATTGGTGTGTTGGTGACCAAATTATCTGCACCTATGAAAACACCTATTACGATAACGAAACAGGGCGCGTAGAATGCGATTTTTTAACCGTTAAGGAAAGTGACTTTGAATTGGAAGCGGGAGTAGATTATAAGCCTGTAATTTATCTATATTCCGAAAAGGCAACTGAAGTTTCGGTTATATTAACGCTCGACGGAAAACTCACCTGCACATATCCCGAATATAACGGCGGTTGGAACGTTACCGCCGAGCCTGACGGAACGCTTACTGACAGTACGGGACAAACCTATAACTATCTCTATTGGGAGGGTGAAACCTATGCACAGTATGACCTGTCACAAGGCTTTTGTGTAAAAGGCAAGGATACTGCAAAATTCCTTGAAAACGCCCTTGCTAAATTAGGTCTTACACGAAAAGAAGCCAACGAATTTATAGTTTTCTGGCTACCGCTTATGCAGGATAACCCGTATAATATAATCTCGTTTCAAACCGATATTTACACCGATGCCGCAAAGCTAGAAATATCACCCAAACCCGACACCCTAATCAGAGTATTTATGGCTTGGCAAGCAAGTGATAAATTTATAAACCTACCCGAGCAAACTTTGTCCGCACCCGAAAGAAACGGCTTCACCGCTGTTGAATGGGGCGGAACAGAGATTAAAAGGTAATATAAAGTTAAAAAGGTACAGCAAAAGCTGTACCTTTTTTGAATAAAATCGGGCTTTTTCTAACTTTTTTACGCCTATTTTTTATAAATATATATCGCTCTATTGCCTAACTCTGCAAAGCGCTTTTCGCAGAGTTCTTTCTCAAATGCAACTGTGCTTGCAGACTGTGGGTCATTAAAAAAATAATAATTCTCATTAAATCCTACAAAAACCAAGCAATGCTCTCCTGCTATCCAAGTAAACTGAGAGCCATCATCAAAGCACCAAGTTTTACCCTCTTTCGAGGGCTTCATACCCATTGTAGCCCAAATAAGCAAAGGCTTGTCCTCTTTAATGTACAAATTGCAAAGCTCTGATAACGATTTATCCTTAATCTCCCCCGCCGCACAGGTGGTGGAGTTTTGGTTAATTGCCTTTATTATAGTATTTGAAAAGCATCCGTATGCATTTTCACTAAAAGGATCACCAACAAAAAACTCATCGGGGTTTGGACCGTACAAGACACCGTTTTTTGAATAAAAAGCTTCGCTACATTCAAGCCAATCCCTTGTAAAATCAACTGCCGATATATCAACCCCGTAATACTGCAGTACCATAGTTGCGGCAACACCCTCACAGCCTGTAGGTATTTCGGGGAATTGAGAGAGCTTGGGTACCGAAATAATTTTTTCTACCTTTATATCCTTTTTAACTTTATCGGTTACTACAACCTTTTCTTCCCTTTTTAAAAGAAGAAATACAATAAAACTAACTAACAGCACTATGATTAAAATCATAATAGCAATTAATAGCTTTACTTTTTTCATTATCTACACCGCCTCACCAATTTTATGTTATAGATTATAACATATATTTATAACATCTGTCAAGGCATAATAGTTGTGAGGTGATTTTATGAAAGAAAAGCTTATTATAAACAAAAAATCCTTAAAAGGCGAAGATGGATACAAAACCTTTTCAATACGAATTAAGGATACAACTGTTTTAAGACTAGACTCCCTCGCAACCCAAACCAACCGTTCAAGAAACGAATTAATTAACATTCTGCTCGATTATGCAATTGATAACTGTGAAGTTAAATAACAACACGCCTAGCTCTATTTGAACTAGGCGTGTTGTTTCTTTTTTTATTATTCAATTTATTGTTGATACTTTGAAGTTATGCCTAAATATTCTTCAAGGCAAAGACCGCTGTTATATACCTCTGTTGCGGTTTGGACTCCGAGGTATCTAACGTGCCAAGGCTCATAAATATAACCCGTTATAGCTTCCTTACCCTCGGGGTAACGAATGATAAATCCATATTTATAGCAGTTAGCGGCTAGCCAATTTGCCTCAGGAGAGCCTGCAAAGCTTGAGTGTGCCTTGTTAATATCAAAGGCTAGTCCCGTTTGATGCTCAGAGTGACCCGGCCTTGCAGAATATCGGTCGGCTGCGGCTTGTCCGTCCCTTTTAACATAGCTGTTATAAAGACTTTTCTGTGTCGAATAACTTCTAAATCCCGATTTAACAAAAAGATTAAGTCCCTCACTTTTTGCGGCGGCAAACATTTCCTGTAAGGCGGCATTTGCAACAGGATCAACGCCCGGATTATATGTGCTTGGCAACGGATATGTTTTATTTGCAATTAAAATACCTTTAATATATGTAGCCTCAGGCTCTATCGGGGCAACATACGGGGTAACGGTAACCGCAACGTCTGCAAAAGCATCAGGATTATCTGCAGAACGAACAGTAACTGTACAGCTGCCAACACCCACACCCGTTATCCTGCCGATACTGTTAACGGTTGCAACGGCAGTATTATCGCTTGACCAAATTTCAGCCTTGTTGGTTGCATTTGTGGGGTGCATTGTAACTATCGGCATATCCTTAGAGCCTTGCATAACGGTAACCGAATATTTACTAAGGGTAATCTTTTCAACCCCAATATACACAGGCTTCGGCGGTTCGGATGCGTTGTCATCAGGCTTTTTAATATCTTCTACAGGAACATCGGTGCTGACAGCAGGTTTTGATTCTGACGGTGTTTCCTTTTCTCCCTGACAGCCGACAAAGGTTAATAAAATCAATATACTCAAAACTATTGCTGTTAATTTATAAATTCTAATTCCCACTGCCTAGCACCCCTTTTATTTTTATTATACTTTATAAAAATAAAAAAGTAAAATAAAATCTTAATTAAGCCATAAAATTTTCAAAAAAACCTTGACATATTAAAATTTTGAGGTATAATAATTATCGGCTCTAAAAATTCAATATTGGGGAATTGTGTAACGGTAGCACGACAGACTCTGACTCTGTTTGTTGGGGTTCGAATCCCTATTCCCCAGCCAAAAAGGACAAACCTGTTTTTTAAACTTGGTTTGTCCTTTTTTACTGCAAAAAACATTTAAAAGCTTATAAGGAATTTAGCCTTAATAGATACTAAAAAATTGAAAATTCAAGAAAATATGATATAATATATAATATAATTGATGTTGTGTTAATATAACGAAACTTATGGAGGTGTCGATATGGCTAAATCATTTTTTTTAGAGTATTTAACTGGGTTAATTTTAGATACTATCAAAGATGTCACAAAAGATATCGTTGAAATTAATAAACTAAAGTTTTTAATAACAAACTACATTAAATGTAAACAAAAAGATTTTGAGTATTGTTCTCTAGAGGAAGAAATAGATTTTCAGGGTTTTTGTATTGGCTTAAAAGATTATCTAGTTTTAAATATAAGAGAATATATAACATCTCCCGGTGTAGACCAGGATAGATTAAAGACACATATTATAAATAAAGCAATTGCGTATTCACAGGCGAAAAGTAGTGAAAGTAAACATAAAGTACATATTATGGTTTTAGATATAATTGAAATCATGTATGCTTTTTATAGAGATTACAAACTTAATGAAGGAACATTACTTATAGCTGGAGAAATCGAAAAACTCATAGTAGATAAAGAAAAAGAAATCATAAAAAACAACGAAGAAAACACGAAAAAAACTATAAATACGATAAAAGCTGTAGAAGAGAATATAATTAATGAAATTAATAGCCGCTCCGATACAATACGGAGAGACAAACTGTTATACATAGATAAGTACATAGAAAACAAAAGGAAAAATGTTATGAATCAATCTCTTTTTCCTTGGTTCAAAGATAGTTTAAAATACAAAGAGGTTTTTCCTGAACTGTTTACTAAGCCTATTCTGAAAGAAAGAGGCAATACATCATATTGTTATGATGATATTGTTAGATATAAAGGAGAAAACATTTCTATTTTGGGAGATGCCGGAGCGGGTAAATCCACATTGCTAAGATATACCTTTGCCTTTTCTTTGGTTAAAGATAAAAAATGTATTTATATAACGGCAAATGAAGCGAGCAATCGAAATAGTATATTAGATGATATAATAGAGATTACGACGGATAATCTTGACGAACAATACTTGGTACTTATTGATGGAATAGATGAAAGATTTGCTTATGATTTTGAGGGCTTTATAAGTTTTATGTTAAAACTTCAGAGTACTGTAAATATAAAATTTTGGTTGGGATGTCGTACTGATTTTTACGATAAAAATTATAATGAGAACATAGCATTTACAAGCCATAATTTTGTAATTTCGGCATGGGATCCAGAACAGATTGATCATTTTGTGAAACAATATTCAATAATACGTAATAAGGTTTCAATAAAAAGCAAAGTGGAAGAACTGGTTGGGGATGATGAAGATATCCAACAGTTTAAAGCAAACCCCTTTATGCTTTCGTTATTGGTATTTTTAGCAGATAATAATGAAGAAAGACCAATAACAGGTGTTTTTGATTTATATGAAAAATTTATGCAGAAATGGCTTGAAAGAGAAATAAATCGAAAAACCACCAAATCCAACAAAAAGACGGTTATAAAATACTTGCGAGATGCAGCAAATAAAATATATTCTGCAGAAGAATATATAATAGATGAAACGGCAGAAAATAATTCTGCTATTAAAAATCTATTAGTAATCGAGGAAAAGAATGATATTTATAAGACGCACTATTCAACAGCATTTTACCACCGTAGTATAGCTGCTTTTTTAATTGCAGAAAACCTTATTGATGCATTTTTGCACAATAGAGTGGATATAATTAAACAACTCTTTGAAAACAAACTTAAAGATGATGTTACGAATTTTGTTGGAAATAAGTTTACAATTTTAAGTAAAACAGATAAGAATACAATAAAAAATAATCTGGTTGCTCTATATAATAAAACTGATAGCGATCAGATAAGTGTGTTGGAGCAGATTATATATTATGTTACTCGGTTAGGCATTGACACAACCGATTTCTTAGAAAAGATAGTTGATGATAATCCTATGAATCTTAGAATGAGATTAACGATTGCTTATGGTTGTGTTTTGTCAGAAAACAAAAAGATAAGAAAGTATGCACTTGATTATGCTATATCTATTTCAGAAGGTTCTGAAGATGCAATTACAAACCGAGCTTGGACAGTTATCTATTTTGGAGATGTAAACGATAGAGATCCTTACACATATTTAGATAACGAAAAAAGGCCTTGGAAAAATGCACGAAAGGCAAGAATAAAAAGATTTACACGAAAGAATCCAAGGCTAAAGGATTACCGTTTTAGATTGTTTGATATACCTCTTTTTTACAATTTTCTAAAAGATAGAGATTGGAATGATATATCTGAAGAAGAGTATAAAATAATACTTAACACCGATTTCCCTAGGGACATTTTTAACGATGAAGAAATTATCTTTTTAGAAAATGAAAAATCAAAACTATTAAGTGATTATAAAACTATGTTACAGGAACGAAAATTATGTAATGAAAAACTATAATATGTTACAATATTTATTGAGGCGATTTTAATTTTTTTGCCACCCAAAACATTCGGCCTTGCCCTTTTAATTGGCAGAAAGTATAAGAAATACAAGATGTGTATTTGTTATGAACGAAAGTCCTATTTGAGAGGCGTTTTATGCGCACAGAAAAGCCGATTTTGTGTAATCTCTAAGAAAATATGCTATAATCTGAACTATAAAAAAGGCTTTTATAAAGGAGTGTTATAGATGTCTAATTTTCAAGAAAAATTAATTGTAGACGGTTACTGCGATTATCGTGGTGCGGGGTTTTGTGCAACTGCGACTTATTTACCCTTTGCTATTGGTAGAGAAGGTTTGGTTGCTTTATGTGTTAAGGGTAATAATTTAGATATCTATGATGTTGATATAAAAAGTAATATAGGTGAGTTGTTATATACAGTTCAATTAAGCAATGTTGATAATTTGAAAATAAAATCAAACTTTTTCAGTCAGGTATTAAAATTTGAATACAAATATGAGAGATTCTCTTTCACTAACTTTGTTGGAGTGAAATCTGCCTTAAAAGTAATAGAAGAAGAATCAAAAAAACGATAGTCTAAGGGGTAAAAATGAAATTTAATGATTATTGGAAACTTCCCAAAAATATAAAAAAATACTTTTCTCCGAAACAGGAAAAATATTTGAAAGAAAAATATGGGATATTCTATACAGTACACACAATTTTTTCTATTATTATTCTTTTGATTTCGTTCTTTATTTTTATGTTTTTAACTCCAAGTAATGCTTTATAACCCACAACTCAAAGCGGCAACTTATACGGTATGTTTTGTTTTGTTTTTGGTTTATTAGGTTCACTTTCAATAGGCGTTGGTTTTGTAAATGTTTTTATGATTATAATAAAACAATATTTAGGTCATATTGTAACGCTTACTGCTATTATAGGCGGAATATTATTTGATATATTAGGGTTATTTATATTTTCGTGTGTTAAGTAAACAAGAATTTATAAGGATGTTAAAACTCTTTGCGAAAGTTCCAAATAATATTAGTAGTATTGCAAACCTTAGTTGTGTTATATTGTGTGAAGAGGTGATTGAAAATGCAATTAGGTAAGAATATTTATAATTCAAGAAAAAAGAAAGGACTTTCACAAGAAAACCTTGCAGAGAAAATCAATGTAACAAGACAAACTATATCGAACTGGGAATTAGGAGAAACATATCCAAATACAGAGCAATTGATATTATTATCAAATGCACTGCAAATAAGTATTGATGAATTGGTAGACAATGATTTTACACAAGTAAATAAAGAAATTTTTAGTAATTTATTTATAAGAAATATATATTTAGGGTTCATTGCTATAAGTGGAATTTTAGCAAGTGTATGGACTTTTACAGCATGTCGCTTTACCTATTACGAAATATTTTTTCTTGTTTTAGCGGCTATGTTAGTAGGCTTTTGTTTAGCGTTTATATGTCATAACATATTGAAGTATTTAAAAAACAGAGAAGATTAAAAATTACAATTTAACAAAGGAGATTGCTTTATGAAAAAATTTTATTTGGGATGGCTTTAATACTTTTCGGATTTTTTTGTTTCAATGTATCTATTCAAACAAATTGGGCCTTTGTTCAAATATTAGGTTTGCTGATTCCTGTTATTGGTCTTGGTTTCTCAATTGTTGGATTCACAGAAAAAGGAGATTAATAAATTCCAATATGACGAGCAGTTACAAACCTGCTTTTATAATTATATAACACCACCTCAAAATATGTAGGGGTTCGAACACATAGGTCAAAAAATCAAAAGGGTTCGAATTTGTGCTCCCTTTCCAAAAATAATAGTTCACCCTTTAGGGTGGGCTATTATTTTTTGTTTTCTTGAAGCAATACATAGGGATTCGAACAAGGGCGGTTTGCCGTATGGCAAATTGCAACCTTTCGGTGAATGGTTGCAAAGCCCGTGGGCAACGAGCGTTAGCGAGGCGATAGCACACGGTAGTGTGCGGAAAAATCCCTATTCCCCAGCCAAAAAATTCGACTTGTTTCGACAAGTCGAATTTTTTTATCCATTGCGAAAGCAATGGTATATCACCAAATCGCTTTGCGATTTGTATATCATCACACCTGAAAGGTGTGTATATCATCAGCCGTAGGCTGTATATTTTTTCGCAATGATGATATACAAAACTAAAGTTTTGATGATATGCAATTCCTGACGGAATTGATGATATACAAGGCTACGCCTTGATTTATATATATCATATTCGTGACGCACTGTGCTACGAATTGATTTGCTCTGTTTATGTTGGCATCTATATCGTTCACTTTAGCCGGAAAAAATCCCCCTTCGTAAGAAGGGGGATTTTTTAAATTAAGTTTGTCCTAAAAAGCCAAGTGAAGTTGTGCTTTGTGTCACAATGTGCAAACTTGACTTCATTTTCTGCATGGGCAAAAAATTTCACTATGGCTTAAGCCATAATTTCACATCGAGCATTGTTCGATACTTTACCAAAAAACACTTAAAATCGCATATCTGATTTTAAGTGTTTTTTTTGAAATAGCCTATACTTTTTTTAAATCTTTATTTCTTTACAAAATGAATGTTTTGTGGTATACTAAATTATATATTTGATTTTTCGGCATTTGTTAAATGTTTTTGTTTAAGAAAATAAACTAAGGAGAGTATAAAATGAAGTGTGCCAAAAGTGTTAACGGAAAAAAGGTACTCGGAGCCTCTATCGGTAACTGTGTCCATGTGGCCGGCGTTTATCATTTTTTGCAGATAGGCGAACAAGAGGGCTTTGAGTCTATTTTTATGGGTCCTGCCGTTTCGGTTGACCGACTTTTTGAGGCTATAAATCTTCATAAACCCGATATTGTCGGTATCAGTTACCGTTTGACACCTGAAAATGTAGTGCCGCTTTTAGATGAAATTTCCAAAAGAGCAGAGCAGTTGGATTATTCTCCGATTTGGGACTTTGGCGGGACAAAACCGGTTGCCGATGTTGCAAAGAAATATAAACTTTTTTCATATATTTCCGACGGATATGATGATGTTAATGACACTATAAGATTTTATCGCGGTGAAACAAATGATAACAGTCCGTCACAATACGGTGCGAATTTGATTGAACGTATAAATAAATCATATCCATATCCTATTCTTCGCCACCATTTTGGACTTCCGACCATGGATTTAACGGCAGACGGTGTTAAAAAAATTGCCGAAGCCAAGGTGCTTGATGTTATTTCTTTAGGACCCGACCAAAACGCACAGCAATATTTCTTTAAACCTGACGAAATGAAGGCTGAGTTTGACGGTGCGGGCGGTGTGCCTTTGCGTACACGCGAGGATTTTATACGTCTTAAGGAGGCTTCCAAAATCGGCAACTATCCGCTTATGCGTTGCTACAGCGGTACTGAAGATGTTTTTGAGTATGCACCTATGCTGGTAGATACTATTGATAATGCATGGACTGCTATTCCTATATATTGGTACAATGAACTTGACGGACGCGGAACAAGAAAAGTTGAAGAGTCGATAGACGAGGCACAACGGCTTATTAAATGGCACGCGGAACGTAATATTCCGGTCGAATGTAATGAGCCGCACCATTGGAGTTTGCGTGATTCTCATGATGTAATGCCGGTTGTTACTGCGTATATTTCGGCGTATAATGCCAAAAAGTTGGGCGTTAAAAATTACATTGCTCAATATATGTTCAATATTCCCCACGGAATTTCGTTTTCTATGGATTTGGCACGTGTGCTTGCAATGATTGAAATGGTTGAATCGTTGCATGACGATAATTTTACAACCTATAGAGAGGTCAGAGCGGGTCTGCCGCTTTTCAATGCGGATTTAGACGTTGCTAAAGGACAACTTGCGGCATCTACTTTTATGCAAATGTGTGTGAAGCCGCACATTCTCCATGTTGTTGGGTACTGCGAAGCCGACCATGCTGCCTCACCTGAGGAAGTTATTGAAAGTTGCCGTATTGTCCGCGGTGTAATACGTCATACGGTCAGTGATAATTTCTCTATGGATAATGACCCGTCGATTGTTGCCCGTAAAGAGAAGTTGGTCACAGAGGCAAAATATTTGTTGGATTTTATATATGAAAAGTATTCCTGTGATAAAGACCCGCTTATAAACCCTGAAATACTTGCCGATTTGGTTAAAACAGGTATTTTGGATGCGGTTCATATCCTTAAAAATGACCGATTTAAGGGCAATTTGAATACAAGTATTAAAAACGGTGCCTGTGAAGCCGTTGACAAGGAAACCCGACAGATTTTAACCGAGGCCCAGCGTCTTGAAAAACTTGGTATTTAAGAGGGTAAAAAATATGGGAATAACCCCTGCTAAAAAGGTTTGTGTTTGCGGTGCGGGTCATCAAGGTATTTCAATGGCGGCACATTTGTCGCTAAGCGGAATAGAGGTCACTCTTTGGAACAGGTCGCAGAAAAATATAAGTGAGATTATAAAAACAAGAGAAATAAAGTGCGACGGTGTTATAAACGGTGTTGCCAAAATTCAAAAAGTATCGACCTCTATAGGTGAGGTTGTTTCGGACTTTGTAATGGTTTCAACCCCTAGTAATGCACATAAAGATATCGCTAAAGCGTTAGCACCTTATGTTCACAAGGATATGATTGTTATATTAAATCCCGGTAGGACTTTCGGTGCTGTAGACTTTGCCGAAACGCTTATTTCATGCGGTGTTAAAGAGTTGCCGCATATTGCCGAAACCCAAACTATTGTATACACATGCCGTAAAAGTTCGCAGAATAAAGCCACTATTTATACACTAAAAAACGATGTGGAAATTGCATCGATAAGAAAAGATGATTTAGGCTTGATTATGGGCAGTTTGCCTACATTTTTACAGCCTTGTTTCAAACCTGTCGATTCGGTTGCGTATACATCGCTTTCCAATGTGGGAATGGTCTTGCACTGTGCACCGGTTTTGATGAATATAGGATGGATTGAAAGCGAAAAGGTTGATTTTAAGTATTACTATGACGGCATTTCACCATATGTTTCAAGATTTATCGAAAAGATTGACAGTGAACGTTTAAAGGTTTCTTCTGCTTTGGGTTTTTCGGTCGAGTCGTGCAAAGATTGGATGAAACGCAGTTATAATATTAAGGGCGAAAACCTTTATGAGTGTATAGGAAATAACGAGCACTACAAGGAAATTGATGCACCTCCTACTATGGATTGCCGTTATATTTTCGAGGACATACCGAACGGACTTGTGCCGATTGAACATATCGGCAGAGAATTAGGGGTGCAAACACCTACGATAACAACGATTATTGATTTGGCAAATTCTGTTTATGATTTAGATTTCAGAAAGTTAGGCAGAACATTTTCCGGAGAGGCACTCTACAAATACTTTTAGAGGTAATTTATAATGAAAGCATTAGTTTTAGCGGGCGGTTTTGACCAAATTGCCTTAATTCGGGAACTGAAAAAAAGAGGATACTACTGTATCTTGGCGGATTATTATGAGGACCCGCCTGCAAAATCGGTTGCCGATTTACATATTAAAGCATCGACTTTAGATATCGACGCCATAAGAAGTATTGCAGTTGAACATAATGTTGATTTAATAACTACTGCGTGTACCGACCAAGCGTTACTTACTGTTGCTAAGGTGTCTGAAGACTTAGGGTTACCTTGTTATATAGACTATGAAAAAGGACTTAACGTCACCAATAAGTCCTATATGAAAAAGAAGTTTAAAGAGTTTGGCATTATGTCTTCACAACATTGTATTGTAGGTGTGGATGATGACCTTGAAAGGATAACGGAAGGTCTTAGATGGCCTCTTGTTGTTAAACCGGTTGATTGTAACAGTTCAAAAGGTGTTGTAAGGGTTGATAACTATGACGAAATGGTTGTTGCAACCAATAACGCAATAGAATATAGCCGTACAAAAACGGCGGTTATTGAGGAATTTATCAAGGGCAGTGAATATACCGTGGATTTTTGGATTGACCATGGTGTTGCAAAAATGTTGATGGCGTCGGAAATTACCAAAATGCCGTCGTCGTTTACCATTAACGGTTGCAGAACCTTGCCAGATATTTCGGATAGAAAAAAAGCACAACTCAATAATTTGGCTCAAAAAATTTCGGTTGCATTTGGACTTGATAACTGTCCTATGTTCATGCAGGTAATAGATGACGGAGAAGACATTTTTGTACTTGAGTTTAGTGCAAGAATGGGCGGAGGCACCAAATACAGAATGATAGAACTGTTTTCGGGTGTACCTATTATGAGCCTTTACGTTGACCGTGTTTGCGGGAAAATACCCACTATTACGGGCGACCTTACAACTAAAAGAATGTTGCTTTATTTCCTTTATTGCACCAAAGGTGTATATGAGAAAATGGAGGGCATGGAAAAGGTAATTGAATTGGGTCTTGTCGATGAGTGGTATGAGTACAAAAAGGCCGGCTCGTATTTTGATAAGGCCGAAAACAGCGGCGACCGCGTGGCGGGTATACTTGTCACGGGTGACAGTGATAACGAAATTGCCGAAAAGGTCGCAAAGGCATGTGATATTTTAAGGGTTGTTAATACTGACGGTGCAGATATGCTGTTACGTCTTTAAATTTGGGAGGTAAAATTATGCCAATAGAAGTATTATACATTTTGGCACTTTTAGCGGTAATTTGTGTTACGTTTTTAGTGTTCAAGCGTCCTATCTATGAATGTATGTTTTTCGGTTATGTTGTTATGTTGCTTATAACAGGTAATATAACAAGTTTCTTTACATACATAGTAGAAACATCAACCGATACGTTGTTTTATTCTATAATCGCATTCTTGGTGCTGGCGAAGATTTTAGATGCAACCCATGCGATTGATACGGTTGTAAACATTATAGTTGCCATTTTCGGAAAACTTCCGGGCGGTGCGGCTTATACGGCAGTTATAGGCAGTACATTTATGGGTGCACTTTCGGGCAGCGGTGCGGGCAATGTTGCTACCACAGGTGTTTTCACAATTCCCGCTATGAAAAAGTCGGGTGTTCCTGCACATTTGGCGGCAAATATTGAGAGTTCGGCAAGTACCATGGGTAATATGATTCCGCCTGCTGCAGTAATCTTGGCGGCGTTGGCTTGCTACAATGAATATTCAGGTGCCGAAATGTCACAGTCAACCTTCTGGGTTGCCTGTTGGGGTGTTGCTATTTGGTTTATTTTGCAGAGAATATTAACAGTTGCAGTATTCTGTAAGTGCTATAAAGTTAAACCTATGGCAAAAGAAGATTTGCCTAAAATTTCCGAAACACTAAAAAAGGGTTGGAAAAATTTATTTTTGCCCGTAATTATTTTGTTGCCTTTTGTACTTGACTACTTCCTCAAAGCGGGATTTTATACCGACCGCCTTGGTAAAGGGGCTTCTAATATGTCAAGTTGTCTATTGTTGTTTACACCGGGCATTGCTGCGATTTATGCCTTGGCAGTTAATTATAAAGAAATCAAACTTCCCAAACTTGTCGAGACAATCAAAGAAGGTGTAGCGGGTATTGTTCCCGTAGGTGCAACAATATTCTTTGCGTATTGTATCAGCGGTCTGTTTTCTGACAGTGATATTGGTGTTAAAATCGGTGAACTTATTAAGAGTTGGAATTTGCCGTTAGTGGCATTAGCGTTCATTATTCCGCTTATTACTGCTGTTTTGGGCATGGTTTTTCCGGGCTCTGCACAGACAAAAATTTTCGGCGGTACTATTATTGCGGTTTTGGCTGCAGCGGGTGCTAATCCCTTGCTTGCTGCTGTAATGTTGCCTGTTATTACGGGTGCTATGGAAGGCATGACACCTCCTTTGGCACTTTGTATGTATACAGCAATGGGAATTGCCGGCTCAAAAATGAAGGAAACTACTCTTAACTGTTTAATTTGGGTTGGGTTACATTATCTGTTATCGGTCGTTTGTTTGCTTGGACTTTTGCCGATTATAGGTATTTAAGGAGGAAAGTTGCATGAAAAAAATAGGTAATATTTTATTATATATATTTGCAGTAGGTATTATTATTTGTCTGCTTGCAGGTGCTTTTTCCTTGATTGGATATATAGTTGCTCTTTTTATCGGCGGTGAAACTGCAACAGAGATGTGTGTGTTTATCCATAAGCAGTATTTTCCCATAGTGATTAAATTTACATCTGTATTTGCAGGAGTAGGTTTGCTTGGTATGTATTTTAACAAAGTAACAGCATTGACAATAAAAGAACAGAAAGAAGATAAATAGATTTTATTTTTACATTTTTTGTTTTATAATCTTTTTGCAGTTATGAAAAATAAAAAATGTATTTTGCTTGTAATATGTTAGTGAGTGTGATATAATGAATTGTATTATGATTTTGTGGTGCAATGTGTGATTTTAGCGTTTTTAAAATTTTAAAAGTGAGCAAATATTCACACGATTCTGTGATATTAAACTGATAAAAAACATAAAACATATATATTATTTTAATATTATGGGCATCCGATACGGTGCCTTTTAATATGGAGTGAAAATATGAATAACGCAGTAAATAATGAAATAAAAATGAATATTCCTTTTTCTCCGCCTGATATTTCCGAAGAAGAAATTACCCAAGTAGCAGATGCGTTACGTTCAGGTTGGATTACTACAGGTCCTAAAACCAAATTACTCGAAAAGAAGATTGCCGAGTGGTTGGGTGTACCTAAATGTGTGTGTCTTAATTCTCAAACTGCTTGTGCCGAAACCTCACTTCGTATTCTCGGAATAGGCGAGGGTGATGAGGTTATAACTACTGCATATACATATACTGCTACCGCGTCTGTTATTTGTCATGTAGGTGCAACAGTTGTCATGGTTGACTGCAAGAAAGACAGTTTGGAAATGGATTATGATGCTTTGGAAAATGCAATCACCGAAAAAACCAAGGCTATTATTCCTGTTGATTTAGGCGGTATCCCTTGTGATTATGACCGCATTTTATCTATTGCAGAAAGTAAGAAACATATCTTTAAACCCAATAATAAAATTCAGGAAAAACTCGGCAGAGTTGCCGTTGTTGACGATGCCGCACACGCATTTGGTGCGACTTTATGCGGTAAAAAGGTGGGCAGTATTGCCGATTTTACAAATTTCAGTTTCCATGCGGTAAAGAATTTCACAACTGCCGAAGGCGGTGCCATGGTTTGGAAACACATTGACGGTGTTGACGATGAAGAGTTGTATAAGAAGGCGATGCTTTTAACTTTACACGGTCAATCTAAGGATGCACTGGCAAAAACTCAACTTGGTGCTTGGGAATATGACATTGTCGGTACATGGTATAAATGTAATATGACCGACATAGCGGCGGCTATAGGACTCGCTCAGTTTGACCGTTATCCTAAAATGCTTAAACGCAGAAAAGAAATCATACAAATGTATGATGCTGCTTTAAAACCGCACGGTATTGAGGTGCTTAATCACTACACCGATAACTACACCTCAAGCGGACATCTCTACATAACAAGGGTTCCGGGTGTAACCGATGAAGAGCGTAGAGAGATTATTATTAAAATGGCAGAAGCAGGTGTTGTCTGCAATGTCCATTATAAACCGTTGCCTATGCATACGGCATATAAGAATTTAGGATATGACATTAAGGATTATCCTAATGCATATGCCCGTTATGAAAACGAAATTACACTGCCGCTTCATACAAGGCTTACTGATAAAGAAGTGCAGTATGTGATTGATAATTATTGCAGGATTATTAAAGAGTATATATGACATAAGTAACAGAAGGTAAGGGTAGATATTTAAATGAGAAAATGGGATGATTTGCCTGCGGAAATGCAAACTGAAGAGGTTCGGTATTATTATGATATTCTTTGTAAGAAGAAGTTCAGTTTGTTTTTGAAGCGTTTGTTTGATATTATTGTTTCGGCAGTAATGCTTATTGTTCTTTTTCCTGTGTTTTTGATTTTGGCTATTGTCATAAAAATTGATTCAAGTGGTCCCGTTTTTTACAGGCAGGAACGTGTAACGGCGTATGGAAAATGTTTTAAAATACATAAATTCAGAACAATGGTAAATAACGCTGATAAAAAAGGCAGTTTAGTTACTGCTAAGAATGATGCACGTGTTACAAGAGTAGGCGGTTTTATTCGTAAGTGCCGACTTGATGAGTTTAGCCAACTTATAGATGTTTTTTTCGGCAATATGACTTTTGTCGGCACACGGCCGGAGGTTAAGAAGTACGTTGACAGGTACGAACCTATCATGATGGCAACCCTTCTTCTTCCCGCAGGTGTCACATCGGAAGCAAGTATTTTGTATAAAGATGAAGAGCAGTTGCTTGTAGGTGCCGATAATATAGATGATGCTTACGTGGAAAATGTTCTTCCCGGTAAAATGTATTATAATTTGAAAAGTATTGAAAATTTTACGTTTTTTGGAGAGATTGCGACAATGTTCAAGACTGTACTTGCAGTGCTTGGTAAGTATTATAAAGAAGATGTGGTTGGTGAAGCGGAGTTTGTAGCGTCAATCAAAAAAGAAAAAGCGGATACTATGTAAAAGCAAGGTGGACTGTAAATGTTGATTAGAAGAATTGAAAGTACAGAAAAAAATATAATCAATAATATAGTTTCCATTCATATGGATACGTTTACAGGTTTTTTCTTAACCTTTATGGGACCGAAGTTTTTAAAACTTATGTACCGCTCGTATTTAGAGTATAAAGAGTCAGGCATTTTGGTTGCTTTCGATGAGGATAAACCTGTCGGTTTTCTCGCATATTCGGGTGAACTCAGCGGTCTTTATAAATATATGATAAAGAAAAGACTGATACTGTTTGCGTGGTACAGTCTTGGTGCTTTTTTCAGAAAACCTAAGATTTTTATGCGTTTGGTACGGGCGTTTTTAAAACCGAGTGAAACCAAACGCGATGAAAAGTATATTGAACTGGCGTCTATAGGTGTAGAACCGAATTCAAAATCAAAAGGTGTAGGATCTATGCTTATTGACTACTTTAAATCACAGGTTGATTTTGATAAATATGAATATATAACGCTTGAAACCGATGCGGAAAACAATGACGTTGCAAACCGTTTTTACCGTAAAAACGGATTTATATTAGAACGTGAATTTGAAACGAGCGAAGGCAGAAAAATGTTTGAGTACAGGTATAGGGGTTAAGGAATGAAAATTTTATTTTTAGATGCATATTTTAATCCCGAGTCAACACCTTTTACATATCTTGAAAATGATATTATTGAAGCGTTTGTAAAAGACGGTCATACCGTTGATGTTATATGCCCTATACCAACAAGAGGTGTATCAAAAGAGGTTGCCGAAAAGTATAAAGGATTAAAATTTGAAAATTTATATAACGGACAGGTGAATGTTCGCCGTTTCCTTGCATCCAAAGAGGGGAAAAATCCAATAATACGTGCATTTAGATATTTGTGGTGCAATGTACGCGAATATATGATAGGAAAAAAATATAAAGATATTGATTTGATTTTTTGTGCAAGCACACCGCCGACGCAAGGAATGTTGGCGGGAAAACTTGCCAAAAAAATAAAGTGTCCTTTTGTTTATTCGTTACAGGATATTTTTCCCGATTCTTTAGTTTATACAAAAATGACCAAAAAAGGTTCGCTAATTTGGAAAATAGGCAGTGCGGTTGAGAAAAAAACGTACGAATATGCCGATAAAATAGTTGTTATAAGCGAAGATTTCAAGAAAAATTTATTGAGTAAAAATGTGCCAACGGATAAAATATCAGTTATTCGAAACTGGGCCGATACAAAATCGGTTAAAGCGGTCGAACGGGAAAATAATTCTTTATTTGACACGTATGGTATTGACCGCAGTAAATTTTATGTCTGCTACAGCGGAAATATAGGGCATACACAAAATATGGATATGCTTTTAGAGGTTGCTGAGGAACTACTCGGTATGCCTGAAATAGGGTTTATATTGGTCGGCGACGGTGCCGCGAGAGTATATGTCGAAGAACGCGTGAAGAAAGAAAACATAAATAACATTATAATGCTTCCGTTTCAAGAGTACGAAAAAATTTCCGAGGTCTTTAGCCTTGGCGACTGCGGTCTTATAATTTCAAAGTCGGGTGTCGGTAACAATTCGGTGCCGAGTAAAACATGGAGTATAATGTCTGCCGAAAGGCCTGTAATTGCATCATTTGATAAGGGTTTTGAACTTGATAGGGTTATAACCGAAGCCGACTGTGGAATTTGTGTTCAGGCCGACGATAAAGATGCTTTGAAAAAAGCAATCTTTGAAATGTATGAAAACCGCGATTTTATCGGGGAAAAAGGCAAAAACGGCAGAAAATATATAATGGATAACCTCACACGTGAGATAGGAACATCTAAATGGGTTGAGGTCATAAAGAATATTTAAGGGTAGTAAATTATGAAATATTTGTGGATAGGTGTTGGAAATTCGCCGGAAAATAAAAATTTTATATTGCAGAACGGCGGCAAAATATTGTCCGACTCTGTTTCTAATGATTCACTTATTACAGGACTCGATGCCGTAGGTGTCGAATGTGATTCAATAAACTGTCCTAATATACCACCCTATCCCGAATATCCGATAAAACGAATTGATAATGGCAACTGGTCGAGAACAGGCCGTTCAAATGATTGTTTCATAGGATACAGCAATTTAAAATATATAAATATTTTATCTAAAAAAAATGCCATGAAAAAGGCCGCCCAAAAATGGGCTAAAGATAATAAAAACGAAGAAGTTACGGTTTTTGTCTATCAAATGGCAAGCAGATTTATGGCAGCGGCGGCAGAGGTTAAAAAAATTATACCGAGCGCTAAAATTTGTTTGATTGTCCCCGACCTGCCTCAGTATATGGATATGAATATGAGCCGTCTTAAAAAATTCTTAAAAAGAATTGATTGGCAAAATATTAAAAAATATCAGCGGTCGGTTGATAAGTACGTGCTTTATTCAAAACATATGGCAGAGTTTTTAAAACTTTCAGACGGTCAGTACATAGTAATGGAAGGGTCATATGACCCGTCGATTATCACCTTGGACGAGCCGAAAAAGGAAAATGACAAAAAAAGTGTGATGTATTCGGGTGTTCTCGATTTGCGTTACGGAGTACGTGAATTGCTTAATGCAGTGAGCCTTCTTGATGATTCATATGAACTTTGGCTTACAGGTGACGGAAACGCAGTGCCTATTATTGAAGAAATAGCGAAGAACGATGACAAAATAAAGTATTTCGGCTATTTACCGTCACGCATGGAACTTCTTAAAAAGCAAAAAGAGGCAACCATGCTTATTTCACCGAGGAGTACCGATGAGGAAGCATCAAAATACTGTTTCCCGTCAAAGATTTTTGAATATATGGTATCGGGAAATCCCGTTATTTCGACAAAAATCGGCGGTATACCTGATGAATATTTTAAATATTTAGTACCGATAGAAAAAATAAATGCAGAAGAAATTGCATCAGCAATAAAGTATATCGGAGATATGCCCAAATCCGAAAGAGCAGGACTTGGAAACAGCGGTAAAAAATTTATATTAGATAATAAAAATAATGTTGCACAGGTTAAGCATATACTTGATTTTTTAGGAGGGTAATTTATGCCGTTACCGTTTTTTTCGATTATAACGGTTTCGTTTAATGCTGAAGATACAATCGCTAAGACTGTAACTTCGGCGTTAAATCAGGATTTTTCGAATTTTGAAATTATCGTAAAAGACGGATGTTCTAATGACAAAACCCTCGAAAATATCCCAAACGACTGTAGAATCAAGGTGCATTCCATAAAAGATTCGGGTATTTATGATGCTATGAATCAAGCAACAAAATTGGCTTTGGGTGAATATGTGATTTACATGAATTGCGGCGATCTTTTTGCCGAGAATACTGTACTTAGTACAATTTACAATGCAATTAAGGAGTCCAAACCGTCAATGGTGTACGGCAATTATTTAAGGGATAAAATAGTTCATAAGCAACCCGGTGTATTGACAAAATTTTATATGTACCGCACACCCCTTTGCCATCAAACCATATTTTTTAACCGGAATGATTTAATTCAAACAGGGTTATATGATGTAAAATACCGAATTTTAGGCGACTACGACGCTGAGTTGAGATTATTCTTTTCAGGTAAGGAATATCAGTATGCAGATACTGTTGTTTGCAAATATTTAGGCGGCGGTGTTTCGGAAAGTAAATCGGGAATTGATAAGAAAAATAAAGAGCGAAAAGAAATATTGAAAAAGTATTTCCCAAGGAATTTGCGGGTTTTATATAAAATAAAATGGTTAATGTCCTTCCCGAAATTCAGGGGGTATATTGTAGGCGGCAAATCGCCTTTATGGTTAAAGAATTTATACCAAAAAACAGTAAATAGGGTAAACAAATAAAAAACTTTTTGGAGTTAATAAAGAGTATGAAAATTTGTTTTTGTATAGGGCGTCTTTCGTTTAGCGGTGCAGAGAATGTAGTGAGATACCTTACAGAAAATTTAGCGAAATGCGGACATGATGTTTCGGTAATGCTTCTCGGCAGTATGCCGTCAGAAAATGAAATAATCCCCGATGTTGCTGTTAAAGATGCAATAGTCGAGGGAAGTGGTATAAAAAATATAATAAAACGTGTATCTTTAGAACGTAAGGTTTTAAAGGAAACAGCACCCGATGTTTTTGTGATATTTAATTGTGAAATGGCTTTTTCTGCGATTCCTGCTTCTTTGTGTTTAAGAAAAACAAATGTGGTTGTTTGTGAGCGTAACGACCCGTTATCTGTACCGTCAAATCTAAAGAAAAGAAAATTACGGGATTTTTTATACCGTTTTGCCGATGCGGGTGTGTATCAGACTGAGGTTATTTCGGATTATTTCAAAAAAATAACACCGAAAAAGACGGTTATTTATAATCCTATACGTGAAACGGGCGAAAAATGTTTACCGATTTTAAAAAGGGATAAGATTTTTGTTACCGTTGCAAGACTAGATAATAGGCAAAAAAACCAAATAATGATGATGAGGGCTTTTTTAAGGGCTTCGGAAAATCACCCGGATTACCAACTTCATATATTGGGCGAAGGTCCTGACCGCGAAAAATACGAAAAGTTTATTGTTGATAACAATGCTGAGGGTAAGATTATTCTTAAAGGACATGTTTCAAATCCTTTTGATTATATAAAATCATGTCGGGCATTTGTGCTCACATCTGAATTTGAGGGTATGCCAAACGCCCTGCTTGAGGCGATGTCTATAGGGTTGCCGTGTGTTTCAACCGATTGCGGCGGTGGCGGTGCAGCGGCACTTATTGAAAACGAAGTTAACGGAATACTTATAAACAGATGCGATGAAGAAGCATTGGTTAACGGGTATATTCGTTTAATGGAAAATGATGAATTATGTAATTTGCTTGGCGAAGAGGCATATAAAATGAATGATAGGTTGAGCGGCGATAAAATTGTATCGCAATGGGATGAGTTTTTGAAGGCTTGCTGTCACTAAATAAATCATGCGGAGGCTTTTACGTGGGTAATAATTTATCGCAAATCGGTAGAAACGGCAGTAATACTATTTTTAAAATAGGTATAAAAGAATTGGCTGTTTTATCTATATGTGTGTATATAATTTGTACAATTATTTTTGAGTATGCCAAGGTATCTGTTCCTATGATTTCATCTCTGTCCTTATACTTGTGTTTGGGATTTTGCACATTGGATTGTATATCTAAAAGGCACCTAAAGTGGTTTTGGTTTTTTACGGCGTTTTCTGTTTTAGGACTGGTTATGGCAGTTTCGGCGTTTGTTTCGCCGGCAGATACAGGGCTGGTAATAAGTACACTTTATAGATATTGGTCCTCTCTGGTGCTTGTGGTGTTGGTTTGCAATGTAATTTCGGAATTTAAGCATATTGAAGTAATTTTGAAGTCATTTGTTATGGGATGTATAGGGTTGTCCGTTTACATTTACAGTTATTACGGATTTCAAAATTTGCTTCAATCGGGCGAGCGGTTAGAAGACGGTTTCGGCAATGTCAATGCCATAGGTCTAAACTGTGTATTTGCAGTTTTTATTTCGGTGTTCGGCATGGTAGCACTTAAGTGGAATAAATTATTTGGTATATTAAGTTGTGTTATTTGTATACCCTGTATTCTTTTTACAGGCTCAAGAAAAGCGTTGATATCTCTTGTAATATGTTTTATAGTATTTATTTTTACATATTTGAGAAATCTCGGTATTTTAAAGAAACTGCTTATTGCACTGGTTGTATTGGCTGTAATTTGGTTTTTAATTAATAATTTGCCTATTTTTGAGGTTGTTAGAACAAGGTTGGACGGTATGTTCCAAATGGCTCAGGGCGGAGACGGTGAAGGAATAGGCGACGAAAACAGGGTATTATATATTACATCCGGATTGGAACTCTTTTTCAACAAGCCGATTTTTGGCCATGGATTAAGTTATTCTTATTTTATCTTCGGTACATACACACATAACAACTTTGTTGAAATGTTACTGTGCCATGGAATAATAGGATTTGCTTGTTATTATTTTGTTTTTGCAAAACTGGCAATTAAGTCTTTTAGTTTATATAAAAACAGAGTTATATTTTCATTTATTTGGGTGTTTTTAATTAAGCAGTTGTTCGAAGATATTGGCGTTGTAACATACTATAACCGTATGAACTTGCTGTTAATCGGAATAGTTGCGGTTTGGATAATGTTAGAAAGAAAAAATCAAAGAATGTATGATTTGAAATGAAATTCTATAAGATAAAAATGATGTATAAAGAAAGGTGGTATGTATGAGTAAGCGTCGTTTCATTAGTGTATGCATGAGAGGATTTAATATAATAAGATTTTCGGTGTTGACAATTTTAAGTGGTGGACATATAAAATGTTTTGGTGCACAGTACAGTGGATTAGGCTCAAAATTTAAGGTTTGTGGCGGAAATATAACCCTTTTGGAAGGTGTCAGTGTTCAAAATAATACATTTATACAAACAACAGGCGGGTGTGTAGAACTCGGAAAAAATGTATATATAAACAGAGGATGCATGGTAATATCAAGGGATAAAATAGTTATTGATGATTATACTGCTATTGGACCAAATGTTTGTATTTATGACCATGACCACGATTATAAAAATCACGGAAGATTAGATATGTTAGTCGCACCAGTAATTATTGGTAAAAATGTTTGGATAGGTGCCGGCTGTATTATTCTTCGCGGGACCGTTATAGGTGACGGTTGTGTTATTGGAGCAGGTACTGTTGTTAAAGGAAATATACCGCCCAACACTCTTATGGTTGATAAAAGAGAGGCTTTTATGAAACCGATTGAAAGATAATATAAATTTATATTTCATAAATAGTTTTAAGGAGAAATACATGAATCAACCGTTTTTCAGTATTATTGTTCCGGTGTATAATGCTCAGGATTATTTGGAAGAATGTATAAGTTCCGTTTTGTCGCAAGACTTTAAGGATTATGAAGTAATTCTTGTTAATGATGGGTCTAAAGATAACAGCGGGATAATATGTGATAATTTATCAAAAAATAATGATAATATCATAGTTATTCATACTGAAAACAGCGGACCGTTGTTAGCACGTCAAACTGGTATACAGAAATCGTCAGGGAAGTATATCATGTTTTTGGATTCTGATGATATTTATTTCGGTGAAGCACTTAAAACACTGTATGAAACAATTCAATATACTAATCCGGATATGGTTATCTTCGATTGGAGTATATTATATTCTAATAGTACTTCTGAATTTTATTTGCCGTATAAGAACGGAAAAATATTTAAAGATGACATAAATGTATTAAGAAAAAAATTTTTGGAAACTTCTGCACTAAACAGTATATGGAGTAAATGTATACGAAAAAATATCTTAGATATAAATGAAAATTATTCGCAATTTAAAACCTTAAAACAGTCTGAAGATAGGCTTATGGTTGCAATGATTCTTGACAAGACAGAAACAGTTGTGTATGTTAAACAATCATTATATGGTTACTGTATGCGGGAAAACAGCACTCAACATACTATGCGTCTTAAAAATTACAAAGATGCTCAGTTTGTCAGTAATTACTTAAAATTTTATGCAGAAAAATGGCATTTGAAAACAGAACATGAAAGTCGTGACAAATACAGTTGTCTTTTTTTTGCATATAATGTTTTATGTTCAGTGTTAAATATTAAATGTCGGCAAGAACGTCGCAAATCTTTTAAAGAAACTTTTGAATTCATAACTAATGATAAATGGTTTAAAAATAGTATAAAGTCCGAAAATATCAAAAAATTTCCTGTATATCAGAGAATAGAATTATATTTGTTAAATATTGATTTTCAAAATATTTCTTATTTGTATCTTAGAATGATTATAAGATTACAGAAATTGAAAAATAAGTTACATAAAGAATAGTTATATTTATTTTGCAGTTATTTGAGGTGAAACATGAAATTTTCAATAGTGACAGTTTGCTATAATGCTGTTGATGATATTGTTGACACGTTTAAATCGGTGTATCTTCAAACATACAAGAATTATGAATATATAGTGATAGACGGAGCATCGACCGACGGTACATTAGAAGTTATTAAAAATACTGAAAAATATTTTAAAGCACATGGCGTATCATTTAAATATATTTCCGAAAAAGATAACGGTATATATGATGCTATGAATAAGGGAATTGAAATGTGCGAAGGAGAATGGGTATTATTTTTGAACGCGGGTGATTATTTTGCCTCACAGAATGTATTATGTGAAGTTTTTAACGAAATATCAAATGAGTATGATGGTCTTTATGCTGATACTGTTATCAAGAACGATAATAAATATAAGTATTTAGAGGCTAAAACACTTGACTATTCAGTTCACATGGGTGCGTGTCATCAAAGTATATTTGTGAAGAATATTATTTTAAAAAAATTGCACTTTGATACAAATTATAAATACTGTGCCGACCATGATTTAATTATAAAAATGTTAAAACAAGGTATGAAATTCAAGTATATAAAAATGGCTATATCAGTATTTATTATTGGTGGATTAACTACATCAACTGGTTATTATGCATCTAGAATTGAAAATATTTATATGATGCAAAAAAATGGAATTATATTTGATAGTGAAGTAAAAACTCGAATAAGAGCAATAAGACGCGAAAAAAATATATATAAAATAAAATCTTGTATAAAAAGGTGTATTCCTATTATTACATATATGCGACGAGGTAAAGTGATATCTTCAGATTTTAAAGAAGATACAAGATATGACTACATTTATGAGATGGAGAATATAGATGGTAGAAAAAAAGATTAGTATAATTACTGTAGTTTATAATGGACAAAATTATATAGAGCGTTGTATAAAGTCTATAATATCTCAAAATTATTCCAATTATGAACATATTATTATTGATGGTAAAAGTACTGATAATACCATTAGTATTATTGAAAAATATAGAGATAAATATCCAATGATATATATATCTGAAGAAGATAACGGGATGTATGATGCTCTTATGAAGGGATTTTCAATGTCAACCGGTGATATTATGGCATGGCTAAATGCAGATGATACATATATGCCTTGGGCGTTTCAAGTAATGAATTATGCCGTTGGATCTGGAAGAGAATGGTTTACATGTGTAAATTCTTGGCAAAATGATAACGATATTATTTATCGTGTTGGAGATGCGTATGTTTATGAACAAAGATTGATACAAAAAGGATATTATTTAGGGAAAGATTTGCCATTTATACAACAAGAGTCTACATTTTGGACAAGTTCGTTGTGGAAAAAGGCTAATGTTAATTTAGCAAATTATAAATTAGCGGGAGATTTTTATTTATGGTGTGAATTTTCAAAATATTCACCGCTTTATACAGTTAAGACAGTCGTGGCTAGTTTTAGAGTGCATGCAGGGCAAAAAAGCAGTAATCTTAATGAGTATTATAAAGAGATAGATGCAAAAAAAGTTTCCAGAGTTAAATTTAAGATTGATTTAATTAAAAATAAAATTTTTCGAAAATATCTCGCGAAAAAATATTTAATAAATATACCAAATAATGTTGGAGAGGTTTGATTTTCAGAGAATGATTGAATCTGTGACAAATATACAAAAAATTTATATATTTATAACGAAAATTATTTATGTAATATCGGTTGTGTTCCCGAGGAGTAAGAAAATATGGGTTTACGGGGCTTGGCAGGGAAGACTGTATGCTGATAATTCAAAGTATTTGTTCAGGTATGCCAATACTTGTAATGATAAAATTAAACATATTTGGATTAGTAATAATATAGAAGCGGTAAATGCCGTAAAAAAAGAAGGATTTAAAGCATATCATTCAAAAAGTCTAAAGGCGAAGTGGTATGTTTTGCGTGCCGGCGTAGTATTTGAAACCGAGGGACATTATGATACTATCCCGTATTTGATTGGCGGTGCAAAAATCGTTCAACTTTGGCATGGTATGGGTGCTAAAGCAATGCGTTGGAAAAATAAAAACGGTGAAATAGGAACCGATTCGGACAAAGAACGCTTTAATTCTTATTACTGGATGTCAACTTCTGAGCTGTATTCAAAGACAATCGGGGAACTTTTACAGGTTGACCCTTCCCGTTTTATTATTACAGGCTATCCGAGAAACGATACAGTTATTACAAAGCCTAGAAATGAATATATGGAAAATCTAAAAGCGGAAAATCCTGATGCCAAATTTATAATTTATATGCCTACGCACCGAAATTTCGGCAAAGACGATTATCTCGTACACAATATGTCTGAACTCACGCAGGTTGACAGAATATTACGTGAAAATAACATTTTTATGGTGTATAAGCCGCATATTCACGAACTGAAAAATATTCTTTCATATGAGGGCGATTTTACAAATATAATTTTGGCAAAAGACGAAAATATATGGTCTGATGTATATTCGTATCTTCATTATTTTGATGCACTTATCAGCGACTATTCAAGTGTTTTGACAGACTTTATGTGTACAGGAAAACCGGTTATTTTATTTGCGTTTGATATTGAAAAATACAAAAAAGATGATGCGGGGTTAAACGATTTCTTTTGGCGTATCCCAGGCGGACCGATTTGCACTGCTTGGGATGAAGTGATGCATGAAACAATCGGTCTTTTAGAAAACGATATTTGGAAAGAAGAAAGAGAAAAAGCGAGAATTGAATACCACTTATATAACGACGGTAACAACTGTGAAAGAGTATATAGAGCGGTTATGAATATTATAAGCAATAAACTTGACGGACGGTGATTTATATGATATTCGGCGGATTACTTGCAGGCGGAGCAGGTACACGTATGGAAAGTGCTACCATGCCTAAGCAGTTTATTCGTGTGGCAGGTGTACCGATTTTTATTAGGACATTAAAAACTTTTTTATCATGTGAAAATATAGATAAAGTTATAATATCTATGAATACCGAATGGCAAAATGAATATGAAAAGTTATTAGCCGAATTTGAAATTGATAATAACAGAGTGGAATTGGTTGCAGGCGGTGACAGTCGGTTTACATCGTTAATAAACATTGTTAAAAAGGCTGATGAACTTTCTGATAATAATGAATCAATCATAATAACCCACGATTGTGCAAGAATATTTGTATCAAAGGAAATTATTTATAATAATATTGAGGCTGTGAAAAAATACGATATGGTGACAACCTCAATTCCCACTATTGATACTATGCTTTACAGTGAGGACGGGGAAAGCAGTGTTCATGTTCCTGACCGTTCTAAATTGTGGTGTGACCAAGGCCCGCAAACTTTTAATGTAAATAGGTTTTTAAAGTATTTGCAAATGGTACCGAAAAGTGATTTACCGAATTACATTGAGGCGGGAAAACTGTTTTTAAACCATAATTGTAAAATAGGTATTGTTTGCGGCGAACGGTTTAATTTTAAGGTTACAAACGACATTGACCTTCAATATGCAGAATTTTTAATTCAGAGAGGATATGTAAAATGAAGATAGTATGCGTCGGCGATGTTTATGTTGATTCTCAAATGATGTTGGAAGGCATAACACCGTATATTACATCGGAAGATAGAGTTGAAAATTTCTTTTTTGGTGAAACAAGCCGAGGTGATATGCGTGATACCGTAAAAGCAATCGAGGCTATGAAAAGGGATATAATTCCTGTTCCAAATGGGCTTTTTGACGCGGTTTATGATTGCGATTTACTGATAGTGCATCTTTGTCCTGTAACGGCAAGACTTATTGAAAATGCACCTAATTTAAAAGCAATACTTTCATGCCGCGGCGGTACTGAGAATATTGATGTTGAAGCAGCAACTAAGCATGGTGTTATTGTATCGACAAATCCGGCACACAATGCAAATGCGGTCGCCGAGTATACAATAGGTCTTATTATATGCGAAACGAGGAATATAAGCCGTGCCAATGCTTCGTTGCGTGAGGGTGTTTGGCGAGAGTCATTCCCGAATACCGCAACCACTATAAGAGAATTATGTGATATGACCGTCGGTATTATCGGATTTGGCTCAGTAGGCAGACTTGTTGCGGAAAAATTATCGGTTTTTAATTGTAATATTCTTATTTACGACCCTTATATAAGTGAAAGTGCGTATGATTTTATAAATTTCAAATTCGTTGATTTGGACACATTGTTAGGACAGGCAGATGTTATAACTTTACATGCACGTTCAAGTACTCCGATAATAGGTGCAGATGAGTTGGATAAAATGAAAAAAACGGTATATTTGATAAATACAGCACGTTCTGTTTTGGTTGACCCGACCGCGTTAAAACAGGCTCTTGATGAACATAAGATTATGGGGGCAGCCATTGATGTTTTTGAGTCGGAGCCGGTAATTCCGGAGTTCTATAAAAATTATGATAATATAACAATTACCAACCACCGCGGCGGCGATACTATAAATTCATATAAAGATGCACCTTCGTTTGCCATTAAAAATTATTTGAATTATTGCGACGGCGGAAGATTACGTTTTTGGGTGAATAAGGCCGGCTTGAACGGGAAATTTTAAGAGGAAAATGATATGGTTGAAAAGAAAAAAATACTGCTTATTGCGTTATATTACTTTGAAAACTTAGGCGACCCGTTATATATACTTACAACCAAGAAACTGATTGAAAAGTTTTGCGATTCAACAGTGGATATTGCCGATATTTACGGTTATACCGAAATACCTAAAAATGTATCTTTACACGAAACACAAAAAAAGCAGTCGTTATTTATACTAATATTGAAAAAAGGTTTTCACCTTTTAAGGCGAATAATCAAAAGAATATTACTCGGCAATCGACAAAAACAACGAGTATATGAATTTAGAAAAATGTATAAAAATATGATTCAGGGCTATGATGTTGTTATAATTCCCGGAGGGGGGTATGTCTATTTTAATGAATATGATTTTCATTTGCGGATTGGTGCCTTACAACGTGAATGTGAAAAAGCCGGCATTGCATTTGCCATGAACGCGGTAGGAATTTCAATTATTTATAATAAACCTTGGGTTAACGTGCCTTATTGGAAGTCTATTATAGATAGTAAATCTTTGGCGTATATTTCCCTTAGGGACGGCGTTAACATGTTAGAAAAAATATGTAATCGTCCGCTAAAACAGGTTGCATGTTCTGCTACTTTAACAGGTGATTTATTTGGAATTAAAAAGCAGGCTGACAGCAATATTATAGGTGTCGGTGTCATTAGAGGAAATGCATTTTCGTCTAACGGTCTTGATTTTAATGAAGATGATATGATAGATTTTTATGTTTCGTTGATAGAAAAGATAAAAGAAACAGGCTACACGCCTAAGCTTTTCATTAACGGATTACCAAAAGACCACGAAATTGCAATGAAAATAGTAAATCGTTTGAATGATGATGAAATATATTTAAGCAGGGCAAAAACCCCTGAGGAACTGGTTGAGCAAATTTCTACATTTAAAGCAGTTATTTGTGCCAGAATGCATGCGGCTATAACCGCGTTTTCTTTGGACATACCTACAGTGTTATTTTGTTGGGGTGAAAAAGGCAAAGCGTTTATGGATATGGCGGGTGCAGGTGAATTTGCACTTTATCCCGATAAAATGCAGCCTGAATATGCTGTGGAAATGTTACATAAAGCAATCAATGTCGGGTGGAATCAAGAAAAGCGAAAAGAACTTCAAGCCAGTGCCGAGAAAAGTGTTGTTGATTTATTAAAAACAGTCGGGGCAATAGATTGAATAAAAACACATTAAAGGAAATATATAATGGAAGAAAACAAAAACTTGAAACATAAAACACTGTCAAACTTTGTGTGGAAATTTGCCGAAAGAGGCGGGGCACAAGGTGTCAGTTTTATAGTTTCAATTGTACTGGCACGTATGCTGTCGCCGAACGATTACGGCCTTTTGGCTCTAATTACGGTATTTATTTCAATCTTCAATGTTTTTGTTGATTGCGGACTTGGCAGTGCTTTGATACAAAAAAAAGATGCAGATGACCTTGATTTTTCAACGGTGTTCTTCTGCAACATAGTATTTTGCACATTTTTGTATATAATTTTATTTTTCTCGGCACCCATGATAGCCGGATTTTACGAAAATACGGAACTTATACCGATTATACGTGTTTTGGGTGTTACAATACTAATATCGGGTGTCAGAAGTATTCAAAGTGCATATGTTTCAAAGCATATGATTTTTAAAAAATTCTTTTTTGCCACAATATTCGGAACCATCGGAGCGGCAGCGGTTGGAATTACGATGGCAAAGTTGGGACTTGGTGTATGGGCACTTGTAGGTCAGCAATTGTTTAATAATATTTTCGGGACTGTTGTTCTATGGGTGACGGTTAAATGGCGTCCCAAGAAAATGTTTTCATTCCATAGGTTAAAAGGACTTTTTTCGTTTGGTTGGAAACTTTTAGTTTCGGGACTTATAAATACTGTTTATAATGATATTCGTCAACTTATTATCGGGAAATTATATTCGTCAGAGGATTTGGGGTTTTATAATAAAGGAAAGCAGTTTCCTAATCTTGTTGTAGAAAATGTTAACACTTCTATTGATAGTGTTTTATTTCCGGTGTTGTCCGAATGTCAAGACACTCCGCAAAGACTTAAAGAATTGACACGACGAGCAATCCGTACCAGCGGTTATATAATGTGGCCTCTTATGATGGGGCTTGCGGCGGTTGGCGAACCGCTTGTTACACTATTGCTCACCGAAAAATGGTTGCCCTGTTTGCCATATATGTACATATTTTGTTTTACTTGCGGAATGATGCCTATACAAACCGCTAATCTTAATGCTATTAAAGCGTTGGGCCGTTCGGATTTGTTCTTAAAAATGGAGATAATCAAGAAGACGGTTAACATGGTTATAATAATAGCGGTTTCAGGTATCAGTGTGTTTGCCATAGGTCTTGCAGGAATTCCGATTGTATTAGTTGCGGCTATTGTTAATATTTTCCCCAATAAAAGGTTACTTGGCTATTCTTATTGGGAACAGATTAAAGACATAGCACCTATGTTTTTGATGTCATTGCTAATGGCGGTAATTGTGTATTTGGTTGGTAAAATTTTGCCGTTTCATATTATTATAAATTTGATTATTCAAGTGCTTTCGGGTGCGATAGTTTATATAGCGGAATCAATTATTTTCAAGGTCGATATATTTTACTTTTTGTTGAACACATTAAAAAGTTTGATAAAAAAAATGAAAGGTGTTAAAGTATGAGTAACTACAGTACCCTTTTCGAGCAGCAGTCCTATGAGGATGCGCTTACGAATTATCAGCATGTTTTAAATACAACTGCTCCTACTTGGGATTATGTTATTCTCACTGCGTCGAATGAGGCTCAGGCTAAAGGATATTTTGAGCAGATTGAATGCCGTAAAAAAGCAGGTAAAATTCCGCAGTCTACCCATTATGCAGTGTTGCCGGACCCTGATGGCAAGCGTGTCGGCTCCGGCGGAGCGACTCTTAATGCCATTCTTTATGTAAATAAAAGAGAAAAAGATATAGGTAATAATAAGCCTTTTGATAGAAAGATACTTGTTATTCATTCAGGCGGTGACTCAAAGCGTGTGCCTCAATATTCGGCATGCGGTAAACTGTTTTCGCCTGTTCCGCGTCTGCTTCCCGACGGTCGGCGTTCAACCCTTTTCGATGAATTTTTAATCGGCATGTCAACCGTTGCACCGAGAATAGGTGCGGGTATGCTCGTATGTTCGGGCGATGTGCTATTGCTTTTTAACGCACTTCAAATAGATTTTTACAGTAAAGGTGCCGCTGCTTTATCTATTAAAGAAAATGTCGAAACCGGAAAAAATCACGGTGTTTTCCTTAAAGACGAAAATGGAAATGTCGGCTCATTTTTACATAAACAAACAGTTGATACTTTAATGTCAAACGGTGCTGTTGACCAAAACGGTAATGTTGACATTGATACAGGTGCGGTTATTTTTGACAGTAATATCGTATATGACCTTTGTGAACTTGTTTGTAAAAATCCTGATAAATATATAAACGAAAGTGCCCGACTGTCATTTTACGGTGATTTTCTTTATCCTCTCGCAACAAATTCAACCCTTGAACAGTTCTATAAAGAAAAACCCGAAGGAGATTTTACAAAGGAACTTTACGATTGCCGTACCGAACTTTGGCAGGTGCTGGCACCTTATAATATGAAACTTATAAGGCTTTCGCCCGCTTCGTTTATACATTTCGGCACTACAAAAGAGTTACTCACATTAATGACCGAAGAAATGGAATCATACCGATTTCTCGGCTGGGGCGGTAATATATGCTCTAATAACAATGCTGATGAATATGCAGTCAGCAACAGTTATATAAGCAGACATGCAACGATAGGGGAAGGCTCTTATATTGAGGATTGTTATATTCATAAAAATTCTGTAGTCGGCAAAGGTTGTGTGCTTTCAAGCGTTACGCTTACAGGCGAAACAATTCCGAACGGCACCGTTTTACATGGATTAAAATTAAAAGACGGCAGGTTTGTTGCCCGTATGTACGGCGTTAGTGATAATCCGAAAGAGTACAAACTTTTAGGCAAGGATATCGGCGAAGTGCTTTGGAATGCTCGTATTTATCCTGTTTGTGATACTATTGAAGAAGCCGTAAAAACCACACTTAAAGTTTTGAGAGGTGAAACGACCTATAGTGAACTAATATCACTTAGTGAGTCGTTTAATAATGCTGATGTCACTGCAATTTTGCCGTGGCAGTTAAAACTTGAAAACAAAGTAAAGGCCGAAACCATTTTACAAGCAATAGATGACGGCACATCTGTTGATACGCTTAAAATAGATGTCAATTCTCATATAGAGGCTCATCTTATCAGCGAGGCGAAGCGTATGAATTCGTCGGATTTTGAGCAGTTTGGCAAAAAAATACGCATTTATTGGTATCTGTTCAAACTCACAGGTAATAAGTCTTATGCCGACAGTTGTTTTAAAACAATATCTGATACTGTTTTAGAGGCGGCAATCGAAGGTACCTGTTACCGTGCTGATACACGGATAGGAAAAGATGAAGTTGTGGTAAAACTTCCAGTCAGAGTGAATTGGGGCGGCGGTTGGTCGGATACTCCGCCGTACTGTTTGGAACATGGCGGCACCGTTCTTAATGCGGCGGTAAGTCTTAATGATACATTACCTATTGAAGTAACAGTTAAAAGACTTAGTGAAGCAAAGATAGTGCTTACTTCCACCGATATTGGTGCATATAAGGAATTTACGGGCAGTCTTAGTGAATTGCAAGATTGCCGTAATCCTCACGATGCATTTGCACTTCACAAGGCGGCTCTTATTTCCTGTGGTATTATACCGATTTCTTCTGCCGAAATGACGGTTGAAGATATATGTAAAAATCTCGGCGGCGGTATATATTTCAACACAAGAGTAATAAACATTCCAAAAGGCAGCGGTCTTGGTACAAGTTCTATTTTGGCAGGTGCTTGTGTTAAGGCACTGTATGAGTTTACTAAAACCGATATTTTTGAAAATGATATGTACAACCGTGTTCTTTGCATGGAACAACTTATGTCAACCGGCGGCGGTTGGCAGGACCAAGTCGGCGGGTTGGCAAGCGGTGTTAAAATGGTAACCAGCCGTAACGGACTTAAGCAGGAAGTTTCTTGTGCACCGCTTAATTTGAGTGTAGAAACTATTGATGAACTTAACGAACGTTTGGCCTTAATATATACAGGTCAACGCCGTCTTGCAAGAAATTTACTCAGAGAAGTTGTGGGGAAATATATAGGAAACGACCCCACATCGGTTACAGTCCATTATGATATTCAGCGGTTGGCTGTTCTTATGAGATTTGAACTTGAAAAGGGTAATATCGACGGTTTCGCACAACTTCTTAATGAACATTGGGTACTTTCAAAGAAGTTGGACTCAGGCTGCACCAATACGTGTATCGATCAAATTTTCAACAGTATTTCTGACCTTACCTGCGGTCAAATGATATGCGGTGCGGGCGGCGGCGGATTTTTACAGGTGGTACTAAAAAAAGGTGTCACTAAGCAAGAACTTGTTAAAAGGCTAAGTACAGTGTTCCAAGACAGCGGTGTTGCGGTTTATGACTGCAAAATAATATAAAATGAAAGGTTGTATTAATTATGCTTAAAGGTATTCCGTCTATAATATCTCCTGACCTGCTTCGTGTACTTGATGAAATGGGTCATGATGATGAGATAGTTTTGGCTGATGGCAATTTCCCCGGTGCATCTACTGCAAAGTGTGGGGCAAACGGTAAAGAAGCGATTTTTTTGCGAGCAGACGGACTTGGTGTATGTGAACTTTTGACGGCTATTCTTAAGGTTTTTCCTCTTGATACCTATTCTCAATCGGTGTATATTATGGATAAGGTTGAGGGAGAAGATGTAAAAACACCTATTTGGAATAAATTCGAGGAAATAATTGCACCTCATACAACCGATAAACCTCAAAAAATCGAAAGATTTGCATTTTATGAGCGTTCTAAAAAGGCATATTGCATTGTTCAAACGGGTGAGAGTGAGCAGTATGCGAATATTATTCTTAAAAAAGGTGTTGTAATCGAATAAAAGTTAAGATAGAAGGGCAGGTGAAATAATGGGTAATATAAATAAAGCACTGATAGATATAATTGCCGAAAAACTTTGCGGGAAAGAGGTTGAGATAGATAATCTCACTGACAAAGAACTGAGAAGTTTATGCAGGCTTTCGTCAAAGCAGGGCGTATCACACATTATTTCATCTTATTTTTTTGAAAAAAACATCTTATTAGAGGGCAAAACGGCAGAATACTTTAAAAAACTTTCGTTAAAAACGGTTTATACCGCTGAACAAATGAAGTATGACCTGTCGATTATCGGTAAAGCGTTTAACGAGCAAGCCGTACCTTATATCCCGCTTAAAGGTGCGGTGCTAAGGGAATTTTACCCTGATGAATATATGAGGACAAGCAGTGATATTGATGTTCTTATACATGAGGAAGATATTGATAGGGCAGTGTCGTCACTTGCCGAAAAAGGCTTTGCTTTTAAAGAACGCACATATCATGATATTTTGATTTTAACGCCTTCGGGCAATTATTTAGAACTTCATTTTAATCTGTTTGAGCCCGAAGAAAATTTAAACATTATATTAAAAAACGCATGGGACTACGCAATACCTACCGAGGGCAGTAGGTATAAGTTTACCGATAAGTTTTTCCTTTATCACTTTTTTGCCCACATGTCGTACCATTTTCTTTTCGGCGGTTGCGGTATCAGGTTTTTAATGGACCTTTGGGTAATTGAAAACAAAATGGGAATTTCGCTTGAAACGGCGAAAGAATTGCTTGAAAAAGCAGGAATTTATGAGTTTGCTTTAAAATCCGAATTGCTTATGCAGGTTATATTCATGGGTTCCGAAAAGGACGAAATGTCCGATAAACTGTTAGAGTTTATGCTGTCGGGCGGTACAGTGGGAAAGCAAGAAAACAGTATCGCAATGAGTAAAACTAAGGCAAAAAAAAGCAATACTTTTTTATTTGCCGTAGGCAGACTTTTTCCTAAATACAGTATTATGAAAGATGTGTACCCTGTACTTCGCAAAGTGCCGTTTTTATTACCTTTGTTTTGGGTGGTTAGGTTTGTTGCCAAACTTAAAGACGGCAAAGGGAAAAGTGCTTTAAATGAGGTTAAACTTTCAAACAGTGTATCCGACAAAAAAATATCCGAAATGCAAAAAATAAGAGATTACATGAAATTATAAAAACCGCTTGAAATTTCAAGCGGTTTTTGTTTTAATATCTATTTATTTACGTTCGCTTATGGGAACATATTGCATTTGCGGAACAATGCTTTTATATGCAGGGCGGATAATACGTGAGCCTGTGGTAATTTCTTCTATACGGTGGGCACACCAACCCGAAATTCTTGCTATGGCAAAAAGTGCCGTGTAAAGTTCTTCGGGAAGTCCCAGCATAGAATAAATAAATCCCGTATAGTAGTCAACGTTGGGGCAGATTATTTTATTGCTGTGACTTGTTTTAAGGAAAAGTTCGGGGGCGAGTTGGGCGATTTTATCCATAAGCAAAAGTTCATCGTATCTGCCTTTTACTCGGGCAAGTTTTTCGGCGTTTTGCCTTATAATAACGGCTCTCGGGTCGGAAAGGGTGTAGATTGCGTGACCAAGTCCGTAAAGCAGACCGCTGCCGTCGTTTGCTTGCTTGTTTAAAATCTTGGTGAGATAGTCTGCAATTTCACCCTCGTTTGACCAGTCGTTGACATTTTTCTTGATGTCATTCATCATTTCGACGACCTTCATATTTGCACCGCCGTGTTTGGGACCTTTAAGTGAGTTTACCGCACCCGCAATGGTAGAATAAATGTCGGTGCCCGACGAGGTGAGAACTCTTGTTGTGAAGGTTGAGTTGTTACCGCCGCCATGCTCTGCGTGTAACATCAAAGCAAGGTCTAACAGGTGGACTTCTTCCTCGGTATAACTACTGTCGTCACGGATGATTGTCAAAATATTTTCTGCGGTTGACAGTTCGGGTTTTGGGAAGTGAATATAAAGGCTTTCTTTATCGTAAAAGTGCTTTTTGGCTTGGTAAGCGTAGGCTACGATAATAGGAAACCTTGCAAACAGTTCAAGACTTTGTCTTAGGTTGTTTTCAAGTGTGTAAACCTCGGCGTTGTCGTCATATGAGTAGAGTGCTAAAACTGCACGTGCAAGGTTGTTCATAATATTGCGGCTGGGTACACGCAAAATCATGTCTTCGGGGAAATAGTCAGGTAACATACGCATTGAACCGATTACATTATTAAACTGACCGAGTTCGTCGGCAGTCGGAAGTTTGCCGAGCATAAGAAGATATGCAACCTCTTCAAAACCGAAACGGCTTTCCTTTTTACAGTTGCTTACAAGGTCGTTAATAGAATATCCGCGGTATGTAAGTTCACCCTCAATGGGCATGCGTTCGCCTTCGTTAAGAAGATAACCGTGAACATTACATATTTGTGTAACACCCGCCATAACACCTGTGCCGTCAGCATTACGAAGTCCGCGTTTGACATTATACCGTTCAAAGTCAGCAGGAGTTATTTTGTTTAAAGATTTGTATTCGGCACTTAAATTTTTGAAATAATCGTTAGGTACCGTAAATTTGTTATCGCACATAATAATCCTTTCTGTCACAGAGGTGAAACTTAAAATAATTAAAAAATTTTAATCATTTTACTAAAATAATTAAAAATAGTCAACCCTAAACGCCAAATTCTTAATAAAGTTAATGTAAATACTTAACTTATTCATAAAAACCTTAATAAAATAAACCGACCGCTTAATAAAGATAGGAAAAGCGGTCGGTTTTATCTTAAAATTTTAAGACGATTAGTTTTTAAGGCTCTGCATAGGTGCGGGAATTCTGCCGCCGCGGGCAATAAATTTAGCGGGAGAAACCGTGCTGACCGGCATAACGGGACCTGAGCCTAAAAGACCGCCGAAAGACAGTTCTTCGCCGACCGTTTTACCGATTGCAGGTATAACTCTGACAGCGGTTGTTTTAGAGTTCACCATTCCGATAGCGGCTTCGTCGGCAATTATTGCCGAAATAACCTCGGCAGGGGTATCACCGGGAATATTTATCATGTCAAGACCTACAGAACAAACAGCGGTCATGGCTTCTAATTTTTCAATGGTGAGTGCACCGCTTCGGGAAGCGGCAATCATGCCTGCATCTTCGGTAACAGGAATAAATGCACCGGAAAGTCCTCCGACATGGCTTGAAGCCATAACGCCGCCTTTTTTAACGGCATCGTTAAGCATGGCAAGGCAGGCAGTAGTGCCGCAGGCACCGCACTGTTCAAGGCCGATTTCCTCTAAAATATGGGCAACCGAGTCACCTACAGCGGGAGTAGGGGCTAAGGATAAATCAACAATGCCGAATGGTACACCCAATTTTTTTGAGGCACGCATGGCGACAAGTTGTCCCATGCGGGTAATTTTAAACGCGGTGCGTTTTATAAGGTCGGCAACACCGGCAAGGTCAAGTCCTTCTGATTTTGCTATAGCGGCTCTTACAACACCGGGGCCCGAAACGCCGACATTGATTTCACAGTCAGGCTCACCTACACCGTGGAAAGCACCTGCCATAAAGGGGTTATCCTCGGGTGCGTTGCAGAATACAACCAACTTTGCCGCACCGATACAGTCGCGGTCAGCGGTCAGTTCTGCGGTTTTTCTTACAACATTACCCATAAGAGCAATGGCGTCCATATTAAGTCCGGCTTTGGTCGAGCCTATGTTGACCGAAGAACATATGTGGTCGGTAATGCTTAAGGCTTCGGGGATACTTTCGATAAGTTCGCGGTCACCTGCCGAAAAACCTTTTTGTACAAGTGCCGAGTATCCGCCGATAAAGTTAACGCCGACCGCCCTTGCCGCTTTTTCTAAAGTTATTGCAAATTTAACAACATCTTTAGACCTGCAGGCGGCGGCAATCATTGTAATCGGGGTAACCGAAATACGTTTGTTTATAATGGGAATACCGAGTTCCTTTTCGATTTCTTCACAAACGGGAACAAGGTTTCCTGCAAGGCGGGTGATTTTTTCGTAAATGCGGTTGCAAGCCTTGTCAATATCGCTGTCAATACAATCAAGTAACGAAATACCCATGGTAACAGTTCTTATGTCAAGGTTTTCGTCCTCAATCATTTCTATAGTTTCAAGAATATCTTTGGTATCTAACATTATGTATCCTCCGACTTAAATACGGTGCATGGAGTTAAAAATATCCTCATGCATAACGCGGATAGACATATTGATGTCTTTACCGAATTCGTCCATGTTATCGCTGAATTTACCGAAAGGTATATTAATATTATCAATGTCACCAATCATAATCATGCAGAACATGTCGCGTAAAATAGATTGTGAAACCTCAAGAATATTAACATTGTATTTAGCACATTCACCTGAAACTTTGGCTAAAATACCAACTGCGTCTTTACCAACAACCGTAATAACTGCTGTCATAAACCCACACATCCTTAACTTAAAATATCATATGCCAAAATGATACCACATTTCGACGGCTAAGTAAACAAAAAATTTGTTATTTTAGTAAATTATTGAAAATAAGATATAAAGGACCACATAAGTTTTAGTTGAAATCAAAATCTTAAATAATAAAACTGATTACAATGGCGATTATGGAAATTGCCATTAAAAATGACGGTAAGCATCCTGCGGTGTGCATACAATCACCTCCGTACTGTTGATAACATAACAATATAATAATATATTTACGGTAACAACGCAAGGGTTATTTAGCACATGTAATAATAATATAAATAAAAATTACTAATGCCAAAGCATTAGGAATTTTGGTCGGAGTAGCGTTATAGTTAACAAGACAAAATGCAAAGAATTAACTCCAAAGTTAATTCTTTATCAACGGCATCGCCGTTGTATATCATTATTGCGAAAGAAAATACAGCCTACGGCTGATGATATACGCCTCACGGCGATGATATACACACTTAAAGGTGTGATGATATACCATTGCTTCGCAATGGATAAAAAAACGACAAGTCGAAACTTGTCGTTTTTTGGTCGAGGTGACAGGACTCGAACCTGCGGCATCTAGTTCCCAAAACTAGCGCCCTACCAACTGGGCGACACCTCGAATAAAATTTACAGCAGAGAATATTTTACTTTATTCTCTGCTGTTTGTCAAGTTTATTATAATTTAATTCTGTTATTTTTTTCTTGGGTGGGTGAGGTTTTTATAAAGGTAAACACAGTCGTCTATTGGTTTGTATGTGCCGCCGCCGTCGGTGGTGACACTGATTATCTCTCTGCCGTCATCGGTTATACCGAAACTGAGCAAGCAGTTGCCTGAATTTGCGGTATATCCGGTTTTGCCGCCTAAAACCGTTGCGACATCCGGCTCTTTGCCGGTCATACGGCTTAAAATTGTGCTGTAAAATTCCAATTGTTCGTGGTGTTCATTAGCGGGCACAGTGTAGTATTTTGTAGACAGAACTTTCTTGCAAAAATCATTCTTTAATGTTGTGTCTACTATTGCCGCCATTTCTCTACATGTGGTATAGTGGTCCTTATTGTGCAGACCTGTTACATTTGTAAAATGGGTGTTTTTAAGACCTAAATCTTGTGCCTTTTTATTCATGAGTTCTACAAATGCCGATTCTGACCCTGATATATACTCGGCAAGTCCAACCGAAGCCTCTGCACCCGATTCCAAAATCATACCGTAAAACATATCCTCAATTCTTGCTGTTTCGCCGGGCTCAAATCCTGCCATACTGGCCCCGCTCAAATAAAGCGGGTCGATTAGTTTTGAGGTTATAAGATATGTTGCGTCAATGTTGTCAATATTTTCGGCGGCTACAAGTAACGTCATTACCTTAGTAAGTGAGGCAGGGTAGACCACCTTGTCGGGAGATTTTTCGGCGAGTACAGTGTTGTCGGAACGGTCGACCAAAATTGCAGATGTGCTGCTTATTTCACTGCCTAAATTTACAGTGTAATCGACCGAAGCGGCAAGTGTTTGGGCCGGTTTAGGCTCGGCGTTTGTGTCGATTGCCGAAGAATTTGAAAGGTTATTATATGTACCGTCATTACCCGAATCACACATACTTATGCCGAACGCCAAAAGTCCTACAAGCAAGGCGATTAAAACAAGTGCAAGTCCCGTTTGTATCAACCGTTTAATTAACAGTTTATTGTTTTTTTTCGGTCGTTTGGGCGGTTTTGAATGTTGTGTTTCGATAGGTTTTTTGCTTTTACTGTACTCTTTTATAAATTCGTCGTAACTGTTAAAATCTGACATGAGATTTAATCCTTTGTTTTAAAATATGCCTCAAGGCGGTAGATAGGTAATCCTAAGGAAACAAATTTTTTCTCGTATTCAGTGACTATATTATTTTCAAAATTGCTGCTATGTAAATCAAGTGAAACATTTTTTAAAGTAAAACCGTAGTTTGATAACTGCTCAATCGAATATTCAAAAAGTATGCGGTTGTCGGTTTTTTGGTGGATTTCACCGTCTTTTGCCAACAAAATTTCGTAAAGCCTCAAAAAGGTAGGACTTGTAAGTCTGTGGCTTTGCTGTCCTTTTTTGGGGAACGGGCAGGAAAAGTTGAGATAAATTCGTTTTGCTTTTCCACCCTCTATATATTTGGTTAAATATTCGGCACCCGATTTTAAAAACCGTAGGTTGGTAATGCCTTGTTCCAGTGCTTTTTCGGCGGCTTGTACTATAACATTACTGTTTTTTTCGATAGCCAAAACATTGCAATCGGGGTTTTGCTTAGCAAGTTCGCATGCGAACTGACCTTTGCCGCAACCTACATCAATCAGTAACGGGCGGTTTTGTCCGAACCATTCCTCAAGGTCTATAAAATCCTTAACAGCATCGGCTTTTTGAAAGTTAAGTTCTTCGCTGAAAGCCGACTTTAAAATATCGCCGCAAGCCTGTTTTCGGTCTTCGAGATGCTTTAAGCGTTTCATTCTCATAGAGTGTCACCCAAATCAAAAAAACAAATATATTGTTATTATATCAAATTTCTTGTCACTTTGCAATCATAAAATGAAAACTTGGTAATATAGTTTGCAACACCCATTCGGTTGACTTTATAAAAGGAGGTAAGTATAATAATGATATATTAAAAACGGCGGTGATTTGGTTGAAAAGTAAGAATAGGGTTATTTACAATATTGCATTGGTTTCGCTTTTTACCGCCATAATAATCATGTCTGCTCAAATTTCGGTGCCCGCTTTTGCGGTCCCCTTTACTATGCAAACTTTGGGTGTTTTTACCGCAGTGGCAATTTTAGGCTTTAAAAGAGGATTTGTGGCAACCGTTACTTACATATTGTTGGGCGTTGTTGGTTTGCCTGTTTTCCATGGATTTCAAGGCGGAGTTGGTGTACTCATGGGAAGTACGGGCGGCTTTTTGCTGGGCTTTTTGCCCGCAGCAGTCACTATTGGTCTTTTATACAACCGAAAGCATAACAGCAAATTAAGGCTTATATCGGCGTTTGTTTTAGCACAACTTGTTTGTTATGTATGCGGTGTTGCATGGTTTTGTTGGGTTTATACTTCTAATAAAGGGTTTTTAAGTGCCGTACTTACAACAGTTGTGCCGTTTATCTTTTTTGATATGCTGAAAATTATTATCGCAACCGTTATTGTAAGCAGGGTTAAAATAAAATTGAAATAAACTGTTAAATCCTGCTTGATAAATAAAGAAAAGTATGTATAATATATAAGGAATAAGATTTTAGGAGGAACTCATGTTAGAGTTGAAAAATGTTTCGTTCAGTGCCGAAGGTGCTGAGGGGACAAAGGATATAATAAATGATATCAGCCTTACCATTGACGAGCGTTTTGTAGCACTTACAGGTCCTAACGGCGGCGGTAAATCAACCTTGGCAAAACTTATTGCGGGTATATATACACCTACTTCCGGTAAGATTTTGTTTAACGGAGTTGATATTACCGAAAAAAACGTTACAGAACGTGCAAGAATGGGAATAAGTTATGCTTTTCAGCAACCTGTAAGGTTTAAAGGCATTACAGTCCGCGACCTTATTAAACTTGCAAGCGGTAAGGAACTTAATATTTCAGATGTTTGCGGTTACCTTTCAGAGGTAGGCCTTTGTGCGAGAGATTATGTAAACCGTGAGGTTAATGCGAGCCTTTCGGGCGGCGAACTTAAAAGAATTGAGATTGCAATGGCTATGGCAAGGGGTACAGAACTTACCCTTTTTGATGAGCCTGAAGCAGGTATCGACCTTTGGAGTTTTGGTAATTTAATTGCAGTTTTTGAGAAAATGTGCGAAAAGATAAACGGCTCTATTATCATTATCTCACACCAAGAACGTATACTTAATATTGCCGACCGTATTATCGTTGTCGCTGACGGTAAAATCCGCGAGGACGGAAGTAAAGACGGCATTTTACCCGGACTTCTTACCGGTACATCATGTTCGGTATTGACCGAAAAGTTGGAGGGGTAAAAATGGCACTTGACAGTATTCAAAAACAGTTATTAGAGCAGGTTGCAGGTCTTCACGATATTCCCGAAGGTGCTTATAATATCCGTGCCAACGGTGAGTCGGCGGGAAGAAAAACTACCGCCAATATTGATATTGTGACCAAAACAGATAAACCCGGTATAGATATTATAATCAAAGCGGGTACTAAAAATGAAAGCGTTCATATTCCGGTAGTGTTATCTAAAGCAGGTTTAACCGAAACCGTTTATAACGATTTTTATATCGGCGACGATGCGGATATTACGATTGTTGCAGGCTGCGGTATTCACAATGACGGTGACAGCGGGGCAGAGCACAGCGGTATACATTCCTTCTTTGTAGGTAAAAATGCCAAGGTGCGGTATGTTGAAAAACACTATGGTGAGGGTGACGGCAACGGCGAAAGGATTATGAATCCTACTACCGTTATAAATGTAGATGAGGGCGGATATGTCGAAATGGAAACCGCTCAAATAAAGGGTGTTGACTCTACCTGCCGTGTTACTAATGCCAAGTTGGGTAAAAATGCAACGCTTATTATAAAGGAAAAAATAATGACACACGGAAATCAGTCGGCAACAACTGATTTCTCGGTTGATATGAACGGAGAAAACTGCAAGGCTCATGTTATTTCCCGTTCGGTCGCTAAGGATAAGTCACATCAACTGTTTATTTCCAATATAAACGGTAATAACCGTTGTACAGGGCATACAGAATGTGATGCGATTATCATGGATGATGCTACGGTCAGTGCCGTACCTAAAATCAACGCCAATCATGTTGAAGCGGGGCTTATTCATGAGGCGGCTATAGGAAAAATTGCCGGTGAGCAACTTATTAAACTTATGACTTTAGGTCTTGATGAAAAGCAGGCAGAAGAACAGATTGTAAATGGATTTTTAAGATAAAAAAAGTGCGTTTTGAATTTCAAAACGCACTTTTCCTTTATTTGCTTTTAAATTTTCTTGTCATTAGTTTTACAAGTTCTACTATCGGTATTACAAGGAATCCTAAACCTATAGCGGTCAAGTATTCGGTGATTTCTACACTTGCAAATCCGAAAGCGTTGGCTAAGAACGGTACTTCACAAACCAAGGTTGTGGCTATAAAAGAGCCTAATGCGGCGAAAAGCAACATCTTGTTTTGTCCTTTTAAACTCAGTAAACTCTTAGTCCTTGAACGCATATTAAAACTATGGAAAATTTCGGCGAATGACAGGGTAAGGAAAGCCATAGTCATACCGTGGTCGCTATTGGTTATGGCAAAATTTCCGGTTTCTAAAAAGTGACCGATAAAGTATGATGCCATAACAAGTACGGTAACCAATACACCTTGATATAAAATATCTATGCCCATACCGTCTGAGAAAATGCCTGCCGACTTGTCGCGGGGTTTGCGTTTCATAATTCCCGGTTCTGCCTTTTCGGTGCCCAGTGCCAAAGCTGGGAAACAGTCGGTTACCAAGTTAATCCATAAAAGGTGTACGGGTTTTAAAATTGTAAATCCCATTAAGGTTGAAAAGAAGATACATAATACTTCGCTTAGATTTGAGCCGAGCAAGAACTGAATGGCTTTTCTTATATTATCGTATATTCTTCTGCCTTCCTCAACCGCACCGACTATAGTGGCAAAGTTGTCGTCGGTCAGTACCATATCGGCTACGTTTTTGGTGACATCGGTACCTGTAATACCCATACCGACACCGATATCAGCGGTTTTTATTGACGGTGCATCATTTACGCCGTCACCTGTCATGGCGGTTACATAACCTGCATTTTGCCACGCGGTTACAATTCGGGTTTTGTGTTCGGGTTGTACCCTTGCATAAACGCTGATATTTTTAAATATTTCTTTAAATTCATCATCACTTAAAAGTTCAAGTTCGGAGCCTGATAATGCTCTGAAACCGTCTTTTAAAATGCCGAGTTCTGTGGCAATGGCAACGGCAGTGTCAATATGGTCACCCGTAATCATAATAGGCCGAATACCTGCGGTTTCGCACCTTTTTATAGCATCTTTCACCTCAGGCCTTACGGGGTCAATCATACCGCAAAGACCGATAAAGCAAAGGTCGTTTTCCAAGGTTTCGGCACTGAAACTATTAGGCTTAGAGTCATAAATTTTCATAGCACAGGCTAAAACTCTAAGTGCTTTATCTGCCATACGTTTGTTGTTTTTAAGCAGTTCTTCGGTTTCTTCTTTTGAAAGAGGTGATATTTTTCCGTCTTTTAAAATGAATTTGCACCTTGAAATTATAACATCAGGTGCTCCTTTTGTGTACTGTACAAAGCCGTTGGCAGTACTGTGAACGGTTGACATCATTTTGCGTGACGAGTCAAACGGTGCCTCACCTATACGCGGGGAATTTGACTTTAAATCGTTTTTATTTAAACCTATACTGTTTGCAAAGGCTACCAAAGCCGCTTCTGTAGGCTCACCCGTAACAGAGCCGTCGTGTGACAGTTCGGCATCACTGCAAAGTGCCATTGCTTTAGCACAAAGAGGCTCATCGAAGGAATGGGTTTCCACAACGGTCATTTTATTTTGTGTTAAAGTGCCTGTTTTGTCCGAACATATGATTTCGGCACAGCCTAAGGTTTCAACGGCGGTTAATTTTCTTATTATGGCACCACGTTTGGACATGTTGGTGACTCCGATTGAAAGCACCACCGTAACAACTGCGGCAAGACCTTCGGGAATGGCAGCAACTGCCAAGGACACCGCAACCATAAACGAACTAAGTGCAACATCTAAATTAAGGGTACCTGCTTTAATAAGTTGAACACCGAAGACAATAATACAAATGCCAAGTACCAACCATGTAAGGATTTTAGACAGTTGCTTGAGTTTTAACTGCAACGGAGTTTGGCCGTCTTCCGCCTTTTGCAAAGCGTCGGCAATCTTACCCATTTCGGTATTCATACCCGTAGCGGTGATAACGGCTTTTGCTCTGCCGTAAACCACCGTACTGCCCATGTAAAGCATATTTTTACGGTCGCCTAACGGTACATCTTTTTGGTCGTCTTTTAAATTTATAATATTAATAAATTTGTTTACGGGCAGTGATTCGCCTGTAAGTGCTGATTCTTCGGTTTTTAGTTCGGCACTGTCGATAATCCTTGCATCGGCAGGTACCGAGTCACCAGCTTCGAGCAACACTACATCGCCTACAGTGAGGTCTTCGCTGTTAAGTATAGTGACTTCGCCGTTACGCATAACCTTTGATTTTGCTGCTGACATTTTTTGTAAAGCATCAATAGCCTTTTCTGCTTTGCTTTCTTGGTAAACGCCGAGCACCGCATTGGCAATTACAACGGCGGCAATGATAATTACATCGGCAAAACTTTCGTTTTCCAAAACGGCTATAACACCGCTTACAACGGCGGCGACTATCAAAATAATAATCATGGGGTCGGCAAGTTGTTCTAAAAATCTAACTATAAGCGATTTACCCTTTACCTCTTTAAGACGGTTTTTACCGTTTTCCAAAAGTCTTTTTTCGGCATCGGCAGAACTAAGGCCGCTTTCGGTAACGTTTAAGGCTTCTAAAACTTTTTCTTTTTCTTCACAGTAGTAACGCATATTGTTTCCTCCCTAAAATTGGTATACCCAAAATGCTTAAGTCTAAACAAAAAAAGACCCAAAGCATTGGCATGTGCCTGCTTTAAGTCTTGCAAATTAAAGCAAGCCAGACTTTATATTTAAAGCCGAGAAATGTTGACTTGCTGCATAAATTATGCTTGCTACTCCCTTAAAATCGGTTTAATCAAATTATATTACTAAATTTTTCCTTTGTCAAGCAAACTGTTAGAATTTACATTCTATACATAATTAGTGGGTCGCCGTAAAAAATACATTTAAAATAATTTTTAGGTGAGATTTTGGACTATTTAAAAATATTTTACAGTAGTGTTATTTCGTTAGCGGTACTTTTCATTCTTGCTAAAATTATAGGTAACCGTCAAATATCAGAACTGTCGCTTTTTGATTATATAAACGGTATAACCATAGGCTCGATAGCCGCAGAAATGGCGACAACCTTGGAAAAACATTGGTCAAAACCTCTGCTTGCAATGGTCATTTACGGGCTGGCAACCGCTTTTATATCTTTTCTTTGCTGTAAATCGCTTAAAATCAGACGGTTTTTCGGCGGTAAGGCGATAGTACTTTACGATAAAGGTAAATTCCGATACGATGGGCTTAAAAAAGCAAGGCTTGATATAAACGAATTCCTTTGCCAATGCCGAACAGCAGGGTATTTTGATATATCTGAAATACAGACGGCAATCATGGAGGAAACGGGCAAAATAAGTATATTGCCCAAGGCTGACTTTAGACCTATAACACCTAAAGACATGAACTTATCACCGCCTGACAGTACCCTTGCCGTAAATGTTGTCATAGACGGAGTTATACTTGAAAATAATTTAATGCTTTTAGGGTTTGATAAAAAGTGGCTTTTAAATAGGTTTAAAACCTCAAGAATGAAACTTCATGACACTATGCTTGCTACGGTGGATAAAAACGGCACTGTATCTTTTTACGAAAAGTGTATATCTAATCATAAAGGCGATATTTTCTCATAAAGGAGGTGACAAAAATGACCGACCGACCTATAGAAAACGACAATAGTTTTGATGTGAGTAAAAGCGAATATTTTAACAGTCTTCCGCCCTTTGTACAGGAAACTTTAATTCAAAGTGCAGGAAAAATAAGCGGGGACAAAGAACTCGAAAACATGGCGAAGAAAATAATGAGCGATTTTTAAAAAAGAAAAAGAGAACAAGCAAACTTGCTTGTTCTCTTAAACTTTTCTTTAAGACAAATCTTAAATAGCACGGGTCACTTTACCGGAACGAAGGCAACGGGTGCAGGCGTAAATTCTACGGGGAGAACCGTCGACGATAGCCTTAACACGCTTTACATTAGGTTTCCAAGTACGGTTGGTACGTCTGTGCGAGTGAGATACCTTAATACCGAAAGTGATTTCTTTGCTGCAGATGTCACACTTAGCCATGAGTCTGCACCTCCTTTAAATTACATACAATCGCAAATGATATGATAGCAGATTGTAAGTGAATTTGCAAGTGTTATTTTTCAATTTTGTCAATTTTTTTAAAATTATGCATTTTAAAGAGGTTATATTTATGGCAATATGTTGATTATAGCATAAAAACCGCTTAAAAATACCGATATTTTTATAAAATATCGGGTAAAATATTGCAATTTAAAAATTTTTATGTTATATTAAATTATGTACATCTACTGAGAGGACTTGATTAGTTTGGACATAAAGGCGGTGCTTTTTGACCTTGATGGTACACTGCTTAATACAATTAAGGATATAGCCACCGCAGTGAATTTTGCACTTTTAAAGTCTGGCTATCCAACTCACGAAGTGGAAGAATTTAAATATTTCGTCGGTAACGGTACCGATATAATGTTAAAGCGAGCATTACCCGAAGGCAGGAAAGGGAAGGAATACATAGAAAAAATCAAGACTATATATGTAGAATACTATGACCGCCATTCAGATGTTTTTACCGCCGCTTATGACGGTATACCCGAACTTTTAAAATCTTTGAAAGAAAAGGGTGTAAAACTCGGTGTTACATCGAATAAGATTGACTGCATGGTTGGGCTTGTTATAAAAAATTATTTTCCTGATTGTTTTGATGTAATTATAGGTCAAGGTGATGACATTCCGCCAAAACCCGACCCTGCTATGGTTATTAGTGCTATGGATTTGTTGGGCGTTTCGGCTGATGAGTGTCTGTATGTAGGGGACTCGGGCGTTGACGCTTTGACGGGTAAAAATGCAAATATTTTTACCATAGGTGTTAAATGGGGTTTCAGAACCGAAAAAGAACTTTTAGAAAACGGTGCCGATGCTGTTATTTCACACCCTATTGAACTGTTATCATATATAAAATAAACATTTGAAATGAGGTATCTTAAATGAAACGTAAAGACTATCTCGGTTGGGACGAGTATTTTATGGGTATTGCTTTACTGTCGTCACAACGCAGTAAAGACCCAAATACACAGGTTGGTGCCTGTATAGTCAATAACGAAAACCGTATCATGGCGGTGGGTTACAACGGTATGCCTTACGGTTGCAGTGATGATGTTTATCCGTGGGACCGCGAGGGTGATTCATTGCAAAGTAAATATATGTTTGTTTGCCACGCCGAACTTAATGCGATTCTTAATTTTAACGGCGGCTCAATGAGGGGATTCAGAATTTACACAACACTTTTTCCGTGTAACGAATGTGCTAAGGCCATTATTCAAAAAGGTATAGCCGAGGTTATTTATCTTTCGGATAAATATTCTGATGCTGAAATGACCAAAGCGGCAAAAATGATGTTTGAGTCGGCAGGTGTTAAGTATCGCGAGTACGAGCAAACGATGAAAACCGCCGAGTTAAAACTGTAAAAACTTAATAAGGCTTATATTTAAAAGAGGAGTTCGATTTTATGGGAACCATTTTAGTAGTTTTGACGTTTATCGGTTCACTAAGTGCTCTTTTGTTTGCCGCGTTGATGGCAAGAAGAGTATTAAAAGAACCCGAAGGCACCGAAAGAATGAAAAGTATTTCGCAGTCTATAAGAAAGGGTGCAAACGCTTATCTTAAAAGACAGTATGCGGTGGTTTTGGTGTTCTTTGCCGCTATGTTTTTGGTACTTATGGTTATGGCAATATTCGGACTTCTTACTTTTTTTGTCCCGTTTGCCTTTGTCACCGGCGGATTTTTTTCGGCACTGTCCGGATTTGTCGGTATGAAGATTGCTACATTTGCCAACGCAAGAACTGCCAATGCCTGCCGTACCGGTTTAAACCGCGGACTTCGTATTGCTTTTTCGGCCGGTTCGGTTATGGGCTTTACGGTTGTAGGTTTGGGATTGTTTGATATTTCGGTTTGGTTTTTCTTACTTAATAATGTGTTTGAACTTAATCCTACCGAAATCACAAGTGCAATGCTCACTTTTGGCATGGGTGCATCGTCTATGGCTTTGTTTGCCAGAGTAGGCGGCGGTATTTTTACTAAAGCCGCCGATGTCGGTGCTGACCTTGTCGGTAAGGTTGAGGCGGGTATTCCCGAAGATGACCCCAGAAACCCTGCTGTTATTGCCGATAACGTTGGCGATAACGTTGGTGATGTCGCAGGTATGGGTGCCGACCTTTACGAGTCATATGTAGGCTCGGTTATTTCGGCATCGGCTTTGGGTGTTACCGCGTTTTCCGCAAAAAGCGAAGTTAACGATATAAACGCTATGGCAGTTCCTATGCTTTTGGCTGCTATAGGTATTATTTGTTCGATAATCGGTACTTTTTTTGTCAGAACTAAAGAAAACGCTACTCAAAAGGATTTATTGCGTTCGCTTTCACGCGGCACTAACTTCAGTGCCATTGTAATTGCCGTTGTTGCATTCCCCATAGTTTATTTCTGCTTAGAGGGTGCAAAGTCTATAGGTATTTATGTTGCAATTTTGGCAGGACTTTTATCGGGTGTTTTAATCGGTCAATGTACTGAATATTTTACTTCGGACACATATAAACCCACAAAACATCTTGCCGCAAAATCAGAAACCGGCTCTGCTACCATTATAATCGGCGGTTTGGGACTTGGTATGCTGTCTACAATTTTGCCGATAATCATAGTTTCCGCCTGTATTTTGGTGGCATATTTTGCTTCGGGCGGAAGTGAAAGTGCCAATTTGGGACTTTACGGAATTGCACTTTCTGCAGTAGGAATGTTGTCAACCTTAGGTATCACGCTTGCAACCGATGCTTACGGACCTGTTGCCGATAATGCCGGCGGTATTGCCGAAATGTCGGGATTAGAGCCTGAAGTCAGACAACGCACCGACGCACTTGACTCTTTGGGCAATACAACAGCCGCAACCGGTAAAGGTTTTGCAATCGGCTCGGCCGCTTTGACTGCACTTGCTTTAATGGCGTCTTATGTAAATAAGGTTGAAGAGGTTGCAAAAGATTTAGGTAAAACGGTTGACCTTGTATTTGATATTACAAATCCTACCGTTTTGGTCGGTTTGTTTATAGGTGCTTGCTTACCGTTCGTATTTGCCGCACTTACCATGGAATCGGTTGGCAAAGCTGCACAGTCCATTGTTGTTGAAGTTCGCCGTCAATTCAAAGAAATTACGGGACTTATGGAAGGCAAAGCTGAGGCAGACTATGCTTCATGCGTTGACCTTTGCACCAAGGCAAGTTTGAAAGAAATGATTTTGCCGAGTCTTGTTGCCGTTGTTGCTCCTATTGTTACCGGTCTTGTTTTAGGCTATCAAGGTGTTGTCGGCATGCTTGCAGGTGCTACCGCAAGCGGTTTCTTGCTTGCAATCTTTATGTCCAATTCGGGCGGTGCGTGGGATAACGCCAAAAAGTATATTGAAAGCGGTGCTCATGACGGCAAAGGAAGTAGACAGCATAAAGCCGCCGTTGTCGGTGATACCGTCGGCGACCCGTTTAAGGATACCGCAGGTCCTGCAATAAATATTTTGATTAAACTTCTTTCAATGGTTTCCATTGTTTTTGCAGGCGTAATAGTAAGTTTTCATATTTTCGGTTAATGAATTTTAATGTTAACAACCATGCGTTGATACGCATGGTTGTTTTTTTGTTTTTAAATTTAATTTTTATTATGGTATTTTAATGTTTATCTTCGGTAATAATTCTATTAACGATTACCGAGGGGAAGATTTTTTTGCAGTACAATAAGGTCGAAATATGCGGTGTGAATACAAGTAAGTTGCCGATAATGAAAGAGCCGGAAAAAGAAGAACTTTTAAGAAAAACGGCACAAGGTGACAAACAGGCGAGAGAACGCTTGATTAAGGGTAATTTACGGTTGGTACTGAGTGTTATACAAAGGTTTACCAATCGAAAAGAGAGCATGGACGACCTGTTCCAAATAGGTTGTATAGGACTTATAAAGGCCATTGATAATTTTGACCCTATACACGAAGTGCGGTTTTCCACATATGCCGTTCCGATGATTATAGGTGAAATAAGGCGGTATTTAAGGGATAACAGTTCACTTCGTGTCAGCCGTTCGATAAAGGATATTGCGTTCAAATCAATGCAGGTTAAAGAGGCGTTGATTTCAAAAAATCAAAAAGAGCCTACGGTTGAAGAAATAGCAAAGGAATTGGGAATACCTGTCAGTGATGTGGTTTTGGCACTTGAGAGTATCGTTGAGCCGGTGTCACTATTTGACTCAGTTTATTCTGACAGCGGTGACTCGGTCTACGTGCTTGACCAATTAGGCGACGGTAATACCGACAAAGATTGGCTTGACGAAATTGCATTTAAAGATACCATTACCGAACTTTCTGACCGCGAACGTAAAATTTTAAACCTTAGGTTTATGCAGGGATTGACACAAATGGAAGTATCAAAAGAGGTAGGCATATCCCAAGCTCAGGTGTCAAGGATTGAAAAGGGTGTTCTCGATAAAATAAAAAGTGAATAATAAAGGACAGACCGATACACATAGAATTAAATAATATTAAGTTAGGGTGATTTTATGTGTTGCAGACTGGCGGAAATGCGTGAAAAACAGGTTGTGTGTATCAAAGATGGTACTATTTTAGGGTACGTAAACGATTTGGAAATTGATACAGATTCGGGCAGACTTGTTTCGGTTGTGGTGTACGGTAAAAAGCGGTGTTTCGGACTCTTAGGCAGAGATAACGACAGCCGTATCCCGTGGGAAAGTATTGAGGTTATAGGCGAGGATTCGATACTTGTCAATATAAACGGCTTAAAAGAGCCAAGGCGTAAGAGAAACGGCATTGTTGATTTTTTTAAAATTTAATTTATTCAGGTTTTGTTTGCCAAAATAATTAAAAGAAACCAAAAAAATCGAAAAACTGCACGAATGGAATTTTTGTTGCTTATAAATTCATGTAACTCTATTTTTTGAAACTTCTATAATTTCGATTTCGGTGCAAATTAAGTTTAAAAGAGTTTAGGAGCACAAAAAATGAAAAAATTTATAAAATTTGTTTTTTTAATCATGACCGTTTTTTCGGTCACAGTGCTCTCGGCGGTGGGATATTACGGAAGTGTTTTGGCAAATTCGTACTGTGTTGTCGAGGGTGAAGAATTGGAGTTTAATGATAATTCAATATTAAAATCTGAAGAAATATTTGGCAAGGTGGCTGCAGTCCAGAAAAATGAGGTCGAAAGGCATGTTCATCAAACTACTGTGTCATTATTTGGAATTATACCTATAAAAAAGGTGAATGTTACCGTGTCGAAAGAAAATGAAGTTCAGTTGTTAGGCTGCACTTTCGGCATAAAGATTTATACCGATGGTGTACTTGTAATAGGTATAAATTCGGTTGAAACCGATGGGGGTAAAAAAAGTCCCGCAAGTGAAGCGGGCATAAAGGTTGGCGATACAGTTTTGACCGTTAACGGAACTGTGATAACTTCTAATGAACAAATGCAAAACAAAGTGTTAAAAAGTAACGGTAAAACAATGAATTTTACCGTAAAAAGAGGAAATAAAACATTCAATACCGAGGTGACACCCGTAAAGAGTAACGATGGCAGATATATGGCGGGACTTTGGATTAGGGACAGTTCGGCGGGTATTGGCACGCTGACCTTTTACAGTCCGTCTTTAGATGTTGTGGCGGGACTTGGACACGGCATCTGTGATGCCGACACCGAGGAATTGATACCGCTTAAAAAAGGTGAGTTTTGCGAGGCACAGATTGTAGGTGTTAAAAAATCAGACAGTAAAACGACGGGTGAATTACAGGGAATTTTTTCAGGCGGTAAAATTTCCGATTTTAAAATTAACGACATTACGGGTGTTTACGGGACAAACTGTGCGTCTTTCACTTCCGATGTAGTGGTGCCTCTTGCCATGAAACAAGAAGTGAAAACGGGGAAGGCAACTTTTATTTGTACAATAGACAGTGTGCCCGAAACATTTGAATGTGAGATTACGAAAATTTACCATAACGACGATTCGCTTATAAAAAATATGGTGGTTGAGGTCACCGACCAAAGATTGCTTGAAAAAACCGGCGGAATTGTGCAGGGTATGTCAGGCAGTCCCATTATCCAAAACGGCAAATTGGTCGGGGCTGTCACCCACGTTTTAGTAGACGACCCTACAAAGGGCTACGGCATTTTTGCAGAAAATATGCTGGAAACGGCGAGAAATGTTGAACAATTAAAAGAGGCAGGGTAAACTTAACAACCCACTATTGAAAATCAATAGTGGGTTGTTGATTATTAACGGTGGCCCAATATAGTGGTTGTTAAATAGAGATGTTTGTGATATACTTAAAACTAATAGAGGGGGATGTTATGCGGCATTATGAATGTATATGTCTAAAATGCAGAACAGTTAAACAGCAATTATTTCAACACGAACCATATCCTAATATCGATGAAACTTTTATTTGCTTTTGCAATACCTGTAAAAGTAATCAATCGCATAATAGAACAATAACAAAAAAGGCGATTGCGGAATCTAATATAAACAAGCAAGAAAAACTGTTGCGAGAAAATATTGAAAATGAATGTAAGAAATATGGCTTTTCTTGTAGATTTTTATATCAGTCTGTAATAATATCAACCCCCTTATCCGATTGGCAATTTGATTATCATCAAAGTAAGAAAACTTTATACCATGAAAGTACAATAAAAATCAATTTTTCAACAGGGTATTATGCAAAATCGCATATTCAGTTCAAAAACAAAAAGATTTCCAACGCAGATATTATACTTTA
>JAZNJD010000001.1:0-15034 GCA_045577835.1 Acutalibacteraceae bacterium | reverse complement strand
TTCACCTGTTACCCAATTAACCTTATCTACTTCGTTTAAGTAAATATCCTTGGTTAACTTATAGAAGCCGCCGCCTCCGTTTGCTACTAAGTATGCAAGCTCTTCGGCTGTTCCTATTAGCTTAGGATCGGCTTCTGTTCCACTACCCTGTGGTGCTACTGTTTCACCTGTCCAAACGTCTGTATTTGTTTGGGCAAATACAGCCATAGGAATCATCATCAAAAGCACCGTTAAACAAAGAATTAGGGAAATTACTTTTTTCATATAATTCTCGCTCCTTTTAAATTTATTTTTACTAATACAAAAGATTGCTGAAAACATATTTTATTAAAAATAGCACCTCCTAATAAGACCGATAATAAATAAGACCGATAATAATTTGCTATGTTACCTCACAAATTATTTTTATATTTTTTAAGTAAGTGTTCGCAACAAATAACCTTCTCGGCAAGCCTGCCTTTATAGAAATAGTATTGGTTTGCCGCCTCGTAGCCTATTGTAGAATTTTTAGTCATCAGATCATACATTTCTTTTGCTGATTTTCTTTCTTCCGAAACAATCCAGGATAGATATTCATAATCATTTCCTTCCCGATTCAAAATGTATTCTGTTTGCAAATAGGCTGAGTAGAAAAGTAAATATCCACCATAAGCCATCTGCTTATAATCACAATCAGGCATATCTTCAATCAACTTTATGCCCTCACGCCAAACTGTGCTTAATTTTTTAAGCTGATTCGCAAAAACATCCCTAGGATAAACTCCACGCCAAATATCAATGGAGTCATAGGCATAACCGGTCATAGTAGCATAAAAACCATGCTTTGAAAGTGGCTTTTCATAAAGCAGATTGGAAGGACCTAAATTGTGCGGACCCATGCGAACCGTTTCGATATGGAACGGAAATTCTCTAAAGGCTTTAGAAAATATAGTTGTTGATTCCCTTACAGCATCAGCATATTGACCATATTCGCTCTTAAGCAGTTCATAATACGCTAAAGGGTCCGGATTATTAAAACACTCGGTTGCAACCTTTAAATTTATTGAAGGATAACCACCTAATGTCCAGCTAAGCATCAAATGATTTACTCCCTCTTTTTTTACCGCTATCATATGCTCTCTGATTAAATCAAACACAGGTAAGAATGGCATTGTGCTGCATTCCCAAGTATCATTTACCTGTACTTTGGCTGATACTTCATGTCCTCTGCTGCGTGCATAATTCCACATATTAACAGAAAAATCACTTGGACCCGGTACAGACATACTGTATTCATCCGTTTGCCATTCAATTCCGCCTATACAAATATCTTTATGTCTTTCACTTGTGGTTTGAAGTATAACGCCCTTTGGTATAAGGTCTATACATCTGAACATTTCCTCTTGTGTCATATAGTATTTCCATGACCAAGTCCATGCAATAATGCGAAATGTTGGTGAAACCTCTCTTGCCGCTTCATACACAGTGGTAATTATTTCGGCAACCGTCTCTTCAATAGGTGTATTTTCACATCTAGGGCAGCCTTCGGTTTTGGAAGAGCGAGATTTACAATGGGTTAAATTTTCAGATACATTTATTAAGAAAAAACCACCTAAATCGGGAACAGCCTCACAAATCATTTTCACAGCATTTTTAACATACTTAAGCACTCGCTTATCGCTAGTGCAAAGCGCTGTATAAGGCCCTTCAACTGCACCTTTAAGCTCTGGATGGTCATAAAAAAAGTGATTTGGCATTGAACGCGGCTCATTTAAATACAAATAAACCTTTATTTCGTACTTTTCTGCCAATTTTACTAACTCCTTAAGTCTTCCTTGCCGTTTTTCCCAACCTACTGAATAAGACTCGTCAAACACAAAAGGAGTAATTTGATACAAAACAACTGGCAACCATATTGCGTTAATTCCTAATTGGCTATACCTTTGAAGCATTTCTTCCGGATAGGATATTTTCACATCATTATCAAGGGTTGTAGCATATAGTCCGCAGTATGAATAAATTAAACGAATCTCATTATTAAGATTGTTATTAAAAACTATCTTCTCTTTTTCTTTATCGACATCGTTGAAAAACGCAAACGGTTCAGCACCGGAAAACATATCATAAAAATCCGATTGCATAACATTTTTTATCCACATAAGCATTTCTTTTTGCTCTTCGGAAACTTTTTCTTCACAAATAGGATCACAGTAAGGCTTAAAACCGCCCAATTTCACATCTAAAAAATCTTCATCTTTAAGGGTTGCAGCAAGCTGGTCTACAGTTAAATTCAAAACTTTTAACAACTGCTCATACGGTAGTATATGCCACGCATTTTTTATGGTTGTAATGCGTCCGCTTTGTGGCCACTTTTCCATATTTTTTTGTTTAGGCAAACCCATATCGTCTGCTGCGTTTAAAACCGTTTCAAGCGGTAAGCCTAATCCGTAAGCAATTCTTTCAATAGTCACTGTATCCCATAGCCGAAATATAGCCATATACATTCTATTCGGAAAATACGGAGGAAGCGGATATTCTTTATCTTCAATTATTCTTGGTAGTTTCGACAGATCCATAATATACCCCCTAACTATGTGCGCAAATAGCCACGCACTTTGTTTGTTATAATTATACAATAACGGTCACTGTTATGGAATTGATTTTTAATAAAAAAATATGGACATTTTTAAAATTTTGAATTTTTTTAATGAATTGAGCTAAGTTTTCCTACAATGTAAATTTATGGATTTTACGCAAATTAAACATATTTTTTGAAGCTTTTTTGTGCATAAAAGCCATTCGCAGTTGCTCTTCAAAAAATTTATGGACTTTTTAAAACTCTTGTGTTATTATAACTGTAGTATTGTTTTACAATTATTTTGTCAAATTTGCTTTTTAAATTCGAAAGATGAGGTTGCTTATATGGATTTGTGGTCAGATTACGGTCGTAACAATTTCTACTCCGACGAAGAATATTATATTAATGACTGCGGTATACAAACCTTTGGCAAAGATACTATGATAAGTGTTGTAAGAGAAAATGGTCGCTTCGATTATCATATTCTGCTTATAAAAAGTGGAAACTGCTCTTTTGAATATGAAAACAAAATGCGAATTTTAGAAGAAAATAATATGGTTATATATTATCCAAACGAACCACAAAAATATTATTGGGGTGGTTCGTATTCCGAGAGTTATTGGCTGCACTTTAGCGGAACAAAAATACCTGATTTGTTGCGTAAATGCAATATTCGTAACGGTGTATTTAGATGTGACAATTCATCAAAGATTTTTGAGATGTTCGATAAATTAATTAAAACTTATAATTCTAATATCGAGCCTTCAAATTTACAATCACAATCAAATATAAATAGTTGCACAAATATTAAAACACTCTCTCTTTTTGTTACACTACTTTGTGAAATTTCTGAAAATATTAACCACTTTACACCAGAACCCACAATTGTAACACAGGTTTTGGATTTCATGCATTCGCATTACAACGAAAAAATTTCTTTTCATGATTTTGCAAAAAGCAAAGGAATAGGAACTGCAAGACTTGTACAACTTTTCCAGCAAAAAACTCACCTAACACCAAATAAATACCAAAAAATGTTGCAAATAGAAAAAGCTGAACGTCTACTTATAAGTTCAAACATGAATATTACAGAAATTGCTCAGAAGGTTGGTTTTGACGATCCACTCTATTTCAGTAGAGCTTTTAAAAATCACACATCATATTCCCCAACCGACTATCGCAAATTTTACAATAATAACAAAATAAAATAACGGAGTGTATATTTATGAAAATTATTTTTTTAGGAACAAGTCACGGAGTACCAGCAGCAGATAGATATTGTCAAAGTATTCTTCTTGAAATTAACGGAGAATATTATATTTTTGATGCAGGTGCGCCTATAGCAGATTTACTACATAGAAAGAATATAGATTTCAAGGATGTAAAAGGTATTTTTATAACACATTTACATGGTGACCACACAGCCGGTCTATTTCATTTTATAGATTTGTCAAGCTGGTATTACAAGGATGTAAATCTTGATGTTTATATGCCTGAAGAAAGAGGCATTGATACCGTAAAAAATGTTGTTACAAACTATTTGCGAGACGATATGCCTTCTGATAGAATAAAATTCAACATCATTAAAGAAGGTTTGTTTTTCACTAACAAAAACATCTGTGTTTCTGCAATAAAAACCAATCATATGGGCGATGCACCCTCATATGGATTTGTAATAAAATCCGAAGGTAAACAAATACTTATATCGGGCGATTTAACCTACACATTGGATGATTATCCCAATGTGTTAGATGAAGAAGTTTTTGATTTTGCCGTTATAGAGTGTGCACATTTTGGCGCCAATCAGTTACTTGATCGTATAAGAAATACAAAGGCAAAAAAAGTCGCAGTATTACATGTTTTCCCGCTATCAAATTATGATATATTAAAAAGCAACAGCGAAAACCTACCTTTTGAATTATCTTATCCAAAAGATGGAGATTGCATTGAATTTAAGTAGCGCTTTACAACCAAGAATTTATTGTATATAAGAAAATGCATGTTACTATACAACCCATTCATATATCTCATAAATACCAATAATTAAACCCCTGCAGTAAAGATAATTTACTGCAGGGGTTTAATCAATATTATAGTTTTTCGATGGCATTATAGCGGTTAATTAGTAAATCAACAATCACCTGAGATTTAACCTTCATATTAAGTTTGTTAATAACCTTCTTAATCATTTGCTCTGTTACTTTTGGCAAGTATTCCTTATACTCAGGATACTTTTCCATTAGTTCATTAAACAACGTGATTAACAGGTCGTTTGTCGATTTGCTTGTGGAATATCCACGAGCAATAAGTGCCATATTGTTATCAAAGTTTGGTGCTAAGCCTAAAAGCTCACCGCTCTTCACATCACGCATTAAACCGAAGTTTCCTGTGTGTCTATCAGGGTTTGCGGTTATAGTGTCAAGGAAAATCATTTTAACATAATCGGGAATTGCTTTGGGGCAAAGCTCCTTTAGCTTTTCAACAACCTTAATATAATCTTCCTCGTCACCCATAAAGGATGAAGCTGGTTCAAATATAACATTTGGCGAATCAGTGAAATCAAGAGATTTTACACATTTATCACCTTTTTCGTAGTAGGCCATATTCATTCCAAGTGCCTTACCCAACTCATACACGAAAAGTTCTGAGAACTGTTCCTTTTGGTTAGCAGATTTATAAATCCACCATTTTCCATTTTTAAGTTTCCAACACTTTTCAAAGCTACCGATATTGGTAAGCTCGGGAGTTTTAGTATCCTTACGCTTAGCGGCAGAATTAAAACTTGAATATAGTCCTCGTAAAGCCAGATTGGAGAAATAGTCTTTATTAAAGCGAACATCTTCGTATTTCAAGTCGCTACCAATAGCCCTAACCCAATAGGTATCAGTAATGGTTGCGGCGTTAACGTGAAGTACGGTTGAAACATCGTCTTTACTTGCTAGTCTTAAAGCCTTTTTAAGCAGACGTGAGTTTGCTCTATGCGAATCGATGGCCCTTGTTTCAAGCCAAGATTTTGCATCACTTACACGCTTTAAATATAAAGGCAACAAATCATTATTCAAAACTTTAAGCTCGTTATCTTTCCAAACAGCAACAATTGTATCACGGCTTAAAATCTCAAAATCCTTCATAAACTTATTCTCCTTTCCTTTATTTTTAATATATTATACACGATTTAAATTCAAAATTCAACTGCAATGAGTTTTATTACTGAAATCAAAAAATCGGTTACTTTGAAGCAACCGATTTTTTGAATTTATCTAAATATTGTTTGTATGCCGTCAGCGAAATCGCCCACAGCTTTTATGAGCTTTGCAGAGCCTTTTGTCGTTTTATGGGCATCTGTTAGCATAACCTTACTGACAATTGCGGCAGTAGCGCCCGCAGCCATACCGATACCAAGTCCTTTGAAAAAACAAGATGTTTCACTCTTCATATTTTTAAAACCTCCCTTTAAGTATTATTTACTCTTCGGGAGGTTTTATTATATTTTTTTAAAATTTTAAATTTTTAAAAGGTGGATGGATTTTATCTTTATCCGAAAGTTTTATTTCCATTCCATCTTCAATAGGCCACTTAATAGCTATATCAGGGTCGTTCCACATAAGACCGCCCTCGTCGTTCGGATGATAAAAATCATCAACCTTATAAACGAATTCAGCTTCGTCGGAAAGCACTAAAAAACCGTGAGCAAAGTTTTTAGGGATAAAAAACTGTTTTTTGTTTTCAGCCGAAAGAACTACGCCCTCCCATTTGCCATAGGTAGGACTATTAGGTCTTAAATCGACCGCAACATCAAATACCTCACCTTTAATGCAACGAACAAGCTTTGATTGGCTGAACTGCTTTTGAAAATGAAGACCTCTAAGGACACCCTTTGTAGACATAGACTGATTGTCCTGAACAAAATCTACAGTTATGCCACCCTTTATGAAATCCTCCTTTTGATAGGTTTCCATAAAGTAACCTCTGCTATCACCAAAGGCGGTAGGTTCGACTATAATAACACCGTCAATAGACGTTTTAATAAAGTTAAACTTACCCATTACTTTAGCTCCTTCTTAGCAGCATACATCTTATCGTAATAATTTTGATAGTCACCGCTTACAATGTTTTCAACCCAGTCCATATTATCAAGATACCATTTAAGAGTTTTCTTAATGCCAACCTCAAAACAGGTTTCAGGATACCAACCAAGAGCATCCTTAATCTTTTGTGGGTCAATTCCGTAGCGGCGGTCATGTCCCTTACGATCGGTAACATGCTTAATCATATGCTCGCCAACGGTTTCGTCTACATTTTCCTTAATATACTCAATTATTGATTTAACAATGAATATATTTGGTTTTTCGTTATGTCCGCCAACATTATATACCTCACCTAAAACGCCGTCACGAATTACCATATCGATAGCTTTACAGTGGTCTTCAACATAGAGCCAGTCTCTAATCTGCATACCGTCACCGTAAACGGGTAAATCTTTATGCTTTAATGTGTTGTTCATAATAAGAGGAATCAACTTCTCAGGGAACTGATAAGGTCCGTAGTTATTAGAACAGCGGGTGATATTTACAGGGAATTTATAGGTATCGCCGAAAGCCTTTACAAAAAGGTCAGCCGATGCCTTTGAAGATGAATATGGGGAATGTGGGTCAAGCGGTGTGGTTTCGGTAAAGTAACCCTCATCGCCTAAAGAGCCGTAAACCTCATCGGTTGAAACCTGAAGATATTTAACGCCCTCTTTATAGGTATCGTCACCTGTCTGCCAAGCAATTTTTGCACACTGAAGCATATTAACAGTGCCCTCAACATTTGTCTTAACAAAAATTTCGGGGTTTGTTATACTACGGTCAACGTGACTTTCTGCAGCAAAGTTTACAACATAGTCAATTTCGTTCTCGCTGAATATTTTAGAGATTGCCTCTCTATCGCAAATATCAGCCTGAACAAAGCTGTAATTAGGGTTGTTTTCAACGCTCTTTAGATTTTCAAGGTTACCTGCATAGGTTAGCTTGTCTACATTTATGATTTTAACATCATCGTATTTACCTAGCATGTAAATAACGAAGTTTGAGCCTATAAAGCCCGCACCGCCTGTAACTAAATATGTTTTCATAATTTAATCCTCCACCTTTGATATATATTCCTCAAGTGCTACCTTCCAATCACGCATTTCGTCACCCACACTACATTCAAGCGCCAAATTTCTTAGTGACGAATATGCCGGTCTTTTAGTAGGACTTGGATATTCCTCTGTTGTACAGGGTTTAACCACATCGCCGAAGCCCGAATATTCTGCAATCTTTACAGCAAAATCATACCAAGAGCATTCGCCGCTACCTGTGCAGTGATATATTCCATACTCTTCGGTTAATGCTAATTTTAAAATATGGTGTGCTAAATCGTTGGCATTGGTAGGGTTTCCTCTTTGGTCGTTAACCACCGTAATAGCGCCCTTTTCTCTAATAACTCTGCGAACGGTTTTTACAAAGTTTTTACCTATATACCCGTAAAGCCAGGATGTGCGCACGATAAAGGTTTTATCGTTAAAGCTCATTGCGTATTTTTCGCCGAGTGCTTTTGATGCACCGTAAGCGCTTTGAGGGTTTACAGTATCCCATTCAATGTAAGGTTTAGTGCCGTCACCTGCGAAGACATAGTCGGTAGAAACATGTATAAACTTTGCACCTGTTTTTTTAGCCGCCATAGCTAAATTTCTAACACCTACAGCATTAACCTTAAATGCTACATCCTGCATAGTTTCGCAACCGTCAACATTGGTCATTGCAGCTGAATTTATTATTACATCGGGTTTTGCTTCAAAAACGAATTTTTCTACTGCAGATAAATCTGTAATATCAAGTTCATCGATATCAACCGGTATAACCACAGCATCTTTGATTTCTTGTGGCTGTGCACCTATTTCACTCTTGCCCGATTTTATAATCGACTGCAACTCGTTGCCAAGCTGACCTCTACATCCCGTTATAAGTATTCTCACCCTGCATTCCTCCCTTTTTTAACAAAAATTTTATTGCCGAAAATATGTGAATAAATAAATATTTGATTTTTTTTGCACTTTCTCGTTCCCAAATATGCGTAACCGATACGTGAGGATTCATAACTACTCTGCCGTATTTTTTAGCCCTTTGCGTTAAGTCCGCATCCTCAAGATACATAAAAAAGCGCTCATCAAAACCGCCTAAGTTTTCAAAAACTTCTGACCTTATACAGAAAAAACAGCCTGTACAAAAATCAACATCGGTAACCTCTGTGATATCTCTATCTGCCCATATATATTCGTTTCTTATTTTTTTGGACAAACGACCAAAAAATAAGGTTTTAAAGGTAGGCTTTTCTTTAGGCAGCTTTTGTTCGGTACCATCCTCATTCAAAATTTTAGGCATACACATTACTACATCTGTGTTTTTCTCCATAAAATCTACCATATCGGATAAAACATCTTGATTTATAACTATATCAGGGTTAATAACAAAATGATACTTTCCTATCTCGTTTTCTAAGATTTTATTATGAGCCGCACCAAAGCCTATGTTTTTATCCAGCTTTAAAATTTCAACTCCTGCAATATTACTTATATTTTGCAGTGTTTCATCAGTTGAAGCATTGTCTATCATATAAAACTTTAGCGGATAACGTGTTGTATACTCTAATATAGAATTACACGCCTTCTCAACAACACTTGAACTGTTATAGCTAACAATTGCGGCAGAGATAATATTTGAATTTACCAAAATTTCACTCCTTGCGTATTCCTACTTCTTTAAACTTAAAATACTATCGTAGGTATTACAAATAGCTTCGGTTTGTTTTTCAGGCAAATAAATATCGCACGCTGTTTGATATGCAGCTTCTGAGATATTTTTACGCAGTTCCTTATCTAAATAAAGCTTTTCTATTTTTTCAAACCATTGACTTCCTTCACATATAAAACCATTTATGCCATCGTTAATGATTTTTTTATAAAGTTGCGTTGGTGCAACACAGGAAGGGATCTTAACTATTCCTGCCTCAAAATATTTAAGTTCGGATTTAGCTTCATTAAAATCATCAATAGTCAAAGGAACTACATTCACGTCAACTCTGCCTATTTCATATTGTAGTTCTTGGTAAGGGACTAAGTTTCTAAAAATTATCCTGCCTTGATTTTTAAATTCGGCTAATTCTCCCTCAAGATTTAATAGACCTACTATTACAACATCAATATCGTCATATTTTTTAAGAAGTGCTATTAAATCATTTTCAATGGTTTTAAAATCCATTAAATGCGAATGTGAGCCGCTGAAATATCCTATTTGGAAGCGTTTGTCGCTATACTCCCTATTTTCAATAATATATTCTGATTCTTCAATCTGATTATTATTCAGAAAATTAGGCACAACAAATGCAGGCTTCTTAAAATACTGCTCTAAAGCTTCCTTTAAAGGTGGAACAGTTGCAATATAAGCATCACAATTTTTAGCTGCATATTCGTAACCAACTGTATATCCAAAAAACTCGTGTACGTTGAATTCGGTATAATCTCTTCCTATATGACCGATATAGCGTATAGCATAATCAGCATTAAAAAATAGGTCGTCCATATCATAAGCAACAGGAATATTTTTACTCTTTGCAACGAAAATAAGATTTTCAATATCAGGAATCCAAGTAGCACGCTGGAGTATTATAATATCGATATTATCGATATACTTAATTATTCTCGGTATATCTTTGCAAAGGAAATACGTAATAATATAGTTATCATTACTTTCCATAGCTTGACAAAAATTTACACAACGATATCTAAATGTTGAATTATCAAATTCATTTTTGAAATAAACTACCTTTTTTTTACCAGGTGTAAAAAGCCTTTTGCACCTTGTTTCAAAGGATAAAGTATCCATCTCAAGACTGAATTTTTCTCTTGTTTTTATTTTATACATTCTTTTCCTCCGTAAACTTGTGCATATGTTCAAGCACGGGGGCAAAGGCATCGTACCAAGAACCCGCAGTATGTGAGTTTTCGTAATTTTTCTTTCTTCTATCTATATCCTTAACAAGCTCTGCTCCTTTTACAAAAGCCTCTAGCATAGATTCTTTGGTTAAATCTGCCATTACTATATTTTCCGAGTAACAGCTCAAATCCTTCTTATTATTACAACGATTAGTAACACAAACTGCACCTGCGGTAGTTGTATCAAGAGGTGGGTACGATGGATGTGGAGTATAAATCATACTGTAACAAAGGTCTACTGTAGAAGCAAAATCACAATACTCTTTCCAAGACATAACTCCTAAACGCTTTATTTCAACATCTACATCGAATCTAAATTTCGGTACAGATGAATCGCCCGCTAAAACAACCGTCCATTCATCAGGATTTAGTTTGCCTGTTAAAAAAGCTTCATTGAGACAATCTAATCCAAAATAAAAAATATTTCGTTGATGAGATGGGCGACCATAGTAAAACAAAGTATACTTATCTTTTTTTGTAAAGCTTGTCTTACTAGGTTTTAAAAGCTTTGGTGAAAATACAGGTTCAAAAAATATTCCGTTCGAAGCCACATTTTTATATCCGTTTTCTATCAGATAATCGTATAAAAGTTTTGAGTTTACTACAGGAATCAGTCTATCGTCTGTGAGGGTCTGTAAGCATTTGAGATGTATATCCCCATGATCATAGAATAGGGTTTCAACCTCTTGCATAATGTAATAAACTTTACCGGTAATAGCAGGTGTTGATAGTACTGCTGCAGCATTTTCCCACATAGTACATATAAAATCATCGTTTTCAGAAATTTCAAGAAGGTTTTTACTGTCATAGGCAAAATATTCAACCTTCTGAGGAGTTTCAATTTCAAATAGCTCTAAAAACTGATGAAGAATATTAGGATCAGGACTTTGGGAAATTATACGGAAATCATAATTGTATCGTGTTGCAAACTGTATTGCTAATATTAAAGCAGTTGCCTTTCCTCCAAAAAAACAACTTTTATCGTATCCGTTAAAAACTATATTAAGCCTTTTTTTGTCGCGCGACACCGGAAGAGTTTTTAAAATCGGTATTCGGTCAAAGAAATCCTCCAACAGTTCCGAAGCCGTTATTAAACAGTTAAAATTACTATCGCCAGGGCCTATAATATCAGACTTATTTTTACCTACTGTTTCAAAATGAAGCAACGGATTCATTTCGGGCATTTTGCCCTCGTTTAGCTTCATATAAAGTTTGCCTGAAAATTCTTCGCTTGGATTTCGGCCTTCTTTCCATCCAAAAAAGTAATAATGGGCTGCCGGATCCATTCCTGCATTAGCTACATCCTTATATTTTGAGAAATAGAAATTTATATCAAAATACTCGCTGTTTCTTATAATAGCAATATTTTTATTATCATATCTTGACAATCTTCTTGAAATAAAACCTGTTTTTCTCAAGATTGTTTTTAATTTGCGAACGATAGATTTGATTAAGTTCATAAGTAATTATCTCCTTCTAACCGTTTTATAAGTTACATTATTTTAGGAAACCGTTGATTATTTCCTCTTCAGCCTCTTGTTCCGATAGTCCTAGGCTCATAAGCTTTATAAGTTGCTCGCCTGCTATTTTACCTATTGCTGCTTCGTGAATTAGAGAAGCGTCAGGGTCATTAGCGTTTATTTCGGGTATAGCCTTTACCTGTGCTTTATCCATTATGATAGCATCGCACTCTGTGTGACCGTTACAAAGGCTATTACCATTTATATTAGACCTGAAAATCTGAGTTGAAGTATCCTTAGCAACCGAACGGGAAACAACGTTAGCGCTCGCATTTTCTCCGTTTAAATCAACCGAGAAATCGGTCGAGGCGTGCTGATTTTTATGTGTCATCAGCTTTTCGTGAACGATAAGCGTGCCACCCTTTTCAACTGTTGCTCTGGTTACACGGTTAGTATAGTCTATACCCTTAATCTGTGTGGTTTCCATTTCCATATAACCGCCCTCGGCTATGTTTACAACCGAGGTAGGATTCATATTACGCTCGCCGTTACCGTCACCCTCGCCGTAATGGCGCTCAATATACTTAACCTTCGCATTTTTGCCTACAAAGAAGGTATGGATACCATCGTGACGGGACTCCTCGTCGCCGCAGTTGTGAATTCCGCAGCCTGCCATAATGGTAACATCGGCATTTTCACCGATTATAAAATCGTTATATACAAGGTCGTTTAATCCCGAAGCGTTAATTACCACAGGAATATGCACGGTTTCGTTTTTAGTGCCCGGTCTTATAATTATATCAATACCAGAACCGTCTGCCTTGTTTACTATATTTACATTTTCTGTAACTTTGCGTTCGGCGAGTGCACCGTTGGCTCTAATATTATAAGCGCCTGAGGGTGTACCCTCCATATCCGCAATTATTTTAAGAAGTTCTTTTTCGGTATTGTTCATTACACGCTACCTCTCATATTATCTGTAAGAACGCTGCACGCTTCCTTGGTTGCACCCAAAAGCTCAGGTAAAATATCCTTTTTAGGACCGTAAGCCTTTAATTTTCCTGCCGCTATAACGGCAACCTTATCGGCAATGTTAAGTATTCTCTCCTGATGGGATATAATAATTATCGAGCCGCCATTGGTTTCGTGCATTTTTTCGAATACATTTATTAGGTTATTAAAGCTCCAAAGGTCAATACCAGCTTCGGGCTCATCAAAGAGTGAGACCTTTGTTCCTCTAGCTAAAACAGTTGCTATTTCTATTCTTTTAAGCTCACCGCCTGAAAGCGATGCATTAACCTCACGGTTAATATAATCTCTAGCACAAAGACCCACACGGGAAAGATATTCACAAGCTTCACCTATGGTTATATCCTTGCCCGCCGCTAGACGAATAAGGTCATTAACAGTAATACCCTTAAATCTTACGGGTTGCTGAAAGGCAAAGCTAATACCCTTTTTGGCTCTATCTGTTATTGATAGCTCGGTTATATCCTCACCGTCAAAAAAAATCTTGCCTGAGGTTGGCTTTATGATACCGCTTATTATTTTTGCAAGGGTGGATTTGCCGCCGCCGTTTGGACCTGTTATGGCAACAAAACCGTCCTCAATAGTCATTGAAATATTTTTAAGGATTTCCTTTTCACCGTTTTCCGATGATGCTGTAAAGGATATATCTTTAAGCTCTAACATTTAGTTCCTCCAAATTTTGCAAATCCTCTTAATTTTGGCATAATAAACCATAATATACTAATTTATATTATACATAAATCTAATACAAAAATCAACATAAAATTCTAAACCCAAAATCTAATTCGGGTTTAAATGCTTCGGCTACTTTAAGATAAATATATTGTTTGCTATTTTTAATTAGTTATGTTACAATGTGTACTGACTTTAAAGTTTAGGTGGTATTAAAAATTATGAAGTACAAAAATCTAAAAGGAAGCCTTATTTTATGCGCTGCGGCGTTGCTTTGGGGACTAGCTTTCGTAGCACAAAGCAACGCATCAGCTGTACCCTCATTTTTAATAAACTGCCTTCGTTCATACATAAGCGTTCCTTTTCTTTATTTGCTTTACCGAATTGTTAAAAGGAAAAATCCAGAGCCTGTTTTTCCAAAGGACAAAAAAGAACGAAAATCTGTTATAACAGGCGCCATTGTCTGCGGTGTTTTTCTAGCAATCTCGGTGAACTTTCAGCAATTTGGAATTGCATTTTATCCCGAAGGCGCAGCTGTGGAGGCTCATTCGGGTTTTATAACCGCACTTTATGTTATAATCGTGCCTCTGTTTTCGGTGTTTTTAAAAAGAAAGATATCCCCTCTTGTTTGGCTTTCGGTTGTAATAGCGCTTATAGGATTTTACCTTTTATGCTTTAAATCAGGGCTTGACGGTTTCTATTTTGCCGACCTATTAGTGCTTATTTGTGCTGTATGCTTTAGTCTTCACATATTTGCAGTTGATAAATTTGTAGGTGCCGTTGGCGGAATAAGGCTTTCTATGCTTCAGTTTTTAGTTTGTGGTACTATCTCGGGAGTGCTTTCTTTAATTTTTGAAACGCAAAATTATAACGGACAGATAATTTTAGATGCTATGCCTTATATACTTTATCTCGGCATAATGTCAAGTGGTGTAGCTTATACCTTGCAGATTATAGGTCAAAAATATGCTGAGCCTGCATTTGCATCTCTTTCAATGAGCCTTGAAAGTGTTTTTGCGGCGGTAGGTGGTGCAATCGCAGGAAATTTACTTAGTGGCCGAGAGTTACTTGGTTGTGCGGTTGTTTTCTCGGCTATAATAATTGCACAAATACCTGAACTTATAGCAAATAAAAAAAGATAAAGCTTAAAAAAGTAAAGGCACAAGTCCAGTAAAAACGGACAATAGAAAAAAGCGACCTCCTATGGTAGAATTAAAACAACTACCATAGGAGGTTTTGTTATGTCAAGAAATTATCGTCATATAAACGAATATGAAAAAGAAATATTAGAGATGAGAA